>CALUTL010000003.1 GCA_944323655.1 Candidatus Gastranaerophilales bacterium | reverse complement strand
TCTACACGGCCTGTAGCAACAGTACCACGACCTGTGATAGAGAATACGTCTTCAACAGGCATCAAGAACGGTTTGTCAAGATCACGAACAGGTGTCGGGAAGTATGAATCGATAGCATCCATCAATTCCCAAATTTTGTCAACCCATTTATCTGCACCGCGAGCGATTGTCGGGTTAGCTTGAGCTGCTTCTAATGCTTTCAATGCTGAACCGTGGATGAACGGAATGTTGTCTCCGTCGAATTCGTATGAAGAAAGAAGTTCTCTAACTTCCATTTCAACAAGTTCTAACAATTCAGGATCGTCAACCATATCGCATTTGTTAAGGAATACAACAAGGTTCGGAACACCAACTTGGCGAGCAAGAAGGATGTGTTCACGAGTCTGAGGCATTGCACCGTCTGTTGCTGCAACTACTAGAATTGCACCATCCATCTGAGCTGCACCTGTGATCATGTTTTTAACATAGTCAGCGTGGCCGGGGCAGTCAACGTGTGCATAGTGTCTTGCTGTTGTTTCATATTCTACGTGTGCTGTAGAAATAGTAATACCTCTTGCTTTTTCTTCCGGAGCTGCGTCGATTTCATCAAATTTCTTCAATGCAGCTTGACCTTGTGCAGCTAATACAGCTGTGATTGCTGCGGTCAATGTTGTTTTACCGTGGTCAACGTGGCCAATTGTACCGATGTTAACGTGCGGTTTGGTACGTTCGTACTTTTCTCTTGCCATGAGATTAATCTCCTTTTTACTACTTATACTACTTACTAATTTGGTATTTTATGCCATAGTATAATAATATTTGCTCAATTTTTTTTGTCAAGGTCTGCCTTTTTAGGCAGGATTTTTTATCTGTATCTTGAGTTTGTTTTATTTTTTTTCATCGGTGCTTTTTGCATACCTTTTTGTATGTAATCGTTTGTTTTGCCTAAATTGCGCACTGCTTCGTCGACTACATCTATTGATGCGTCGTGCAGCGGAAGCTTTTGGTATCTTTTAAAGCCCAAGCGTTTTAATATTCCCTCTACAAATCCGTCGTATTCCTCTTTGACGGAAATTCTTCCGTTGCCTTTGCCTGTGTTCGGAATTTGAAAGGCGCTGATTTTGTGTAAATTTTTCATTAATTCAGGTTCTAAGGATTCTCTTTTAAACCTGTTTACTCCCGGCTGAGTCATCGGAAAACGGTAGCTTGATGTGAAATTAATCGTATTATTCATTTATCCTCCTTAATTTGTGATATTGGAATAAAACTCCTGAAAATTTTTTTTGCTATAAAAAAAGCACCCCTTTAATTTTAGGAGTGCTTTTGGTTTTTAAAGATTTTTAGATTATAAATCTTCTTCTTCAGAAGCTTCTTCGGCGGGTTCGTCTGTTTGAATATCTTCTTCGTCATAAGCCTGCTGATTCATTTCTTCTTCGATTTCCTGTTTAAGTTCGTCTTCTTCATCCTCAAAATCTTCTTCTTGAGGTTCATCATTGTAATTTTGGATATTTTGAGCTTCAGCTTTTTCCATTTGTGAAACGCTCTTGATATCTATTTTCCAGCCTGTAAGTTTGTGGGCAAGTCTTACGTTTTGACCTTCTCTGCCAATTGCAAGGCTTAACTGGTCATCCGGTACGACCACCATTGCGTCGTGAGCGTACTCGTCATCTGCTAAGATATCAACAGATACTACTCTTGCAGGTGAAAGTGCGTTTACAATGTATTCAACAGGGTCTTCAGAATATCTTACAATATCAATTTTTTCGTTCTTTAATTCTGAAACAATTGTCTGAATACGGCTTCCTCTCGGGCCTATGCAGGCACCGACGGAATCGACTTCAGGATCATTTGACCATACCGCAATTTTGGTTCTGTAACCTGCTTCACGCGAAATTGATTTGATTTCAACGATTCCGTCTTCAATTTCCGGAACTTCAAGCTCAAATAATTCTCTAACAATTTCTGCGTGTGCATGTGAAACGATTACTTGAGGAAGTCTTGTGGTTTCTTTTACATTTAAAACAAATACTCTGATACGGTTTCCGGGTTTGTAGTATTCTCCGGGAATCTGTTCTTTTTGAGGCATAATCGCATCAATTTTTCCGATATTTACAATAACGTTGCGGTTTTCAACTCTTTGAATAATACCTGTAACCAGAGTACCTTTTTTATCTATAAATTCCTGAAGCACCATATTTCTTTCAGCTTCGCGGATTCTCTGGGTTATAACCTGTTTTGCTGACTGTGCCGCAATCCTGCCGAATTGATCAGGGGTTACTTCGATTTTTACTTCATCGTCAACTTCAACGTCTTCATCAATTTCTTTTGCTTGTGCCAGTGAAATCTGCTCATCCGGATCTTCAACTTCGTTTACAACAAGTTTTGTTCTGAAAACACCGATTTCGCCGGATTGTTCGTCAAGAATTGCTTCTATGTTTGCTGATTCTTTAATTCTCATGTGTTTTTTGTAAGCTGCAACCATTGCGTCGCAAAGTGAAGAAATTAAAACTTCTTTTGAGATGCCTCTTTCGCGTTCCAGCTCTTCGCACGCTTCAAAAAGCGCTGATCCTATTTTAATCATGTTTATATACCTTTCTGTCCTTGGGGACATTATATTAAGTTGTCAATTTTAATCTATATATAGTTTTGCGGATTGGATGTTGCTTTTTGGTATCTGAAGCTCCTCTCCGTCGTCAAATCTGAAGAATTTTAACCCTTCATTCTCGTCAAAGTCAAGGATTTCACCTTTAAAAACCTTTTCATCCTCGCCTTCAAGCGGTGTTTTAAGCTTTATGCTTACATTTCTGCCTTTGAAAATGATAAATTCTTTATCGGATTTGAATTTCCTTTCTAACCCCGGAGAAGATACTTCCAGATAATATTTTACCGGAATAAGTTCGTCCAGAAAGTCTGACAGGCTTCTTGTTACATTTTCGCAGTCATCAAGAGTAACTTCTTTTTCTGATGAATAAAGGTAAATCCTCAAAAACCACCGGTGATTCTCTTTTGAAAAATCAACTTCAAGCGGAATGTAACCGAACCGCATAGCTGTGTTTTCAATTAGTGGATTGATTTTTTCAAGAATTTCGTGTCTGTTAATATCTTGTTTCATGGCACTTCCTTCCGTACAAAAGAACCGCGGATTATCCGCACCCCCTGATGATAGAAAAAGAACGGGGAGGGCCCGTTCTTTTTATCCATATAATTATTATAAATTACAAAAAATTAAAAGTAAAGTCTAATGTAAAGATTTATGCAGCAGTAGCTTTTTCATAATTGTGTTTAACTGTTGTATTATCAAGTGCTGCGTTGAATTGATTTGCAAGATTTCGATATTGTGTTCTTAATTCTTCTTTTTTGTTTTCGTCAGATTCCTTCAGAATTTGAGAACTTAATTTTTTCAAATTATTATGCATTTTATCTAAATCGCTTTTTTCTGATTTTTCAAGTCTTGCTTGTTTTGTTGTGAATTGTGTTTTTGCGTTGTTAAGACTTGTAATTTCATTATCAAGTTTTTCTTTTTCTGAATTGTTATTGCTGATTGTGGTTTCTAATGTTGAAATCTCTGTTTCTTTGTCTTTTTCATTCTGTTGAAGAGTTTTAAGTTCTTTATTTGCAGCTTCTTTTTTCTGCTTTAATTCGTCAATTTGGCCTTGGATAGCTGAAGTATCCTGACCTTTAGCTTGTGCTGAAGAGAGTTGTGACTCAAGTTTTGTAATCTGAGTGTCAAAACCTCTGATTTCTGTTTTCTTATCGTTAATTCCTGTTTTAATATCTGCAAGTTCATTTTCTGCCTGTGTTTTAGCTTCGCTGTCAGATTGAATTTGTGTGTCAATAGATTCACTTAACTTTGTTTTAGAGCTGATTTGGTTATCTAAATTTGCCAAGCCTTCTTGTATTTCTGTTGAAGAATCTGCACTGTTAAGTTCGTTAACTGTTGACTTAACTTCGCTGCCGACGCCCGATGAAACTTCAACATCAGCATTTTTATTTGCTTGTGTATATTTGATAATTTCGGTTGTGATATTACCAGCGCCTAAAATATTTTGAGAAATACCGTTAAATAAATTTGAAATATCCATGCATCTTTGGTGATCCATCATTTGATCATACATACGCTGTTGCATTTCAAAGTATTTGTCTATCATGCGGTCTTGGCGAGCTTGACCTCTGGGTGTTAATCCTATATTGTCTGAATATGCCAAAAAGTCATTTCTAATGTTATCTCTTCTGTAATCAGAAACCCAAAGGCTACGTGTTCCGCCAACTCTGTTTCCGTATGATTCATATTTGCCGTCGCTGAAAATATTATAATTTGAGCTTGTGCTTAAATTTCTTGAAACTGTTTGGGCAAGAGTATTCTTTTGCAATGAAGTTGTGCTTGCAGTAGAATTTGCAGTGCTTTTTGTGCTACCGGTTTGAGTATTTGATGAAACTTTTAAGTTGGAGATAGCTGACTTTAAATTGGTTGATGCAGCTCCTCCGGCTTGTTTCAAACCCGGTTTCGGCTTTTTATAGGCTGTATTCTGCTGTGTTACCTGTATACTCATAAAATACTCTCTTTTTATATACTTCTTATGTATATATAAAGTATATAAAGATTAAATAATTGCCTTTTTTTATAATTTGTTCGTTACAAAAGTTAACATATCCCATGGGGTAATAATCTTAATATGCCCAAATACAGTGAAATGAAACAGTTTTGTAGATTTAGCGGTTAGGATTTTTTGTGTTCTTAATGTTATAAAATTTTAATATTAAAAATATTAAAAAATGTAATAGGTTTAATTAATTTTGAAAAACGTTTTAGTTATTGAATTTGAGCGGATTTTTTTAAGTGCCGGAAAAAAATAGCTATTGAAAATTAAAAATTATAGAAGCTTTATTTTTTTGATTAACATTTTTTAATCTTTACTAGGGGCTTAAAATAGCCTTGTAGTGACTTCTTTAGAGTTTTGCAATAGATTGTTGCGTCAAGTTTACAAAAATAATGTAAATTTTTAGTCATTTCGTGTGGTTAAGTTCAAATTCAATCAAACTCTTTCTTTTTGGTTTTGGATAAAAAATAATTGTAAAAAGATTGGCATGGAGTGTTTAAAATACATTTCTTTTTTCGAAATTTGTTCTATGATGAATTTACATCTTGGGAGGCGGGGATTAGAAAGATACATCCCCTCCTTTGGGTTTATCAATCCATAGAACGATTAAAGGTATTATAAAAGTCGTTTAAAATATTGATAAGAATTATAGTATGCATTTGGAGGTAGTGAGAAGTGTTAGAGCACGGTTATATTCAAATTTACACGGGTGATGGCAAAGGAAAGACAACGGCAGCATTAGGTCTGGCTCTCCGTGCGCTCGGACACGGCTGGAAGGTTCTTATCATCCAGTTTACAAAAGGTGACAGTGCGACATCTTATGGTGAAATTGTTTCTTCATCTAAGTTCCTGCCAAATCTTGATGTTGTTCAATTCGGAATGGACAGAGTTTGCTATTCACATAATGTTTGCATGGATGATTTTAAAGAAGCTAAAAGAGGTTGGGAGTTTGCTAAAAAGGCTATTCAGTCAGGTGAATATCAACTTATCATTTTAGACGAAATTAATATTTGCACTGCGATGAATATGATTAAGGTTAGTGAGGTTAAAGAGGCATTATTGAACAAGCCCGAAAACCTTGAAATAGTTTTGACAGGACGCTATGCGCACCCTGAATTGAAGGCTATGGCTCATCTTGTGACGGAAATGAAACCTATTAAGCATTACTTTGATATAGGTGTTATGGCACGTCAGGGAATTGAGTATTAGGGAGAAGAGAGAGGTAGATTAAGGCTGCGTTTGCAGCAGTAAAAGACTTAAGTTAATGTAAATCCTTTTTGTTTCAGAAATGAAATACCGGACTGACTCTAGGGGAGGTCCGATTTTTTTTGCCTTGTTGCTTAATTTTTCTTCATAATTTAAGCGGTAAAAGTTTTTTTAATTTGCTAAATTGAATTTTTGTAATATTATATTAATGGTTACACTGGTCTGATAGGTTTAGCCCTAGTTCAAAAGCAAAAGCCAAAAGACGGAGAATCAAATGTGATTACTCTGCAAGCCATATACGGCAAGGTTTTAAGCGAATGAATGAGACCGTATAACCCGTAGTACACAAGTTAAAAGAAAAAGGAGAAAACCGATGCCAACAGCATCTATGATTGAACTTTTGGAAGCCGGTGTTCACTTCGGCCACCAAACACAAAGATGGAACCCTAAAATGAAACCGTATATTTACGGTGCAAGAAACGGTATTTACGTATTTGATTTGCGTAAAACTTCTGATTTATTGGACAAAGCTTACGAAGTTGTAAGAGAATTTGCAGCACGCAATAAGAACATCTTGTTCGTAGGAACTAAAAAACAAGCTGCTGAAGTTGTAGCTGAAGAAGCTCAAAGAGCAGGCGCTTACTACATTAACAGAAGATGGCTCGGCGGTATGCTCACAAACTTTGAAACAATCAGAGGCCGTGTTAATAAACTTAGAGAACTTGAAGATTTCTTGAACAGCGGACACGCTGAAAAGCTTCCGAAAAAAGAGATTGCTCAATTAAATCGTCAATTGGCTAAGTTAAGCAAGACATTGGGCGGTATTAAAGAAATGAGAGGATTGCCTGATTTATTGTTTGTAATCGATCAGAAAAAGGATGAAATTGCAATTCTTGAAGCTAAGAAACTCGGTATTCCGGTAATCTGCTTGGCAGATACAAATGCAGATCCTTCAAATATTGATTATGTAATCCCCGGAAACGATGATGCTATCCGTTCAATTAAGTTAATCACTTCAAAATTGGCAGATGCAGTTCTTGAAGGAAAACAATTAAAAGAAAACAAAGCTAATACAACTGCAAAAATAGAAGAAATTAAACCTGAAGATGCGGGAGTAGAAGCTGAAAAAGCAGCAGCAGAAGAAGCTGTTGCAGAAGAAATTAAATAGCACATAGATTATAAAAGCCGTCCGGCATAAGGCAAAAGCAGAGCAGGACGGCTCTTTAAAAATATAGGAGAGAAACAATGAATATTACAGCACAAATGGTAAAAGAACTCCGTGACAAAACCGGTGCAGGTATGATGGATGCTAAAAAGGCACTTGTGGAAACTGACGGAGATATGGAAAAAGCTATGGAAGTGCTTCGCCAAAAAGGTATAGCTTCCGCTGACAAAAAAATGGGAAGAATTGCGGCAGAAGGTCGTGTAGCATCAGCTATTGTTGACGGAGCAGGCGCTATGGTTGAAGTTAACTGCGAAACTGATTTCGTTGCAAAGAATGAAGAATTTAAAGAACTTGCTGATTGCCTTGCAAAAGCCGTAGCAGAATCCAATCCTAAAGATGTAGAAACATTTGTTGCTTCAACCTGCCCGAAATGCGGTAAAACTATCGAACAGGTTATTAAAGAAAAAATTGCTTCAATCGGCGAAAAAATTACTTTTAGAAGATTTGTTCGCTATGAAGGCAACATTGCAACATACATTCACAACGGTAAAATCGGTGTTCTTCTTCAAACAGATAAAGAAGATGCTGAATTGATGAATGATCTTTGCTTGCATATTGCGTCAAACGCTCCTGAATTTCTTTCAAGAGCTGAGATTCCGCAGTCTGTAATTGACCATGAAACTGAAATCGAAATGGGTAAAGAAGATTTGCAGAAAAAACCTGAAAATATCAGAGCAAAAATTGTTGAAGGTCGTGTAAATAAGCTTCTTGCAGCAAAAGTTCTTCTTGAACAGCCGTTTGTTAAAAATCCGGATGTTACAATTGAACAGCTTATTGAAGGCAAATTGACAATCAAATCTTTCACGAGATACGTGCTTGGTGAAGGACTTGAAAAACGTCAAGACAATTTTGCTGAAGAAGTTATGAGCCAGGTTAAAGGTTAATTCATAGCAGAATAAGAATAATTTCAAAAAAGACCGGTTTTTAAGCCGGTCTTTTTATTGTTTTTTTGTGGGTATGTTAGCAAAAAATATTTTTCAGAGTTTTTGAACGGAAAAAGGGTTGAAATTCCTGAAAAAAACTGTTATTATAAAGTATAAATGTAGAAAGGGATTGTGATGAATCTGGAAATTAAAGAAATAAAGAACTTTATAGAAGATGGCAAAAACAAGACCAAACTCGTTTTCAGTAAAGAAAACGAGGATCGTGAAATTATATTTGAAGGTAACGGCAAGTTAAAAATGCCTGTTGTTGAAGTTTAGTATGTATCCGGAAGGTCAAGCGGTGCAAGCGGTTCCGTTGATGTGGCGGGAATTTCCGGTACAAGACTGTCGTAATTGTTGAAATTACGTCTTTTTAAATGTTTATCTGCTACAGTGACAACAGGTGAAGTGGTTTCAGTGTTTTGTATTGTTTCGGTCTTTGTCTGGCTGCTTTCCTGCGCTTGTTCAGGTTGTGGGGCAGGCTGTGGTGCCGGTGAAATTTCCGGATCAACTTTTTCTTGCTTTATTTGCTCTTGTGTATTTTTAATCTCAGGTGTAAGTTCTTGCATTTCAACCTGTTCAGGTGCAGGTTTCTCTTTTAGAATGTGAAGTTCTCTGCCTTTTGGAGCTTTTGTTTTTTGAACTTTTTCATTGTCTGAGTTTTCAGAATTTTGATTTTCTTTTTCCGCAAAGATATCTGCTTTATCTGTTTCTTCTGGATCTCCAATCAAACCTGTTGAAGACGAATCTGTTGAATTTTTAAATTTCGGCTTTGAGAAAAAGCCTTTAGACTTCTGGGGTTTGTCAAAAACTGCGTCGTTGCCTTTTATTTCAGAATTATCTTCCTTAAGAGCCGGTGTAATTTCAGTTTTTTCCTGTGTTTTTATTTCTGATACAGGACGAAGATCATCCCCGAATTGTGGTGTTTGAGTTTCTTCCACTTGAGTCAGCGGTAAGATTTTGGATTCAGGGGTAGATTCAGATTCCTGCAAAGGCTTTTTGTCCGTATCTTCAGGGGTATTTAAGATTTCGTTTTTATCGTTTGCAGCGGATTCTTTATCTGATTTTTTGCCAAAAAACGCAATTTTATCATTTTTAGAGGTGTCTATACCCAAAACCTCTGATTGCAGTGCTTCTATTGTCATTAAGTATTGATGTTCTTCTTCAGGAGTGGGGGCCATTGATAAGCTTGATAAATCTTCATTTTCAGCTTCTTCTTCTTTATTTTCTTCCGGAGTTGTTGTTTCTTCTTCTTTAATCTCTTTTTGTTGGGGGGACTGTTGAATATTTGAATTTCCGTCTTCTGACAAATTTAATTCTTCTGAATTTTCATCCTTTTTGGGGTTCTTGACTTTGAATTTTAAACAGAAAACCTGATCTTTTGCAATTAAGATGTCTTCGCCTTTTTCAACGTAAGAAAGCGGTGTGCTTTCATAAACTGAATGAGCGCTTGATTTTATTCTGTTGCCGTCTTCATTTTTAACAGCTCCTTCTACTGCGGCATACCCTAAAGAAAGCCCTTTTACAAAAAAGTTGCCGACGCTGAGAGCTGCTGATTTTGCGGCATGTTTGTAATCAATTCCTGTTGTGAATTTACCTTTAAATTGTTTTCCATCGGGCGGGATAATATGTTTTTGTCCATTGTTGTCAGTATATTCGGTCAGGACAATGGAAAAAGTTGCGTCGCGTTTCAATCTTTTTGGACTAACCACATCAACCAGATTACCTTTCAGGATATAGCCATCCATAATCAAAAGTTCTTCATCCAAATCCATATCCGAAACAGCTTTAACCTCAATAGAGGCGGGCGGATTTTCCGTGTTAAATTCTGACAGAGCCTGAACTTGCAGTGTTTCAGCATTCACCGGCATTATACTTATTAACAAAATAACTGACAGCAACAATATTTTTTTCATTAATATTCCCTTTTATCTTTCTTTTTGAGTAAAATCTTTACCTGATTTCAAATTACCGCAAAAATTTCTAATTTGATCCTTATATCTTGATTCAAAGCTTGATGGAAGATAAACTCTTTGCCCGTCGTTTAGCGTGATAACAGGATAATAGCAATGATATTTACGGCTTTTGTTGCCTGTCCTGCGGGTACAGCGGCGGGTCATACTTGACACTTCACACGATTGAACGTCCTGTACGGCAAACGCATTTAGCTCTTTTGAGCCTTTAAAAAGCTTGCAATATCCGTCAACGCATTCCAATGTGGAATAAGGTCTTGGAAATGCATAATACAAAAAAGTTATCCCGACAAAAAGTATAATACCCCAGACAGAATTGCGCCCTCTTAAAAAATAAGACAATAAATCAAAAATATAATTCATTAGCTCTGAATACCCCTTATCCTGTAAATATTAAAACATTATCCGCCTGTCATGTCAAGAAAACATAGGTTTAAGATACTGACCTGTGTAAGAATTTTTAACCTTTGCGACTTCTTTTGGCGAACCTGCCGCAACAATCTGCCCACCTCCCGAGCCTCCTTCTGGGCCGAGATCTATTATGTAGTCTGCAACTTTAATTAAATCAAGGTTGTGTTCGATAATAAGAATTGTGTTTCCCTGATCCGCAAGTGCGTGAATGATTTTGATAAGCTTGTCCAAATCGGCCCAGTGAAGCCCGACAGAAGGTTCGTCCATAAGGTAAAGGGTTTTGCCTGTGGCTCTTTTGTTTAATTCGGAGGCAAGCTTAATTCGCTGAGCTTCTCCGCCTGAAAGGGTTGTTGCGCTTTGACCGAGTTTTATATAATCAAGTCCGACATCGTTAAGAGTTTGGAGCTTATGTTTGATATTCGGAACATTTTCAAAGAAGGCGAGAGCCTCTTTTACACTCATATCCAATACGTCGGCAATTGTTTTACCTTTGTATTTTACCTCTAAAGTTTCTCTATTGTAGCGTTTGCCTTTGCAGACAGGACATTTTACGTAAACATCCGACAAAAAGTTCATTTCGATTTTATTAACACCGTCACCTTTGCAGGCTTCGCAGCGCCCGCCTTTTACGTTAAAGCTGAAGCGTCCTGCTTTGTAGCCTCGAAGTTTTGCTTCGTTGGTTTTGGCGTACAATTCTCTTATGTGAGTGAATAAATCGGTGTAAGTTGCGGGGTTTGATCTTGGAGTTCTGCCGATTGGCGACTGGTCTATGTCTATGATTTTGTCGATGTTTTCAAATCCCGTAATCTCATCTACGCCTTGAGGTTTGGGTTTGTTTTTTCGAAGTTTGTGAACTGCGTATTCATAAATCAAATCCTGCATAAGCGTCGATTTGCCCGAACCTGAAACTCCTGTCAGAACAACAATCTTGCCAAGCGGAATTTTTAAGTCGATATTTTTCAGGTTGTTTAAGTGAGCATTTTTAACGGTTAGAAAATGTCCGTTACCTTTTCTGATTGTCGGCGGGATTGGAATATGTCTTTCTCCGCTTAAGTATTTGCCTGTTATGGAATTTGGAGCATTAATTATATCTTCTACACTTCCGCAGGCAATGACTTCTCCCCCTAAAACTCCCGCTCCGGGGCCTATGTCGACTATATAATCAGCATTTCTGATGGTTTCTTCGTCATGTTCGACCACGATTAAAGTGTTTCCGATGTTGCGAAGTTTTATAAGCGTCTTTATAAGCCGGTCGTTATCTCTTTGATGAAGTCCGATTGAGGGTTCGTCCAATACATACAAAACTCCGGAAAGTCCGCTTCCGATTTGTGTTGCAAGCCTTATTCGCTGGGCTTCTCCGCCTGAGAGTGTTCCTGCCATACGTGAAAGATTTAAGTAGCTTAAGCCGACATCTTTCAAGAATTTTAGCCTTGCTCTTATTTCATCAAGAATTTGTTTTGCAATTTGTATCTGGTATTCGCTTAATTCCAAATATAAGTCCGAAATGAAATTATACTCGTCATCTACGGACATAAGCGTAAATTCATAAATATTCTTACCCTTGATTTTTACGGCAAGCGGAAACGGCTTTAATCTTGCGCCTTTGCAGGCTTTGCAAGGTGTCATTATCATATATTTTTCAATTTCTTCTCTCCAGTAATCCGCTTCGGATTCGTGGTATTTTTTCATTAAATACGGGATTACTCCGGGGTAATTGTGGTAACGGGTTTCGTAGCGTTTTGAGGTAAAGCCTTTTATTTTCATTTTTATAATATCCGGCGCACCGTATAAAATTATGTCTTGCTGTGATTTTGTAAGTTTTTCAAAAGGTTTGTCCGCATCAATCCCGTAGTGTTCGGTGACTGCTGCAAGAATATCTTTATAATATGTTGTTGAGGATTTGTCCCAAGGGTAAATTGCGCCCTCATTTAGGGATTTTGCTTTGTCAGGAACCACAAGGTCAGGAGAAATCTCGTAATCTACCCCGATTCCAGAGCATCTTTCGCAAGCACCGTAAGGGTTGTTGAAAGAGAAAATTCTCGGTGCCAATTCTTCAAAACTTAAATTGCAATTCGGGCAGGCAAGCTTTTCGCTGAAAATTATTTCCCTATCGCCGATTACATCAACAACAATAATCCCGTCGGATTTTTGAAGCGCAATTCCGACGCTATCTGCAATTCTTGATTGAGCCTCGGGCTTTATTACTATTCTGTCAACCACAACGGATATATCGTGTTTTTTGGTTTTTGCAAGCTCAATTTCGTCTTCATCAAGGTTATAGACTTCTCCGTCAACTTTAACCCTTACAAAACCCTCTTGTCTTAATTCTTCAAAAGTTGACTGAAATTCCCCCTTCTTTCCTCTTGCAATCGGTGCTAAAATCTGGATTTTGGTTCCTTGGGGAAGTTTTAGGATTGAATTTACAATCTCATCAATCGTCTGGGGCTTAATCTCAGCTCCGCATTCAGGGCAGAAAGGTGTTCCGACACGTGCGTACAGAAGTCTTAAGTAATCGTAAATCTCCGTAACCGTGCCGACTGTGGATCTCGGGTTGTTGCTGGTGGACTTTTGGTCAATCGAAATTGCAGGCGAAAGCCCGTCAATATATTCGACATCAGGTTTGTCCATCTGGCCTAAAAATTGTCTTGCATAGGTCGAAAGACTTTCTATATAACGTCTTTGACCTTCCGCAAAAATCGTGTCAAATGCAAGTGAACTTTTGCCCGAGCCTGAAACTCCCGTAAAAACAACAAGTTCGTTTTTCGGAATTTCGACTGAAACGTCTTTTAAATTATGTTCTTTTGCTCCCTTTATTTTTATAGTGTCTGACATAACTTCATTATGGCATGTAAAAAAGAAATGGCAAATATTTTGAAAACCTCTTTATTCCGTGTTTTTTAGGCTTTTAGAAATTTTAAACGGAATTTTTTATATATTATTGAAGTAATTTATTTTATGCTTTAAAATGTAGAGCGGGAGGAAAAATGAAAAGACGGGCTGCCGGATTTTTAAACGGATCAATAGCTGCGGCAAGTTACGGAATGAACCCTTTGTTTGCTCTGCCTATGTATAGCGGCGGGGTGGGAGTTAATTCGGTTTTGTTTTACCGTTATTTTTTTGCTGTTTTAATTTATGCGTTATGGATTAAATTTGTCAAAAAAACATCTTTGAAAATTTCTTTTAAGGAATTTGTGCCGCTTTTTATTTTAGGAATATTTTTTTCTCTTTCTTCTCTTACACTTTTTATGGCATTTGAGCATATCGCAGCCGGAATTGCCTGTACAATTCTTTTTATTTATCCGATTATGGTTGCTGTTTTGATGGCGGTGTTTTTCAAGGAAAAAGTTACAAAAACCATGATTGCCGCAATTTGTCTTACAACATCCGGTATAATTCTTCTGTATAAAGGAAAACCAGGAGATGATTTGAATATTCAGGGGGTTTTAATTGTTTTAGCTTCGGCGCTTCTTTATGCTTTGTATATTATCGGGGTTAAGAATATAAAGACGGTTAAGCATATGAAAAGCGACAAACTTTCTTTCTATGTAATGCTTTTCGGGCTTTTTGTTTATGTGGTTAATCTGAAGTTTTGTACGGAGCTTCAAGTTATGGACAAGCCGTTTTTATGGCTTTGCGCATTAGGGCTTGCGCTATTCCCGACGATTATTTCAATAGAAACAATTACGGTTGCAATAAAGCTTATAGGGTCAACTACGACGGCTATTCTGGGTGCGTTGGAACCTTTAACGGCAATATTTTTCGGGGTTGTTTTATTTCACGAACAGCTTACACCGAGAATTTGTCTGGGTGTTTTTATGATTTTGGCGGGTGTAATTCTTATTGTTACAAGAAAAATGCGGGTTTTAAAAAATTATAAAGTTTGATTAAAAAACGAAATATTATTAATGGCTGACCTTTTTAAATATTCATTTATGATTCATAATAATTAAGTTGTTAAGCATGCTTAGCAGTAAAGTATGATGTTTATAAAAGAAAGGCTTTATATGAAAAACGTTTCATCAAAAGCTAATAAAGGTCAAGATTTGACAGAGCGTGAATACTTGATATTACAGCAAATTACGGAGGGGTATGATAATAAGGAAATTGCTGAAAAAATTTATGTAAGTATTCACACAGTAAAGGCTCATGTCAGTTCAATAATCAAAAAACTAAATGCTAAAAACAGGACAGATGCCGCTTGTATTGCAATAAGAGAGGGAATTTGCGATTGAAATCAGAGTCGGCATATTTTAACAAGCTTATTTACCGGCATTTTCAATAATAGAAACAGCTTCGTCATTTGAAAGCTTATTTTTAATTATGTAATCAATTACGGGAAGATTGAAGTTTTTACTTGAGTATTCAGGATTTACTTCCGCAAACTTTTTAGCAAGCTCAAGTTTGGATTTCATATCACCTCCGAGAAACTGGAAAAGCTGGAAGTTGTCGTAAAGTCTTTCACCTGTTTTGTTTTTAAGGTTTGCGGCTTCCTTTAATATTTCAAGGTCGGTTTCGGATTGTATTTCTTTTGCAAAATCATCCGCCCATGCTTTTGAAACAGCCAATTCATTTAAAAATTTGTCAATGTCTTTTTCTAACATAGCAATAAAACCTTTCTACATAAAAAAATACGGATTATATTCGCAAATTCTTAAGTAAAAACGGTTTTATTGTTACGTAATTTAATAATTTCCGAAATTAATCAGACAAGCCCTTCTTTTAAGGCTTTAACGGCAGCTTGGGTACGGTCATCGACAACAAGTTTTTGAATAATATTACAAACGTGGGCTTTTGCGGTATGTTCGCTGATTGTTAAAATTTGGGCGATTTCATTGTTTGATTTGCCGTCCACTACAAGCTTTAGAACCTCGTATTCTCTTTGCGTAAGGTTTGAGTGCTGTTCCTTAAACATTGCCCTTGACATTTGTCGGGGCGGAATTACACCGCAATTCTTTTCTCTGAGTATCGGAACAACTTGAGGGTCAAGCCACATCGCTCCGTCTTTTATCGTTTTTATAATCATTTTTAAAATTTCGGTATTTATATCCTTCATCACATAAGCGCAGGCGCCGGCATGAAGTGAGTCTATAACTTCATTTTCAGAAATATGCGAGGTTAATATAATTATTTTAGCCTTAGGATCAATTTCAAGAATTTTTTTTGTTGCCTCAATTCCGCTCATATCAGGCAAGCCGATATCCATAAGCACAATATCTGGGCGGACTGTTTTGTATTTTTCGACAGCCTCTTTGCCGCTTTGGGCTTCCGATATGATTTCAAGCTCTTTATGCTCCTCAAACAGTGACTTTAGCCCTACACGCATAAGTTTTTGGTCTTCGGCAAGAAGTATTCTGATTGTTGTGTTTGTCATATATCCTCCGTTTTTTGCTGGAATAGTGCATTATTATTTAAAAGCTTTTATATGACATTTTAATCAGCCTTTGAGAAAGTTTTGTTTTCTTATATTGCGGCGGGTTAATTTATAAATAAAATTTGATTTCAGATAAGCTGTAAGATAATAAATAACAAAGCAAAAATATAATTTTTAAATTTAATTCTTAATAAAAAATTTATTTTTAACTCTGGAAAAAAAATATGGTTTAAGTTAGAATGTTAAAGATAGAAAAAGGGATATGCAGTTATGAAATATTCAAAATATTCAGCCATAATAATCGGAAGCGGGCTTTCCGGGTTGTATTCGGCGTTAAAAATTGAACAGCAGGCAAAGTTGGATGACGGGATTTTGCTTGTCACAAAATCGAAGCTTGGGGAAAGCAATTCCTATTATGCTCAGGGCGGAATGGTTGGAGTTTTGAAAGAAAATAAAAAAGATTCAACAGCTTCTCATATCAGCGATACGATTAAAGCAGGCGCAGGACTTAGTGAGCTTAATACTGTAAAATTCATTTCCGAAAATTCCGATAAAGTCATAAAAGATTTACTGAATTTTGGTGTTGAATTTGACAGGGATGAAAACGGGAATTTTACATTTACGCTTGAAGCGGCGCACAGTGTAAGAAGGGTTCTTCACTCAGGCGGGGATGCAACGGGCAGAATGGTCACAACAGCTTTAAGAAATGCCGTAAGCGAAAACTCAAACATAGATATTTATGAAGAAACAACAGCCGTAGAACTTCTTGTTGACGAAACAAACGAATGCAAGGGTGTTATTGTATTTAACAACATTACCGGAGAATACGAAGTAATTTATTCATCAGCCGTAATTCTTGCAACAGGCGGAATAGGACAGCTTTATAAATACACGACAAATCCTTCAGGCGCAACGGGAGATGGAATGGCCTTAGCGTTTAATGCTGGTGCTGTTATGCAGGATATGGAATTTGTTCAGTTTCATCCGACGGCTTTGGCGATTGACGGGGATGAAAACAGGTTTTTGATATCGGAAGCCGTCAGAGGCGAAGGTGCAAAGCTTGTCGATAAATCAGGTGTCGAATTTATGTACAAATACGACGAAAGATGCGAACTTGCGCCAAGAGATATCGTTACAAGAGCTATTTATAGCGAAATGCTTAAAAATCATACGGATAACGTTTATTTAAACGCAACTTGTATTGACAGTGAAAAGCTCGCAAAAAGATTTCCTACGATTTCCAAAAAATGCCTTGAAAACGGAATTGATATTTCGAAGGATTTTATACCTGTTGCACCTGCGGCTCACTATATGATGGGCGGAATTAAAACTAATATTGAAGGCGAAAGTTCAATTAAAGGACTTTATGCGGTAGGTGAAGCTTCTTCCACAGGCTTGCATGGCGGAAACAGGCTTGCAAGCAACTCACTTTTAGAATGTGTTGTATGTGCTTATGAGGTCGCAAATTACTTAAAAACTCTTTCTTTGAGTGCGCCAAAGCAGATTAACGAAACAATTAAATCGATAATTGAAAAATATTCTGAGGACATTTATCTTGAGGAAATAGATGTAACTCTAATGCGGAAAAAACTTCAGGATATAATGTGGCGTGGTGCAGGTGTTTACAGAAGTCAGGAAACTCTTGAAAATGCCTTAAAAGAGCTGGATGAGTTGAAATCAGGATTTCACAGGAGTTATAAATGTATTTCAAAAGAGGAATACGAATTTAGAGAAATGTTATCAGTTGCGGAAATGGTAATAATGTCGGCATTAAAACGCAAAGAATCCCGCGGAGCGCATTATAGAACAGATTTTCCCGACAGAAACGAAAAAGGTATTCATACCTGTCTGACCAGAACTTCTTTAGAGGATTCAAAGAAAATTTTAAAGAGCCAAAGCATTGTGAATATAACAGAAACCACCGGATCTGATTTTGAAACTGCTGTTTAGCGAGGGTTGAATTAAAAGGAGAAAAGAATTGCTGAATAAATTTATAATGGAAGATCATGTAAAATCTGCGTTGATCGAGGATATAGGATACGGAGACATCACAACTGAAAATCTGGCGGAAGATACCGACAAACTTGAAGGTTTTTTGAATACAAGAAGCGACGGTGTTCTATGCGGAGTTGAAGTTTTCAAGACTGTTTACAGACTATTAAGCGAAGATATCAAGATAGATTTCCATTTCAAAGACGGAGATTTGATAAAAAAAGGTGACAAGCTTGCGGATATATCAGGCCCGGCAAAAGAGCTTTTGATAGGCGAAAGACTTTCATTAAATTATATTCAGCGAATGAGCGGAATTGCAACAGAAACCCGCAAATATCAGGAGGCGATTTCTCCTTATAATGCAAAAATAGTTGACACCAGAAAAACAACCCCGAATTTCAGAATGTTTGAAAAATATTCAGTAAAAACAGGCGGCGGTGCGCTTCACAGATTTAATCTTTCGGACTGCGCAATGATAAAAGATAATCATATTCGCCTTGCAGGTTCGATTACAAAAGCAGTTGAAAAGCTCCGCAAGAATTTGTCGCATGCCCATAAGATTGAAGTTGAATGCGATACTTTAGAACAAGTAATTGAAGCTTTGGAATGTAATGCGGATATAATAATGCTTGACAATATGACAGTTGAAAATATGAGAAAAGCGGTTCAAATGATTAATCACACGGCAATCGTGGAAGCCAGCGGAAACGTAAACCTTTCAACAGTAAATGAAATAGCCTCAACAGGAGTAGATATAATATCCTCAAGCGCAATAGTGGCAAAGGCTCCGACATTGGATATAGCATTAGATATGTAGTGTATATAAAGTGTTAATCTTACACTAAATGTTAAGAAGCCCAAAATTGAAAAAATATTGCAGACAAATTAATAGCAGTAAATTTAAATAAACATTCAAGACGAATTGTAAAGTTTTTTAAAAAAAAGAGCAAAAAAAAATATGTTTTGATTTAGAATAAATGTACAGACTATTAGTTAAAAATTTGGTGGAACATGAAAATTAATTTACTCAACAGCTACAGGCCCGAATCGACGGGCACAGGAGCGGTTTCTTTAGAACCCCGAAATTATAAAAAGCGAACCGCCGAAGGTTTGTGTGAGAAGCAGAATAGAACAAGAGAATATAGTGTAAGTTTTAGCGGTAATCCGTCAGCAAGAGTGAGCGAGGTTGCCGCTAAATCTTTAGGTGACAAAATTCTCGGCAGCAAGACATTTGGAGCATTGTTAGAATATGCCGAAGATCATCCGATTTCCTGTAACGCACTATTCTCATTGATTTTAGCCGGTGTATGCAGGCCTTTAACAATTATGGCATTACCTGATGAAATAAGTGGTAAGAATAAGAAAGATAAAATGAACGCAGCAGCTCACGCCGTTGCATCAGGTGTAATCGGATTTATATCTTCAACAATAATAATGAGTCCGTTCGACGCAGCGATGAAGAAAGTTAAAGCAGATCCTGTTAAATGGCTCGGACTTGGCAAGAAAGCAGAAAGTTATCTTGGAAGTTTGAAAGAAAAAGGCTTAACTAAGACACCTAAATTCAAAAACGTAGAAAAATTAATTAAGATGGGACCAGATATTGTGATCGGTATTCCGAGATCAATGATTACGATTATGTTGATTCCTCCGATATTGAAATACGTATTCGGAATGGATCCGGAAAAAGACAAAGAAAAAATGAAAAAAGTAAAAACCGAAAATCAAAATACTCAAGATCTTCAGATGGCAAATGCGGCATTAAAAAGCTCTGCATTTGACGCAGTAAAAGGAGGTGTTAAATAATGCAAGTAACATTTAATACCGCAAATTATCAGCAGACACCTTTAAGAAACAATAAAAAATCAAATTATACAGCGCAAAATTCAACCCCGTCATTTGGCGGAAGCAGCAGTGTATTTAACGCATTTACATCAAAGTCAACATTCTTTGAACCTTTTGAAAAAGGTTGGGATGTAATGACCGATTGGATAGCAAAGAACATAATAGCAAAAGCAATGAATACTAATTTTGTTGCAAGATTTGCAGAGAAAACAAAAGACAGTAAATATATTGCAAACCATATAATAACAGCAGGCGCAGCAGTGGGAACAGCGACTTATGTAAAGAAAACGCTAAGCCTTCCTGAAGAAAAAATGGAAAGTGACAGAAAAAAAGTTCTTGCGGCAAACCATCTTTTAACATTCGGAGTATCAACAGCAGGAGCATATCTGGTAGACGGTTCATTGTTTAACAGGTGGCGTAAGGTTACTAACAGATACGCAGAAATTTATACAAAAGACAATGACCTGATGAAAAAGATAGATAATATAAATAAGGATCTTAAGGCAAAAGGCAAGAACAAGATAGATGTAATTGATTATGCAAGCGATTATATGCATGACAAAAAACTTGTGGCACGCTTAAAAGGTATGGATATTGCAAAAACATTGTTAATTTGTACTCTGATTTACAGATATCTTGTACCGGTAGCAGTTACACCTATCGCAAACAAGTTAGGCGACAAATTCTTAGCTCATAAAAAAGAACGAGAAGCAGAACTAGAAAAAGCATAAATAAAAATGTTTAATTTAAAAGAGCCGGAATTTATAGTTCCGGCTCTTATAATATTAAGGATTAAAATAATTGTATATTTTAAATCAAATTTGTAATAGAATAAAATAAGCATAATCAGAAAACACGGAGTATAAATGTTTATTTCCCCTATTACAGTAAAAAATAATCCACAACAATTGTCATTGAAAAAAGGAAAACCTGTAAATTCTCCGGTTTTTAACCAAACAGTCAATGATAAAATTTTTGCAGATAATATAATCATACCATTCGGTTCACAATCGAAAAATAAAAAAATAGATCCTGAAAAAGAAACCAAAAAACTATTAAAGCAATTTGATGATATTTTAATATCAGGAATGGATCCGGAAGAAAGCAGACAGATTTACGAAGCCAAGATGTTAATGCAAATGTTGTCCAATATACAAAAACTGGAGGCATTGTATAATGAATTGAATATAATTCAATATTCTCCGATATATGATGATATGCAAAAATTTGAACTTATGTATATGCTAAAGGAAAGACAAAAAGCAATAAACTTGGATAATCGAAAACTGGATAAGCCATTTGTACCACAGAAA
This sequence comes from Candidatus Gastranaerophilales bacterium, assembly GCA_944323655.1. Lineage (GTDB taxonomy): Bacteria > Cyanobacteriota > Vampirovibrionia > Gastranaerophilales > Gastranaerophilaceae > Scatenecus. The sequence goes on along the minus strand of CALUTL010000003.1, from coordinate 119,878 downwards.
CCGCTGGATAAAAATATAGATTTAACACTTGTAAACAATTTTAAAACCGCAATTTTAGAAGATAATTTTAATTTGGATAAAGTTTATATAAAATATTACAGTGGTTTAAAAAAAGTAAGAAGTGTAGAAGAATTAAATAAAATGTATCCGAAAATGAGTCTTCCCTCAAGAGCGGAGGATGTAATTTCTGATAAAATAGTTTCGGTGTTAACGAGGGATTTTTTTGAGACCTTAGACCGAAAAATGAATAAAGGAAACGTAGTTGATATTTTTAATTATTGCGACAGAAGCATAAAAAACATTCTAAAACAGAGTGTAAAAGAACCGGATGAAATATATGAAAAGATATTAGATCCTGTGGCTACAAAAATATTGGACAAGCGTGATTATTTAAATAAAACGAACTCATATACATCAGTTCCGGAGTACAGAAAGACACAGAATGCAAACATAACAGAGAATGATTTAAAATTATTGTCTGTAGATTATGATGATTTTGTATTGTCGGTATTGCGCCAGCAATATATAGATCGCAAGAAGCCTTATGAGATAAAATATACTGATGGTAAAACGACAATAAATTTGTCATCATTAAAAGAAAATGTATACAAATTTGAGAAACCCTCGGAAAGAATAAAAACAATAATAAATACAGCAAAAGAAATTCAAGCAGCGAAAAGGGATTATGAGAATTTTGATATAACAAAGATAAGGGCGAGTTTAGATAATTGGGCAAGTCAGGATATCGGAAATAATGAAGATATATTTGAGAGAATAATAATGTTTGATTCTTGCCGATTTACAGAAGGAGACAAAAAAGCAATAATAAGGTTTTTGAGAATATTAGACTCCGTAAAAGACGGGGATATATCAGAATACGAGGCCTTAGAGAAGATTAAAACTGAGGATTTGCGTCCGATAGAAACCGAGCAGATAAATCAAAAAGAAAAAGAAAGAATAATTGAAGTCTTAAGAAATCAGCAAAAAGAAGCAATAGAGTTAAAATATTTAAGGGCAAGATTTGATAAAGCGATGGACAATTTGTATAAAAATGATATGGGCGGAATTGCAGTAACAGCGGCAAAATATCGGCCAGCGGATATGAAAAATCAAAGTGTTCAGAATGCGGAATTTATCATAAATACAGTATCAGATGAAAAAATCACGGATAAAATTCGTGTAAAAAACATGATAAAAAATTGGGATACATATAATTATTTCAAAGAAAGCACCCCCGAGAGTGAAATTTTACAAAAATCAGAACAATATGCACGTCGAGGAGATGGCGAAATAGACATAATGAAAGCCGGAAGGTACATATCAAATACGATGTTGGTATTGAACGCCCCGCAAAGCCTAGAGAATTTAAAAGATAAGGATATACAGGAGGAGATTATAACAAGGGCAGAAGATAAAGATGCTGCGGTTGAAGGTTTGTGTAAATATAATGAATACAATGAATTAAATCCGTATGAAAAATCTCATATACAGGAGTTTTTAGACATTTTTGAGATAAAGAATCCGATAGACAAATTTATATTAAAGAACATAATAGAAAATGATTATATAAATACAGATACAGTTTCGCAAGTTATATTAAACGATACAGATAAAACAAATGCGACAATAAGTGCAAGAGCGAAGCGCCAGATTTTAGAAAAATATAGATTTCCAAGATGCATAGAATTTATGTATGGTTTTGAGAAGGCATTAACGACAATAAGTTCAGATAAAGGGACTTCAGGGATTAAAAAGATAACAAAAAATAATAGAGCAATGGAATATAAAATGGAATTGAAGTTAATAAACCATGATGACAGGATTTTTGCGTCCCAAGAGGACTATTATTTTGATGTATTTTCAGATAAAGGTTTGCATTAGGTAGCGGAATATTTATGTAAGCTTGTAATAATAAATGATAATTCCGATAAAAACAATTTTAAAAGGTCTGTAACTTGACAGAAAGCTTGATATAACGGTATGATGAAATGGAATAAGGAAGTAATGGAAAGTGCTAATTTTAAAAAAAATATTTTTATCGGTTTTGATTAGTATAAGTATATCTTATCCGAGTTTAGCGCTCGGAGCATATCGCAAGTTAGATTTAGCAAAAGAAGAAGCAGACGAACAAGCAAGTAAAATTTTGTATGAATATGTCCTGCAAGAACAAGGAATGCCTTCTGCCGAGATTAAATCATTAGCGGGGATAGAACCAAAATCAGCGAAAGCTTATGAAGTTGACTTAAACGATGATGGAATAAATGAAATCATTGGTTTTGTAAATTCGACATTATATTGGGGAACAGCGGGATATTCCTTATTTATTTTACAGAAACAGCCAAACGGATATAAAAACATAGCTTATTTACTAAACTTTGAACCGCAAAAAGATTTTTACATATTGAATACCAGAACAAATGGATATAGAAATATAAAGTTGCATGGTTCAAGTGCGCATAAGTTCAAACCATTTACTGTGAAGTACGAAGATGGGCATTATCAAAACAACGACCAAACAAAAAGTTTAAAAAAATCGCTTCAACAGTAATATTGAAATATAAGTAGCAGGCAAAAAGGGTACCAAAAGTACCTTAATTTTGCGATGAAAACATGAAAGGGAAAAATTATGACAAACACTATGCCGAAAAACTATGTTGAATTGATTTTACAAGACAAGAATTTGACACAGGAAGAAAAAATTCAAAGAATTAACTTTGTCTATGAGAATTACAGCCAAAAACTTGATGAAGATTTAAGAAATTATTTGATTAAGATTTGGTCAGGGGCCATTCTAGAAATTGGGAGCGCAGCCCTACCTTTTAGCGGTACGGGCAAATTAGGTGCTATGGCAGGACAAAAATTGCTTCAAAAATCGATAGGCCGCAAACTTTCACAGGAAATAGGAGCGGGTGCCGCTTCCGGTTTGGCTTCAGGTGGGGTATTTGGAACCGGTAGAGGGTTGATAGAAGATAAAAATCCGTTGCTTACCGGATTGCAAGATTTGACAAGCGGATTGCTGCTTGGCGGAAGTATGGGAGCAATTGGAGGAAATCTAAATAGGATTTTTGCAGGTAACACTTTGAAACAATATCAATTAAATAATATTACACCTGCCGATTACAAAAAATATAAACAGCAAGCTCAAAATTTTTATAAGGATTATTTACAAGGTAGAACTATTGTCAATAAAGATATTGGTAGTATTGATATTACACGTAAAGGATTAGATGAAATTTTTAGTAAAAATGTAGAATTGGCACAATTATTTCCTGATTTGATTAATGATTTAAGAAAAGCTGATTACGTGGAAACTAATGCATTGTATAAAGTAAGAAAAGATAAGGCAACAGAGAAATTTCATATTCTTAAAAATGGAGAAAATAAACATTTTATTGCAGAAGATAAACTGGGTAATAAGAAATTTTATCTTACAAAAAAATACACCACCGATCAAGGCACTCCTTCTCGAGTAGAAGGTACTAGCTCCGGTGGTGCTTTTATCCACAATGGTACACCACAGGCTGCGAGCCCGGGCTCCAAAGATGATATCCTTAAGGATACTCACAAGAGCGATTCACATGCTACTAGCACGGATACTCTAGTGAGTCCATATAACATTATAAATGATATTTCCAAAAATATCAACCCTGTCCAAGCGGAAGAACTTAAAAATTTACAAAAATCAAACAAATCAGCTGCGAAGCGTTTGATGGTTTCTGCACCTGCATCAAACCTTTCGCCGGAGAAAGGTGATAATTCTATCTCCAGACTTGCAGCTGATAAGTCAATTATAAATGATAATTCCAAAAAAGTCAACCCTGCACCAATGATAATCCCGCCGCAAATATTACAAAATCCTCAAGAAGATAACCAACCATCATTTTTACTTGAGGGCGGTGTCGAAATGAATGTAGACCAAAACGGCAACCAAATTTTTACTCCTCAACAAATTGGAGATATGACCTCAGACGAATTTGAGAAAAACTTAAAGATAATAGAACAGCAATTAAAGGATGGTTTAATAAAACCTGAAACACAAAAATTAAATTACTCCGGCTATTTGAACCCAATAAGCGGCGAAGACAAAATATTTACCAGAGAAGCAATCTCACAAATGACAGGCGATGAATATAGCGGAAATGAGAGCGCAATAATGGCACAGCTGAACAGTATCGGAATTCCATACGAGTCAGATTTAGAGCTAGCAAGTATGAACGGTGGTGGTCTTATATATGTAAGACCTTATACCCGAAGTGATGGAACAGAAGTTCGAGGCTATTGGCGTTCAGCGTAAATTATAAACACCGGAGTAATTAATTGCTCCGGTGTTACATATTATTGATTAAAATAGATTATTGCTTCTTTTAATGGTTCGAACGACGAGGCTCGTCTTGGATTTGCTCCAAGCTCACAGAGTTTCGTCTTAAAGCCTTACGGCTTAGTCGTCTCAATCTGCTCGCTATCCGGATTTGCTCACTTCGTTCGTTCCATCCGTCCGCAAATCCGCCGAACTCGCTATTTGCGGTTCTCGCCACTATCGGCGCAAAATTAAAAAGCGGTAGGAAAACCCACCGCTTTTTAATTCGGGGTTAACGATGCAAGGTTCGAACTTTTTAAGAAATATTATGAACACTTAAAATCAAAACATACGCAAAAAGTATGTTTATTCATTAGGACTTTAGTATAAATACCGTTTTTCTAAGCAGAATATCTATATTTGCCAATAATTATCATAATCCATATAGTAAATGAGATTAACAAGATAACAATAAATAAAACAGCAACAATAAGACAAGTTATTCTTATAAATTCGCATAAATTGTATATTATTCCGTATCTAAAACGAAAAGGAATATCATTTCTAACAAGAAATGCTATAACAATTAGTTCAAACATTGCAATAACACTACTACGTGTCAATGTAAGTGATGATGTTAAATCGCTTAATAATACAAAAGAAAAAATAAATAACATAATTATCAGTAATAAATAACAAGCTGTAATAAATTTATTATTTACCTTAACTGCTAATTTTCCTATTTTTTCTTCTATATTTGTTTTGATTTTATCAATATCGATATTAAAAGTTTTAAAAATTTCTAAATGCTTACCCTGTGTATATGTTAGAGCCAGTAGTAAATGTAACTCGGTAATGGGTTGATTTAATTTACAAGCTTCTAATCCAGCATTTTTTAAAAGTTTTTTCGCATTATCAGTAAATGGGATTTCTATATCTGTGCCTGAACCTTTACCAATAATTTTTTCGACCTCATTTCGAGTATTTTCAATGCTTAAACCTTGCGAATTTAATATTGATGCTGATGACAAATTTGGACAAAGCAAACCCAACAATATTTGTTCTGTTCCAACAAAATTGTGATTAAGTCTCCTTGATTCATCTTGTGCCGACATTATCGTATGTAATGCTTTTTCTGTAAATTTTTCAAACATTTCTACTTCCTAGTAAAAAAGCCCGACTTACGGGCTTCTTTTAATGGCGGGAACGACGAGGCTCGAACTCGCGACCTCATGCGTGACAGGCATGCGCTCTAACCAAACTGAGCTACGCTCCCATAAATTTTGTTTTCATATCGGCCAGCTTACCTCTTTTATTCCTTTCGGCTTTTTTCGGGACGTGCCTTCCGACATTTCTTATTATAAAATGCTCAAAAAAAAAATGCAATAGCTATGGCAAAAAAATATATTTTCGGGTTTACTATTAATATGAATATATCTTTTTACCCTTCAAATAATTTTACAGGTCGCGCTTCTATTATCAAAGAGGCTGATCAGATTTGCCGTAGTGTAAATAATAAATTCCCCCATTCTTCGCCTTATATGGACTGGAATAAGTATCATCAGCCAGTTGAACATTATCAAGCTTTTATTCCGTTGTGGAAAAAACTTGATGAAATGAGAAATGCGACTATGAAAACTGATACTGCTTATGATTATTATGATGTTTTGATTCAAAAAATGCAAAAGTTTAAATGCGCTAATTGTGACGATTTATGCGATATTGTTTATTTGAAATGCAAAAATAAAAATTATGAAAATGTTAGATTTGTGCAGTTGGCTGGAGTTAATCCTGACACCAATAAGAAAGTTATGTATGATCATATTGCTATTGAATTTACGCATAAAGGTAAAAAAGTTTTAATTGATCCGCTATTTGGGTTTGCGGATTTTGTCCCGAATTGTTTTTTGAAATATAAAGGTATTTTTAAATCTTTAATTGACGGGTTTGAAGAAAATTTAAAAATGGATGTATTCAAGTCTGATGAGGTGAAAATTCACCCCGAAGATTTAAAGTATTTAACACGGAAGTACAGAGAGTTAATAGGATAGGAGAAATAAATGCAGAATATAAATAATTCAATATCATTTACGGGTTCAAGAAAATTTCTGCGGGATGCCGATTGGGTTTGCCGCAAAGTTAATTCTGAATTCCCGATGATTTCACCGACCAGAGTCTATTATTCAAATCAAAACAGAGTATCAAGTAATAAAAAATATATGTCGTTTGTTTTGGAAAAAGAATTGCAGCTGCATGCAGATAGGGCAGACAGACGCTTTTTTAAGTCTGCTTATAAGTTTTTGAAAGAGGTTTTATACTCTGCCACAGTGAATAAAATAGGAAATTGTTCAGAATATGTTTCACTTGCAGAAATGGTTTCAAGAATGAATGGTGTCAAAAATTGTTATAGATTATCATTTAGAGATGCCGCTTCAGAAAAAATGCTGACAAATTCTTCTGCAAAGAGCGTAAACCACACCGCCTTATTAATTTCAAAAAATCCGATAAAATATGATGATATAAAAGAAGATGAATGTTTGATAATAGATCCCTGGCTTGGGATTTCCGGCAGGATGAAAGATGTTATCGCCAGATACAAAAATGAATTTCCTAAAATGTTGAAACTCAAAGACGACACCCAATTAACATACCATATATCAGGTAATTTTGATTTAAGTGATTTTGATTTAGAGGCTTTAAAGTTCGGTTTTCCGTCTTTAGTCTATCCTAATAAATCAAAATCACATGAATTTATGAAGATTGGCTGATATTTTTATTAGGATGTGCAGAATTAAAATAAAAATAGCAAGCAAAAAGCTCCCGATAGGGAGCTTTTTTATGTAAATGAATAATTTAGCATTGCTTAAAAGATTTTACTAGTCAGCGTATAAAGGAGCCAACTTTTTAGATTGCTGCGGAATAACGCCTTCCTCAATTGATTGGTAAACTCTGTAATCAATATCAGCAAAGCAGTTATCAATACTTTCGATTTGTTTAAGCTCATTATCATTGATATTACCGCTTTCAATCATATCGCAAATTTTTTCAAATCTGTCAACATGTTCTCTGAATCTGTCAGTTGCGTAATCTTTCGCCTGCCAAGTAGTAATCAGGAATGGCCAATCTGAACTTTGAAGCAGAAGGTTTTCTCTTGCCATCTGATTTAAAGCTCTGTGAAGAAGCTTATCTTCCGGTATTTCAGGATACTGATCCGCAATTTTGTTGATACGTTTTTCGCAAGCATGGATAATAGGCCACATCCATTCGGTTAAGTGGTTGTTCCAAACATAGAAATGCCCGCCTTGTCCCCAAGAGCTTTCAGGTATCTGGATAGCTTCTTTCGGAGGATAAGTGTGTACATATTCCCCGGCAGTCATTCTTTCAACTTCAGGAAGGTATGTAGCGAATTTTTTGATAACTTGTTTAATAAATTCAACACCCTCAAACCACCAGTGTCCGAAAAGTTCCGTATCAAATGAAACCATTACCAAACCTTCTTTACCGGTAGCTTTTTTGTAATCGTTAAGCATATGGTAAATCAAAGTTGTATAATGATCAGAGTTTTCGTTTACTTTGTTCAAAGCAAGCACCGGATCATAAAGCATTTTATCGCCTAAATCAGTAGTCGGAGAAGTTATTCTCCAATAGTGCATACCTGATTTATCATCTTTTTTGTGGAATTCTCTAAAGCAGCCGTCCCCCGGATAACCGTCAGCTGCAGACCAAACCTGATAACCGGCTCTGTCATTTCTGCCCATAACGGCAACTTGAGCATCCGGAAGCCAGTAAGCTGAATAAGTATCATAACCGGTAGCAGGACGTTCCGGAAGCGGAATGTATTCGATATTTCCGTAAACACCGATTACACGTCTGTTTCCGATAGAATTACCGCCTTCTATAACGTGAGATTCAGTAAAGAAATATTCAATGTCATTATTTTGAAGAGTAACTTCAATAGCAGGACGCCAATGTTTTTGACCGTCTTTGCCTACATATTCGTAACCTTGTCTGTAAGCGCATTCCGGAAGCCAGCATCCGCATGCTTTTTTACCGAATAGACGTTTTGTAGTATCGGAACCGACTTTAAATTGTGCATTCAGGTTGCTGTCAGTTGCAAGAAGCGGTGAAAAACCGTGAGTCGCTCCGGATGTTGTTATTTCAATGCAACCCAAATCTTGATATTTTTTGAATTGTGAAATTAAATCCATTCCGTATTTATTTACAAAAGAATCTTTAATATGATTAAACCAGTCAAAATAATATTTAGCAAGGTATTTTAAGTGCTGAGAATGAGCAACTTTCGGATCAGGATATCTTTCAAGATCCTTAGATACTTGCGCAATTCTGGAATCTAAATATTTGACAAAACCGTTTTTCAGGTGCTCATCATTAAGTTGTTCTGCTAATATCGGAGTAATACCGACAGTAAGTTTTGCTTTAATCCCTTCCTCATAAAGTTCAGAAATGGCATTAAGCAGGGGAACATAAGTTTCTGCCATGCACTCATAAAGGTTTTCTTCCCCGAAAGGCCACATGCCGGCTTTTCTGTAATAGGGAAGGTGGCTGTGTAACATAAATACGAATTGTCCTACTGACATCTTTGCCTCCATATCTTCTTCTCGATGAATTATTATATAACTATAATCCAACTCTCTTACATTTATATATACCACAAAAGGCTAAAAAATATAATCCTTAAGAGCTAATTCTTGTGAATAATGTTACAAATTTTAATGATTATTTTTATATACGCAATATACAATCCTCTAGAATTATTTTTGAGGATAATTTGTAGAAATTTTTAATAAATGTGTGGACAATTAATTTATATTAAAGAACCATTCTGGCATTCCATTGTCGATAAGAACCTTTTTGAAATCATCTGAATATTTTGTTACGTCACCTTGGGCTGCAACAGCTATAAATTCTCTCTTATCCGTATGGGCATATTCAATGTAATAATCACTGATTCCTGCTTCTTTCATTTCTTTTTCGTATTTGGAAATGGTATTATCTAAATCTTCATTAATCATATTGAATTTAGTATCATTTGAATGAGTCATTTCGTGTCTGATTATTTGAGAAAATTCATCACTTTGATTTTTCCTGCTAGAAGGATTGAAAGCTAAAGAACCGTTGAAATCAGCTTCAGAATATCCTCCTGCTGCGCCTTCTCCAAACCAAGTGGTTTTTACCGTGCTGAAATCAATTACAGGAGGCATTTGGGCTTGTCCATTACTTGCTTTCTGCCATTTTGTCAATTCAGTGTCTATTTTATCCAGAAAATCAGGTGCTAAATTCTGGTTTGCCGGTATCATTACTTTGACACCCAGTTTTTCATTCAATTCTTTGCATTTTTGGATTATTTCCGGTGCAACATTTTGTTTTTCTAATTCTTTCAAATAATAGTTGTCATACAAGTGATCGGAAAGTTCTGAGCTTGCTTTGCTGTTAAAATATGATTTGTCAGGCGACACGTTGTCTTTAAAATATTGACGCATCGGATAAAGTTTATTTTCTGTTTCAAAATCTTTTTGTAATGCTGATTTAGTTTGATCGGAAAATTTATCAATTTCGTCACCAGAGATTACATTTTTGCCTTCTATAAACTTTCCGTTAAATGTTATTTCCATTTTCGAAAATCTTGCCATTGCCGAAAGTTCATCATAATCTTCGGCTTTAAATGCAGAGTAGTGTCCGTTATATGCATTAACGGTGTCAACTGTGGATTGCAGATGGAATAAAAAGTCTTCATCAACTTTCCCATTGGCTTTTATGTATTGTTCAAGTTGTTCATTAATAAGATCTTTAACTTTTGGGTCTTCGACTAATCCAAGAGTTTGATCTAAATCAAGAAATGCTTCGATAGTTTTTTTATCCATATTTTGTGATGAGGTTATAATCTTTTCAATATTTTCATTTTTTGCGTGATGGTTGGTATAAATGTTTGAAACTTTTATGCCGGCTTTTTCATAATTTTTTCTTATTATATTTATCATATTAAGCATATTTTTATTTTCTGTTTGTTTATAAGCTTGTTCTAATTTATCCAAAGTTTCTTTTGGGTTTTCGAGAGCTTGTGAGTATGCTTTATTGATGATATCGTCTGCAGCTTCTTCAAAAGATTCTAATTCTTCTGCGGTTACATTTCCGTTTTTAGCTAAGAAATTATCAATGGCAGGATATTCGGAGTTTGAAGAATTAACTTGAGCTGACGGATTTTTAGTTTCGGGTATATTATCGGGTGTATTGGTAGAATTTTGAACATCAGGTGTGTCGTTATTTTTTTCACGTATGTAAGAAATTTCTGATTTTTTTTGTCCGGATAAATTTTGTGTAGAAGTTGAATTTGGTGTATTATTTACAGGTGCTGAAGTGCTTTTGGAATTTGTATTGTTATTGAATAAGCCTTTAATTTTATTTTTGCCTGCTTTAAGAATTCCGCTTTCAGCGGCACCGCCAACGCCTCCCATTGCTGCATTTATAATTACGCCTTCTGCTGTTATTGTACCTGTTTCAGCGAGTTCTTGAGCGGTTCCCATAGCGACATCCCCTGCTACGTTAATCGCAGTTCTTCCGGCAGCAGCAGCGGTTGAGCTGCCTTTAATTGCAGCGCCGGCAACTTTGCCGACAGCACCACCTGCGATTACGGAGGCTCCGTCCCAAGCTGCGCTTACAAGTATGTCTTGCAGTTCGCCTTCTTGTAATCCTACATCGGATGTTAATCTGTCTGAAACATTGATTACGGCACTTGCTCCGCCTGTTGCTGCTGCAGCAGCTCCTAGTCCGACAAGTCCTGTACCTCCGGTTGCTACACCTATTGCAATTCCGGCACCAACTGTTGCTGTACCTTTAACTACACTGGCTCCTGTTTGCTGTGATTTGTTGTAATCTTCGACCCGTTCTGTTATGTTGTTTTTGGTGCCGAAGGCTTTTTTATAATTTTCTTCGGACGGGTTTTGTATGTAATCAGCTATTGCTTGCTGGTTAAACTCAACACCAAACATCTTTTTAAATTTTTCATTAAACTTTTTATCACCTTGTTCAGCAGCTTTTCTTAATTCTTCAATATCTTTTTTATACTTATCAAGATCTTTACTAACTTTTGAAGCTCGGTTATCAGAACCCCAAAGTATACTAATCCCGTCTGCTAAATCTCCTGCCCAGCCGTCTTTTGCTAATTGATCTTGAAAAGAGATTTCTGCTTTTTTAGCATAGGCATCAAGTAATATCAGAGTTGTATTTTGTGCAGCTTGTGAATTGTTTTTGATGGCATCAGTCGCATTTTTCTGAAGAACATAATTTTTATCCAGAATTTTATTATCATGTGAAATTACTTGAATTTGTTTATTTGAATCTTGTACGATTTTTCTACCGTTTGTAGCTTCACCGATTATAGTAAATTCTTGATCGTCAATTTTAATTTTTTCACCGGCGCCGTTCCGGTTTGTAAGTCCTAATGCGGTCAATTGTTTTTCTAGTTTTGTTGCTTCTGTTTCATTTTGGTTGGAAGCAGGCTGTGTATTTGTATTTTTTGTAAAAATTTGTTCGTTATTTTTGTGGTTTGAAGTTTTTGATACAGCAAGCGAGCTGAAACAAGCCGGAAGTTTCCCGCTTTTTATCATTTTTTGTATAATTTGTTCATCACTTACGGTAGAACTTATATTGTTCTGTTGCCTGTATTCAGAGATTGCTTGTTTTTGTTGGACTGTTAAGCCTACTGGCATTAGTTCTAAAGCTCCTATAAAAATGATATATCCGCAAATTTTATGGGACTTATGATATATCGGTTAAATTCTCAAAAAAAATAATATGAAAGCGTATAATTTTACATATTGTTACAAAATAAAGCTGAAGCTTAACAATAAAAAGGAAATACTTGCAAAATGAAAGTGTTTTAATTAAAATGAAGAGGCTCACATCCTCAGATGAGTTCGGAGTCATTAACCGAACGCAAGAGTAAAGAAAGGCAAATAAAATGGCAAATATTAAATCTTCTAAAAAAAGAATCTTAGTTGCAGAAAGAAACAGACTTCGCAATGTTGCAATGAAATCTTCAATTAAAACTGCGGTTAAGAAAGTTCTTGAGTTAAGCACATCAGCAGATAAGGAAGCTTTGAATGCTGCATTATCAAATGTTTACAAACTTTGTGACAAGGCTGTATCAAAGGGTGTTTTGCACAAGAACACAGCTGCCAGAAAGAAATCCAGATTAACCAAAGCATTGAATAAAATTCAAGCAAAGTAGTTAATAGATTTTAAAGCTTACAAGACCGTTTCTGCAAAGAGGCGGTCTTTTTGCTTTAATTAATATGAATATTTTTATAAAAGGGGTAGATTTTTTTATAAAAAAGAGTTATAATAACGAAGTATGGTTGAAATTGCAGTTTTACTGTTTCTGATAGTCTTAACGGTTTCGGGTTTTGTTTATGTATTTTGTAAAAGAGTAATATATAAACTCAATCGTCGTGTGCTTGCAAGAAATATGGCACTTATCAAAAACGGTGCTGCGCTTCAGAAATTTGAGACGCTTTCGGAAAAAGAAATCAGAGAGAAACTTATATATCCGTTTTTTATGGTTTTAGGGTATAACACTTATGATATGAGGGAGTTTCAAAGTTTTGTCGGCAGAAACGGCTGTATGCCGGATTATCTGGTAAAAAAATGGGATCGCAGCAAATTTCGTAAGACAGCTCTTGCGATAAAATACTTCCCGTTCAAAGACGAGGATGTTGATTTTGAAGGCAACATATACAACAATCCGTTTGAAAATGTTTGTCCAATAGAGCAAATAGCTGATTATGAATATTTCAAGTCCGATTATTACATATTAACAAACGGGTATTTGTATTTATTTTTTGACAGACGCAAGAAAAATAGCGGCAATAAATTTGATTTTTGCTTCAATATAAAAAAATACACACAAGCTGATGCTTCTCAGCTTGCGCATTATACAAAGCAGTGCTTATTTTTGGAATTGGCAGACATTTACCGCCCATAGTTAAGATTATGTAAAGATACTGGCAATAAATTATTTAGTAAGTATAATAAATTTATTGAGTTAGTGACTTTACAAAGGATGAACTATGCAGCAGCAATTGGAAAAACCTGAGAGAAAACAGATTAAGAATATAGATTTTAACTGCGATTTGGCGCAAAGTTTCGGGGTATATAAGAACAATTCCGAATACGGACTTTTAGATTATGTAAGTTCTGTAAACATATCTTGCGGATTTCACGCAGGGGATCCCTTAACTATCAGAAATGCTTTGCTGGCTGCGAAAGAGAAAAACATTGTAGTTGGTGCGCATATCGGATATGATGATATTCAAGGGTTCGGGTATCGTGCTATGGAGCTTGATGAAGATGAGATAGAAGCTCTTGTTTTGTATCAGGTGGGGGCTATAATGTCGTTTGCCAAAAGTTACAAAATGGAGATAGAACATGTTCGTCCTCACGGTGCAATGTACAAACGTGCGGCGGAAGATTTTACTTTTGCCTGTGCAGTTGCGAAAGCAATAAAAAAATGTTCTCAGTGGCTTGTGTATTATGGTGCTGCGGGCGACGTAATCGAAAAAACCGGAGAATATATAAATATCCCGATTGCTCAGGAAGTTCAACTTGAAAAAACATATAATTTGGACGGTACAATTGATTTTTCAGCAAAAGATAATTACAGTGCCTTTGATTATATCGGAAAATTAAGGACGCTTTTGAATTATTCACAAGTTTCAAATAAAGAAGGCGGAAAAACATTTGTGACAGCCGACACACTTCATTTTTCCGGAAAAATTCCGAATATAGAAGAAATTGCAAAAGAAGCAGTTAGTATAATTCAGCCGGTTCCCGTAAACTATAAGAATGCTTGTGAATCAGGCTGGGTATAACAGACAAGGAAGTAAAATATGAAAAAACTAAGAAACAGTATGAGAATGCCAAAGGATGCGGCTTGGTTAATGCCGGGATTGCAGGTCAAAAGATGGTTTGCAATGATATTTTTAGGCGCATTAATGATGACAATCGGTTTTTTAATACTGTTTGATATAAAACCGGTATTTTATACAATGATGTTTATTCGAAAAGTGGCAATGACCGTTTCGACGGAGTGGCTTGCTTTTGCAATCGTAATGTTTGGAGCCGGTGTGTTTTTTAAAGGCTGGCAAAAAACGAACATATCAATGCTGGGTTTAAATTCAGAAAAAGCCGGTGATAATATTCTGGAAGCGTTATACAGACGCAGAAAACTTAATAAAGGTCCTAAAATTGTAGCAGTTGGCGGCGGAACAGGTTTGTCAATGCTGTTAAAAGGTATAAAACACATAACAAACAACATTACGGCGGTTGTAACAGTCGGCGATGACGGCGGGAGTTCGGGACGTTTGAGAGAGGATATGGGAATTCTTCCTCCCGGTGATATCAGAAACTGTATCGCAGCCTTAGCTGATGACGAAGATTTGATTACAAAGCTTTTTCAATACAGATTTAAGTCAGGTGAAGGGCTTGAGGGGCATAGTTTTGGAAATCTTTTTCTGACAGCATTATGCGCAATTACGGGCGATATGGTTCGTGCTGTAAAAGAATCATCAAATGTTCTTTCAATCAGAGGCAGAGTTTTACCGTCAACATTGGATGATATGAAGCTTGTTGCCGAAATGGAAGACGGGCGTATAATTCACGGTGAATCTAATATCCCTGAAGCTCACGGTAAGATTAAACGGCTTTATACCGATCCTAAAAATTGCAGAGCTTTGGTTGACGTGATTGCGGCAATTAAGGAAGCGGATTTGATTATTTTAGGGCCCGGAAGCCTTTATACAAGTGTGATACCTAACCTTCTGATAGAGGAAATATCTCAAGAAATTGCAAAATCACACGCAAGGAAAATTTATGTATGTAATATAATGACTCAGCCTGGTGAAACTGATAATTATAAAGCCTCAGACCATGTTCAAGCTTTGATGAAACATGCGAACAGCAGAAATATAATAGATGCGGTTTTGGTAAATGATTGTATTCCTGCAAATTTGGCTAAAAAATATGAGCTTGCCGGATCCTATCCTGTAAGAATAGATGTGGAGAATTTGCGAAAACTCGGTGTTAGAATTTTTGCTAAAAAGCTTATAGAAGATAGCCGTGAAGGGTTTGTCAGACACAGTTCAAACAGGGTTGCAAGAGCGATTTATTACTGGTTCAGAAAAGAAACCAAAACGGAGAAGCCTCATTTTTTTTCAAGTAAAGAGCAGGAAGATAAAGAATGTGTGCTCAATTGATTAAAAAAGTAAATGTAAAAACATTAAAAAAAATAAAAGATTCCGGCGAAAAGTTTTCGGTATTGACAGCATACGATTATTCAACTGCAAAATACCTAGATGAAGCCGGAATTGATGTTATATTAATAGGTGACAGCCTTGCAATGGTGGCTTTAGGTTATGAAACGACTCATTGTGTCGGAGTTGAAGAAATGAGAATTTTTACAAAGGCCGTTGCAAAAGGTGTAGAAAGAGCTTTGGTCGTAACAGATATGCCGTTTTTAAGTTATCATACGGACGTGGCATCTGCAATTCAAAATTGCGGTGAGATGATTAAATCCGGCGCAAACGCAGTTAAAATAGAGGGTTGCAGCGATTATATTTTGGAAGTCATGAAAAGACTTGTGGAAACGGGTATTCCGGTAATGGGGCATTTAGGCTTTACTCCGCAGTTTTTGAATACATTGGGAGGATACAAAATTCAAGGCAAAACCCAAGAGGCAGCGGATGAAATATTGAAGCAGGCAAAACAACTGGAAGCCTCAGGGGTATTTGCGATAGTTTTGGAGATGATGCCTCAGGAAAGTGCAAAATATATAACGGAAAATTTGTCAGTGCCGACGATTTCCTGCGGAGCGGGCAAATACTGTGATGCACAGGTTTTGGTATCAGATGACGTTTTTGGCAAGTACAGCGACTTCACACCAAAATTCGCCAGAAAATACGGAGATATGAAATCTTTTATATTAGATTGTGCCAAAAAGTTTGACGAAGACGTAAAAAGCGGTAAATTCCCTTCTGAAAATGAAGTTTTTTAATAGGTTTAAAGGAGAGTATTTTGATCGGTAATGACCTTTTTATAACAGTTGTTGTAATGTTTCTTTTATCAGGCATTGCAATTTTATTACTGTTAATAACATTGATTATAGTGGCAGTAAATTCAGGCAGTCAAAAAAAACTTGTTGTATCGCCTGTTCAAATTGTAATATCCTTATTATCGTTGGTAATTTTGTATTTAGGAGTACCTTTTTGGTTTTTGTCGCAGGCTCAAAACAAAGAAGGTGTTGAGGCTGAAAAATTATATAAATTAGCTGTAAAAACAGCTTTAATACCGTCGGTAAAGTCAGAAATGCTGCAATTTTCGGGAAGTTATTATGTGACTGTTTTCAACGGTAAAGAAGCGGTTAAAGCTTTTGAACAATCCCTTAAAATAAATGAAAATAAAGTTTCAGTATCTCAGTTATGTAATTTATATACTATTAAAGGGGATTATGATGCTGCAATCGGGATGTGTGAAAAATTTAATTTGCAGCAAATAATTGCAGTAAATTATATATTACAAAATGATTATAAAAATGCTTATGAAGTCATAAATAAAAAAATTCAAAATGGTGAAAATATTACATACTGGGATTATGCGACAAGGGCGTACATAAACAGAAAAACAGGTAAAAAAGATTTATTTGAGCAGGATTATCAAAAAGCATTAGAGTCTTGTCCGAATAATGAGGTTTTAAAAAAGTTATATAAAAATGAAAATTACTATAAGGATTTATATTCTGAATACAAAAAACAGTATAACTTTTAAAAAATTGTGATATAATCAAAAAAAGAGGTGAGCTAAAAAATGTTATTGCATACAATAGCTGAAGTAAGAGAAAAGGTAAGAGAGTGGAAGAAACAGGGATTAACGGTAGGTTTAGTTCCGACAATGGGTGCGCTTCATAAAGGTCATTTAAGCTTGATTAAGAGAAGTGTAGAAAAATGTGACAAGACCGTAATTTCAGTTTTTGTAAACCCGATTCAGTTTTGTCCGGGAGAAGATTATGAAAAATATCCGAGAACTCTTGATGCAGATAGAAAGTTAGCCGAAGAAGCCGGTGTAGATATTGTTTTTGCGCCTTCAGCGGAAGAAATGTACGGCAAAGGCGGAATTTTATCAAATGATTTTCTGACTTATGTAATCCCGCCGTATTTTTATACGGATAAATTATGCGGAAAATCCCGAGTCGGACATTTTGACGGGGTTTGTACAGTCGTAAACAAGTTATTTAATATAGTACAGCCGGATTACGCATTTTTCGGAGAGAAGGATCGTCAACAGTTAATAATTATTAAGAAAATGGTTAAGGATTTGAATATTCCGTTAACGATTGTTCCGTGCCCGATAGTCCGTGAAGATGACGGTTTGGCAATGAGTTCAAGGAATAAATATTTAAGCGGCGAGCAACGAAAAGAAGCGCTTGTTCTTAAAAATATTTTATTTAATATAAAATCATGTTATAATTCAGGAATAAAGGATGTAAAAGCTTTAACGGAGACCGCTTACGAATTTTTGAAACCGTGTCATGAGCTTGAATATCTGGAGTTTAGAGATAGAGAAAATTTGGAGGCTAAAACGGAAGCTGATAAAAATACAGTAGTTTTTATTGCCGTAAAAATAGGTTCTGTCAGGTTAATTGATAATGTATCATTAGAGAGCTAAAGCAAAATTAAAAGAGGAATTTATGCTTCGACTGTTTTATTTTTTAAAGAAGTTTTTGAGAGTATTCTTAGATGTCGCGTTTATGGCGCAGATAATATTAAGTGTGATGATATTTACATTTTTGATGTATTGGTTCTTTGATGTATTGAATTGTCAATACTTAGCTTTTCTGACGCCGGTTGCAAATAATATTTCAGATTTTATGCATCAATATTTTGCAGACTCTTTAAGTAAGGGTGTTACGAAAACCGACGGTTCGTTATTTATTTTTATAATGATTCTGTTGGTGGTAATAGGTGCTTTGACTCAATTAAAAACTATTGCTGTAAGCAGCGCCCGCAAGGTTGCTAAAATTATAGATAAAATAAAAATTAAAAATGAAGATGAATTTAATGCTCAACTCAGAGCCGAAGCGGATCAAGCTTTGTTAGCATACAGAAATGTAGTTTTAATTACAAAGCTAGTTGTTAAAAAGCGTGTAGTCGATGACAATCGTACGGAAGAACAAAAAGAAAAAGAAAATAAAGAGATGGTTGATAAACTTGTATGTGAATTTTACAACCGAATAAAGGGTTCTCCTTGCTGCAAATTCGCAAAAAACGGGGATCAGCTTGTTGTCACATTAAAAGGGTTTGCGCATGTAGACAAGCTTTTGTACTATGTAGATAAAGCATTGGACGATTTACGTACGGAATTACGCAAAGATAATTGGCTGCTTCGCTCATATTCAGCAATAGATGCATTTGATGATAATGCGTTATTGAAGGATGTCTATTATGATTTGCAGATTTTGTTGAAGCTTAATTTGTTTAATGAAATAGTTTGTTACGGTAATTTTTGTAACAGATATTATATGGAGCCCAAAAACCTTTTTGAAGCATATTTGAAAGGTGTTTACGATACAACGGAACCCGAAAACGTTTGGACTCTGGTTAAAAAATATTAAGTAAAGCTTGATTTTTAAAAAGGTTTTGTGTAAGATAGTCGTACAACCGCAGACAATTAGTCGGCATTTGCCGTTAAATGTTTAAAGACAGCTAATCGAGGTTACACTGGCAATTTATTATTACGGAATATCCGATAAAAATAATTTAAAATGTGTGATTTTGCGGTTTGGAAGCGCAAAATCTTTTTTGTATGGAAAGGTTTTACAAATCCAAAACAAGAGGTCGATACAAAAATACAAGGAGCTAAAAATGTCAACAAAACAATTTAAAACAGAAAAAATAGATGCTCTGAAATCAAAATTGGAAAAAGCAAAAGTAGCAATTGTTACCGAATACAAAGGCTATTCAGTTGAAGAAATCACAAACCTAAGACGTGCTCTTCAAAAAGAAGGCGGCGATTACACAGTAACAAAAAACACTTTAGCTAAAATTGCAATTAAAGGCACTGATTTTGAAATTCTTAATGACACATTTAAAGGACCAATCGCATTGGCTTTCGGTTTTGAAGACCAAGTAAGTCCTGCAAAAGTTGTTGCTAAATTCATTAAGGATAGCAAAAAAGGCGTAATTTTAGGTGCAGCGTTAGATGGCAAATTGTTATCAGCAAAAGAAACCGAAGAACTTGCGAAACTTCCTTCAAAAGAAGAACTTATTGCAAAAATTCTCGGCTCCATCAATTCACCTGCATCAGGAATTGCAAATTCAGTCAATGCAGTTATGGCACAGCTTACAAGAGCAATGGCAGCAGTCAGAGATCAAAAAGCCGCATAGTTATTCTCCGGTTTTCCGGTGCGGTTGGGCTTGCAGAGTGTAAAAAGTTAACGGCTTAAGAATAATGCAGGCAGAAGAATAATAAAAAGTACAAAATTAAAAAATACATAAAGGAGAAAAACAATGAGTAATGTAGAATCAATTTTAGAATCAATTGAAAAATTAACTTTGCTTGAAGCAGCAGAATTAGTAAAAGCTATGGAAGAAAAATTCGGCGTATCAGCAGCAGCACCTGTAGCAGTAGCAGCAGTAGCTCCGGCAGCAGCTGGTGAAGCAGCAGCTGAAGAAGCTTCTGAAGTATCAGTTATTTTGGCAGCAGCTGGCGCTAACAAAATCGCTGTATTGAAAGAAGTTCGTGCTATCACAGGCTTAGGCTTGAAAGAAGCTAAAGACTTAGTTGACGGCGCTCCGAAACCTGTTAAAGAAGGTATCAAAAAAGAAGATGCTGAAGCTATCAAGAAACAACTTGAAGCTGCTGGCGCTACTGTTGAAATCAAGTAAGTTTGTTTTCAATAAAGTTTTTTCAATCCCCGTAATGAATTTTGCGGGGATTTTTTAGTGCTTATTTTAAATTATTCAGTGGATTTTGGTTAAGGAATTGTTTTTTCATATAGAAGTATTAGTTTAATTTGAAAAAATATGATATATTAGAAAACAAAATGATAGAGGTTAATATGAAATTAAGAAAAATTTATTTAATGAGCGGAATTTTGTTAACTTTTATTTGTTCAATTATTTCAAGCAGCGTTATGGCAGAAGATAATGCTGAAACTCCGATAAACATAAGTATGTCAAGCAATTCGCCAAAATATTCCAAAGAATTTATATCGCATCTTGTAAAGTGCCAAAAATATAAAGAGGAAAGCAGCTTTGACTTTTTCGGAAATGTTATAACACTGGTTGTTATTGTAGACGGCTGGAAAAACGGCAAGTGCGGATATATAAATTATGCAAAAGAAATTCCGGAAAGTAAGACCATCTGTAATTTTACAAAGGCACAACTTAATGAGATTTTAGCAGCAAGCAAGAAGAATCAAAATATTCAAGAAACTTATAACGACGGGGTTATGACTTACAAGGCGGATCCTTTATCGGTTTTATTCACAAAATATATGAACGACGGTAAAACCTGCGTAATACCAAAATAGAAATTAACGGCAGATTTTGTTATATTCGCAAAATTTACAGTTTTTTCGGTTTTCTTTTCCGTCAAAATCTTTTGTGTTCAAAATCAGGCTGCATTGTTTTGTCAGAATCTCCTCGTAAAGCACTTTTGAACTTTGCGAGAATTCGATAACTTTGTTTTCGTTGTTTTTTAAATCAATGTAAACAAAAGAGAGGGATTCTCTTTGTGGCAGAATTTTATCGGCGCAGAGAAGATAAATCATTGTTTGAAAATCTTTTTCAGGATTTTGAGGGATTGCGCCTGTTTTGTAGTCGAGAATATAGTAATTTTCATTGTCTTTTACAATTGCATCAAGCCGTCCGAAAATCCATATTTCGCCAAGTTTGGCTGTAATCGGATATTCTGAATGCAGACATTTCATTGAAAAATAAGGGTTATTTTTTAATCTTTCCCAAACCTCAAATTCCTGTTCGGTCAAGGCTTTTTCGAGTTTTGTGATGTCAGCGCCTCTGTGGTAATAGTTTGCAAGTGCGTGAATTTTTTTACCTTTTTCAAATAGCAGAGGGTTTTGCGGAACGGAAATTTTTTCGTTGAATTTAAGGTTATATTTCACAGGACAGACTTCAAATGTTTTTAGCATATTTGGAGAAAAATTATTCATTCAATCACCTGCCTTGTTCTTTCTATTATATCAAAAATCATTGACGGCTTCTGGTCTATAATGCTAGTATTATTATAAGATTTAGTTTTTCTGCTGACGGTTATGTAAAGGTTTCTTTTTGCTCGTGTAATTGCGACATAAAGCAGTCTTAAATTTTCCGCCAAAAGTTCTTGTCTAAGTTGAAATTCGGATTTTGGTTTGTAATTTGGATTTAAGCGTTTTACATCTTCCATAAAATCAGAGGATTTTAGTTTTATTTCGTTAAAGTCAAGCGTAAGATTTTTCTCTGACATTTCGGGTAAAAATACAAGATCAAACTCATCACCTTTAGACTTGTGAAGAGTCATAATTTGAACTTTTCCTTCAAAAAATTCTTTGTTGCTTTCGTCTTCTTCCGAGAAAAATTTGAAGCCTGAAAGCGATGTTTTTTTCGATAATTCGCCAAGCCTTGCCATTATGTATTCAAAATTGTTGTTTGCAAGCCCTATTCTTTTAATAAGCGTTGAAATAAGGTAAACATTAGATTTTTCGATTTCATTTGAGAAATAATAAAGCCCTATTTTAATAGCAATTTCGTCAGCCGTAAGATGCGGGAAAGAAAGCCAGTATGACAAATCCCAGTAAAATTGTTCAAGGTAAACATTATTTATATCATCGCAATTAAGTGAGATAAAAGGGTTTTCATATTTTCTGATTTCAACACCGAGCCTTTGTTTATAGAATCCTGATTCTGCAAGAATATCGTAATTATCGGCTACAATATTATTATCAAAAGGGTTTAAAATCATGTTCAAAACCGCAAAAATTACTCTAAAAATAGTTTTCTGCTCTAAGCATTCGCTTCGGGTAATTGTTTTTAATCCGCTGTTGTTTATAAAGTCCATCCATTGAACCACTTGGGAATTATTTCTCAATAAAATTCCGATTGTGGCTTTCGGGTTTTTGTTGAGGGTATTTTTAATAACTGAAAGTATGTAATTTTTTTCTTCCAATGTGCTGTCAAAGATTTTAGGAGTAACGGCATTGTGGCTTACGGGGTTTCGGCCTTCTACGGGGTGCATAAATATTTCAAAGAAGGCATTTTTTATTTCTTCGTTTTTGCTTGCAAACTTAACAAGTGTATTTGCAAGTTTCCATACATCTTCTGTGCAGCGTTGAGAACAATTCATACTGACGTTATCCGATGTTTTTATAAAATTCCGAAACCCTTCGACATCAGCGTTTGAGAAAGTTGTTGTAATTGCCTGATTGATGTCGCCGCAGCGGATAAGGTTTTTGGATTTGCCGCTCAGAAGGTTAATCAGTTTCTGCTGAATCGCCGAGGAATCCTGCGCTTCATCTTCAATTATAAAATGACAAATTTCCTGATAATGCGCCAAAATGTCGGGGTTTTCTTCTAAAAGTCTTACGGACGATATAAGCATATCATCATAATCAATTAAGTTTGAGGCACTTAGCGCCATTTGATATTCTTCAAAAAATGTTTTAAATTTTTTAAGTTTCAAATCTGCGGTTCCGTTTACTTTTTCGCCTTTATCGGAATTAACGGAGTATGTTTTGAATTTTCCTTCACCAATTTTGAAAGCTGATACGGCGCGAGCAAAGTCTTCAAATTCATTTTTTTTCAGTTTAAGTTTTTCCGAAATTTCTTTGACAATCCTTGTTCTTTGCGAGTCATCGCAAATTTCAAAGTCTGACGGAAGACCTAATCTTTCAAAATTTTCATTCTCTTTTAATATTCTTAGAGCAAGCCCGTGGATTGTGCTTATATTTGGTAATTGCGCCGAATCTTCTCTGATACTTTTAATTCTTTCTCTAAAATTTCTTGCAGCAGATTCCATATAAGTCAGGACAAATATATTTTCAGGATTAATCCCTCTTTCAAGAAGTTTTAAGATAAGTGCAAGTAAAATTGTAGTTTTTCCGGCACCCGGAACTGCTGAAATCGCCATTTTGCCGGATTTGTATTCAAGGACAGGCTGCTGGTCGGCTCTTGGGGTAATTTGAAATTTTTTCTTTTCTTCTGTTATTTCAAGGGTTTCGTTTTTTACAGTTATAAATTTTTCTATTCCGCCGAAGTTTTCAATCCCGTTTCCGTCAAAAAGGCTTGAGATTGCATAAATGTGCTCATCTGTGCAAAGCGTAAGTTTTCTTAAAATTCTTGCGGTTTTTTCTTTGCCGAGTTCAATATTGTCGTCGATAGTAAATTCATCTTTAGACCAGCCTCTTTGAAATACCCAAGCGTTATACAAAGGCCCTGTGTCGCTTTTAATCCATTCGTCGCTTGAAACATCAAGCCATATTTGATATTTTGTCCTAATCTGGCTGTCGATAATTTTTTGAGGCGTTCCGATTATAAGATCCCGTTCCCCTATTTCCAGTGTTGTATAAGGGTTTTCAGCGATTATTGAGTTTTCTATCTGTGTAATTATTTCTGTTTTATGTTTTTCAAATTCGTCTTTAAATACGTTTTCAAAATCCTGAAGCTGCTTTAAGAAAAAATTAAACTTATTCAAAATTTGAGTATCAAAAGATTTTAATTCAACAAGATTTTCGTAAATTTCCAAAGCTTGCAGCGAAAGTTTTTTTTCTGAATTGTTATCTTTATTTACGATGGAAATGAATTTCTTATATTTTTCCGTGTAATCAGCGTAAGGAAATTCAAAATCAATAATTTCTTTTGTTCTGTCAAAAGTTTCAAGGATTTCTCTGCAATATTTAACGGGAATTTCAAGGAAGTTAGATAGAATAATTCTCAAATCAAAAGAAGATAATCTTTCCCTCATTCCGCAATTGAGTTTGATAATCGTTAAAACCGAAAGCACAAGCGGATTTTGGATAAGTTTTTCGCTTCCTGATAAAAACACTGGAGTAAGGCTCGCTCTCAAACCTTCTTTAATTGAAAACCTCAGCATCTCATCAATAACCGGGGTTACGATAGAAATTTGTGAGGGTTTAACCTTCTTTTTTAAGAGTGTATGTATTTGTTCAATAGCTAAGTCAATCATTTTGGCTCTTTTAGATGGAGCTTGAAGCGAAAAGTTTTCAAGAATTTCAGCTTTTTCTTCAACAACGTTTTTGAAAATATTTTCGGCATCAAATCTTAGTTTGGTTTCAGAGTCAATTGATATAACAGGTTGATTAAATAATTTTTCAAATTCCCAAACGGCAGTTCTGTCGGCACTCAAATATCCTGTTCTGCTTGCGCCCTTTTCGTCAAATGCAATAAAAACATCTTTCAATTGAGGCGCAAGATGTTTTATAAAATCAAAGCATACTGGTGTAATTTCATCACCGTCATCCAAAATAAGATATTTAATATTTTTGAAATACTCAGTATTTTTGTAAATATAATTGAAAACAAGCCCCTGTCTTAAGTAATCAAAATCCCTTAATTTCAAGGTTTCTTTTAATAGTTTTTTCAGTGCAACCTTAGCATCGTCCGCAAAACTTTCCTTTAAAACCCTTGATCTCCATTCGACCTCATCATCCGTCAAATTGTTCTGTACAATCAAAGAATACCTTCTGAAAAGCTGATGAAGAAGTGATTTTTTAGAATTATACCCCTTAAATTGAACCTCCTTAATAATATCTTTCAGTATGAACTGTGAAACTTCAAGCCCTGCAAGGTTAGGTAGAATTTCAGGGTTAGGAAAGGTATTTACATTTTCAAGCACCGCCCAGTTGTCGATAATAGTATTATATACAAGTGAAAAGAACGAATGAACTTCAAGTTTTTCAACAGCGGGAACCGTAAGTTGATTAAGTGTACTTTCTACAAATTTATTTTTAAGCTTTGAATTCTGGACAATCACAAGAATTTCTGAAGCCATAACCCCTGAATTCAAGAGTTTTGCATACTGCTCAATAAGCATGTCTGTTTTTTTTGATGAAATACTTCCTTTAACAAGCACCTTAATCAATCCTCTTATTGTAGTATTTTATCACAAAAAAGTGTCAAAAATACCATTTAAATTAATGTTATTAAACTATTGCATTTTTTTGAAATTTAAACTAATATAATTCTTGTAAAGGATTAATAATAAAGCATTGCAAAAGAGTGGAGGTAGAAATGCAAGAATTACAAGATCAAATCGGACAATCAGCAGGAGAAATTTACAACTATTTATCATCAAACAACGGTAAATCAACATTTGCAAAAATGAAAAAAGACTTAGATCTTAAAGGTAATTTCGCTGATTTGGGTCTTGGCTGGTTAGCTAGAGAAGACAAAGTTACTATTTCTAAAAGAGGTTCTTCAGTTAGCATATCTTTGAAATAGTCAGCGAAGATTAAAAGTTTAAAAAGGTACTTCATCATGAAGTATCTTTTTTTATGCAAAAAAAAACTTCTTGTATAAAAGAAGTTAGGTAGTAAGTGTGTAGGTAGGTTATAGTAGTAAAGATTATAGACTTTTGATATATAAATAAAGTAATTTTTATATAGTCGATTTCAAAATGAAGAAATTTTGTTACATAAGTTTACAAAAATGTAATTTTTTTATTTTATAATTTAAGTGCTTAAAATAACCGGAAAGGAAGAAAAATGAAAATAGCGGTTTATCCCGGAAGTTTTGATCCTGTAACAAAAGGGCATATTGATATATTGAAAAACGGAGCTGAAATATTTGATAAGGTAATTATAGCGGTTGCAAAAAATTCTGAAAAAAACTCATTTTTGACGGTTGCGGAAAGAGTTGAGTTGATAAGGAAGAGTGTAAAAGAGCTTGAAAATGTAGAAGTAGACAGCTTTGACGGTTTGACAATAGAGTATGCCAAAAGAGTCGGCGCAAAAGTTATATTAAGGGGATTGCGGGCAGTTTCCGATTTTGAGTACGAAATGCAGCTTTCTCAAGCTAACAGTGCATTGTCAAGTGATATAAAAACAATATTCTTAATTACAAAGCCGAAATATAACTTTATTTCCTCAAGAACAATAAAAGAAATATTCTTGAATAACGGCGATATATCAAAGTTTGTGCCTGATTGCGTGTATGAGTTTTTAATGAAAAATAAAGCTCGCTTAAACTAGGTGTGTAAAATATCTTAAAATACTTGATAATTCTTTTTAAATAGTTTGACAATTAATTTTTGCTTATGTAGAATGTAATTATCAAGAAAGGGATGTGTAGTAACATGCAACAGAATGGCGTATATGACTTATTAAGATTGTTAGAAATGTCAATTGACGACAGTTTTCCGATAATACCCGGACGCTTTGTTCTAGCAAAGCCGAAAGAAATCGAAGCGTTAATTGATAAAATATACAGATCCTTGCCGGTAGAAGTACAGGAAGCAAGGGCATTTTTGAGAAGACGTGATGAAATGCAGGCAGAAGCACAGCAAAAGGCTGAAAAGATTATAGCAGATGCTCAGGCAGAGGCTGACAGAAAACTTTCGGAAGCTGACTTTTTGAAAGCATTGGAACGTGAAGGAAACAGAATCAGAACACAAGTTCAGGAAGAATGCGAAGAGTTGAAGCGCAAAGCTCTTGAAGAAGCTGATAATATCAGACTTAAAGCAACAGAAGATGCTATGAAAACAAGAGAAGGCGCAGAAATTTACGCAGAACAGGTTTTAACAAATCTTGAACGTGATTTGACTCAGCTTCAGCAAGTAGTTAAGAACGGTCAGGTTTATATGGAAAAATTGCGTGCGGATTCGTACAGCAATTACGACCTACCGAGTTCTTACGAGTTAAGAAACGGTTCACAAGATTACGCATCAAGTAATAGATAGTAATAATATGAAGATTAAAGATAAAAAGAACTGCTTTTAAAAAGCGGTTCTTTTTTTAATTTCTGTTAGTATTTGTTTACATTTGTTTGCATTTATTTATTTTTGTTATATTATGTTATGGTAAGCCGATTAATTAGAATGTGAAACCCCTCACATTCTATTTTAAAAAGGTTTTGAAATAGGTACAACCGTTGAAAGTTTAATAAAAAAGGAAATAACAGCAATGGGAATCAAAGGAAAAAATGACAGAATGGTAGTAATGGCTTGCGAAGACTGCAAGGAAAGAAACTACACAACAACAAAAAACAAAAAGAACATTAAAGAAAGACTTGAATTAAACAAATACTGCCCGACTTGCAAAAAACACACAAAACACAAAGAAACCAAGTAGTAAATAAAAGGTTTAAAAAGTCCGAAAGTGTTCAAAATGTTGGACAAGGATGCAATTTTACTGAAAATTGCATAACAAACAGCGTGAAAGTCGAATAATTCAAGAGGCAAAAATACCGTGGAAATCACGGTTTAAGCGTCCTTAGTTCAGTTGGTAGAACGTCGGTCTCCAAAACCGGATGTCGAGGGTTCGAGTCCTTCAGGGCGCGATTTTAAAACAATAAGGAAACCACAATGATAGGAAATGAAAATTCCTCCCAACAGTTGGGAAAATCATCAGAATTTGTAAACGGAGTAAAAACATACTTTAAAGGTGTTAGATCCGAATGGGGCAAAATAAGCTGGCCCGAAAGACGTAAGGTATTTGCCGAAACGGTTTTTGTAATCGTGATAGTATTTGTGTTTACGGTTGCAGTTTATCTGATGGATATAATATTTAAAGGTGTGTTGGGACTTATAAAGTAATCCGAATGTAAAACATAAAGGTGGCTTATGGCAAAAAGAGAAAAATCAATGGAAGAACAACTGAATGAAGATGTAAAAGCTGAAGCGGCAGAAGCGGAAGCCCAAGCCCGCGCAGAAGAAGAAAAGAAAGAAGCAAAAAAGAATCAAAAGCGCTGGTATATCGTTCATACAGTAACTGGACATGAAAATAAAGTTAAAGTAAACCTTGAAAAACGTATAGAATACATGAACATGGGTGAAAAAATCTTTCGTGTAGAGGTTCCGCAAAAGACAGTTACCCAGATGAAAGGCGGAAAGAAACAGGAAAGAGAAGAAAAGATTTTCCCTGGCTATGTTCTTGTAGAAATGATAATGGATGAAGACAGCTGGTATGTCGTTCGCCACACAGCAGGTGTTACGAAGTTTGTAGGTTCTGCTAAAAAGCCGATTCCTGCGCGTGACAGCGAAATTAAAAAGATTATTCACAGATCAACATCACAATCTCAGAAAATCGAACTTGATGTTAAAGCCGGAGATAAGGTCAGAATTATATCAGGGCCTTTTGCAGACTTTGTTGCGGATATCATTGAAGTATATCCGGATAAATCAAAGCTTCGTGCAAATGTATCAATATTCGGACGAGAAACGCCTGTTGAATTGGAATACAAACAAATAAACAAATTATAATAAAAACGGCTGTTTAGGCTTAGAAATAAGTCAAATGCAGTCAGGAAGTACAAAAACGTGGAAGGATTTTTCAAGCGTCACTACACGCAAGAAAACCGCTGGTACCACAAAAGGAGAAAAAAATGGCAAAAAAAGTAGTAGGAAAAATCAAGCTTCAAATTGAAGCCGGCAAAGCAAATCCGTCGCCTCCGGTAGGTCCTGCCTTAGGTCAGCACGGTGTAAACATCATGGATTTCTGCAAACAGTTTAACGCTAAAACAGAATCCCAAGCGGGATACATAATTCCGGTTGTAATTGATGTATATGAAGACAGAAGTTTCACTTTTGTAACAAAATCACCGCCGGCACCGGTTTTGATTAAAAAAGCATTAAATCTTTCAAAAGGTTCAGCAGTACCGAACAAAGACAAAGTTGCAGAAATTACCAGAGAACAGTTGGAAGAAATTGCAAAAATCAAAATGAACGATTTGAACGCTACAACCATGGAAGCAGCAGTGAATATGATTAAAGGTTCCTGCCGTGCAATGGGTGTAACAGTAAAAGAATAGTAAATGGAAGGGTAGGTTTTACCCGCTAACACCATGAAAGGATTAAAAAATGTCAAAATTAACTAAAAAACAAAAGAAAATGCAGGAAATGCTGGAAGGATTTGAACAGCCTTCAACAGCAGTAGCTGCAATTAAGAAGCTACAAGAAATCTCAAAAGAAGTGGCAAAATTCAATGAAACAGTAGAATGCCATATGAGATTAGGAATCGACGTTCGCCAGGCAGATCAGCAGATAAGATCAACTGTAGTATTGCCGGCAGGTCTTGGTAAGACAGTCAGAGTATGCGTTATAGCAAAAGGTGCGAAAGCAACAGAAGCAAAGGATGCAGGCGCTGATTACGCAGGAGCTGAAGAAATTATAGATAAAATTTCAGGCGGATGGTTTGAATTTGATACATTGATAGCAACACCTGATTGTATGGGAATGCTCGGTAAATTAGGTAGAGTTTTAGGTCCGAAAGGCTTGATGCCGAACCCGAAAACAGGAACAGTTACAATGGATGTTGCAAAAGCAGTTAAAGATGCTAAAGCAGGTAAAGTTGAATTCAGAGCTGATAAACAGGGTATGATTCACTGCCCGATAGGCAAAATTCAGTTTGTAGAAGGTGATTTGATTAAGAACTATGCAACTCTTGCAGATGCAGTTTTGAGAGCAAAACCGTCTTCAGCAAAGGGAACTTTTGTTAAATCAGTTTATCTTTCAACAACAATGGGACCCGGAATTAAATTGGATCCAAAGAACTTTGCTGCTGAAGTTAAAGAACTTGTTTCATAGTTTCTTGAAATCATATAAAATTAAAGCGCTCCTTATTAAGGGGCGCTTTTTCAATATAGAAAACAAAAAATTATTTATTTTTAAGTGCATTTTCAAGCGCTTTTTCAAGGGTTTGAATTTTAGCTTCAAGCACTTTAACTTTAGCGCTGTTTGCATCACTTGAAACGGAAGTTTTCTCAAGTTTTCTTTCAAAAGCACCTTCTTTTTCTTTGTATTTCATCAAGAACGGCTTTATATAGAATATAGAGGTCCAAGAACCCAAAATAAAAAATAAAAATATCATTAAGCCGGAATTGACGGTTAATCTTATAGGAACAGTTCCCAAGATGTTGGCAGGGGTGTTATCCAGCAGGGTTATTGTGCTTGTTGAGGATAAATTTGACACTACAAAATAAATCCAGATGGCAGTTGATAAAAATGCAATTGTCCAAAATAAATATTTCATAAAATTTAACTCCTGTTTTTTAAGTAAGTTAATACCTTTTTGATCTTGTCGTCAGTTTCAATTTCAAGCTCTATTATTTCATCAGAAAAAGGTTTTGTAAACCTCAAATAATAAGATTGTAAAACTTGTTCATCGGTTTTGACGTTAGCCATACCGGCGCCGTAGAGTGTATCATTAAAGACGGGAAAGCCTTTGTGGCTGAGATGAACTCTAATCTGGTGAGTTCTTCCGGTCACAAGAGTAACATCAAGGTAAGTTGCATCTTTAAACCGTTCTATAACTTTTATAATTGTAGTGCTATCTTTACCGCCTTCAGCGACGGTCATTTTATGGGGTTTTGTCGGGTGGCGGGAGATGGGAAGGTTTATAATATCTTCGTCTTTCGGGTAAACTCCTTTTACAATAGTGCGGTATTTTTTTGTAATTTTGTGTTTTTTAATTAAATCGGCAAGGTATTCGTGGGTTTTGTTGTTTTTAGCAATCATCAAAAGTCCGGAGGTGTTTTTATCAAGCCTGTGAACAATTCCGCGCCTGAATTCTCCGTTGATGTCAGAAAGATTTTGTCCGTATTTGAAAAGAAGCGCATTGACTAATGTTCCTGAGATTTGACTTGCGGCGGGATGTGTAAGCATTCCGGAGGGTTTATTTACAACAAGCATGTTTTCGTCTTCATAGATAACATCAAGCGGAAGATTTTCCGGTTCAATTTTTACGGTTTCATTTTCGGGGATATCAAATTCTATCTTGTCGTTTTCTTTAATCAGGTAAGAAGTTTTTTTAATTTCTTCATTAACCTTGACGTTTCCGGATTTGATGAGAGTTTGAATTTTAGATCTGGACAGATCTTTTGTAACAGAGGCAAGAAAACTGTCTAATCTTGTATTTTCGTCATTTTCGTCAACGTAGATAATCATAAATTTACTTGGATTTCTTTAATAAGATAAGTATAATAAGCGCAATGACGCCGATTGTAATAAATATATCAGAGATATTAAAAACAGGAAAGTGAAAAGCCCTGATTTCAAAAAAATCTCTCACGTATCCGTAGACAATTCTTTCGTGGAGATTTCCTGCAATACCGGCTGACAGAAGCGCAATAAAGAAAATGCTTTTAAAGGATATAGATTTGAGATGTCTGATAACATATCCGAAAAGCAGAGTAATTGCGATAACCGATAGGATAATCAGAATTTCTCTGGAGTTTTGGAGGATATTGAAAGCTGCCCCGTAATTTTTAACGTAAGTAAGGGCAAAAATCGGTGTTGAAACTTTCATTCCGTGTGTCAGAAGTCTAACCATTTGTGCCGAAAAGTATAAATCTACCCATAAAAAGAAGATAAAACAAACAATAAGATAAATGGAACTACTTAGTTTTCGGTGCATTATCTTCCTCCAAAGTTATGAATTTATTAGCGGGAATTACGTTAATTCTAGTCATCAAAAATGCAATTCCTGAAACATAAACTTTTGAATATTTTTCATCATAAGGTTCAGCTTTAGCGATACCGATAGAGGCTGTGGCATATTCGTTAATATTTTTTGAATTAGCCTTAAACAATCTTTCAAGTTGATTTTGGCTGGAAAGATTTCTGAAAGTTTCCTCGGGTTTTCCGATAGGATGAATAATTTCTTGGGTATCAATAGAGGCAACAGCAGTTTCATCGTCATCAAGCTGTATATTAAGAGAGGCAGAATATTCATCTCCTGCGTGGACTATTTTAGGGGCATTCAAATCCATTTTCACAAATCTGGCATCTCCGTATCTCAGTTGAGATTTTTCGTCAAGCACCTGCTCTGCAAAAATAACCCATTGAGAACCGGCTTTTTGAAGATAGTACATACTGTTTGCGGTTGAACTTAACTCTCCGTAAGCATCAATAGTATCAGACACTTCATGGGTTGTTGCATAGGCGGTTTCGTAAGTTTGTACAACGGCAAAATTTCCGTTTATTCTAATATCACGGATTTCAGTTGTGTAAGTTATGTCAGGGTAAGTTTCCCAGGTATCTTCAATAAGCTTAAAATAAAGTTTTTTGTCAAAACCGTCTGTGTTCACAAAGTTTTCTGCATAAATAGACGACAGTTTTTCAAGCTCGTGGCTGTTTGTGTATTCGTCTTGTTTGGCAAAGACATCTTTAATTGCATTACGAGTATTTTTAATTTCACGGTTATATGAAATTTTTGTTTTCAAATTCTGCACAACACCCGCTTGAGCCGGTGAATAAAAAACATTCGCAACGGCAAGGGCTAAAATTAACGATAAAATAAATCTCTTCTTCATAATAAAAAATTATAATATAAACTTCTAAAAACGTTAATAGTATGAATAAATTAATTTTATGATTTAAAAAATCAAATACCCGCAAAAATTAAAAAATTATATTTGCGGGTATGATAATATTTATCAGAAATTAAAATTAATCTTCTTCTTCAGGAGTAACAATGATTTGATTCCATGGATAATCCTTTTTAATTTGCCAGCCATCATATTGAATAAGTCTTGCACAATAATGTCTTCTATCTTTTGAACTTGTTCCAGGATTATCAAAATCTCCATATTTACAGCTTTCTAATAATTTTTCTCGTGATTTATATTGTGCACCAATATTGGATGTTACAAATCTTATTCTGTTATTAGCTTTTGTATCTTTACCTATCTCAAATAAGAAAGAATTTTTGCCGTCATATTTTTCGCTTCCGCAATATTTTAAATCAACACAGAAAAAGAAATATACTACTGTTGAAGAAGCAGCATAAGCAACAAACCCGCTGCCATCAGCCAATCCTACTTGATATTGTCCGCTGTTAAGTTTTTTTCTTTGAACAATTTTGAAATGTTTGCCTAAATACAAATCAAACCATTTTTCAAAACCGTCACTTGACCTGATAGCATCAGCAGGTGGCATCCAGTTCTCAATTTCTCCATTGTCTTTTTCTGTTAATAAGATAGCTTGTTCCATAGTTGTGTAAAATTTCTTAAGTCTGTTGACTGTCACAACTTTTTGTCTTTGATCAATAATTGCAGGTAGTGTCATAGCGGCAATAATGCCTATAATACCAATAGTAATAAGAGTTTCAGCTAATGTAAAGGCTAAAATCCAGTGTTTATAATGCTTAGCCCCCCCCCCCCATTCATTCTGAGCAGTGTTTTCAAGGTTTTCATCGTTCCTCCTTTTTTTATAATTATAAATTATTTTCTAAGAATTTGCAAGATTGCGAATGAAATGTTTTTGTGCTACCCTTTTTGTGCGAAGAGTTAGGGAGAAAAAGATGAAAGAATCGTATTATCCGCAAGAAATAGAAAAAAAATGGCAGAAAATATGGGAAGAAAATAAAGCTTTTAAGACAACTGATGACAACAGCAAACCTAAATATTATGCTTTGTCGATGTTTCCTTATCCGTCAGGCAAGCTTCATATGGGGCATGTAAGAAATTATACAATTACTGATGTAATTGCTCGTTACAAAAAGATGAACGGATTTAACGTGCTTCATCCGATGGGTTGGGACAGCTTCGGGCTTCCTGCAGAAAATGCGGCTATGAAACACGGTGCAAATCCTGAAGTTTGGACTGATGAAAATATTAAATATATGACAAAACAGCTTAAGATGCTAGGTCTTTCTTATGATTGGGACAGAGAAGTTACGACCTGCAAGCCTGATTATTACAAATGGACTCAGTGGCTGTTTTTGCAGTTATATAAAAAAGGTTTAGCATATAAAAAAGAAGCTGCCGTTAACTGGTGTGAAGAATGCGGAACGGTTCTTGCAAACGAGCAGGTAATCGACGGCAAATGCTGGAGATGTGACCACGTTGTTGAAAAGAAATATCTTTCACAATGGTTTTTAAAGATTACGGATTATGCCGAAGTCCTTCTTGAAGACTTAGACAAGCTTACAGGCTGGGGCGATAACGTAAAAACCATGCAGGCAAACTGGATTGGGAAGTCAGAAGGTGCGATTTTAAGATTTAAAGTTTGCGATATGCCTGACGGGTCTGATTTAGAAATTCCTGTTTACACAACCCGTCCCGATACGGCTTACGGTATCACTTATCTGGTTGTGGCACCTGAGTATAAAGATATTGAGAAGCTTACAACTGCGGAAAACAAAAAAGCGGTTGAAGAATATCGTGCAAATGCACGCAAGATGACTGAAATCGAAAGGCTTTCAACAGACAGAACAAAAACGGGTGTTCCTCTTGGAACTCATTGTATAAATCCGTTTACGGGCGAAAAATTCCCGCTATGGACGGCGGATTATGCACTTGTTGAATATGGAACAGGTGCTGTAATGGCTGTTCCGACACATGATACAAGGGATTTTGATTTTGCAAAAAAATATAATCTTCCGATGAGGGTTGTTATTGAAAACCCTGAAAATCCTTCAGATTGCAAAGATGAAGCTTATACCGAACCCGGTATAATGATTAATTCAGGCGAATTTAACGGAATGAAAAACGAAGATGCTAAAAAAGCGATTACGGAAAAAGCTGTTAAAGAAGGTTTTGGCGAATTCAAAACACAATACAGACTTCGTGATTGGCTTGTTTCACGCCAAAGATACTGGGGTGCTCCGATTCCTGTTGTATATTGCGAAAAATGCGGTATTCAGCCTGTTCCTGAAGATCAGCTTCCTGTTTTATTGCCGAAGGATGTTGACTTCAGCGTAGTCGGAAAATCTCCGATTACGACATCTAAAACTTTTGTCGAAACGACTTGCCCTTGCTGCGGCGGAAAAGCAAGAAGAGAAACCGATACGATGGATACGTTCGTTTGCTCAAGCTGGTATTATTTAAGATATTCCGATGCTAAAAATGACAAAATGCCGTTTGCTAAAGATAAAGTAAACAAATGGCTTCCGGTTGATCAGTATGTCGGCGGAATTGAGCATGCAATTCTTCACCTGCTTTATTCAAGATTTTTCACAAAAGCATTGAGAGATTTAGGTTTGTTGGATTTTGACGAGCCGTTTAAAAATCTGCTGACACAAGGTATGGTTTTGAAAGACGGTTCTAAAATGTCAAAATCTAAAGGAAATACGGTTGATCCGGATGAAATATTTGAAAATTACGGAGCAGATACTGCAAGATTGTTTATTTTATCGGATTCACCTCCGGCAAGAGATTTCGACTGGTCAGATGCAGGGGTTGAAGGGTGTTACAAATTCTTAAACAGAGTTTGGAGATTAATCTCAACAAACGCAGACAATATAACAACCGCAGAATTTGATCAGAAATCACCGTTGAAAAAAGAAAATGATGAACTTGTTCGTCGTGTGCATATGGCGATTAAGGGAATTTCTAACGATATTTCAAACGATTTCCAATTTAATACGGTAATTTCAAAATATCGTGAACTTGTTAATACTATTTACGATTGGCAGGGTAAGAAATCTAATCTTGATCAGGAAGATAAAGTAGTCTTGAGTTTTGCGATTTTGACATTAATCAAATTGATGTCGCCAGTTGCAGTTCACTTGACTGAGGAAGCTTGGTCTGAATTGGGTTGCAAGGGTTCTGTTCACGAGCAGGAATGGCCTAAGTGGGATGAAAATTTGGCTAAATTAAGCTCAATTACACTTGTTGTTCAGGTTAACGGTAAAGTGAAAGACAAAATCGAAGCAGATGAATCTTCAAGTGAAGACGAATTGAAAACACTTGCGCTTTCAAGTGCTAAGATTAAGGAACTAACAGCAGGCAAAACTGTTGTGAAAACAATTGTTGTCCCGAAAAAATTGGTAAATATAGTTGTAAAATAGTTATTTTGCAAAATTAATAAAAATTGTCCCGTCGTATAGCCGGCGGGGCAATTTTATTTGGGCGTTAAAATTATAACATTATTTGTATGAAAGAATTTTTAACTTCTCAAATAAATCAAAAAACATCACGAATCGCGCTTTTAATTTTTGTGATTCTTAGTATATTAATGTGTGTTTATAGAATTAAGACTTACACTTATTTAACAGTGGAATTCAATGATGCAAGACCTGTGAGAAATAAAATTCCCGTATATTATAAGGGTTACAGGATTGGCAAAGTTGAAAAGATTAAGCCAAGTGACAATTTTCAGACAACTCTTGTTACGATTGTGCTTTACCCTAAAAACTTAAAATTACCCAAGAACACGACTGCACTTTTAACAAGAGAAAAAAGAGAGAGAAAAGAAATAGATTTTATAAATCTTCTATATCCGGAAAAGCCGTCAGAGGTTATGCTTATAAGCGGAGATACAATAAACGGCTTCACGACAGTTGATATTGAAAATTATTTTTCAAGCAAAGCTTTGACTGGCGAATTGGATGCTCTAACCAATAATGCAAACAGTCTTATGGAGAGTTTTAAGCTTACAAGTGATGCTTTAACAGAATTTTTAAATGTATTGACGGCAACTGTAGATGAAAACAGACCCGCTATTAAAATTATGACAAACAACCTTGCGCAAATGTCAAACAGTTTCAGGCTTTTTGCTTTAAAATTGAACAATTCCATAAATGAAAGTCAGTTAAAAAATACTTTTACAAATGTCGATATGACATCTTCAAGTGTTGTTGTGACCGGTAAAAATATAGAAGGGATTACGCAAAATATTGATTCTATAACAGGTGATATAAATTCTCAAGGGGCGCAAATTTCTTCTTCAATTTCAAATGCAGAAATAATTACGCAAAATTTAGCCGACATAACGGGCGGGCTTAAAAATACTTTGTCGAAGAATTTTGGCGGGTTGAGGCTGATTTTTGGAAAACCGCTAAGTGCGCCGAAGTGCAGCAGGATTTGCAGATAAATTTTAGCCCAGGTTTTCTGCTTTTTTATAACAAATTCTTGCTTCTTTAATCCTCAGCATTGCTGTCAGAATATCGCCTTTAAGGTTATAATTGTAAGAATCTTTGTTCAATAAAAGTCCGTTATTTATATTTTCAAGAGCCTTTTGATAGTCTTTTTCCTGATAGTACAAGTTTGCTACTCTATAATATGCAAGGTCGCTTTTTTCGTAATCCAGCGAAGTATTATATGCTTTTATGGCATTTTCATAATCAGAAAGCCTCTCTAAGCACATCCCTTTATACAAAAACGGGTGTGAACTCGGAGATGATATTATTTGTTTGTTAAAATAATTCAATGCTTTTGAATAATTTTCTCTTTTAAAGTATATTTTTCCGAGTTGGATATTGTAATCTTCTTCTTCTTTAGTTTGAATATTGTTTTTTTGCATTGATTTTATTACTTCAATAACTTTATCATCTTGACCAAGTGCTAGATATGAAAGCTTTTTATATTCATATACTTTCCAATACTTATCCTTTATCAAAATTTTATTTGCTATATCTATGCATTTTTTATAATCTTCTCTTTCGTAGTAATAAACAAAAAGACTATCATAGCAACTCTCTTTATACTTTTTATGTTTTTCTGCTATTTCTAAAAGCAATTTTTCTCCTTCTTCTTTAGATTCTCCGCTATAAAGAAGATAATACGCTCTGCAATAATTTTTATAAAAGTCATTAGCTATAAAATTTTGAAGGAAAAAATATATAACAAAAAATATACCTTGCAATGGAAGCTTACGTTCTAATATAGAATATTTTATTACTTTAAAGAAAGATTCCAGAGACTCTTTTAGCATAAATGATTGGATATAAACATACGTACACATGAAATAAAAAACAGAAGTTTCTTCATTTATACTTAAAACTTGTTTTTTATAATCAAAGGCCTTTTCAAAATCACCATCTTGAAATGCTTTAAGAGCGAGAATTGCTAGGGGAATATATTTTTGCTTCATCCCAAGATTAATAGCTTTTATGAAATATTTTTCAGCAAAAGAAAAATCCTTATTCAAACAAGATTTGCTAAGACCTGCTAAATAATAGGCCTCAGGATTTGTTTTATCCAACTTTATTGCTTTGAACGCATTTTTTAACGCAAGTCTATTCATAAAATAATTTAAATAAATTTCAGCAAGGTGAACATAGGTTTGAGAATTGGCTTTACCAGATTTAATTTCTTTTTGCAGCTTAAACCACATCCAAAAACCATTTAAAAAGGTTATTTCAAGCTCTTTATTTTGATTTTCTGTTTTAGACATTCTAACCTACCTATACCCAAATTACGGCAGGTTAGGATTAATTCTTTAGAAAATTTTACATTAATATACATTATTTTGAATTTTGCCCTCTACAAAGGCATTTATATTAGATATTGCGGTATTTAGAATTCTATTTATTGCTTCTCTCGTGTCGTAAGCAATATGCGGGGTTATGATTACGTTATCCGATTTCATAAGCCGATTATTTAAGACTGTTTTTTGCAAAGCTTGAGGGGACATTCTGCCGATATCAACAAGATATTCAACATCCGTAAGAGTATCTTCACTTTCCAAAACATCCAGACCGGCTCCTGCGATTCTATTTTCTGATAAAGCGTTATACAAAGCCTGAGTGTCAATTAATTCGCCTCTTGCAGTGTTAATTATAAATGCTGTCGGCTTCATAAGTTTAAAAGTTTCTTTATTAAACAAATGGTAGTTTTCTTTCGTAAGCGGTGAATGCAAGGATATAAAATCGGAATTTTTTATCAGAGTTTCAAAATCCGTATATTGAACATTGTATTTTTCCTTTAAATCTTCTTTTTCTCTTAAATCATACCCTAAAATTTTCAAACCTATCCCGTGCGCTAATCTTGCCATTTCACTGCCGATTGCGCCAAGCCCGATGATGCCGATTGTTTTTCCGAAAATTTCCGTCCCGATTGTGCATTTTGCATCAACAACGGAATTTTTCAAGTTATTAGCCGAATACGTAACTTTCCTTGTAACATCCAATAAAAGCGCAAACGCAAATTCTGCAACCGTCATATTACCGTAGTTTGGGGTGTTTTCGACAAAAATATTATTTTTCTTACAATAATCAATATCTATATGATTAAACCCGACAGACCTAAGTGCAATCAGTTCAAGATTTTTAAATTTCTCAAGAATATCATTCGGGATTCTGGAGGTTGTGAAACAAGAAATTATTTGCGCATCCTCCTGCTCTTTTGAAAGTTGAAATAAGCCGTTTAAAGGTTCTTTTATCAGTTGATATTCAAACTTGCCCTCACATGCTTTATTTAAAAATTCAACTTCATAATCTGCTACATCAAAAAATAATATTTTCTTCATAAAAAAGCTCCCGTTCTTATCTTTTTAAATGATAAAAAACGGGAACATTTTTTACATTATGCTTTTATCTAAGTCAGATTATTAATGCAAAAATCTTAACCAGATGTAAATTGAACTTAAAGTAAGTGAAGTTATCATAACGATAACACCATATTTTAAGAATCTCATAAATGAAATCGGATGACCGTGATGAGCTGAAGTTTCAGATACGATAACGTTAGCGGCAGCACCGATAATTGTCATGTTACCTCCAAGGCAAGCACCTAAAGACAAGCACCACCAAAGAGGAAGTGTATAATCAGCTCCCATAACGTTTCTGATTTCCAATAACATAGGAGTCATTGTCGCGGTATAAGGAATGTTATCAATAATACCGCTAATAAAACCAGAAGCCCAAAGAATAATCATAGCAGTAGCGGATTGAGAACCTTCTGTTACATTCAAAATCCATTTAGCCATCAAAGCGATACCGCCGGAAGCTTCCAGACCGCCGATAATTATGAATAAGCCGATGAAGAAGAAAATAGTGTTCCATTCAACATCGCATAAAATATCTTTCGGTTTTTCAAACAATAACAAGAAGCTGGCACCAAGCATTGCCGTAACACAAGTTTCGATATGAGTTATGTCATGCAATACAAAACCAAGAATTACTAATGCAAGAACAATTCCGCTTCTAATCATTAAAGGATAATCAGTGATAGTTTTTGAATTGTCAAGATTAGCGACTTCAGCCATTCTTTCAGGAGTAGTGTGAAGCTCTTTTCTGAAGAATAACCATAACACAGTAAGTACAACAACCATAATAACTGCAATAATCGGAGTTAATTCATTTACGAAATCCATAAATGATAAACCAGCAGCGCTACCGATAATGATATTCGGAGGGTCGCCGATTAAAGTTGCGGTTCCGCCGATATTAGACGCAAAAATTTCCGTCAAAAGATACGGAATCGGATTAATATCAAGTTTGTTGGCAATAAAGAAAGTAACAGGCATAATCAAAATAACGGTAGTTACGTTATCTAAAAATGCTGAAGCTACTGCCGTAAACAAACCTAAAGCGATTAAAACTCCGACAGGATGCCCTTTTGTAAGTTTCAAAAGCTGATTTGCAATCCAGTTGAACATACCGCTTCTTGTAGCAATGCTTACGATAATCATCATTGAAACAAGTAAGAAAATAACGTTGAAATCAACGAAATTGATAAAATAATGCGGATCAAGCCCGCCATCAAGTGTTTTTGTCTGGCTTACGAGTCCTAAAAGTATTGTAATAGCTGCACCTAAAAGTGCGATTGTAACTTTAGGGATTTTTTCTAATGCGATAAACACGTAAGCAATAAGCAATATACCGGCAGAAATTCCAACACTGTGAGCCTGCACGATATTGTGTAAAAATTCCATTTTTACCTCCCTCTATTTAAGTAACTTATACGGGTTTATCGTAATACAAACATGCTCAAATGTAAAAAGTATAGAAAGAAATTAATTCAAATTTTTACATAATTTATTCAAGAAAACTAAGCCACAAATTCCAAGTTTTTAAGTGCAAGCACAGAAATAATATTGTTAATATCGCCGGAGGAAAATTTGAATTTTAATTTTTCTTCGGGTTGTTTTTTATAAAGATAAGAAGAAGTTAAAACAAGCACTTTGACAGCATCAAGGATATTCATACCCGAAAGATCTATTGCAAAATCGCTTATTTCGGATTTAGATAAAATTTTTCTGACCTCTTTTACTGCAAGATTCGGGTTAGATGAATTAAGATATAGCAAATTTTTAAAATTACTTTTTCTCATATTTAATTTTTCGGAAATTATTAAAAATATTTTAGAAATTTATTTGGATTTAATACATTTAAATGATATTTATTGTATAATTTGAGAGTAAAGACAAACGAAAGGTTAGGATATGGGTATTTCTATGGCTGAAGTGACTAATATAAACGAACTTGCAAAAGATGTTTTGACAATAGAAGCAAATTCAATATTGCGATTAAAAAACAATATCGGAGAAGAATTTGATAAAGCTATAGAATATCTTTACAACTGCAAAGGCCGAGTAATAATAACCGGCATGGGAAAATCCGGACTTATCGGAAGAAAAATAGCCGCAACCTTAACATCTACTGGAACCCCCTCATACTTTTTGCATCCGGCAGAAAGCACCCATGGCGATTCCGGTATAATCACCAAAAATGATGTGGTTATTGCAATTTCCAACAGCGGAGAAACACAGGAGTTATTAAATTTGTTTCCGCTGATCAAGCGTTTTGGAGTTACGATGATAGGTATGACAGGCAACTTAAATTCCACATTAGCACACGCAAGTGACGTAACTTTGGATATTTCGGTAGAAAAAGAAGCCTGCCCTCTTAATAAAGCTCCGACAGCAAGCACAACTGCAACTCTTGCTATGGGAGATGCTTTAGCGGTTTGTTTGTTGAAAAAAAGAGGCTTTACCGAAGAAGATTTTCTTGTATTCCACCCCTCAGGCGCTTTGGGTAAAGGCTTCTTATATAGAGTAAGAGATCTTATGCTGTCAGACAAAGACAAGCTTCCGATAGCTTACGAAGACGATAATTTTATTGATGTAATTGAATTAATTACAAAATATAAACTTGGCATGGCGATGATTTTGGATAAAAACGGAATCTTAAAAGGAGTTTTGACAGACGGCGATATCAGAAGAACGCTTCTTAAGTATCACGATACTTCAAATCTTGTAATAAAAGATGTAATGACAGCAAATCCGAAGTGTATCTCAGAAGATTCTTACGGCGCAAGCGCCTTGAATTTGATGGAAAAATATTCGATTACGGCATTGGCTGTTGTTGATGAATGTTTGAAACCAATCGGTGTAATACATATTCATGACTTATTAAAGGCCGGAGTTGCATAAAAGATGAACGACAATGATTTGAGAGCTTCAAAAATAAAACTTGCCGCTTTCGATGTTGATGGTGTAATGACCGACGGCAGTATTACATACGATGAAAACGGTGTTGAATATAAAACATTTAACGCAAAAGACGGGCATGGAATTACGATGCTGAATAATGCAGGAATAATAACAGCAATTATTACAGCCCGCAACAACGGGACAGTGCAGCATAGAGCAGAAAACTTGAAATTTAAAGAAATTCATCAGGGATCAAAAAATAAAATAGAAACCT
This sequence comes from Candidatus Gastranaerophilales bacterium, assembly GCA_944323655.1. Lineage (GTDB taxonomy): Bacteria > Cyanobacteriota > Vampirovibrionia > Gastranaerophilales > Gastranaerophilaceae > Scatenecus. The sequence continues at coordinate 76,973 of CALUTL010000003.1, read as the reverse complement.
TAAATGAAATTTTGAAAAAATACAATCTGACACTAGAGGAAACAGCATATATGGGAGATGACCTTCCGGATCTTTGTATTCTTGAAAAAGCCGGGTTTTCAGGATGTCCTGCGGATGCTGTAGATGAAGTTAAAAAAACAGCGCATTTTATTTCTGCCAAAAACGGCGGCAGAGGTGCGGTCAGAGAGTTTTGTGAGATTATTGTAAAAAACCAAAATAAATAAGAAGGGAACAGAAATTATGTACGAAATAAAAACACAGGCATTTTTTTCCGCTGCGCACCATCTTTTAAATTATGACGGCGAATGCGAAAATCAGCATGGACATAATTGGATGGTAGAAGCATACGTAAAAGGCGACATGCTGGATAAAAGTAATATTCTGATTGATTATAAAGTTTTAAAACGTGAGCTTAATGCGGTTTTAGATATGCTTGATCATAAAGATATAAATGAACTGCCTGAATTTAAAGGTGAAAGCCCTTCATCAGAGATGATAGCTGCGTTTATTTACAACAAACTCAAGGAAAGAATAGTTCAGTTGAGTAAGATTTCCGTATGGGAAACCCAGACATCGTGCGCCAGTTATTATGAGGAGGAGTAATTAAAAAATGAATTTAATACAGGCTGTATTGATGGGTATAGTACAGGGGTTGAGTGAATTTTTACCGATTTCAAGTTCTGCTCATCTTGTATTTTCTTCAAATTTTTATAAAGTAATCAACAGTGTTCCAGCTCATTCCGTCAATATAAACGAGGAAGTTTTTTTTGATATAATGGTGCATTTGGGAACTTTGATTGCAGTATTAATATTTTTCAGAAAAGATATAATAAAAATTACAAAGGCTATGATACAAGCTTTAAGGACGAAGGATTGGTCAGATAAAGAGGCGAAGCTCGGGCTTTATATAATAGCCGGAACCTTTATAACCATAGTCTTAGCGTTGCCGATAAATGAAGTAGCAAAAGGGCTTGTTTCAAGACCTGATATAGTCGGAATTTTACTTTTTATAACCGGATTTACTCTTTTAGGCAGCGAATATATGTCAAAACATTTTACTGCTAAAAAAGAGAATGTAGATTTGAGAACCTCAATTTTTATAGGATTAGCGCAAGGATTGGCGGCTCTTCCGGGATTTTCAAGATCGGGCTGGACAATAGCAACGGGGTTATTTTTCGGGCTTGACCGAACAACGGCAGCAAGATATTCGTTTTTGCTCAGTATTCCGATAATTCTTGGGGCATCTCTTGTTTATCCGTTTGTAAAAATAGATTTTCATGAAGCCGTTACATTTAACTGGCCGGCAATAATTTCCGGAACGGTAGTTTCCGGAGCAGTCGGGTATTTGTGTATAAAATATTTTATGAAATTTATATCAAAATTTTCACTTGCGATATTTGGCTGGTATTGCTTTATAGCCGGAATTGGGACATTCGTTTTCTTCAAATTTTTCGCATAAAAATATTGTAAAAAAATGTAAACACCAACAAGGAAAAATGACAAAAATATTCCTTCACGGATATTAAAATAATGAATAAGTTTGTGTGGAGTAATGATGATTTTACCTGTAAATAACATAAATCATAAACCGAATTTTACAGCGGACACAAATAACGATAAAGAATATAATCACGACACGTTGCTGCCCAATAACCTATCAACCCGCATGCGAATAGGTATGGACAAATTTACAAATGCGATAACTCTGTATCCGGCAAAGGGCTTAAAAGGTAATAGAAACTCCAATTTTTATGAATTTTTAACGATGGGACAGGTGCCGTATTTGGTAGGCAGCATAATGCTTATGTCAGTTTTTAATGCGGCAAACAAGCATTACTCACTTTTTGATAAGCAAAATGCAAATGCAATTGGCAGAAAAATGGCTTTGGGAGTTGTTTTATACGGTGTAATGAAAGAGCTTTCAAAACCGTTGATTACAAAACCTGTAAAATGGATAACCGGAGTGGATACAGAGCAGCCTTATGCAAAAGTAAATTATGAACTACCGGACGATATTTATGATACTGATATAACAAGTATTGAATATCATAAAGTTTTTGAGAGTGCGGATTTTTCAAGGTGGGATCTGCTATATATGCATCCAAAAAGCGGAAAACCGCGCAATTACAGGTACGATAAAATTGCCAAAAAACTTGGCATGGGTACAAACTTGAAAGATTCGGATCAGGAAGTAAAACCGAGAATTAAAGAAATAGCCGAAAAGACGAGTGCAGCAAAGAGTATTACATCATACTTATGGGCAGCTGCGGGTGTAGCTCTTGCATTCCAAAAGCCTTGGGAAAAATATTTTAATGTTGCAACATTTAAGTTTTGGGATTTCAAAAAGTTTGGGCATTCGATGAATGTATTTTGGGAATCACTAAAAGAAAGTGCGAAAGATTTATATTTTGGAAAAAATTCCAAATTCAAACATGCCGGTAAGGTAATGATATTTACTCCGCTAGCCGCAACAGTGTTGGGCGTATTGAATGTTATGTCAAGTTCTCATAAGCCTTCAAAACTTGATAGTGCCGACATAATAGAGAAGGAAAGAAAGTACGTGGTGAACTAATATGCAAACAAATTTAATCCAAAACTTCGTACATAAAGTTAATAATCAGCCCTCACAACAAAATAAAAAGGCGCCGGATTTTGATATTCACCATGAATTAGCAAATAAAGAGTTTGTAAAACCATCAAAAGCTAGCGGAAAGCTTATAAAAGGCAATATTTTCAATGCACCCGTAATCATGGCAAAAGACTTTGCTTATGATATGAAATCTCTAAGAAACGGGTTAAACGGAGATGCAGACGATCACCAGTTAGGGAAAATTAACGATATAGGGATGAAATTGGGTGGACTTGCAATTGCAGGTTATTTGTATACAAAAAGACAAAGCCCTATGACAAAGGCAATGGAATTTGTCGGATTAGGTTCATTCTTTGCCTCAATGGCATTATGGCCGAAAATAGCAATACAGCTTCCGTCGTATTTAATACACGGTTTTAATGTACAGCAGCAGTATGAAGACAGTTTCGGACGTAAAAAACCGTTTTTCCAGGATCCGCAATTTTTAGCTTGGGACGCTTACAGTGATGAAAAAATCAACAAAATAGGCGATTGGATGGGGGTTCCGAAAAATATTCCGAACAGAAAAGAGTTTATCCAGCAAAAAATGCAAAAAGTTGCAATACAGGACAATACTTTATGGATGTTGACAGCCGGATTTGCAACTCCGATTATGAGTGCATTAATTTGCAACAGTCTTGAAGGCCCGATTCAAAAATTCCTTGGTAATATAAATAACAAGCAAAATAACAAAGACATTTCAGATTTAGATAAGCTTGCAAAAAGTATGCAAACAAATACTATCAATAAGAAAGTCAATAATCTGATATCAATAAATCAAAATAAAGTTTTGACGGAAGATTTAATTAATGAGCTTGGCAGAGCATTGACATCAGGGTTTGAGCCGCAGGTTAGAAAAGCGGTTACGGAAGATTTAAAACAGCTTTTAAGAGCCGACATGTATATGGTTAATGAAAATACTCTTAATGCAATAGTAAAAAATACTGAAGCGGCTTTATTAAATGCAGGAATGGATAAAGAAACCATTCAAAGAATAATTCCTTCATACAACGAGTTAATGCAAAGTTTTGACAAAGAGCAGGGATTTTTCAAGAATGCGTATCGTGAAGATAAGTTAGATAATATATTTACAGTTTATAATGAATTACTAAAAGGAAAAGTTAGGAAATATAAAGAAGAAACAGTTAAAACACCAGAGCAAGAGGTAGAATTCAAAAATCAGTCAGATTTGATTACACGCAAATTGATACGTCCGAAAGTGGAAAATAATCCGATAATGTCGGCATTAAAGCAAGAGCATTATGCAGTGTTAGATCATAACAATCAAAAAATAGTAAAAAGTATAGCAGCAGCATTTAATTCTTTGAGAGGGAATTTGGATGCAGCAGAGCATTTTGTTCAGAATCAGTTGGGATGTGTGCCTGAAACTACAATAGCAAATTATTGGAATGAAACTATTTCAACATTTGTTAAAGGTTTAAATTTAACACCAAAACAGATTGAGCGAATAAAGAATGATCGTTTATTTGCGACAGAATACCTAAGAGGCGCATTTGATGATATAGCATCAGACAAGAAACGTTATAAAGAGTTTATGACAAGTTTCATTAATCAATTTGCACAGCTTGATAAAGTTGTAAAACCCGCAGATACAAGAGAAACAATGTATTCAGCCGCAGAAGTTTCAAAGCTTGAGAAATTCATAGATAAAGTGTTCAAAGATTTCAATACAAAAATCACATCAATACCCGGATTTACACCGGAATCTATGGAATTTACATTGAGTAATTTAATGGGTGTAGGCGGTAAGGAATATGAACATAAAAATACAATAGGTTCGTTTGTAGAATTCTATAAAAACATTTCAAATAATAGAATTTCAGAGATAAAGAGTTCCTTCTTCAGAATAATAAATACATTGGATTTATACAGAAGACTTGCATACGGAGATGAAAAATATTATGCAGCTCTTCACCAAAAACTTCCAAGGGAACTGAAGGAAGAAATAGTTGAGCTTACCAAAATAACAGGAATAGCTGGTCATACATCAGATTATTTGACAAAATTCTATCATCGTGTAAATCCGAATATAAACTTGCGGGATTACAGTTCTATAGAAGTAAGAAACGGACGTTTAGTATACAGATATGTAAATAAACCATTGTTAAAACAAAAAGTAGATACACCTCAAGATGCTCGTTTATTTACGGAAGCAATGCGATTAAGTTTTGAAAATGAGATTCTTCCGGAAACAGAAAGGGCATTTGGTTCGAATCGCAAGATTTTTGCAGAATTTAACAAATACCGCAGCATGTTCTTAAAAGATGTCGGAAATACGAATTATTTTGAATATGTATACAGAGTAGTTAACGGAAGTGGTTCTGATGCAACGGATAACAAGATATTTAACGAAGTGGGAGCTGCAACGGATGAAGTTTTGTATAACTATTGCAAGCGTGCATCAAATACAAATAAATGGATAAAAATGTTTGCAACATCCGGTGCAGTTCTATTAGGTGTGACAGTTCTGGCACAGTTCTTCTTTGGAAGAATGCAAACTCCGAAACCGACTCCAGTACAGAAGGATAAACAATATGCTTAATGTAACAAACTTATTAACACAAAGATTAAATAACATAGCGCCTTCGCAGGAAACAAAAGCTGAAAACGTAAACTCTGCGGTCAGTATGCCGGCACCTGCCAAATCGGGGTTGATTTCTGCATATTTGGATAATCTGGCAAGAATAAATGCACCAAAAGTTGAACAAGCACCAAAAATTGAGCAAGCTTCAAAGACTGAAAAAGTCGAATATCATAATAATTTAAAAACGCTGTTTAATAATAACGAAGCTAAGATTTTAGCGATAGTTCCGAGGTTATTTAATGCTAAAGATACAAACGGGAACGAATATATAGACGGAAACGAGCAGCACGGAACTTTCAAAAATGCAATAGAAAGGCTAGATGAAATAAAAGAGGGCGGATATAATACTCTTCACGTTTTGCCGATAAATACCCCCGGAAAAGTCAAAGCTATGGGAACAGCGGGTTCAGTATATTCTCCGAAGGATTTGTTGGAAATAGATCCGATGCTTCTTGATCCTGATGATACCAGAACACCGATTGAACAATTTAAGGAATTTACGGATGAATGCCACAAAAGAGGAATTAAGGTAATGCTGGATCTTCCAAGTTGTGCATCATACGAGATGTTCTTGACAAGACCTGAATTAATGGCAAAAGAGCGTGACGGGCTTGCTAAGACTCCGCAAGGATGGAATGATATCAGAATGTTTCAGCCTTGGGAAGATGAAGGCAAAAGAACATTGAATCCGAAGCTTCTGGAAATTCATAAGCAGTTTGTCGATTTATGTATAGATTCAGGTGTTGACGGAATAAGAGCCGATGTTAGCCGTGCAAAACCTGTCGAATTTTGGGATTTGATCACTTCATATTCAAGAATGCGTGATCCTGAGTTCGGATGGCTTGCGGAAACTTATACTTATGAAGACGCTTCACCTCAGGCAAATATGCCGTTTGATAGACCTGAAGATGCTCTAAGAGCAGGTTTTGATATGATTTACGGGCAATACCACATATTTCACGAATGGCATAACGCATCTACATTTATGAATTATGTTAAAGATATGCTTGATATGTCGTATAGAGTTGGCAAAGAAAAATCTTTAATCGGCTCATTTGCAACTCACGATGATATATCTCCGATGTTCCATGGCGGAGTTGATTATTGCAATTTAACAACAGGTTTGCAGGTAACGCTTCCGATGTTGAATCCTTATTTTATCGACGGATTTGATTCGGGTGATTATTACGATTACAAGTACGCAGACAAATATAATCCGATAACTTATACCGATAATCACGAAATGACCGTTCACCACGGAAAACTTGATATATTTAATCTTTCAAGAAAACCGGGCGGCAAATACCCCGAAATCGGTAAATTCCGTACAAAAGCCTTTGAAGCACGTGATAAATATAACGATGTTATAACAAAAGGTTCATTTATTGAACTTAAAAAAGAAGGCGACACAAATGACCAGATAATAGCTTATGCAAGACATTATAACGGCAAAACCCTTCTTGTTATAGCAAATAAAAATATAGACCGTGAAGTTGCCGGAGTGGTAAAAGTTCCGACATTAAAGGCAAATCAGGAATTGAATAATATACTTCCTTCTTACGGTAAAGAAAGTATCTTGCAGGCTTCAGACGGAGAAGTAAGAGTGGATTTGGGCCCTTCTCGAATTCACGTATTTGAAATTGATACCCCTGATATAGAAAAATATACCGATAAAGTCTACAGACAGAATCTATAGGCACATTAAATAAACCAAAAAAAGAGTACAACCTTATATACAGGTTGTATTTCTTTGAGCGAATGAAAATTTTGTTTGTCTAAAAAGTTTGTTTGTTTTAGAATAGAGGCAGAGGATTTATAAAATGTTACAAGAATTTTTATTTTCAAAGATACACAGAGCCACAGTTACTGATGCAAATTTAAATTATGTCGGCTCAATTACAATAGACGAAACGTTAATGAATGCGGCAAAAATTGCAGAATTCCAAAAAGTTGATATTCTTGATGTCAATAACGGCGAAAGATTTCAGACTTATGTAATAAAAGGCAAGCCTGATTCAGGCTGTATATGCCTAAATGGTGCAGCAGCAAGAAAAGTTCAGCCCGGAGATAAGGTTATAATAGTTTCATACGCAAGCCTTACACCTGATGAAATTCCGTCCCACAAACCGACAATTGTTATGGTAGATGATAAAAATAACATTACTGAAACCCATTAGTTTTCAATAGATTTATAAAAATTATAGAGAATTTTTAAAAGCTTTTGATTATTGTCAAGAGCTTTTATTAATTCCTGTTTCATTTCTGACTCTGTGAGTTCATTAAAATAATAAAACTCCCATGGTTTGACATCCAAAACTTCAGACAACTTTTGCAAAGTTTCAATTGAAGGTGCATATTTGCCAGTTTCAATATTGCTCAGGCTCGGAACTTCAATGCCAATAAGTTCAGCAAGTTTTTCCTGAGTGAATTTTTTTTGTTTACGTATTTTTTGAATTTGACTTCCCAACGCTTTTTTAAGTTCTTTCATAACTTTCTCCAATTTATTAAATTATGAAAGTTTTTTCAAAGAATTATAATCATGTTTTTAATTAATTTTTTATTGACAATTAATGTTAAACATTATATTATTTAATTAATAACATTAATTTTAGAGGATTATATAATGTTTAAAATTATAAAAGGCTTTACAATGGCGGAAGTTTTGATTACACTGGGTATTTTAGGGGTAGTAATCGCTATGACACTGCCGGGATTAATGGGCAAATACAACAATAAAATTGCAGAAACCAGATTGCAAAAATTTTATTCAATATTCAATCAGGCCATTCTACAGTCAATTGTTAAAAACGGCCCTCCCGAAAGCTGGTCTTATTGGAATAATGACATAAAAGATGAGGAAGGAAACCCAATTAACCGTCAGGAGGATAACAAAAAATCGTTTGACTTGTACCTTGCTCCATTTTTTAATATTTCTAGCGTGCAGGAAATTGAAATTTCAGGAGAAAAATATTATCTGTATTACCTTGCAGACGGAAGCGCATTCTCTTTTGCAAGGCATGAAAACAGAGATATTAGCTTCTATCCCAAAAATGCTGAAAAATGCTTAAAAAAAAGCAAAGCACAAGAACCCACAGGAGGAGTTTGTTCTTTTATCTTCTCTTTTTATCCTCTTAATAAGACTACGGAATGGCAACATGCATACAAAAAGGGATTGGAGCCTTTTATGTATAGATGGAACGGTTCTATGGAACAGTTATACAATGATGCCACTTATGGTTGTGCTAAGGCTGACAATGGAGGTTACTGCACAGCTATCATTCAACAAAACGGATGGAAAGTTCCGAAAGATTATCCGAAAAGAATTGCTTATTAAATAGTTTTAAAAGGCGCCGGCTTTAAAAAGCCGGCGCCGCGTTGTTTTATCTGTAATTTGTAAACTGAAGCGGATAATCATATTTTTCTTCATTAGAGCGAAGCATTCTGATAACTTCTTGCAGGTCGTCTTTGTCTTTGCCTGAAACTCTTACGGAATCCCCTTGAATTGAAGCTTGAACCTTCTTTTTCATATCTTTAATATCGGAAGTGATTTTCTTTGCAAGCTCTTGAGTTAAACCTTTTTTAAGATTAAATACTTGTCTGACGTTTCCGCCAAGTGCGTTTTCTATGCTTTGCGGATCAAGAATTTTAATACTCAAATTTCTTTTAACAAGTTTTGATTGCAAAATGTCGTAAATATTTCTAAGTTTCATTTCGTCGTTAGTAGTGATAGTAATTGATTTGTCGGCATCGAGTGTTACATCGGAATTTGAGTTTTTCAAGTCAAATCTTGAAGAAATTTCACGTTTAACCTGGTCGACAGCGTTAACAAGTTCTTGTTTATCAAATTCGGATACAACATCAAAACTGCAATCTTTAGCCATGATAACCCCCTTATTAATTTTTGTACTTTAATAATATTTGTAATCATAGCATAAAAAATGCGAATAATAAATTATCCGCATTTTGTTTTCGGGTTGCATATTTCTATAATCTTTACGGTGCCGGAGGTGACGGCGGCTTTGGTGTTGATTTGAATAAGCCGCTAAACCACTTTTTAACACCTGATGCTTGCGTTGAAATCCATTTGAAAGCACCTTTTTGTTTCAAAATGTATGCGCTGCCTAGTGCCAAAAGTGCAAGTCCTACCTTTTTTAATGTACCAACTTCTTTTGTTTTTCTGTTTTTCAAAACAACTTCATCCCGAGCAAGTTCTCTTGGCATTCTTATTCCGCCCAGAAAATTTGTATAATAGCCGAATCCAAACCTCGGTAGCATTCCCATATTGGGATCTCTGAGGTCCTTGTACATTATTGGCATTTGAAAATCATCTGATACTGACGGCATTTCGTTCTCCGTTTCTGAGTTTTACTTGCTTTTGTGCTGTGTTAAGCTGCATTTTCTGGATTGAGTTTTTTAAGTAGTGCTTTTAAAGAAATTGTTTTTCTGGAATTTTCATTTTTAGGTTCTGTTAAGTTTTCTTGAATGTTTTCTTCCTCTAAAACTGGTAAATTGCATAGAGAACAATCTCCCAGATTTTGGCATGCTAAATTTTCAGCATAATAATTTCCCTTAGAATTCATATTTTTACTCCATAATTTTACCCTGCATATATATAAAGTATTTTTTTATTAATTAATTGCTTAATATAAGGATACTTTATTACAATTTGTAACAAAATACATCAAACATATCTAGAATATTGATATAAAAAATTATAAAATATCACAAATAGTACCAAAAGGAGAGATTATGCAGGATTTTAGCGATTTAAACGAGTTTAAAATGAGTTTTTATGAAAAATATCATACTGTTTTAGTGCCAGCAATTAAAAATTTTGAAAACGAAAGAAAATGGAAGTTATTTTGGGCAATATTTTGGACAGTAGTATTAATATCTGCAGGAATTGCATACTTTTGGTTCATTATAAAATATAATATCAAAAGCTCAAAAGCCCAAGATCCTGGTTTTATGCTTTTAATTTTAGGTATTTCCGCATATTGGATTTTCAAAAAAAAATTTGAAGTATCAATCAAATTAAAAATTATGCATGTTGTTTCGTCATGTTTTGGAAATATGGTCTGGAGTCTAAGTTATCCTTCAAGAAAAGCTGAAAAATTTGTAGAAGCAGGACTTTTTTCATCTTTTACAAAGATGATAGTTGATGACAGATTTAGCGGAACTTATAAAGACGTTCCTATTGATATTGTTGAAGCTGAATTTGATTACGGTTCAGGGCGAAGGCGTACAACCGTTTTTAAAGGACTTTGCATAAAACTTGATATGAATAAAAATTTCAAAGGGCATACCATATTGATGGAAGATACTATATTTCATACATCTCCACGTTCTCACCTGCGTCATACTGAATTGGAAGACGTTAATTTTGAAAAAAGATACGATGTTTATACCGATGATGAAGTTGAAGCAAGATACATTCTAACTCCCACGTTTATGGAAAAACTTACAGGAATTAAAATGGCATTTTACTGTAGAGCAATTCGTTGTGCGTTTTATCAGGGAGAACTTTTAATTGCTATGAAACCTACAACAGACCTATTTTCTATCGGAAGTCTTGTCAGACCTGTTACAGATACAAGACAATTCCAAAATCTTTGCAACCAATTTTGTTCAGTTTTAAGTCTGATTGATTATCTGAAGCTTAACGAACGTGCAATATTATAAAATAATGTAAAATTTGCATTTTAAAACCCGTTCAGAAAAAACTGAACGGGTTTTATTAAAATATTAATATATTAACTTACTTAGCGGCATTAACAGCGTCAAATACTACCTGAAAAGCCTCAGGATCTCTAACAGCCATATCTGCAAGCATTTTTCTGTTTACGATAATATTTGCTTTTTTGCAAGCATTAACGAATCTGGAGTAGCTCATACCGCGATCTCTAACAGCAGCGTTAATTCTTACAATCCATAAACGACGCATGTTGCGTTTTGTAGCGCGTCTGTCACGGTAAGCATATTTTAATGCTTTCATGACAGCTATGTTGGCTACTTTAAAAATTCTGCTTCTTGCGCCAATAAAGCCTTTAGCAAGTTTTAATATTTTTTTATGTCTTTTACGACTAACATTACCACGTTTAATTCTCATTGTTTGCTCCTATCTTGAATACTTCTTGTATGGTAACTCGTGAGATACCAATTTTACCTGTGCATCTGAAATCTGTTCAACCTTGAAAAGTCTGCGTTTTCTGGCTGAAGATTTGTGTTGGAGCAAGTGGCCTATACCTGCTTTTCTTCTGGTGATTTTGCCTGTTGCCGTAACTTTGTAGCGTTTGGCAGCAGATCTGTGTGTTTTCATTTTTGGCATTTTCTTCTCCTTTTTTATTTGGTTAAGTACTAAAAAGTTTTAGGCATACCAAAGCCATAAAACTTTCGGCATCTTTGATTCTAATACGGAAAACTTTAATTTGCAAGCATTTGTAAATATTGTAAATCTATATGCTCATTTTAAAACCCGAAAATGCTTCTTTTACCGGAATATATTTGGAAAGTATAATTTTTGCTCTTAAATCACAGCAGTGACAAGGGTAAATCATCTGTACCCCTTGACGCTGTAAGTAAACTCCAAGCTTCTTAACTTCATTATCTGTTTTGGCAAGCAGGTGAACCCCGCCGATTATGGCATAAATTTTATGCTGATTTGTAACTTTTTTTGCATATTCAACAATATTTACAAGCCCTGCGTGCGAGCAGCCTGAAATTATTACAAGTCCTTTGGGGGATGTATATACAAGCGCTGATTCATCCGGATCTTCACTGCTCTCTGAAACCGGAAATTCGCCTAAGTAAATCAGATTATTAGTTATATGGTAGGGCTCTTTCGTGTATGTTATTTCAAATAAGTCGCTTATTGAATTTTCATCTCCGGGAAAGCCTATGTTTTCAAAGTTTTCGTCATAATGCGGCTGAAAAACATACGGATGTACAATAAGCCTTTTATTATTAATCACAAAACCGACTTTCAGAAGCTTCTTATACAAATTCTGAAGCCATAAAAAACCGCCTGTATGATCATTATGACTGTGAGAAAGAACAATATCAGTCACATCACCCAGGTCAATATTCATATGATATGCATTCTTGATAAATACATCACTGTATCCGCAGTCAAAAAGCACCTTGTGATAGTCATCTTCAATCAGGATTGAAAGCCCGAACTCTCCAAGTAAATCATAATCTTTCTGGGTATTATTGTCTACTAATACTGTTAATTCCATATTTTTTAGTGTAATATATTTTGAAAAATTTGTAAATAGCTTTAAATACTTCACTTAGAGGATTTAGGCAAATTCACTAACTAATAAAACCTCTGAACAACCGGATAGTTTACGCCTGACGTGAAGGAACGTTCGGTCAGCCTTACCCCGAGGCAGCACTGTTTGCGCTTAAATTGCGCGCGGTAAATCTTTTTAATTGTACTGTCAACAAGTGATTTATCGTATTTTTTATAAATTTCTTCTTTCGGCATAAGCTGTTCGACGTACATTTCAATTATATCGTCAAGCACTTCATATTCCGGCAGAGTGTCCTGATCCTTCTGGTTCGGGCGAAGCTCTGCGGACGGCGCTTTATCAATAATCGCCTGCGGGATAATTTCTCCGTTTCTGTTGATGTAGTTGGAAAGCTTGTAGACATTGGTCTTTGTAAGGTCGCAAATCAAGTTGTAGCCGCCCGCAAGATCTCCGTAGAGCGTGCCGTAACCCATTGCGGCCTCCGATTTGTTGCCGGTCGAAAGAAGAAGCGCACCGTCACGGTTTGAGAAAAACATTAAAATTAATGCTCTAAGTCTTGCCTGAAGATTTTCCTCCGCTAAATCGTGAAGCCGTTCGTGGGCTATTTTTTCCATAAAGTTGTCAAAAAGCGGTGTAATCGAATGTTTTACGGTTTTTATTCCGAGGTTTTGGGCTAATTCAATAGAATCTGTTACGCTTCCGTCTGAGGAAAACATGCTTGGCATTAAAATTCCCGATACATTTTCTGAACCCAGTGCTTTTACGGCAAGTGCTGCTGTTAAGGCGCTGTCTATCCCGCCGGAAAGTCCTAATATTACCCGCTTAAATCCTGTGTTTTCACAGTATTCTTTGAGTGCAAATGTCGTAACTTTATAAATATTTTCTTCAAAATTCTCTTTTTGGTATTCAATTGAGGTTGTAAAATCTATAATTTTTACTTCTTCTTCGCATATCGGTGATTGCCAAACAACTTGGTTTTCTTTGTTTTTGACAAAGCTTCCGCCTGCATAAATACTTTCATCTGACATTCCTATTGCATTTATGTATACAAAATCCGTTTTTACGCTTATATCTTCTACAAATTCATCGTAAGTTTTCATTACGAAATACTTGTTTCTCGTTAAAATATAAAGGTCACAGATTATATCATCATAAAAAGTTTCTGATACATAAATCTTTTTCCCGCAATGTTCAAAGGTTTCAACCTCTTCCACATCACCGTCTTTAATTAAAATATTTCCGATTAAAACTGCTTTAGAATATTCTTTTTCGGCTATTTTTTCATACATTTCTTCTTCTTTTTTAATGCAGTCCTCGTCATAGTCTAAGTCCTTTGCGCCGGTGTCTTTCAGAAGCGCTGACGGAAATATGATTAAGTCACAGTCTGTATTTTCTATTGTTTCGGTTATGTTTTTATAATTAAAATCGAAATCTGCTGTTTTTAACTTTATTTGTGCTATTGCGGTTTTCATAATATTTCTCCTAGTCGTCCAATTTTAAATAATTTACTTTCTCCCAGCTTAAATCAAGATATTTGATTTTCGAATCCACAAGCTGAACTTGCGGAAGAATTGACGGGATTCTTTTTATTCTTTCATAAACATTTTCATCCAATCTTCCAAGACGGATGTTTACGGATTTGATTTTCACATAAACATCTTCAGGATTTCTCAAGTCCAGATATTCAACAGGTTCTTTTGAATATACAGATACGTATTTTGCTATTTTTTCAAGCCGTTGAAGCTTTTTCAAATCCCATTTTGTATAATCGTCACCCTTGTTTCCGTATGAAAGGACAAGAAGTGTCTTATATCCGGCTTTCAGAGGAAGATATTCTCTGCCTATAAGTTTGCCGTCTTTTGTAAAGAAGGCAACCGGCGGAACCTTAACATCAGGTGAAATTGTCATAAAAGGTTCCCGTTCTCTTATAATTATCTGCAATCTTGCAGGAAAGGCATAACGCCTTATATATACTTCTTCAATCGGTGTAAATTCTAAAAGTTTTTTCTTTAAATTGTCTGTTTTTGCCATATATATCGGAACTTTTGGAACTTCGACCGTTTTTAGTGCCGTCATGATTTTTGAAGTAGAAACAATGCTGTTATTTAGTATTTCTATTGTTTTTCCGTCAGGTTTGGAGAAAACATCTTCCTTTAAATACCACTGAGGCATATCTGTTGAATAAACAAGCAAAGCTATTAACACAATGTTCATAACAAAACACATAAAAGAGCGAAAGGCATTTTTGCGTTTTCTGCCTTTTCTTATTTGGCGGCTTCGCTGCATTTTTTTTACAAGCCGTTTGCCGTCTGTTATGTCTGCTGCATTTGGTATGTAGTTGCTTCCGTCCATTGTGTTTTTGTTTTCCGATTACTTGTTTAATCCTGCGCTGTTTAGAATTAAAAGCACTAATTCGTCGTAATTTATATCCATTGCGGCTGATTGTGCCGGTAAGTCGCTTACAACAGTCATACCCGGGCTTGTGTTGATTTCAAGAAGATATGGGATATTGTCCTTCATCATAAAATCAATTCTTGCGACTCCGCTGCAACCTGCGGTTTCAAATGCTTTAACTGCCGCTTCTTTTACTTTTTTTGTTACGTCTGCATTAAGGCTTGTTGACGGAACGATAAAATCTGACATTCCGCTTGTGTATTTGGCTTCAAAATCGTACCATTCGTTTTTCGGGCGGATTTCAAGAATTTCTGTGGCAAAAGCTTCTCTTTTTAAATTGCCGTCAGGTGTTTTTACATCACGTTCAAGCACTCCGACTGTTACAAAAAATCCGTCTATAAATTCTTCGATTAAAACATCGTCATTGAATTCAATTGCGGTTTTGTAAGCTGCTTCAAGATCTTCTTTTTTGTCAACTTTTGTCATCCCAAAGCTTGAACCTTCGCTTACCGGTTTTACAAACAAAGGATAAGTCAGGGTTTTTGTCTTTTCAAAAAGGTCTTCTCCTTTTTTTACGAAAGCAGATTTTGCCATTATAATATCGGGGTTTGTTGAGAGAATCCTTTTGGTAAATTCTTTGTTCATACAAATTGCGCTCGACATTACTCCGCAGCCTGTGTAAGGGATTTTTAAGATTTCAAGAATTCCTTGAATACAGCCGTCTTCACCGTATTTGCCGTGAAGTGCGTTGTAGGCGTATTCATATTTGCCGTTTTTAAGCGTGTTTGCTATATTGGTGTCAACTTCTACAAGTTCTGCATTTTTATAGCCGAGTCTTTTTAATGCTTCATAGCAGCCTTTGCCGGAACGCCTTGAAACTTCTGCTTCCGATGACATTCCGCCGCAAAGTACGGCTATTTTTGCGTTTTTATCTATTCTTGGAATAATATTTTGCATAATTCATCCTCTCTTTTATCTGTCCCGCCCAAAAATCTTACTTCGGGCTTTAATTTTATATTATACTTCTCTTTTACGCAGGTTTGCATTTTTGCCATTAACTCCAGAATATCCGTTGAGGTGGCATTGTTTTTGTTGTCTATAAAATTTGCGTGATTTTCCCATACCTTTGCGCCGTTTATGCTGAAGGTTTTGGCTCCTATACTTTCCAAAAGCCTGCCTGCCGAATCGCCTTCAGGGTTTCTGAATACGCTTCCGCAATTTGGAGTCGCAAGGTTTGGTTGTTTCGCTTTTCTGAAATCCAAATTCTCTTGCATTTTGGATTTTATTGCTTCCGGATTTGTTCTTTGGAGTTTAAATTTAGCATTTAAAATAACAATATTTTCACTTTGGCATATTGAAGTGCGGTAAGAAAACTTCATATCCTCTTTTGTTAGAGTCATAAAGCCCTTTTCTTTACTCCAGCAAAGTGCCTCAACAAAAATGTCGCTGATTGATTGGCCGTGTGCGCCTGCGTTCATAAAGACTTCTCCGCCGACGGTGCCCGGGAAGGCTATCATAAATTCAAGTCCGCTCAATCCTTGCTCTGCTGCTGCCTGCGATAATTTTGGCCCCTTTACTCCGCAATCAGCCGTCACGAAGTCGTCTTCAAATTTGTAAGAAGCCATTTTGGTTGTTAAAATAACTTCTCCCTCATACCCGTAAGTCGACACAAGCGTGTTAGATAAATTCCCGAAAACTTGTGCATCGGGAAATAAACTCAAAGCCTCCTTAAATTCATCTTCCGTCTTCGGAAAAATCACTTTTTTTATCTTCCCGCCGCATTTGAGTGAAGTTAATTTTTTTACATCAAAATTTTCTTCAATTAACAGCATTTGCAAGTCCTTCGTTTAAAGCCAGAAGCTCTTTACCGAGTGAAGTTATTGTGCCTGCACCAAGCCCGATTACGATATCGCCGTTTTCAAGAAGCGGAAACAGATTTTTGGCGACTGATTTAATATCTCCGCCTATGTATTTGCAGTTGATATCAGTATGGGTTTTTAGTTCATTTGCAAAATTTTCTCCCGTAACTCCTTCTATCGGGTCTTCTGAGGCTGCGTAAACATCCGTTATTATAACTTCGTCGACGCCTTCAAAGGCATTAAGAAAATCATTCCAGAGATTTTTCAGTCTTGTATAACGGTGCGGCTGGAATACCGCTATTACCCGTTTGTTTTTGAAGCTTTCGGCACAAGATAATGTAGCCTTAATTTCTGTCGGGTGGTGTGCGTAATCGTCATAAACCGAAATTCCGTCAAATTCGCCTACCTTTTGAAATCTTCTGCCCATTCCAGAAAATGTCGCAAAATGCTTTTTGACTTTTTCAATATCCACTCCTGATTGGTGAAGGCTTGCTATTACCGCAAGTGAATTATAAACATTATGTCGGCCTTTCAAAATTATTGAAAGTGAGGTTAAAAGTTCACCTTTAAAATAAACATCAAACGTTGTGCAATCTTGATTGAATACAATGTTCTTAGCTGTGTAATCAGCCTCATTTAAGCCAAATGTCATAACTTTATGTGCATGAAGTTGTTTTAAAACTTCGCAGTCATTGTTAATCAGCACAATAGAATCTTCTTTTATATTTGAAATAAACTTCTCAAATGTAGCAAGAAGTGATTTCATTCCGTCTTTATAAAAATCAAGATGATCGGGTTCAAGATTGTTGATTACGCAAATGTTCGGCGCATATTTAACTATTGTTCCGTCACTTTCATCAAGCTCTGCAACGAAATACTTCCCGTTTGTGGATTGTGCGTTTACACCGAGTTCCGGTATAATTCCCCCGACTACAAAAGAAGGATTGTATCCCGCTAAATCCAATACGTATGATGCTAAACCGCTTGTCGTTGTTTTTCCGTGGGTTCCTGAAAATCCGATGAAAAACTTGTCCTGCATCGAAATCTCTGCCAAAAGGTCCGATCTGTGGTATATCGTAAGCCCAAGTCTTTTGGCTTTCATAAGTTCTGGATTATCTTCTCTTATTGCCGTACTTGCTACAACAACACAATCTTCCGGCAAGTTGCTCTCGTAATGCCCGATGAAAACTTTTGCGCCAAGCTTTCTTAATTTATCAATATATTTACTTTCTTTAATGTCCGAGCCTGATACTTCGCACCCGTTTTCTAGCAGATACTTCGCCAGACCGCTCATTCCTATTCCGCCTATTGCGATAAAATGATATTTCTTTTTCAAAGCTCTATCCCTATTTTGTCTATTGTTTTCTACTCTTACAATTATATTACATAAATTTCTTTGGTGTTTTAATATTAACCTTTTGTAAAAAAATATTTTTATTCAGCAATTTTTATTTTTTCCCTGTTTTTTAATATTCAAGGGGAAATAAAATGGTTATAGGCGCTCTAAAATTATTGAAATTACCACAACGCTTGATTTATAAGGCCGTTGGTAAATCTGCAACGCAGTATAATATGTTCTCTACTAAAACAGGTGAATTTTTAGGGTTTATGCAGGCGGAAAAAGTGCTTCTCAAAAACAGCGACTTTTATCCGATTACAAACCCTGTGTATTCACTTTATATAAATAAGCTTGAAGCTTTTAAAAAAGGTGAAGGTGTCGGTTCGGATTTTATTAATTTTGCAAAACACTTAAGCCGTGAAAGCGGTGCGGAAGGAAGGATTCATTGTATCGCTTACAACGCTAAGGATCCTTATACTCCTCCTCAAAAATTTTACAGAAAACTCGGGTTTACCTGCAAAAAGCCTGAAGATACCAAAATAATTGATGAGGCTATTCAAAATAATACTAAAATTCCTTTTAAATTGAATTTCGGCAGTATTATGTATCTTGAAAAGTTTAAATAAATCCGATAAATTATTCAATTGTATTTGCAAGTTTGAATAAATAATCGTCCCTTGCGCTTGTGTGAAATCCTGTCGGAATAAAGTTTTCTTTGTATTTTTCAATAGCGTATCGGTCGGTCATCCCTGATATGTAATCCGTTACTATTCTTTCAATCCTTGATTCATCGCAAATGTTTTTAAGTTTGTCCGAATAAAAGTAAAATAATTCCCTTATTACATTTCGGGCTTTGCTTTCTTCAAGTTTTGCAGGTGAATCCATATAAACATTCTCAAACATCCATTTGCGAAGTCGGGTTGTGTATTCCCAAGCCTCTTCACTCATTGAAACGGTCGGCTTGCCGATAGAATTATTTATAATTTCCGTAATCATTTTATTCAAACGCTGACTTTGAATTGATGAAAAATAATCTATGCAATCTTGCGGTAAATCGCTCTCTGAAATTATGCCAGCTCGAATGGAATCTTCTATATCGTGGTTTATGTAAGCTATTTTGTCCGCAAGCTGTACTATCTGTGCTTCCGGTGTGTTTGGTCTGTAGCCCCAGGTGTGGGTTAAAATTCCGTCAATCGTTTCTTCGCAAAGGTTCAGTTTTTCTAAGATTTCTACAACCCTGACACTTTGAATATTATGGTGAAATCCGCCCTTTACAAGCTCGTTTAAAACACCTTCTCCGCAATGTCCGAATGGGGTATGTCCTAAATCGTGCCCCAGTGCTATCGCTTCTGTCAAATCTTCATTAAAATTCAAGGCTCTTGCTATTGTGCGCGCAATTTGCGAAACCTCAAGAGTATGTGTCAGACGGGTTCTGAAATGGTCGTCAAAAGGGGATAAAAATACCTGCGTTTTATGTTTTAAACGGCGAAATGCTTTTGAATGAAGTATCCTGTCTCTGTCCCTTTGAAAACAGGTTCTTAGAGGACATTCTTCTTCTTTTATTTTTCGCCCTTTTGACTGTGAGCTTTTGGTTGCATATTCGTTTAAAAATTCAAATTCTCTTTGTTCAAGGTTCTCTCTGATTGTTTTATTTTCGGTTGTTGGCATAAATCTTCTCTGTAATTCTACGTTGCTAGTGTATTATAGCAAAAACACAATCTTTTAGACTGCACCATTCGGTTTATTTTGTTTGGCGGTTGTTGACGGAAAATGTTTTTTGCGGTATTCGTCAAGCATTGAGCCTAATTTGCTTATCGCAAGTCCTGAAATTGCCCCGTATAACATCGCTCTGCCGCCTGATACTAAACTTGCCGAAAAATATAATGATGTCGCAATCGCACCTACTGCCGGAATTCCTGCTTTTAACAGAACTGTGTTTTGCTGGTCTTTGTTTTCCGCTTTTGATAGTCCCACTCCGATCGCACCGATTGCTGCTAAAATTGACAAGATGTCAGTCGGCGCTGAGCCCAGTGTCAAATCTCTTTCCATATCAAAGAAACTGTCCGTTTCTTTCTTTATCGCATCATCAAGAGCTTTTATGTTTCTTGTGCTTGTATTTTTTAGTTTTATGTAATCTTCTCGGGGCAGTAATTTTTTGTATATCGTATGAATCTCTTGAAGCGCTCCTTTGCCGCTTTCGCCCATTATGCTTCCGACAACTTCAATGTTTGTGTCAAGCTGTCTTATTATTTCCTGGTTGTAGCCGTAGGTGCGGCTGTTCTCTTTTATATTTGAAGATAACTTCTTCAATATTGCTGTTATTTCTTCATTAAGCTTAAGTCTGTTTGCAGATTCATTGTCGCCTGAAAGTTTCTTCCAATCCTCAAGTTTCAATCTTAACTCTTTTATAATGTCGCGTGAGGATTGGTCGCGGGTTTTTATAAATGAAGTTATATTATCAATTACGTCAACTGAGCTTTTGTAGATGTCATCTATGTCACGGGTTATTATATATCTTGAATTCATTGTGTCGTGAAGTAGTTTCATCTTTGGCGCTGCAAGCTTTTCTTCCGCTATAAAGGTTTCGTACAATTCCTTTCGGCTTAAATTGTCCAAGTTGCCGGCCGTTGATTCCCATACGTCTTCGGTCAGATTTTTCATATCATCTTTTATTATACCGTATCGTTTCCCTCGTTCTCGTTGGCCGAAGTTTTTGTTCCAAGTTCTGCGTATTGTAGTCTTTAAACTTTCTATTTTATCAAGCCATTCGTTTACGGTTTTGCCTTCAACTATTGCTGTGCCGTTTTGACTGTTCATTAATATTTTTTCATCATAATCTTCAAATATTTGAAATGTTGAATTAAGTTTGGTTTTGGCTTTGTCGTATGATTTGTTTACTGTGCGTCTGCCTATTTTTTCATAAATTTCCGTAATTCTATCGTGAATATTTTTAGTGTATTTGTTTTTGTACATCAGTTTTTTAAACGAAATGTCTTTGACTGCTACAAAATTATTTATGCTTTTGGCTTTGCCCATAAATGAGGCAAGTTTATTCAAGGTAAATGTGTAAAATTCTTCTAACTTCCCTACCTGACCGTTTTTGCGCTGCTTGTTAAGTTTAGCTTCAAGTTTCTGTGACCATTTTTCAATGGTTTTGTAGGCATTTTTCGGCAAACCTTTCATTAAAAATAAAATTCCAAGCCCCGTCCCAAGTGCTGAAAAGGCAATGGTTTTTCCCAAGTGTTTTGTCTTTTTTTCCTCCTGCTTTTCTTTTGTCGTTGACTCAAAGCTGTCAGGGACAGTATTTGGAGTTTGAGTCATAAAATAATATCCGTTAGAGTTTTGCTTAAACTCCGCAAACGGATTCTTTATATTTTCTGGTTTTACACTTGAAATTTCCGTCATAATACACTGCCTGTATTTATAAACGTTATTCTTATCAGATTTTTGCTTGTTTTAAAAGTAAAAGTTAACTTATGTTAAATAAAGGGTATTATTTTTTTGTTGTTAATTCTTTTGTTATTTCAAGTGCCGCTTCTGTTGAGGAATTTTTATCAGATAATAACGATTTTATGTTTTTGAGTTCCTCAATGTAATTTTGTCTGTAAGTGTTGTCATATAATATTTTTTCAATTTCGTAAGTGATTTTTTCTGTGTTTACGTCCTTTTGGATTATTTCCGGAACTATTATTTTGCCGGCAATTATATTTGGAAGTGATACCATTTTTATGCACCTTACAATCAAGTATATAAAATAGAAAAGCCAAGGCCCTCTATATGCTATTATCATTGGGGTTTCGTATAATGCTGCTTCCAGTGCGACTGTGCCTGAGGCGAGTATAAGTGCGTCTGATACACTCAAAAGTGCCTGATTGTCACCTTTTATTACTTTGTATTCCGTTTCTTTTAAATATTTATCGAAAACTTCGTCAGATAAATTAGGTGCATGTGAAATTACAAACTGAATATCAGGGTGAAGTTTTTCAAGGTTTTGAGCCGTTTTTACAAAAACTTTCATTAATTGTTTCAACTCAAACTTTCTTGAACCCGGGAATATCGCAACAAGTTTTTTTGTTTTATCAAGTCCGTATTTCTCGAAAAACTTATCCCTGTCTGCTTTTTGAGGTAGCTGTGACACTAATGGATGCCCGCAGTAATGCGTTTTTATTCCGTAACTTTCGTACATCTCTTTTTCAAACGGAAAAATACAAAGAACTTCATCAATGTTTTTCTTTATGGTATTTATGCGCCATTTTCTGCTTGCCCAGACTTGCGGCGGAATGTAGTAATATGTTTTTATTCCGGCTTTTTTCAAAAATTTCGCAACATTAAGGTTGAATGCTCCGTAATCCGTTAAAATTACCAAATCAGGCTTATAATCCTTTGTAATATAATCTACAACTCGTTTCCCTAATAGTATGTGATTATAGATTATGCCAAGAGAAATTCCGACGGCTCCCATTTTCTTTTGATCCGAAAACAGCTTCACTCCTGCGGATTTTAAGTTCTCTCCGCCTATTCCCTCTATTTCTATTTCCGGATTTAATTCATAAAGCTTCTTCGCTACTTTTGATGCGTGAATATCCCCTGAATATTCGCCAGTTATTATAAAAACTTTTTTCATGAATTTACTGCCATTAATACGATATTGTTGTCGTCTGCAAATTTTATTACTTCTTCTTGATTTACAATGATTGTTTCATTTGCTTCTACTGCAAGCAGCGATGCTTTATAGCGTTTCATTGTTTTTAATGTTCTTAAACCTACTGCAGGGATATCAAAACGCTTGTCTTGTTTCGGTTTTGCAACTTTTACCACAACTGCTCCGCTTTTGGCCAGTTTTGAACCTCTTTTTATGCACATGTCGGTGCCTTCGATTGCCTCTACTGCCATTGCCATTTTGTCTTTTATGATTACGGACTGGCCTACGTCAATTTTTCCCATCTCTTTTGCAAGCCAAAATCCGTAGTTTACATCCTGAAGCTGTTCTTCCGTCGGCTTGTGCTTGCCTAAAACTCCTGCCGGTATCATTAAATTCTTTATGAATATCGTCTGGTCAAGTACGGTTATTCCCGCTTTTTCAAATTCTTTTACGATTAAAAGCATTACTTCATCATCGTTTAACCTTTTTATCGTCTTTAAAAGCTCAATCGCTCTGGAATCAAATTTGTGCAGCTGCAAAAGTACACGCTTATGGACTTTGCCTAAAAATGTTGCCTGCTTGATTTCTTCTTCTTTTAATATTTTTTCAATCCTGTTTATTTCGCCTGGGTGGCATTCGTAGACTTTTGTACAGTATTTTTTTAATTTCGCTCTGTTATCTTTTGCTAAAGATATACATACTACTTCAAACCCGTTCTCTTTTGCATATTGTGCCATCCTGACAGGTAAAATTCCGTCGCCGGCTATTAATCCTTGTTTATTTTCTAACATTAATGACATTTATCTTTCCTCTTTTACTGAAATTTTACCACAACCGTTTTTTAATGCATAAATTTCTTCAACTTCTTTTTTCGTTAAGTGGGAGGGCCCCCCAAGAAGTGCTGTTTGTAATACTACTTGGGCATAGCTTTCTGCAAGCTCAAGGTTTAAATAGGCTTCTTTTATCGTTTCGCCCGCTGAAATCATCCCGTGATTTGCCATTAAAATTACGTTGTATTCTTTAAAGTATTTTGCCGTCTTAATTACAAGATCATGCGATGACGGCAGTCCGTACTCTGCAAGCGGAATCTCGCCAAAATAAAAAATATTCTCAGGCATTATAGGCGCATCTAATGCCTTTTTGCAGGCTGCAAATGTGCTTAAATAGGGTGAATGCATGTGTAAAATACAATTGATATCAGGTCTTTGTCTGTAATATTCAACGTGAAGCATTTTCTCGCTTGAAGGTTTCTTGCTTCCTTCGACTAAGTTTCCTTCATAATCAATCAAGACAAGTTCGTCATCCTCTAAGTAGGCATTTGCTGAACCTGATGTTGTAATAAGTATTTTGTCGCCAAATCTTGCTGACATATTACCGGATATTCCGGGTGTCATATTTTTTGAACCTGCAAGGCTACCGTATTTTTTCAGTTCTTTTTTTAACTCATTTAATTCTATCATTATAATTGTTCTCTATTAGGATCTTCTATGTTTATTACTTGCGCAAATTTACGCTTAACAGGTTTCTGCGGCCGGTCTTCAGGAAATACTACCGGCTCTACGTATTTTGGTGATTTGCTTAAGTTCTCAGGATGTCGGATTTCCATTCGGTCAAATTCAACTGATGAACCCTTTGTATCTAATGCTAAATTGATTGAAAAATAGGTCTGTTCTCTATAAAAATCGTATCCGAAATTTATTTTAAAATCATCTGGACCTACTGATATTATAAACGCATTTTCCTGTAAATCACTGTGGTTGGGCGCATCTCCGGATACGTTTATAGTCGCCCCGTATGCTACTGTTAAGTATTTGTTCACCCTTAATGCTTCTCTTAAATAAACACTCGATTTGCCGTATCGATATAAGTCAAATCTCGGAATCGGTGTGTGATCATCAAATGTAGATTGAAAATACCCGATATCTTGCATCCAATATTTGTACTGGGTATGAAGATATGGCCCTACTCTGCCTACAAATTGGGTATCTCCGGTTCCATATAATGCTGCTGATCCTTGCAGCATTATACCGGCATCTAAATGTAAACGCTTTTCGTTATTGTGATATGAGTATAAGGATTGCGATATTTGCGCCATATATTTTAATCGGGTTGTTCCTATTTGGTTGGAAGGAATACTTTCTCCGTGATTATTTAAATCACTATCTTTCATATAACCAAAAGAGCCTCTGTGTTTGAAGGTAAGATGCTTCCCATCGCCTAAAAAGTTTGGATATCTTGTTCCGTCCATATAGACAGCTTCTACCATGTGTTTGGCAAATCTGCTGCCCATCCACCAATCACTTAAGTAGGAATTTATACCGTATTGCAACATAAAATGATCATCTAAGGACTGTCTGCCTCGTAATACGAATATGTCTTTGGCGCTTCCGTACATCAAATCGGTTCTGTTTGTTGCGCTGGTATATCTTAACCCCCCGCCATATCCCAGTTCGTCTTTGTAGTTTAATAACGGCATAATTTTTAGTGTTGAACCGAAGGGAGTATCAAATACAACTCCGGGACCTACAAACATACCTAATTTTGAACGACTTCCAAATTCAGGAAGATTTGTCTCTGCAAAATTGTGCTCTTTGTTTGTATGGGCTGTGAACCTTTTAAAATTGAATATTTTTGAATCTCCAAATTGTATATTACCGTCTTGCACGGTAATTGTTTCGTGGTTGTCTTTTGCATTAACTTTTATATTCTTTGCTACTACTTTTACTTTTGTGTGCCCTACTATATCCTCAAAATGTGATTGTGCCGCTTCTGGAATTATCATTTGACTTGTACGTATTTTCAAGCGTCTGGTTTGTAATTTTAATATATAGGAACGCTCTGAAGCTATTTTACCGTTTTCTAATACTATTAATTCATCGGAGGCATTCGCTTTTTGGGCATATACCGTCATGTTCATTTCTTCGGTTTTTAGATTTGTTATAAGTGCATTTTCTTCGTTTATATTAATCTGGAAAAAGTCTCCATACATTACGTGTCCGTCTTTTGTCACTTCTACGTTGTCAAAGGCTTTTAAAATATTTGTTGAAGTATTGTAAGTAATTCTATCGGCTACTATTTTGACGCCTTGTGTCGGAAAGTTTAAAACCGGTCTGCCCAAGGCCTCCACTTCTTCATCTAAGTAGTTAACTATCTCACAATCAAGTACTGCTTCTCGTTCTGCTTCAACCTGTTTTACTCCACCTTTAATTTTTGTTGTATTTTCGTCCGATGTTTCATCCTCTGAGGTTATGGATTGTTCCGAGGATTCTTCGGAGGAGTTTTGCACTTTTGAGTCAGATTCTTCCTTTTTATCTGAATCTTTTTTAAATATCGAAATCTTCTTTTTCTTTTGCTTGTTATTTACTTTTTTTTCTTTATCCATTTGGTCAAGAAAATTTTGAAGATTTTCAGCTTGCATTTCCTCTAAAACATCTTCGCTTGTGTAATTTTCTTCTTCTAATTTCTTTAAAAATTCCGCCTCAAGCCGTTTTTGCTCAAGCATTTCCTCGTGTGCTTTTGTGCGGTAATAATTTTGGATTCTTATGCGAACCTGCTTGAATAATGGAGTTCCGCGGCCTTTGATTGTTTCTCCTCCAAATTCGGCAAGCCCTGGGTCGAAATCATGATATTTTGTCTTTTTATCTACATCTACGTAATTAATCGGGGTTTCAAAAAAGAATTGTTGGATGTTTTCAAGCTCTTTTTGTTCCGGAGTTTGCTCGACAGCAGGATCGGTGTATATGTCTCCGTATGCCATTGCCATATTCGGTATCATTAATGATATTAGAATTATAAGTAGTTTTTTCTTCAAAATAAGGTATCCCTTTTCTTATTTATATATAATTCAACGGATTGTTCGGTTTTCCGTTAATTCTGACTTCAAAGTGGCAATGAGGCCCTGTTGAATAACCCGTTGTACCCTCAAGACCTATGACCTGCCCTTTTTGCACGGATTGTCCGTTATTTACTTTGATTGTTGACATGTGCGCATATAATGTTGTCATTGGATTTCCGTTTACAATTCCGTGGTCTATAATTACGACTTTCCCGTATCCGCCGTACCAGCCTGAATATATTACTTTCCCGCTGTTTGAGGCTCTTATGCTTCCGTAATTCGGGCCTCCTATGTCTACTCCGGAGTGGAAGGTTCGGCTGTTAAATATCGGATGTGTTCTCCAGCCAAACGGTGATGTTATTCTGCCGGCTATCGGCTTCATAAAGCCTGCTGAACTCGTTTTTACCGTTGAATTGTTATAGCCTTTGCTTATCATCTTTTGAAGACTTTCAGATTGTCTTTCAAGCTCTCGCTCAGCTTTTTGGTAGTATGCTTTATCCGTTTTAAGCTTGTTTATCATGCTCTGATTCTGCGCTATTGCACGTTTTATGCTTTGCTGCTGATAATTCATTTCGTTAATGGTGGCTGCAAGCGCTTGTTTTTGTGCTTCTACGTCTTTCTTCATTTTTGCAAGCTTTAACGACTTGTCTTTTAGCTCAACCATTTTGTTGTAATCACGCTTGATTATTATCCTCTCAAAATAAATAACATCTAAAAGTGCATTTAAATCTTTTGCCGATAAAATAAGCTCAAACATTCCGAGTCTTTGGTTCTTAAATACCTGACGGATTCTGTTCTTTAACTGTGCATCAACATTATTAAAATCCGTTTGTGCTTTTGAAAGCTCTATTTGCATTCTTGTTAAGCGATTCTCAATTTCACTGTACTGCGCTTTTGTTGATGCCAAGTTAGAATGCGTTGTCTCCAGCTTTTGCTGGTTTTTGTATAACTTGTTTTTTTCCAACCCTTCTAAAAGCTGTATTCGCTTAATCTTTTCTCGTGTTTGTTTCTTTTTTTGATCCAGCGTTGTTGCATAAGAAGTTTGGGGTGTTACGGTCAAAAGACAAATCAACACAGCCAATAAAGCTATAAATAAATTTTTTATTTTTTTATTTAAATTCATTTATTTCCCTATTTGAATAACAGTGGCAGCATCATTAAACCTACCGTCCAAGCGATAAAAGTTACTGCTATAACGCCGATTATTACTTTCTGGTGTTTTCTGAAAAATTCCATATTCTTCCCCTAAGTTCTTGATTACATTGTACTATAAAAAATATTTTGTGCAATTCCGTAAAATAAATTTGCAAAAAATCCCGATATATTTTAATATTATTTTATGAAATATAAATTTATAGACGATATAACCGACAGAAAAACTTTTTTGAAATCCGATGCGGACCCTGTTACTCATATTCTGGCTGAAAATAATAATAACCAGTTTTTGAAAATGCATGAATTTTTTATGTATGATAAATTCCTGCTTCTTGTTAGCGGCTTTATGGGAACAGGCAAGTCTTCCGTTATTGATTATTTTACAACTTTTTTGAAACCGGAAACCATTGTTCTTAAATATAATTGCTACGAAACAACTAACCTTGAAGATTTGCTTCTTTCATTTTTTGAAAAATTTAAAGTGCTTGAAGCCCAAAATATTATCAGAGAACCCAAAATTCGTTCCGATAATTTTGCGCAGAAAATAAATTCATATTTTATCTCGGTTTCTGCTCCGATTGTTGTTATTATTGACGCTTTTGAGCAGGTGCTTAAGAATAACAAAACTGAAATCCTTGATTTTTTAAAGCATCTTTCGCATACAGATAAAGTTAAAGTTATAATCGCAGGAAGAACTTTTGATTTAAAGGATTTTGAAAAGAAGTTTAATTATTCAAAAATTATGGTCGGAGCTTTGGATAAGCCTATTTTTGAAAAATATCTTAAGCTCTATGATATAAAAACTATCGGCCCTGTTTCCGATGAATTATACAAGCATACAAGGGGATATTTTTTGTATGTTTCTCTTGCTCTGAAAATTATTCAGATAAGAGGGTTAAGTATGTATGAATTCTTGGATGGGTACAGTAAAAGCTTTCTTTCATACAACGACTTTATTTTGAGGGAAGCTCTTGCTCTGATAGATCCTGTAAGCGGACATCTTTTCAGATTTCTTACGATAATAAGGCATCCTGTGAATATAAATCTTTTACGGATGCTTCAGCTTTATGATGAGTTTAAAATCAGAATTTTTATCGAAACTATGATTTTATCTGTTGATGAGAATTCGATTTACTTGAAGGATTATTACAAAGTTATAGCGGAGAATTCAATACCTGCAAACGTTGCCGTAAAAATTCATAAAAGCTGTGTTGATTTATATAATACTCAACTTCCGTTGAAGCCTATGGAAAGAGCTTTGCTGATATCACGAGCAACAATGCGTTCGGAAATTGAGTATCATTCAACATTTTTACCTAAAAAGCCGGTTGTGAAACCTAAATATGTTATTGAAAACGGGTTGAGAATTGATCAACCGCAAGAAATTCCGCCGGTTGAACCTGAGGAAAAACAGGATATTAAAAATATAAGCTTCATATTTGAAAGTGAAGAATCTGAAGCAAGTATTATGAATGGTATTGCGGAATCTATCAATGAGTTTATAACCTTTACGGACGAACAAATTAAGCAGATAGAAAAAGAAAACCACATGTCGCTGGTAGAGCTTGTAAATTTGGCATACCAGCAGGAAAATAAGTTCAATTTTAAACGTGTTGTGATGATTTATCAGCGAATTTTGATGATGAAAAACGATCAAAATTACGTGAAATTTTTACCGGTAGTTTATACTCGGCTTGGTGCGGCTTACGAAAAGCTGTCAGATTGGTTTAATGCTTTAAAATATTATGAAGATGCCCTAAAAATTTATCAAACCGGTGCCGATATCCTGAAAGCTGCGGATATAAAACTTGCGATTGCAAATGTTTATTATCAAATGTTCAAGCGGGATAAAGCGAAAACTGTTTTGACGGAACTGGTTTCAGAAGACAATCTGCCGGTTGATGTATACATAAAATCGTATATAAAGTTTGCGGATATTTCGGATGAAGATCCCCAAGCAGCTTACGATTATTTGAAAAATGGGCTTAAGTTTATAGAAAACGCAGATGATGAAGTTTTGCTTGCCGAGCTTTATTATAAACTCGGTATACTCAGTGATGAAACAGGAGAAGTTAAGCAGGCTGTAATGTGTTACAAAAATTGCGTTGAATTGGCGGAAGATAAAAATCCTTACGCATCAGGTGCTTATACAAATTTAGCGGCTATTTACGAGGATTCTGACGCAAAAGATTCAGCTGAAAAATTCTATGAGTTAAGTATTGAACTTGATGAAAAGAGCGGAAATGACAGCGGAATATATCATTCTTCAATGAAACTTGCTTCCTTAACAAGAAGAAAAAATCAGGAAAAAGCTCTTTTATATTATGAAAAAGCCTATAACACTGCTGAAAAGCTGAATGAGCCTTTGTATAAAGTTTCATCATCAATGGCATTAGGCGATTTTTATAATTTATATCTTAAAAATCAATCACTGGCATTGGAGAAGTACTTAATAGCCAGACTTGCCGCAGAAGGAAAGATCGGCGACAAGAATATGGCAAAAATAAATAAGCGTATAGAAGACGTTAGAGCCGTTCTTGGTGAAATTAAGTTTAATGAAATTCAAAACAGGTTTAACGATGAAATTAAGCAAAAATGATTTTAGCGGATATATAGAGGCATTTTTGGTAGAAAATTCAAAAGTCAACTTGATTTCCAAGAATGATGAGAAGTTTTTATGGGAAAAACATATTTTTGACAGTTTGGCAATAGAGAAATTTTTCGATAAATACGGCATAAGAAAAAAGCTTCTTGATATCGGTACAGGCGGTGGTTTTCCCTCAGTTCCTGCGGCAATTGCTTATCCGGAGTTGGAAGTTTATGCGCTGGACAGCATAAGAAAAAAGTTGAACGCAATAGATAATATTAAATCTGCTCTTAATTTGAAAAATCTCCATACAATATGCGAAAGAGCCGAAAAATTAACGGATAAATATGAATTAGTAACTTCAAGAGCTGTCGCTTCAATGAAAATATTGGCAGGCTATGCCTCTTGCTTGTTGCAAAGCGGCGGATATTTTGTTGCATATAAATCAATAAAAGCCCAAGAGGAAATTAATGAAGCTTTGCCGATTTTGCAAAAAAGCGGTTTGAAGGTTGAGGAAATAATAGAATATAATCTTCCGCTGGAAGAAAATCACGTGCGGAATTTAGTGGTTTTGAAAAAATATTAGTCATAAGGATTAACAAAAACAGCCTTAAGCATAAAAAAAACCACTCATTACTGAGTGGGTCGTTTTCTGCATCCTAATGGTCTCTTTTAGTGTTTATTATTTAGGAGTTTATATGTTTTTTTTGGGGTTAATGAATCTATTTATATTTAGTGTTTCGACTACACTTAAATCTTATGACTTTATTATTGCATAGAACTTTTTAAATGTCAACAAGATGTTTTAATGTAAATTCAAAGAAAAGCTAAAATTCAAATATAGTGTAGAATTTACACTTTACAAAACTTAACATAGTGTTATAAATGCAAAAATATGGGCATGCAATAATTGTAAACAATTATGAAGCAAAAACACGAGAAAAAAGCAATTATTTAAATCGTATATACTTTATATATACAAGAGTATAAAAAAGGATAAAGGATATGACAAGCGGTTACAATAACGGCAGTATTGCACCTATAAACAGAGTTAATCTGGGAAGGGATGCGCAGGTCGCTGTCGGAACGAATAATTATTATGATACCTCGCAAATTGCTGGAGTTTCTCAGGCGACTCGAGGCTATGAGCAAAACTGGGATCCTTCAAGTTACAGTTATTTGTCAAAAACAAGTATGAATTCTGTCGGTTTGAATCCTTTTCAAAATAATTTTTCTGAAATGATTTTAGGTTACAATTCTGATGGTACAATGAATATAGGGCATACTATAGGTATTGCATAATCCCCAAAAAAACTATATTAGAACCTGCCTTGTAATAAGGCAGGTTTTGTTATGTTTTGTAAATTTTTTATAAAAAATAGACTTTTAACTAGCAAATATTTTATTTTGAGGTTTAGGTATAAGTGGGTATTAAAGTAATTATGAAAGTCAGAAATTTATGAGAATAAATCCGATATCATATCAGTGGCAGAAGTTAGGAATAAGTAATAGATTCAACTATTTAAGTAATCCGGTAACAGCAAATAGCAGCAATTTAGACCGAGATACCTTTGTAAAGTCGCCGCAGAAGGCAGAAACAATGCCAAAGGCGGTATTTTTTATGGGCAGAACGGTTTATTTGGTAGACGGCGGCAACCATGCAAAAGATATGAATCATTTTGCAAAAGCGATTGACAGCGGAAAAAATATGACAATTCATACTTTTGAAACCCAAGATCCCATATATTCATCATTTGACAAACCTTTGAAAAACGTGGAGGATGAATTAAAGAAGCTTTATTACAGTGATATGGTAGGAAAAGACGATTTTGTTGCGGTGCCGTTGTATGTAAACGTTCCGCTTCAGAACCTTGAGGCTCAATACAAGGAGATAATGGGTAAAGATATAGATTTAAAGCCATATAATGTATTGAGTCATAAAAAAGAGTTGTTGGAATTTTTGGATGTAATTGCAAAAAACCCTGAAAAATATGAAAAATACTTAAGGTACATGGATCCTGACGATAACGGAATAGAATATACTGCGGGAATCATAGAAATGATAAACAAATTAAATTGTCATAAAATATATGTGCCCGCATCGCATCCGCATGAAGCAAGTTTAAGGTGGATGGCAGAAGACAGAGGTTGTACACCTGAACTTATAAACTATCTTGCGACCGGTTATGACCGTGACGGCAAGATTAACGGAATGTTAAATGAAATTAAGAACAACGGCTGGTATGATTTTAATTTATTAACACTTTCAAATGCGGATGTTGTAAATCTTAAAAAGAGTGACGGATTTACGGATCATATGTTTTCAGCTTATGATACGGCAGTAAAAGACGGCGCAAGGGGTGTTTTTAATCTTACACCTATAAGAAATGAAAAAAGAGAAATTGTCGGTTACAGTTTTGTAGACAGAGAAACTAACGATTATCCGATAGGGGAATTTCCTTATACAGATGATTTAAGGGATATTTCAAAATTTGTGGGCTTAAGCGTGCAGGAGGCTGTTGCAGACAGAGAAGAAATAGAAAGATTTAAAGAAGCCTTAAGCGAGCACAGAGATATGCTTCAATTTGCCGATAAACTATATCCGGTATGGGAAGTTTTCAGTTCGGATCAGCTTTGGCGGGAAAAGATATATGATAGAGGTGATTTTGTCGATTATAAATTAGAGAACTTTTTCAGACGAAATGAAGCAAATGAAATAATTTACCCGTTAGGCGATTGTGAAAACAGCGGACGACCGAGTGTAAAATCAATGAGCGGAAGTACATATTCAATGTTTTCTGCGATTAGGCGTGATATAGACAATCAGATGTTTTATGAGCGAGTTCGCGGAGACGGAGTTGATTTAAAATATATGATTGAGCTTATGTTGGATAGTGCTCAGCGTTACGCACAAAGCAACAATTATGAGAGTGCGGAAGTAGAGGCATCGAAGGTTTTAAGATACATAGATATGGTAGGTTTTGATCCCAAAAATAAAACGTACTTAGAGGCCTATAAAACTCTTGCCGATATAAAATATACCAAAGGTGATTATGCTGGTGCGAACGGTTTGTACAATTTTTATTTAAACAATAAATGCAAGGCATTTGAAGATAAAACATACGAAGATTTTGCGGACAGCGTGAATGAACGTAAAGAAATAGCCTCATTATTTGAAAAGCTTGCCGATATAGCAATCCGCCGCGGCGAAGGGCAGGCAGAATACGAATGTAAAGTTGCCGCAAATTGTATTGTTCCGACTTCAAGGCTTGGATACAAAATTGTAAATAGAAGAGCCAATGATGACAATTACATAGGAGATTTGGTAAATAATGAAGTTAAATAGTTACGAAAAAAAAATAGTATTTACCGGTTCAATAATTGATTCCCACATGCATTTGGGGAATTGGCCCAGAAATGGCAACAGAAGTGACATGCTTCATTTTGACAGAGGTTCAATAGATACATTTATAAAATCTCCTTTAAATGTAAATATACAAGGGCAAATACAGCAAGATGAAGTAGAAAAGGCAATAATTTCGAATTTAGATGCGCTATATTGGGAAGGCAAGGATGAATTTACCGGAAACAAGGAGCTTTTATCAATTTGTGAAAACGAGCCTAAATACTATGCTTTAGCGGCTTGTCAGCCGTCAAAAACAGAAGGAAATGCAGTAAAGATAAATAATCTGCTGCAAGAGCATCCGGACAAATTCATAGGGTTAAAATTTCATCCGAGGAGTTTTTTAACGCAAGCCGACAGTGAACTATATTGGTCATATATGTTTTTAGCAGACAGATATAAGCTGCCTTGCTTATTTCATTGTGATGTACAGATTAACTCAGAAGGTAAATTAGTAGATAAAATTTCATCTCCCGAAGCAATACATAATCTGGCAAGAAAATTCCCGAATGTTCCGGTAATAATGGGGCATATGGGTGCCGGAGATGCAAAATCTCATCAAAACGCAATAGATGAACTTTTAAAATCAATAGATGAACAGGATTCACGGCTTTACGTGGATATTTCCTGGGTTGATTGGGGAAAAGACGGACTAAGCAATACAAACAAACCGAGTATAGTAAAATTAATAAAAGAGCTTCAGAAGAGAAATGCGACGGACAGAATTTTATTTGGAACGGATGCCCCGTTAGGATGTTTCGGAGAAGCTCAGGCCGGCGGATTAAATCCAAAACAGGCTTATGAAAAAACAGTTGGAGATTTGAAGACCGTAATTAAAGAAAACTTCAAAGAACAGGCTGACGAATTGATAGATAAAATATTTTACAAAAACGCAGATAATTTATTTTTCAAAAAAGATTGGACAATTCATCAATCTAAGGAGGTTCAAAAAACTCCGATAATAAAGATTCTGGGAATGGTAGCGGCAGTACTTGCATTGATAGGATTGGGCGGAGTTGTTTTAGATAAAATGTCAGCAAATAAAAATAAAACAGATAATTAATTTGAATAATAATCTAAAGATAATTAATAAAGTTAGAAGAAGCCCGCCTTTTATTTAAAAAGCGGGCTTCTTTATGTCAAGTAAAGTTATACACCGACAGCAGATTTAGATTTTTCAATACATTCAATAAGAGTTTTAGCAACAGTCTGCTGTTCTTCTTTAGTAAGTTCAGGGAACATCGGAAGCGAGATAACTAATTCAGTATCTTTTTCGGTGTAAGGAAGAGAACCTTTTCCGACACCTAAATATTCATGAACTTTTTGCAGGTGCAAAGGTATCGGATAATAAAGCATAGCACCGACTCCGTTTTCCTGAAGTAATTTATGAACTGCGTCACGGTTTGGAATTTTAACGGTATATTGATGGTAAACACAGTAAGTATCTTTTAATTCAACAGGAGTTTGAACATCTTTGCAATCTTTGAAGAGTTCATTGTAATAATAAGCGTGTTCACGTCTGAGTTTATTCCAGTTATTAACGTGAGGAAGCTTAACTCTCAAAATAGCAGCCTGAATTTCGTCCAATCTGCTGTTAACACCTATTTCATCGTGGTGGTAACGGATAGCACCGCCGTGGTTTCTGAGGGCAACAACCCTGTCACGAAGTTTTTCGTCGTTTGTCATAATCAAACCGCCGTCGCCCATTCCGCCTAAGTTTTTAGTCGGATAGAAGCTTAAGCATCCGAAATCGCCGAAAGTACCAACCATTTTGCCTTTGTATAAAGCACCGATAGCTTGGCAGCAATCTTCAATTACACGTAGATTGTGGCGTTTTGCGACATCCATAATGACATCCATATCGCAAGGTTGACCGTAAAGGTGAACCGGAATAATAGCTTTGGTTCTTGGAGTAATTGCAGCTTCAATTTTAGATGCATCAATATTGAAAGTATCAGGATCAATATCAACAAAAACAGGTTTAGCACCAACGATTCCGATAGCTTCAGTAGTAGCAACGAAAGTAAATGCAACTGTAATAACCTCATCACCTGCGCCGATATCAAGAGCTCTTAGGGCTAAATGAAGAGCATCAGTTCCTGAATTAAGACCAACAGTATATTTGCAGCCGATAAAATCAGCCATTTCTTGTTCAAAAGCTTTGCAATTAGCGCCTAAAATATATGAACCTGAGCGCAAAACATCACATACAGCTTTTTCTACTTCATTGCCAATAGTAGCATACTGGCGTTTTGAATCTAATATAGGTATCATTATGACCTCCTTCTTAATATATCCACAATATAAGTTTACCACAATTAATATGCGCCTTTACATAAACTTAATAAGCTTTATGTATTTTTTTTTTGGTGCAAGACAATTTTCAACAAAATAAAAGAACTTCAGTTCCTTTTAAGATTCAGCAGTTTTTTTATAAGCTGAAATAACCGCAACCATAGTCCAGAAAATGAATTGTAATTGCGGTCTGAAGAATACAGTATCAACAAGTCCGTGAACCATAACGGCACAAATTGAGATTACGGCGGCGGATAAAAATATAACTTGTTTTGTATCATTTGATTTTAAAAGTATATTTATACCGTCTTTAAGAGTTGTGATTATAAATCCTAAGAATGCGAAAAGCGCAAAAATTCCGCTTTCAACAGCAATTTCGAGGAAAATATTGTAAGCCGAAAGGGCATCAAAACCCGTTCTCATGTAAATTCCGTAAATTTCTCTAAAATTTTTATTTCCGCACCCAATGCCTAAAAGCCAATTTTCTTTAAACATATTAAAAGAAGACTGATAAACGTTAAACCTGAAAGAATTTGAGGAATCCTGCCTCATAGCAAAAATAGACAAAATTCTGGCTCTAAGAGAAGCTGACAGTAAAATAGCAGAAGTCAAAAGAGCCGCACAACCTGCAACAATTGAAATGTAGATAGCCTTATAGCTGTGCCAGAGGTATTTTGCAGATACCAAAAAAGTTCCGCCAAGAATAACCATCATGCCGATATACGAACCTCGGCAGCCTGTAAGAAACAAAGCCGCACTTGATATAGCCGCACAGATTCCTCCGATAGCTGCTAACTTGTATTTTTTATCCGTAAATAAAGCTGCAACAACCGCATAAAGAGTAGGAATCCCCGCAACAAAATATCCGCCGAGCAAATTCGGGTTATAAGGTTTTAAAGTTCCGTAAACCCTTGTCATCACTTCTTCGGGATTTAATTTAGAAACATCCTGCCAGGTTGAAATTTCTTCAACGTGAGCAAAGTTTTGTAAAAATCCCATTATCCCTTCAAAGCTTACGCAAAGTCCGATTGTCAGGAATATCGGAAAAATTTTATCTTTGTTATTTCTTAAAAAATGTGCAATAGAAAGATAAAATCCCATATAAATCAATGTTTTCAAAAATCCTTTAAGGCTTAGAAAAAATAAGCTTGATCCCGCAAGACTAATAATTACAATCATAAAATAAGCCAAAAGCCAGATTTCTGCTCTTGTCGCCTCAAGTTTTTCGCCTTTAACAAGGAGGAGTTTTGCAATAGTCATTAAGGTTGTAAAAACAGCGATAATCCCGATGTAATCCGACGGAAATATTGTTGATGCCGCAAACACTGCAAGTATTGATAAATAAATAAACTTATCAATATTTTGAAGTAAAAAGCTGTTATTATAAAGAATTTGAGTATGATTTTGAGTAAAATTGAATAGCTTATTGAACATTTTCCACTGCGCTCAACTGTTGGTCATTAACTGCTTCATCGGTACCGTGTGTAAGCTGGATGTTTGATACAGTACCGTTAAGTCTGTAATCGGCACCTTCTAAAGTAATCGGAAGTCCGATTTTAATTTTATTACCACCGACAACAGCGCCGTCTTTTGTGATTTTAGCGGTATCTTCCAATGTTACAACTGCATCGTAAACATTTGGCTGAGATACATCTTCAACAACTATAACAGTCTTGGTGTTTTTGGTATTCAAAACAGGAAGAACGATTTTTCGTTTATCGGCTTTTACGCTTGTAATCATAAGGTCTGAATACGGAACATTCCTGATACTTATAAAGGTTTTTTCATTGGCTTTTATCGGAAGTTCTGAGCCTGTGTAGGTTATTCCTCTGATAAATACGTCGAATTTAATTTGAGAAACCGCATCAACACTTTTGTCGGCAGTTTTGTGTAAACCTTTGTAGGTTAAAAGGCCGACGCAAGCCGCAATAATTATTCCAACGATAATGATATAATCAACTATTCTGATTTTTTTTAGGGTATTTAAAAAGTTTTCCATAAAAATTCTCCTATAAAATATTTTCGACAGCGCAAAGAAGTTCGCTGATTGTAGTTGTAGCGCATCCAAATTGTTTAACAACAAGGCTTGCGGCGATATTTCCGATTAAAGCTGCATAGACGCTGTCGGCACCTGTTGCAAGAGCAAGTGTATAAATAGCGGTAACCGTATCTCCGGCACCTGTAACGTCAAATACTTCTGATTTATTAAATACCGGAATTTTAGTGTATTTTTTGTTTGGTTCAGTAACAAACATTCCGTCTGCTCCGCAGGTAATCAAAATTGATTTTGCTTTAGTTTCTCTTAATAATTTGTCGCCTGCTTTTTTTAAATCTTCTTCGTTATTCAATTCAAATCCTACGGATTTTTGGGTGTCCGGAAGATTTGGTGTCATAGAAGTTATATTCTTGTAAGTTTCTAGACTTTTTTGAGCGTCAACTACAACGATTTTTTTATGTTTATTTGCAATTTCAATAGTTTTTTCAATGACTTTTTTTGTCAAAGTTCCGATGTGGTAGTTGGAAAGAATTACTGCATCGACGTTAGGGATTGCTTTTTTAAGATTTTCGACAACTTTATCTTCGGTTTCTTTAGAAAGTTCGTCTTTAGTTTGGCGGTCAATTCTAACTATTTGTTGAGTAATAGAAGTTGAAATACTTCCTGAAATTCTGGTTTTAGTGGTTGTTTTACGGTAAGGATCTTTTACCATAAATTTCGTACTGATGTTAGCTTTCTTGAAAGCTTCATCGAGCTGTCCTGCCTGATAATCATCACCGCAGACTCCGATAACTTCGACTTTACCGTTGTTCAGTGTGGAAGCGTTATGCGCTGCGTTAGAAGCAGCACCTAAGATTAAGTTAGTTCTTGAGTGCTGTAAAATTAACACCGGAGCTTCACGAGAAATTCTTTCGGCATCTCCGTAAATCATTTCATCAATTGCAAGATCTCCTACTACAAGAATTTTCGGCTCGCTTAATCTTTTTATATAAGCTATTAATTTCTTTTTATCAATATCCATAACCTTTTTCCATTTTCCATTTGATTTTAGCACAAACAAATAAAAGTGCAAAAATCAAGTTGAAAGTAACAAGTTTTACAAAAAACGCAATTTTTAAAGATAAAAAGACTTTATATAACCATAGGGGATAAAAGAAAGGAAATTCATGGGGAAAGTTGATTTAGCTATTGATTTAACAAAAGCAGCTTACAAGTATATAAAAACAGGCGGCAAAGTTTCGATTAATTGGGGAAGTGCATTTGAGTTGCAAAAAGCATTAAAAATGCCGAAGTTGTCGGAAATTAAGGATTTAAAAGCTTATTTAAAGACAAAAGATATAAAATTACCTGGTTATTTTGAAGAACTTTCACAATCTCGCAGGGGTATATATAAACTTTCGCCTGAAGAAAGAGTTATAGATGCATTAAAGCAGGTAAAGTTAGAAAACGGCACGCCAAAGTTTACGGAAGAAGCTCTAAGATCAGAGATTAAAAAAGTGAATGTGGGCAAACTTTCGAAGTTGGATTTAAATGGATTTCATTCCGACCGCAGATGTAATGAGATTGTAATGTTTGCAGAACGTGCAGATGTAGATTTAAGTGATGTAGCAGAATTTTCTCGTCTGCCGGAATACTCTTTAGGGTTCGCAAATTCACTTTCAAAGGACAGATTTAAAATCTTCAAGGAATTTATGCGATATACACAAGGTGATGAATTTTATATTGCAAAAATCGGAGAAACAAATCCTAGAAGATTTTCGTTTGAACAGCTGCAGCAAATTTCATCATACTTGCAGGAAGAAAGTATTCAAAGATTAAGAAAACTTGTTGATATCAAAAGACCGGAAGGTCCATTTGTGTTCAAGGATGAATATGTTTTTGACGGAGAAAAACTAATTCAGCTTTCAATTACGCAAAATTTAGAAATCAATGGACTTGTAAAGTTAGCAAAAACAAGCGGATTAAACGGGTATTCAATCTGTGAAATCGCCAAAGTAAAAGATATTGACCTTAATAATGTTTCAAAAGTAATTAACAAAATCAAAAAATCGCATAAAGGCGATGTTGCATTCTTCGTGGAAAAGGATGTTTATGAGGCTGATAAATTTAGGTTGCTGGAATGGAGCAAGGCAAATGATAAAGAGGTTTTGATAAAAACTTTTGACAATAAAATGAATTTGATATCTACAGATAGAGTGTTGCCGCTTCAAGGCAAACCCAATCAGGTAAAAATAATCGGAAATGATTTTGAGGTTGTTATGGAAGCACATGCTGTTCCGCGAAAAGAGATTGCACCTTTACTTGAGAAATTTATGGAAACAGTTTCCGAAACAAGAAAAATACGGGATAAAAACGGAAACCTTCTTAGAACGGAATACTTAACTCCGTCAAAAGTTGAAGGGCTTCATAACTGGAAAGCTGTTATGCCGGATGGAACAGTTAAGCCGATTATTGATGTCAAAAAGAGTAAAAAAGGTGTTTTGAGTGTCAAAAAGAACCTTGAATCACTGGATGGAACAATTACCAAGCAAAATTACAAAAGACTTCCTGACGGAAGTTGGACAATGCGATTGAACATTTCAAAAGACGGCAAGGTGCTTTCAAAGCGTAACATCAAACATAAAATGCTTTCTGCAAATGAAGCGGAATCCGTTGTAAACGGTGAAAAATATAAAGTTTTATATTCTACTGATGAAATTAGGGTTTTGAATGCAAAAGGCGAAACCGATTGCGTAATTGATTTAAAATCCTTGATTGACGCAAACAATACACCGGAAAATGCTTTGAAATTGAAAAATATGCTTAAAGAATGCTCTGCTGACGAATTGCAGGTAATAAGCAAAAAGCTTAAGACTCTTGAATTTAATCCTATTGATATTGATGCATTTGCAGATTGTCATGCAGGTAAAGTTTCTACCGGAGATGATATATTTAAATTCAGGCATGAAATGGGGCATATTGATGACCTTTTCGGTACTGCTCCCGCTAAAGATATGGCTTGTCAGGGGATTTACTCAACAGCAGACGATTTTAGGAAAGTTTATTCGCAGGAATTAAATATGTTTATGAAAGAATTTCCTCAAACACAAAGGCAATACGTAGATTATTTCATTAACCATTCTTATTTAGATACTTCAAAACAAAGTTTTCGGGAAACAGTAGCAGAGCTTCTTGCCTCAAACAAAAGCCCTCATACCTGCAAAATACTCAGTACAAGAACCGAATATCTTGAAAGGTATTTCCCGAGGACAAGAAGTTATCTTGTAAATGCCTGATTAAGCGTGTCTTGGAGAAGGTTTGATGAGCATATTTGCAATTCCTTCTGATCCGTCAAAATTTCTTTCCTTCATAATCTCGGCAGCTTTTTCTCTTGTATAATCAAGAAGTCTATGCTCTGCAGTGAATGAGCCGTTATTTATATCCAAAATTAAATAACAAGCCTTTAAATCTTCTGTCATCGGACGTCCGACACTTCCGTCATTGATTACTGTTTGTTTTGTGTTTGTCTGGTATCCTGCCGGCATGTGGGTGTGTCCGCAAAGGATTAAATCCGCATTTACCCCGTCAATTATTTCCTCAACCTGTTCAATTGGAAGATTTGGCAGAATATCCTCGTTGTTGCGTCTTGGAGAACCGTGTACGAGAAGAATTTTTACTCCCTCAATTTCAAGTTCTTTTTGGGGCGGAAGCTTTCTTAAAAATTCTTTTTGGTCTTCTCTTAAAACTTTAACATCTTCTCTAAGCGCTTTTGCCATAAGCGGAAATGTATTCATCATATTTTCAAAAAGTTCAGAAGAATAATCAACGATAAGCTTGTCGGTATTTCCCTGAATAATCGTCCAATCGGTTTGTTTTATGATAAAATCAACTGTTTCAACGGGTTGC
Organism: Candidatus Gastranaerophilales bacterium; assembly: GCA_944323655.1. GTDB lineage: Bacteria > Cyanobacteriota > Vampirovibrionia > Gastranaerophilales > Gastranaerophilaceae > Scatenecus. The sequence continues at coordinate 35,096 of CALUTL010000003.1, read as the reverse complement.
GGCCCTGCCATTGCAAGGTCGCCAAGGCAAAAGATTTTGTCACAGTTTTGTTCTTTTATATCTTCTAAAACCGTATTAAGTGCAATTAAATTAGCGTGGATATCGGAAATTACCGCAATTTTCATAAAAAATTCTCCCTCTGTTAAAGTTTTTTCTTTATGCTACCATGAAAATATGATTAAAAGACGCAAATCAAAACAAATATCAATCGGGAATGTAAAAATAGGCGGGGATGCACCAATTAGTGTTCAATCTATGTGCAACACCGATACTCGTGATGTTGAAGCGACTTTAAGACAGATTAACGAGCTGGCGGATAAGGGGTGTGAAATAGTTCGTCTTGCTGTTTTAAACGAGGATGCGGCTTTCGCAATAAAAGAAATTGTTAAGAAAACTCCCGTTCCGTTAGTTGCTGATATTCATTTTGACTACAAGCTTGCACTGGAATGTTTGAACGGCGGAATTCACGCTCTAAGGCTCAACCCCGGAAATATCGGCAAGCGTGAAAATGTCGAAAAAGTTGTAAAATTGGCAAAAATTAATCAAACTCCGATAAGAATTGGGGTAAACGGGGGATCTCTTGAAAAAGATTTGCAAGATGAAGAAATTTCCTTATCAGAAAAAATGGTTAAAAGTGCATTAGGGCATATTAAAATTCTTGAGGATTTGGATTTTGATTTGATAAAAGTTTCTCTAAAATCGTCTGATGTAATGACGACAATAGAAGCTTATCGTTCGATTGCGGAAAAAATTCCATACCCGCTGCATCTTGGGGTAACAGAGGCCGGTACAATGAGGCAAGGTTTGATAAAATCTTCAATCGGATTAGGCACATTGCTTGCTGAAGGAATAGGTGACACAATAAGAGTTTCCCTGACCGAAAATCCGGTTGAAGAAGTAAGTGCTGGATTTGATATTTTAAAAGGTTTAAATTTACGGCAAAAAGGAGTAAACTTCGTATCCTGTCCTACATGCGGGCGTACAAGAATTGATTTAATTTCTTTAGCAAAGCAGGTTGAGGAAAGGTTTAAGGATATAGAAGCTCCGATAACGATAGCAACCATGGGTTGTGCCGTAAACGGGCCTGGCGAAGCAAAGCACGCCGATTTTGGCATAGCAGGCGGAGTCGGAGAAGGGCTTGTGTTTAAAAAAGGCGAAATTGTAGCTAAAGTTCCTGAAGAAAAACTTATTGATAAATTAGAAGAAATTATAAGAAAATCATACAAATAATCCATTCTTTTTTTGTGTAAAGAAATTATAATACATTTGTCAATATCTAAAATTACTATTATAATCTGAATATACAGAGGTGGACTTATGAAAACAAAAATTTTACTTCTAACAGGTGTTCTTGCAATGGCAGTATTGCCTGTATTCGCACAGCTTTCAGCGGAAGATGCAAGTTCCCGTGAATATCTTATTAACCACGGGCATTCAAATGCTACTGCTGATATTGTAGAGCTTAGCAAAGGCGCAGTATCCGGTGACAAAACGATATTGCCTGTTGATAGGAAATATGAGAACAGATCAGTTATCTACAAATGGGTGGATAAATTCTTTTTGTATATTGATCCTGCTTATGACAAAGGAAACTTTATGCGCGGAGATATCAAATTTAACCCGAGTGTAGATGCATTGTAGAAATTGGTTAAGAATAAGTTTTCCTCTGCTATTGGTATTAATGTTTTTAGAATATCCGCCGTCTTTAGCATCAGATAGCGGATATTCAAAGTATGGAAATTTCATGGTTGATTATTCTTCCTTAAGCGGAGAAAAATTGCGCAAAGAAGGTGATGAATATTTTGTAAAAGGCTATGACAGTCCGACAAAAGCGGAACAAGAAAAGCATTATCAGACAGCAATGCAAAAATATTACATGCTTTCACAAGTATATCCTGCGGATTATTATTCATATGTTCAATTGGCAAGGATTAATGATGAAAGGGGAAATGATGTTCTGGCAAAAAGTTATTATAATCAAGCATTTAATTTAGATAAGCGAAACCCGTATACAAATTTTTATTTTGCAGAGTATAATACAAAAAGAGGCAGATATCATAAAGCATTAAAATATTATTTAACTGCCTATAATAATGGTTATAAAGATAATTACATAACAAATTTAAAATTGGCAGAGTTATATGAAAAATTGGGGGATATCTCAAAGGCAAAAAAATATTACGAAGATTCATACAAAATAGACCCCGGCGCAGGAAATTTGGTTGATAAAATAGAATCCTTAAATGCGTTGAATTACGAAGATCATGAATATTATTACCGTATCAGGGAGTAAACGATGATATTAAAAAAAATATTGATACTACTAATAATTATAATATTTTCAGCATGTAATGTAAATGCCGGAGAGTCGCTTTCTCTTGATACGGAAACATCTGTATCAGATATGTATGCAATTAATAATTTTCTAGTATATCAGCCATACAAACCGAAAAAGAATGAAAAAATATTTAATGAAGCCTCAATAAAAATAAATTCCGTAAATCCGACTGTAACGACAAATCAGGCTGGTAATTATCTGCCCGGGGTAAGAGGAACAAATCAGCTTGTCGTATATACAGGCGGCTATGCAATCAGGACAGGTACGAACGAATTCGGAGCAGAGGCAATAGTAGAAGATAATACGGTAACTGAATTAAGCGGAGCGGATTCTTTTATACCGAAAAACGGTCTTGTTATAAGCGGTCATGGTGTTGCTAAAAATTGGATAAATAAAAACATAAAAATAGGAACGAAGGTTTATATAGATGCAGTTTCAAACACATTGTACGTATATACAACATCAGAAAGTTATCTTTTTGAAGCAGCAAGAAAAATAGATGAAGCGAAAGCCATGGTTGATTATTATAAAGCAAGCAGTGCTGATTATGATTTTACAGTTCCGAACGAATACATAAAAGAAGCTCAGGAATATTTGAAAAAAGCAGGGCACAATGCTGAAAATTCAAAAGAATACTCAGAAAAAGCCATTAAATCAGCAAACACAGCATTAAAAAGTGTTGTTCCGTATAAAAACAATGAATTCAAAGGAGTCTGGGTACGTCCGACAGAAACGAGTGAAAGAGATATTGCAAATTCCGTCGAGCGAATAAAAAAAGCCGGAATAGACAACATTTTTATTGAAACTTATTTCCATGGCAGGACAATATTCCCGAGCAAAACAATGGAAAAATACGGTTTTGTAAAGCAGAATGAAAAGTTTGCAGGTTTTGATCCGCTTCGGGCATGGATAAAATACGCTCACAGAAATGATATAAAGGTTCATATATGGTTTGAAACTTTTTATGTAGGAATCCAGCGTCCGGAGGTGAATCCGGGGAATATTCTTGCTGTAAAGCCGGAATGGGCAAATAAAACCAAAAGAAATTATAATATAGCAGCTCCTACTCCTTCAATTTCGGAGCATAACGGATTTTTTATAGATCCAGCTAATCCCGAAGTTCAAGATTTTTTACTGGAGTTGATTACAGAGATTATAAAAGAATATAAAGTCGATGGTATAAACCTTGATTACATAAGATATCCTCAGGCTGTTTCGGTTAATGAGCCTAATTCTTGGGGGTATACGGATTTTGCAAGGAATGAATTTAAAACTATATACGGTAAAGATCCTGTAGATATTTCAATAAATGATCCTCTTTGGCTTAAATGGAGTGAATACAGACGTAATAAGATTACTCATTTTGTAAGCAAAGTTGGGGCTTTAGGCAGAGAAAAAGGTGTTTATATAAGTGCAGTAATATTTCCTGATCGATTGTCTGCCCTAACCAATAAACAGCAAGATTGGAAATCTTGGAGTGAAAAAGGATATGTAAACGGTTTCACACCTTTGTTTTTGACTTGTAATGCCAAAACTTTGAATGCACTAGTCACAAATGTAATGAAAGCAAAACTTCCAGCAACGGACTTGTTTGCGGGGTTGTTCGTAACATTTATGGGCGGTAGTGAAGAAGATTTAATCAGAGAAATTCACGAAACAAGAAAAATTAATGCAAACGGGGTTATTTTATTTGATTACGCACACCTTGATGATCGTTATATTGAAACCCTTTCAAAGCGTGTATTTAATGAAAAAGACGAAAAATCTCCGACTCGTTTAAGAAGAATAGAAACGACTGTTCAGCCTCAAACTCAGGTAACAAAACCTGCACCACAGATTCAGCAGAAGAAAAAAGGCTGGTTTTTCCGCAAAAAATAAATTCTGGACTTTTGGTATTGATTTTTTAAAATTGATTTATGATAAGGGATTTTATAAAGTCTTCGCTTGAAAAGAAAAACACGATAATGCTTATAACTTCATTATCGTTTATTGTGGGAATTGCTTCATATTTCAATAATTGCGAGCTTGTTTTCGGAATTTTATATACGATATTTGCGATAATAATTATTTTAAAAACAAAGCTTTCATTCAGGTTTTTGTTAGTTTGGTTAATGGTATTTTACTTAGGATTTTTCAGTGCTTATTTCAGGATAGATAACTCTGATAAATTGTCTAAGCTTGCGCCTGCAAATCTTGAGATTACTGGGCGTGTAATTTCAATTCCGAACAGCGGAATGAGCGGGAAAACTAAGTTTTTTCTGGCGGTTGAGAAGGTAAACGGAAAAGATTTTGAGGGTAAGACTTTTGTAAATATTTCGGATGAAAACAACGATTTTTCAATGTTTAATGTTGGGAATATTTATAAAATCAACGGGAATTTAAGGCTTCCATTTAGTGCCACAAACCCGTCACAGTTTGATTACGGTAAATATTTGAGAAATTTTGACGTATTCACGATAGTTTACGCAGAAACCTCGAATTGCGAATATATTCCGTCAGAACTTCCTCTAAAATGGAGGTTTATGCAAAAGCTTAATAATGTCAGAAACAGGATTTTAAAAACTCACGCAAAATATTTAAAAAGTCCGAATCTTGAAATTTTAGGCGGAGTGGTATTCGGTGATGATGCGGTATCGCCTCCTGATTATATAAAGGACAGTTTTACAAACTCAGGTTTACTTCATATTTTAGCTGCATCCGGAATGAACGTGGCATTCATATACGGATTTTGGTTTTATATATTGTCGCTTTTGAAAGTTCCATATAAACCCCGAGTCATAAGCGGTATGGGAATTATAGTTCTTTATACATTAATGACAGGACTGGGCGCATCCGTAATCAGAGCCGCATTAATGCTGTTGTTTGTGTTGGCGGGCAAACTTATCGACAGGGATTCGCATAGTATTTCTCTTTTATCGTTTGTTGCGTTTTTGATGCTTTTGTACAACCCTGCTTTTCTGAATGATGTCGGATTTCAGCTTTCATTTCTTGTAACTTTCGGGATAGTTTGTACGGCGGATGTTATTATGAAGCGTTTTGAGGGAAACAATATTGTTTATAAAATTCTCGGCGCACTTTTAGTTCCGATTGTTGCGCAAATTTGGGTAATTCCGCTTCAGATGTTTTATTTTAATACGATAAGCACGTATTCTTTCTTTGCAAATGTTTCGATAATGCCGTTTTTATCGGTAATAAGTTTTGGCGGATTTGTGTCGTCTGTTTTGTCGATAATTTCTCCGATAGCGAATTTTGTTTGCGGAATTTTTGATTTTATTTTGAATTTTATGTTGACGGCGCTTGTCTGGATTTCAAACTTTTTTGCAACGCTTCCAAATTCTCTTATTGAAACTCCGCATCCGTCATTATTGCAGGTTTTTGTTTATTATACGGCGGTGCTTTTGGCGACTTTAATGATAAAAGAAGGTTTTACAAAACGTCATCTGGCGATTTTGGGCGGGTTAGTTGTTTTATTTTTCGGATTGTGGATTAGGATTCCTGACGGCAAGCTTGATGTTATAGCATTTGATGTCGGTAATGCGGATGCTTTTCTTGTCAAAACTCCAGATGAAAAATATATTTTGATTGATACTGCAAAGACGGGCTATAAAGGTTCAAAGCCGCAGGCTGAATTTATAATCAGAAAATACCTGAAAGACAGAGGTATTAAAAATCTTGAATTAATGGTCGTAACTCATTTTGATATAGACCACGCAGGAGGCGCGTCTGAAATTACAAAGAATATGAAAGTTAAAAATATTCTGACAAATTCTCTGACAGACAAGGCTCGGATAGCACAAGCAATTTATAAAACGGCAGAAGAAACAAAAACACCCGTATCGAAGGCTAAAGACGGGAAAATTGTTTATGAAGAACCGGATTTTACGCTTAGAAGCTTTATTAAAACCTATGATTCCGACAACGAAAGTTCAGTGATAACCCTGTTAAGTTACAAGGATTTTGATATGTTATTTATGGGTGATGCAGGATTGACGGCTTTGGGGCGGATTGCGGATAAGCTGCCTGATAATGTTGAAGTTCTAAAGGTCGGACACCACGGTGCGGCAAACGTTATGAATAAAGAATATTTAAACCGCTTAGGCTGTGAAGTTTCAATAATTTCGACCGGCAAAAACAATTACGGACACCCGAATAAAGGCACTCTTGATATTCTAAGCCCGACGGAAATATACAGAACAGATAAAGACAATTCAATAAAAATAACAACAGACGGCTCAAACTATGAAACATATACCTTCAACTCAAACACAAAGCGCTATGAAATGATTTCACAATTTCAGGCGAATTAGCTTTTTGTTATTCAGGGCAAAATCAATGGCAGTCAACAGCGACGATAATATCCTTTAAAAGCGGAAGCTTTTTTCTGTCAAGCCCCTTAACCATATCAATAATAGAAGTTCTGATGTTATCATTTTCAGAGGAATTTATGCTGAAGAACTTGTTGATATCAATTTCAAGGATTTCGGCGATTCTGACAAAAGTATCAAGTGAGGGGTAAGAGTTGCCGTTTTCAATAAGGCACATTTGTCTTGGCGAAATGAACACCAATTCGGAGAGCTTTTCTTGAGAAAGCCCTTTTTCGATGCGGATTTGCCTGAGTTGTTTGCCGAGTAAGACTTTATCCACCTTTCCCCCTTTATGAAAAGTTTAACTATTTAATCCGGCTGAATAATGATATCTATATCAATTATATTGACAAATTGATATAGATATGTTATTATAAACATGTAACTTATATTATGGAGGTATTTACAAATGTTAAAGAAAACTATTGGTATGGGTGGTTTCACCCTTGCCGAGGTGTTGATTACCCTTGGTATTATTGGTGTTGTAGCGGCAATGACAATGCCAACATTGATTAACTCAACACAAGGCGCACAGTACAAAACAGCGTTTAAGAAATCTCTAACAGTTCTTTCTCAGGCTGTTGTAATGAACATTGCGCTTAATGACTATGATTTATCACAAGTTGTAGCTGGTACAAATACAGCCGCAGAAAGTACCGGCACTGATGGATCAACAACACCTGCCACCACACTTGGAGGTGCTCAATCATTGTACGACTTGTTCAGCAACCGTTTAAATATAGTAAGAACAGCAGCCGGTTCAGATTTTAACGCAGAGGCAGGAAATGCTAATCAATGGCTTATAGTAAGCGATACAGATGCAAGTGATCGCACTACATATAAAGGCAATCATTGTAAAACTGGATGTGCAAACAATTATCCAGGTTTAACTGTAAGTGGTACCTGGGATGATGATGCAACAATTATTATGATGAATGATGGTATATCATTTATTTTTGATAACACACAATCAACTTGCCAACAATCTGATACAGGTATCGGTGTAGCTTCTGATAGCTATTGCTTTGGCTTTATTGATGTAAACGGACAAAAAGCTCCTAACCGTGTTGTACAGTGCGATGGCGCTGGTGGTGCAAATGCACAAGGAAGACCTGATGGTTCTGACGATTTTACTTGTACTGTATCAAACCCGACAGACATTTATCCGATTGCTATGTACAACCAATCAGTTATTCCGGCATCAGCCGCTGCAAGAGCAGTTCTTTATAACAAATAATTTTAGAGGGATTTTCTCTCAAGGATAAATTTGAAAACAATCCCCTGCTTTTTTAGCTCGGGATTGTTTTTTCGGAATTTTCAATAATAATTCAAAAATCTTATAACTAAAGCTTTTTAATAAACTATTTGTTATAATTCTCGCCTGAGCTCACCTCGGGCGATTTTCCTTTATTTATAATGCCTGTATTATCCTGTTATCGCCATTAAGAAGGATTGATTTTATTTTTTTTTATGATAAAATCCATTTGTATTGTGAGGTGGTGTTATGTTGAAACCTTCTTCCGCCAAAGACAGAATTATTTTGGCACTTGACGTTGATACTCTTGATGAAGTGAGAGAGTTGGTTTTAGAATTAAAGGATTATGTCGGGTATTTTAAAATCGGGCTTCCGCTTATTATAAACTGCGGTTTTGAGGCTGTAAGGCTTATTGAGGAGCTTGGCGCAAAGTGCTATTATGACGGAAAGTTTCACGATATACCTAACACTGTGCAAAAAACCTGTATCAATCTTGTAAAAAACAACATCCATTTTTTTAATATTCACATACAAGGCGGCTCAAAAATGGTTACATCCGCTGTAAAGGCCGTAAATGCCGCCGCTAAAAGGCTTGAAAAAGAACCGCCCGTAATTTTAGGGGTTACTCTGCTTTCAAGCTTCGGACAAAAAACGCTGACAGAAGAACTTTGTGTAAATAAAAATATAGAAGACTACGTATTGCAGCTTGCGCAAGTCGCAAAAGACTGCGGGCTTGACGGGGTTGTTGCAAGTGCTGATGAGGCAAAGCGTATCAGAAGACAAATCGGAGATGATTTTATAATTGTTTGCCCTGCAACAAGACCGACCTGGGCAGGGGTTGATGATCAGGTGAGAGTCGACACTCCGCGCAAGGCTATTTTGTCAGGTGTTGATTTTATGGTTATCGGGCGCCCCATCACAAAATCAGACGACAAAATTGCCGCTGTTAAATTGATTATTGATGAAATTGAAACCGCACTTGCCGATAAAGAAGCACTTGTTTAAACAGTTTCTTCTTCCTCTGTGTAATCTGCAATTTTAGGAAGCTCTTTTGTTACAGGTGCGCCAAGTTTTTCGATTTTTTCGATTTTTGAAATTATGTTTCCGTTGCCGTTGAGTTTCTTTAGTGCGTTGTCGAAGTTTTTTCTGGTGCTGTTTAAGTCCTCTAAAAGCCCTGCGAATTTGTCGTGAACTTCTGCGCAAAGTTTTGCCATTTCGATTATGTTTTTGTTTTGTCTGTCAACCTTGTGGAATGCTTCGATAATTTTTAGTGCAGCCAAAAGAGTGGATGGCGAAACCGGCATTACGTTGTTTTTCCAAGCAAAATCCCAAAGTGCGCAGTCATCGCAAAACATCATCGAATAACAGCCCTCTATCGGAATAAACATTAAAACATAATCAGGAGAGGTTTTGTCTGTTGAGTAATCCCTCTTTGAAAGTCCTTTTATATGTGCTTTTGTAGAATCCGTAAATTGTTTAAGATGCAGGGCTTTTTCGCTCTCGTCCGTGGCGTTTACGTAATCGTACCAGCTTGAAAAAGAAGTTTTGCTGTCAATAAATATGTGCCTTCCTTCAGGAAGATTTACTACGGCGTCGGGTATTCCTTCGGAGGTGCTTTTTTGTGTGTTAAATTCTTCTCCTAATCTCAAGCCTGAAGCAGCCAAAACTCTTTCTAATATAATTTCGCCCCATTTGCCTGCGGTTTTGTTGTCCGATTTCATTACGTTTATGAGGTTTGTTGTGTCTGTAGAGATTTTTTGTCCTGCTTCAAGAAAGTTTTTAAGATTGGCGTCAAAATGTGTCAGTTTTTCGTTTTCATTCTTGAAGTTTGCTTCCGCGCGACTTTCAAAATCTTCTATCTTGTCTTTAAACCGTTTGAAAAATTCCTCAAGTTTTTCTTTGCTTTGTTCGCTGAAGTTAGATGAGTTTTCGGCAAAAACTTTGTTTGCGGTGTTTTCAAAATAAAGCTTCATTTGCTCTAAGACCATATCATTATGAAGTTTTTCGTTCTTCTTTGATAAAAATATCGGAACGTAAACCGCAATTCCGCCTAATACAAACCCTGTAATAAATAATCCGATATCCACCAGTTTGTCTCCTCTGTTTTTATGATTATACCATAATCGGTTTACAGCAAAAAGATTATGTTAAATTTTTGACACCAAAAACATCAACCATGCCGCAAAGCATGATGTATAAAGAGATTGAGGAATTTTATCAATCCAAAGGTTTAGAACATTTTCTACAACCCCCATGACTTCAATATCAATCGGGGCATGGATGAATTTACCCCTTTGAAAGTTGTAGTATGAATAGTGTAGAGAACAATAATAAAAAAATTATAAAGGGGAAAGATGATGAGAGAGTTCAAAAGAAAATTAAGAGTATTGCTTGTTGATGACAATGCTGATCATTTGCGCGGGGTTAAGGAGTTAATCAGTTTGGAAACCGGTTATGATGTTGTTGGTGCAACTACAAGCGCAAATATTGCTATTAATTTAATTAAAAAATATCGTCCGGATGTTGTTTTGATGGATATTAATATGCCTGAAAAAGATGGTTTACAAGCAATTCAGGAAATTGAAAAACTTGAACTCGATACAAAAGTTATTGCTCTAAGCGGATATGATGATGCGGATTTGATTTTTAGAGCAATGAAGCTCGGTGCAAAAGGTTATGTTTTGAAAACTATGGCATCAGCTCAATTGATTTACGCAATTGATGAAATTGCAGCAGGAAAAATCTATCTTCCGTCAGCTCTTTCTTCAAGATTCTTTGAATATTTCCAAAGATCTTTCAAAAACGAAAGCGATGCTGCTGTTCAGGAAAATCTTCTTTCTTACCTTACCTCTCGTGAAGAAGAAGTTCTTGATCTTCTTACACAGGGTAATAACTACAAGGGTATTGCGGCAAAATTGTTTATATCGGAAACTACGGTTAAGACTCACGTAAACAATATTTTCCAAAAATTGCAAGTAAATGACAGAACTCAAGCTGTTCTCTACGCTTTAAATAACGGATTTGCAAACAGAAGACGCGTAAAAGCAGCTGTTTAAAAATAAAAAGCGGCAAATTTTGTAAAAGGTTTGGCTTATTATGTTTGAGTCAAACCTTTTTTGACAGATAAAAGGGGATTATATGCAGACAACGGACGATATTTTGAAAACTCAGGCAAGATGTATTTCTCATGAAATTCGTAATCAGGTTTCTATTTGTGATGTTTATTGTGAAATTATCAGAAAGCATTTACAGAAAAATAATGTTAGTCTTCCGCCTGTCGATAACGCTCTTAATTGTATTTTGAAATCCCTTAAAATGGTTTCAAATTCACTATTGGATTTGAAATCTTTGAGCAATATTGAGTGTAATATTTTTGATTTGAAAGAGTTACTGCTTCAGGGAATAGAGCTTTCGAAAGTTTATGTTTACGACAAAAATATCGACATAACCTTGGAGTGCAAAAGCGACTGCTGTGTTTCAGTCGACGAAAATAAATTTCTGGCAGTGCTTGTAAACCTTATAAAAAATGCGATTGAGGCAATAGAAGAAACAGGATTTATAAATGTAAAAACCGAAATAGAAGAAGATGTTGCAAGTGTAAAAATTTTCAATAACGGGGAAAGAATTCCCGACGATTTAACTGGCAAAATTTTTGATGAAGGCTTGACTACAAAGTGCTACGGAAGCGGGTTAGGGCTTTATATCTGCAAAAATAATTTACAGAAAATGGGTGCTGATTTAAACTTAATAAAATCAACAGATGAAATAACGGAATTTGAAATAATTCTGCCTCTTAAAGTTTCTTAATGAATATTTTCTAATAATGGCAAATAATTGTATTTTCTTTTTTTTATAATAGTATAATACAAATTTGTAGGGAAAATATGGACTTTTTTAATTCACTATCACAAGTAGTAAAAAACCGTGAAAACTTCAAAAAATGGGAACAGGATCAGCGAGATACAGAAGCAAAGCGTCAAGAGTTGTATAATCGAAGACAATATACCCCTGAAGAAATAGAAGAGGCTAAACAGTTTGGCGAGAGGATTATAGATGTTGTCGACATAATGGATAATCACTCAGAAAACGTAGCAGAGAACGTTGAAACAGCGGTGTCGCCTTTGGTTTCTTTAGCACCATTATTGGCAACATTGGGGACGGGTGCATATTATATCAAAAAAATTGCCGGTCCTGCAGGTGATAAAATTTGGGAAATAGAAAAAGAAATGCTTTGGAACAATCAGGACGTCCATAAGTTGGCTGATGATATTACGGATAAAATTCATGAAACCCGTCCGAATAAAGAGGGTTTTTATTATTGGAATTTCATAGATAAACGAAAAATAGAAAAAATTCCGGATGCTTCATTAAAAGCAAGAGCAATGGAATTATACCAAAATTATATCCAAAAAGTTAAACCTTATAAGCGTAAACTCTGGGGCGGCGGAATAGGTGTTGCTGCATCAGGTGTTTTAGCATTTGTCGGTGCGACAATTTATGCGGCAAAACTTCAGATAGACAGTTCAAAAATCGCAAGGTATCAGGCACGAAAAATCTTAGAAGATCCGAAAGCCTTTGTAAACTATACCCCTGAGCAGATAGCAGCAGCCAAGAAATATATTGAAGAACATCCGGAGCTTAAAAAACAAAAGAAAAAAGAAAAGCTGAAAAGCGGAATTTTTAAAAGCATAATTAACATATTCAGAGATAGAAAAGAATACTTAAAAGCTAAAAAAGCAGATACAGATACTTCAAAAAAAGTTACTCGTACTTTAACACCTGAAGAAATAGTTCAGGCAAAGAAAGACAAAGAAGTAATCCAGCGATCAGTCAGACTTATCAATAACGAAGCCGAAAAATACTCTGAAAACATGGAAGTTGCAGCAGGTGTAATTATGGGTTCAACACCGATAGTAGGCGGGTTCTTCGGCTGGCTGACAGGCTTATTTATGAACAAAACCGGTATGACGGACAGAATAGTAAAAAATATCGTAGATAAGCACGGGACAGAAGAAGCCAAAGCTGCTTATGCAAGGTTTAAAGAAATTAAGCCCGGAGCCCCCGGATATTCTGTAAGGTGGAGCAAATTTGTAAAAAAACTTATGGATAATGATTCTGCAAGGAAGAAAGCTTTTGAAATTGCAGAAGATAATGCGGACAGGGTTAAAACCAGTAAAAAAGATGTATTTGATGTGTTTAAGAAAATGTTTGCAGCCGGAATGTCACACAGATGGGGTAATTCAAAGATTATAGGTTTAATCGGAGCCTTAGTATCTTCAATTCCTGCGGCATTAATAGCTTTGAAACTTCAAAAATCTTCCGCCCGTGCAGGACGTTACACTGCAAAACGAGAGCTGGAAAAAGATCCGAGAAACTTTATCGGTTATACGGAAGAAGATTTGCAGGAAGTTAAAGATGTCAAAGGCAAAAAGGAAACTTTCGGACAAAAATTAAAAGAATATGCAATGTTTGTCCCGACAGTTTTGAAGCAATATTATGCTTATGAAAAATATAAACTAACAGAATTTAAAGAACATCAACTTTTGCTGGAGCAGCTTCAAAAGTCAGAAGTAAGCGAAGAACAGCTTAACGATGCGAAAAATCTTCAGAGAAAATTGTTTAATACTTTTGAAAAAGTAGATGATAATTCTCAGATTTATTCAGAGTCAATGGAAGCTGCAACTGAAATTTTACAGCCATTTGCCCTGAGTGCCGGCATGTTGGTAATGATTTCTCCTGTATTAATCGCAGCTATTCAAATAGGCAGAGGTAAAATTACAGCAGCTTCCGCTATTGATTGGACTGTTAAAAAACTTGCAGGTTTAAGTTCATTCTTGAAAGGTAAAACCTTTAAAAAATACTTGAAAGATGTTTCGGAAAAAATCCCTCACAAAGTCGGAAATATAGAATTAGAAAACAAACCTTTAGCTGCAATGATTCAAGGGATAGATTTTAATAATGATAAACTTGGTGAAATCGGTTCTAAATTAGTTAAAAATTTGAATATGGCATCTGACAGATTCAGATATATGGGTGATAGAGAGCAGGTAAGATTGCTTGGAAAAATTGAAAGTTCTATTAAGAATTTAATGGCTGTTGGTGATATCAGTGAATCCAGATACAAAGGATTTTTCGAAAATTTATTGAATATTATAAAAGAACTTAAATCATCTTCATATGACGCAAAATTAAGATCTGATATGTTTGACATAATGATAAAGAACACCGAAAGAGTCAAAATAATGTCTGATGAAAGATTTAAAAATGCTGTATATAAATATGTAGATTTGGCTTGCAAATCATACGGTGAAGACAAGATTTACAGATTAGCAAATGAATTGGCAACAGCGCCAAGAGAAACTATGGATCCTCTGTTGGCGGAATTTGCAGATAAATTTACGAAGAATTATTCCGAATACGGCATGAGTTCATTTGATATAAAAGCTTTCAAAAAAGCAATTACAAATAGTTTTGATAAAAGTGATGTTGTTTTTGTATATGAAAAGTTAGATAGCATCTTTAAGAGTATGAGTGACGCATTTCCTTACACTTTGAAGGAGGTTCCGGCAGGCTTGGATAACATAATAGAATTTTTGCAAAAACAGGGAAGTAGTACTTTTGAAAAATTTGAACGTCCTGCGCTTACGGGAGCAGTAAACGAAACGGCAGAATCAGCTTCAGGGCCTATAAAAGGCATTCTTAAAAAACTTTCGGATCCGAAAGAATATTTGTTATCGTTTAAGAAAGAAGTAAGCGAAATGACGGAGGTGGAATTCCAGAACAAAGCAGATTTGAGGGGCTTTTCAAGTATGGATAAAAAGACGATGCTGTCGGTTATTTCTAATCTTGAGAAGATATACGATAACATTCCAAAGGAAGAGCTTGCCGGAATTGGAAAGGCATTATTAAAGGAATTAAAAGAACATCCTGACGAATTTATGCAGGCATTAAAATCAGGAACTCTTGCAACGTCGTTATTAACGAATGGTCTGGTAGCATCAGCGGCCGCAGTTGGTATAAGTTGGACAGCATTAAATATAATTATAATCTGGGCAGTACAAACATTGCTTGCTGATATGCAGTTGAAGGCGGGCAGATTGGGCGTAATGAAAGCAATAGAATCACTGGATGATCCTGCTTATTATGCGAATATAATTGAAAATAAACAGCCACAAAAAGCCTCTTCGCCATCTCAATCTCAAGAGCAGCCGCAGCCTCAGCCCACTAAATCAGCAGAACAAACTTCTGCCGATAATAGTCAGGATACAGGAAATCTTTTGAAGAAATTTAAAAAATAATATCTAATTTATAATGGTCAGAATAAAAAAAGGACTTCTTTTGTAAGAAGCCCTTTAGTTTATTATATAAAGTAGGTGTTACTCTTCAATCGGTGAGGCAGGTTTTGGCATCGGAATTGGTCTTTGCATCGGTTTGCAGTTACCTTCTTTGATGCATTTTTTTCTTGCTTTTTCAAACTTTTTTCTGCCTTCTTTTTTCATTTTTTGAAGTTCTTTTTTCTGTTTGTCAGTAAGAATTGATTCAAATTCTTTCATATTCTGCATTCTTAATTCGTGAGCCTGTTTTTTCAAATCTTTTATTTGCGCGTCAATTTCAGCGATTTTTTCTTTTTGCATTTCAACAGCTATACGAGATCTTAGAACCATTTCTTTTTCCTGTTTTAGATTTTTAATTTTAATCATAATAGGTTCCATCTGCTCATGACCTTTCATGCGCAATTCTTTAGCTTTAGCTTTTTGTTCGTCAGTAAGTTTAAGTCTTTTTTCAAATTCTGCATTACGTTTGTTTTGGCAGGGCGGCGGCGGAGGAGCATCCAATTCTGCTCTGTCACCTTTTACCTCAGGAGTTTCAGCCGGTGCAGCCAGTTGAGTTTGAACTTTTGGGGTGGATTCGGGGGTTGTAATTGTGTCTGCCGCAATTGCGCCGTTAAATGTGAATGCTGCAAGTGCCGCTAAAATTAGTGTTTTTTTAATCATTTTTCCATCCTTTCTTTTACATTAGATCCTGTAACTTTTCTGCTAATTCTTTTTTTGCGTTGTAAATTCTTGACTTGATTGTGCCAAGCGGGCATTTAAGCTTTTTAGAACATTCTTCGTAGCTGTAGCCTTCTATTTCACAAAGCATTATTACTTCTTTAAATTTGGGTTTTAATCCGTTTATTGCTTTCATTATCTGAATTTGTCTTTCAGTTTTTAAAAGCTTGTTTTCGGGAGTTGCTTTTTTGTCTTTCACAAGAACAAGAATGTTGTCGTCGGAGGTTGTAATATCTTGTTTCTTGCGGTAAGAAGACTTGAGATAATCTTTAGAAACATTTTTGGCAATAGTATTTATCCAGCCTGTCAAAGAGCCTTGTTCTTTGTATTTGCCGGAATTTTTCCAGATTTTTACATAGACCTCTTGTTCAAGATCCTCATTTTCTTCTTCTTTTGTAATCAGTCTGATTATATTTTTTACGTTTTGCTTGTTTCTTTTTATGATTTCGTTTAAATCCATTATTCCACCAGTAAAAAGCCGTAGGAATCAACAGGGAAACCCAAATCTTCCGCTGAAAGAGTTTCTCCGTATTGGATATAATCCATAAGGTCTTGATTTGTTCCTACTACGCCTATTGAAGCCCCGCCTATTACAAGAGCAAAAAGAATACATGCCACTTTAAGATGATGGTATGAGGAAGTCTTTTTCTTATAAAAAGGCTTAACTTCACTAATAAGTTCTGAAACTTTGTCCATTTGTTCCTGCTCTTTGCGGCAATCCTCGCAAACTTCAAGATGCTTTTTCAGAGTTTCCTCATCTGCAAATGTAAACAGAGCTTCGTATTTTGTGCATTTATCTTTCATTTTTGTAACCTCTATACTATTATAACGAATTTTAAAATTAAAAGTTCATTTTTCGATTAATTTTTTACAAAAGCATTAATAAGCACGGAGGATAAAAGTATTTAAATATTCAAATATTCAAATAGCAAAAAAAAATATTTATGATTTTTAGTTTATCTGAATCATGAACACCACTTTATTAGACAAATTCAGAAAAATATGCTTGAAATTAGGTGAGAATAATAAACCGACCTATGTAGTAATGTCAATTGCGGCAGTGAAAGGTATTTGCCGTCCGACATTTACTATGATGGACAAAAAAGAGGAGCCGAAAACCAAAAAATATACAGCAATCAGGGAAGGTTTAACTGAATTAATAGCAATTCCTGTTTATTGGCTTTTGGGCGAGGGTTCGGCAAAGTTGGCGAACAAGTTTCTTCCAGAGGAATTAAAAGCCAAAGGAGCAAAGAATTGTATGCTGATAGGGGTTTGCGCAGCGGCACTTGTCGTAATTCCTGGGCTTTGTTCGCTTGCAATTAAGCCTTTAATGGACAAGTTTTATCATAATAAAAAAGGCGCATTAGCTGAAAAATTCGACAAAATTTCACCTTCTCCCGAGATAAAAACAAAACCCGCTCCTCAACCTGTTTACACACCTGTAAACCGACCGAGCATACAATCTTTTGCGGGCGTTAAAATTTATAATTCATACGGTATGAAAGCAGGTGGCGTATGATTAACGGAATTACAAAAATTTTAACGAGCAATTCTTTAAGCAATATAACCTCAAACACAAATTCGCAGGTTA
The DNA here is from genome assembly GCA_944323655.1 of Candidatus Gastranaerophilales bacterium. Classification (GTDB taxonomy): domain Bacteria; phylum Cyanobacteriota; class Vampirovibrionia; order Gastranaerophilales; family Gastranaerophilaceae; genus Scatenecus. The sequence continues at coordinate 17,497 of CALUTL010000003.1, read as the reverse complement.
TGATGGAAACTACGCTAAAAGCGATAGGCAGACCGGGATTTATTTTGATTGATAAAGATATTGATGAGGATACGAAAAAATACGCTGCGGCAAAGGAATTTTTGTATCAAGCGACCTGTCTTCTTGTTTATGTAGCACTTGTGGTACCCGTATTTAAGAAAGGGACGTTTAAGCTTGCGCAAAAGCTATTCAAACCTGAAGAAATCGGAAAATTTAAAACAAGTAAGCAATATGCGCATTATTTGAAACTTTGCGACACGACTTTGAACAACCGTCAGAAAACAATTGAAAAAGAGATTAAGGGAGTTTACAAGACGGATGAGAACGGAAACAAAGTACGCAGGCTTGTCAGAGATGAATATGATTCGTCAATAATAGAAGAATTAAACAAGGAAAAACCCAATAAATTCCCGATATTAAAGGGTGCTGTGGAATTTGGAAATATAGTCGGATCGGTTTTCGGGCTTGCAATTTTTGCGCCGCAGGTTTCGCATTTGTTTATTCACCCTGCTTTGAACGCTTTAGGACTTGATAATCATAAAAATACACAAGCTTTACAGGATGACAAACATTTGATTGATAAAAAAGCTTAAATTTAAATGAATTTTATACGGAAATTTGGCTTAAATATTCAACAGACCTTTTTGCAAGAAGTTCAGCTTTAAGCTTTTTATTTTTACGTTCTTTTTTAGGAAGTTCAATTTTATCCAGAATTCCCCAGTTAGAATTTATAGGCTGAAACTTGTCATGCTCAGGATTCGTAATATAATGGGTTAAAGCGCCGAGAATTGTTGTTTTGGGAAGTGTCAGAAGTTCTTCACCTTTTAAAAATCTTGCCATATTAATTCCAGCCAAAAGTCCTGAGGCAATAGATTCTGTGTAACCTTCCGTTCCTGTGAGCTGACCTGCAAAGAACAAATCTTGTCTTGTTCTTGTTTGAAGTGTCGGATTAAGGATTTTTGGCGAATTAATAAACGTATTTCTGTGCATAACTCCGTATCTGACAATAGAGGCATTTTCAAGTCCCGGGATTGAGTGAATAAGTTCTTTTTGGCTTCCCCATTTGAGGTTTGTCTGGAAACCTACTATATTATAAAGGGTTTTTGCGGCGTTGTCCTGCCTTAACTGTACAACCGCATAATTTTCTTCTTCGGTTCTGGGATCAACAAGCCCGACGGGTTTCATAGGGCCAAAACGAAGGGTGTCTTTTCCTCTTGAGGCTAAAACTTCAACAGGAAGACAGCTTTCAAAAAACTTTGCATTTTTCTCAAACTCTTTCAATTCAATTCTTGGAGCGGTTGTGAGAATTTCGTAAAACTTTTCGTATTGTTCCTTATTCATAGGACAGTTAATATAAGCCGCTTCTCCTTTATCGTAGCGGTTCAGGCGGAAGGCGATATCAAAATTTATGCTTTCTGCTTCTATTATCGGCGCAATTGCATCAAAAAAGTAAAGATGCTCACTGTTTGTAAACTTTTTAATATCTTCCGCTAAATTAGCACTTGTTAAAGGGCCTGATGCAATAATCGCAGGCATGGGCGGAAGCTTTTTAATTTCTTCCTTTATAAGTGTAATATTAGGATTTTCAAGAATTTTTTCCGTCACCTTTTTGGAAAAGCCTTCTCGGTCAATAGCAAGCGCATTTCCGGCAGGAACACTGTTTTCAAGAGCGATTTTAATGAGTTCTCCGCCCAAAAGCTCCATTTCTTTTTTCAAAAGCCCGCTTGCGTTTGTTGTATCTGCTGCCCCCAAGCTGTTTGAACACACAAATTCCGCACAATCACCGGTCTTGTGCGCTCCTGTCGATACTTCAGGGCGCATTTCGTATAATTTGACTTTAATTCCTCTCTTTGCTAATTGCAGAGCGGCTTCAGATCCCGCAAGCCCTGCTCCTATTACCGTCGCTTCCATTCCTGAATCGTATTAAGAAAATGACGCACTGTCAAATTTTAAATCGATTATTAAGCTTAATTTTTATTATAAATGTAAAGTTATGTGAATAAAAATATTATAATTGTAGTATGTTACTTGAAAAAAAACGATGGATTAAGTATAATTGTTACACTTAATAATATTACATTTACGTCACTTTGTTTGTCATGTAAATTTTTCTTACAATCGGTGCCGAAAAAAGCAATAAATGTAACCTTTAAGTTTTTTAAATAGTATGTGTGTAGTTAAGTCATGAAGTAGGGATATGTCAGTAAAAGCAATTAATTCTTCAGAAAATACCAATCGCAACAAGCTTGGGCAGGTAACCGTAAAAAATAATACCCCTCATTTTACAAGCGGTTTTAACCCTGTTGTTACAGTAACAGATGCTATAGCAAGAGGCGGATTTGCAGCATCATTTATTGCCCAAGACGGTATCGGAATGGTATTTCCGAGAATTAAAGAGGGGCTAAATAGAGGTAGAAAACGTGAAAAAGATCCTGTAACTGGTGAAGAAACCGGTAAGAAAACAGGACCTTATAACTGGGCTTTTGCTCGCCGTGAAGGTATAAGAGAAATTCTATCAGGCCCGAGTGCATTTTTGATTCCTGCAGGTATGATGTGGGGAATTAAAAAATATGCAGGTAAGGCTAATAACGTTCCTATTAACATGATCAATACTTTTGGCGAAAGTTTTAATGCAATTGTTGAAAATAATAAAGATGCCATCAAAGGCATAACTAACTTCAAAGATAAAGCACAAGTTAATCCTGTTAAAAAAGATTTTTATAAACAGGTTTTCAAATCAACATTGCAAGCTTCATTAGGTGATATTGAAGGTTTTGATTTTGATGCGAAAGCTGCAGAGATGGCAGACAAGCTTATAGAGATAGAAGGCGCTAAATCTAAAGGTTTCTGGAAACATTTTATCGGTAAGAAAACTCCGGGAATGAAAGAGGATTTAACTTCAAATCTAGTTAGTGAATTTATGGATCTTCGTAAAAAATACGTAAATCCTTCAGAAAATGAACTTGCTGCAACTGTAAACGTAAAATGGAGAAAAGATCCTGTTACAGTATCATTTTCACAGATGCTTGATAATTTAACTGATTATACAGATGATGTTATCAAATCTACTAATAAATATTTGAAAAATGAGGCAGTGCCGGATCTTGCTAAGTTTATGAAATCCTTTAATTTAAGACGTTCCGGAACAAGGTTCTTGTCTAACTTCGGTATGTTCTTTGCTGTAGTCGGATTTTACGATATTATCCCGAAAATTTATAATATTGGGGTTTCAGCAAATGTTGATGAAATAAAAGAAGAACCGGAAGATGCAAGTAAAACTGCAGAAAATGTTCAAGGTAAAGCCGACAAAGCAGAAAAAACAGAAAAAGATAATAATGCTAAAGAAACATCATTTACAGGTGCCGCATCAGCATTTAATGAAAAAATCGGAAAGACCGTTACAAAAGGCGGATGGCTTAAAAAGCTTTCTGATACTTTTGAATTTGATAAAGCATCAATGTCAGTACAGGCTATGTTGACATTATTATTTGGATTTTGTCTTCCTCCAAGATTGAGAAATGCAAAAGACCAACACGATAGAAAAGAGATTTTCGTACGTGATATGTTAAGCTTTACAGCGATATTGTTTGGTGCAAAAGCGTTGTCTAGAGGATTCTCCTCAATGTTTGCAAAGCTTTCAGGTTTAGCGCTTAACGTGAAACCTGCAGATCATTCAAAAGGATTCTTCTACAAGCTTAAGAACTACTTCACTCCAAGCGGTGGTGTAAACGTATTGAGCAGTGACCAATTAGCTTCAAAACACAGCAACCTTAGACAGTACAAAGACGGAATTATGGGTTATATAGAATTTTTGAAGAAAAATGATGGTGATCCGAGAAAAGTCTTTGCTATGGACAAAGAGGTAAAAACAGCTGCAGAAGAAATTTTGGGTGGTAAAAAACTCAAAGACGTATCAATCGAAGACTTTGAAAAAGCTTTTAGAGCTGCAAAAGAACAAAATTCAAAGGCACTTGATACTATATATAAAGCTTTTGAAAATGCTGATAATAAGTTTGTACGAATAGCAAAAACCTTAAACAGCTCATTTGAATTTGCTTCAATAATATTCTTAGTACCGGCATTTATGATATGGCTTGCTAGATATTGTGAAAGAATGACAAAAGAAAGCAAAGAGAAAGAACGTTTAGCTCAGGAAGCTAAAAATCCGCAGGCACAGGCTGTAATAGCGCAGAATAAAATAAATTTAACTCCGCCATCTGTAAACTCAATGCAGCCGACAATGTCAGGTTTCTTAAAAAAATAACAAACTCCTAATATACAGTTACAAAAAGCAGGTTCTTAAATAAAAAGAACCTGCTTTAAAATATAAATATAAAGTTTATTCAGCAATAAGTTCGTTGATTTCTGCAACCATTTCGTCGGGGTCAAATCCGTGAACTTTAGCACCAGCTTCCAAGTTTTCAAAATGAGCAGCCGCACATCCGATGCATCCTAAACCGTATTTTTGGAATACAGCAACACTTTCAGGGCAAGCCTGAACGATATCCATAATGTTCATATCTTTAGAAATTTTCTGTGTCATATTTACCTCCTTGACTTTTTCATCACAATCCTTAAGAACATTATACAACAAAAAAGAAGGATGTAGTAAGTATGGAATTTCTGAAAAAATTGTTTAAAAATGAAGAAAGGGTTGTAGGTTTATGTTCGCTGAACAAAAAAAACGGCAGAGTATCATATACATATACTCCGCAGTTTAATGCACAAAAACTAATTTACCGCACAAATACTAAAGATAACTTCTTTCTGCTGTAAAAAACAGTTTTTATGCCCACAAATCTATGTTTTCAGCTTTAACAGGCGCTCCGCAAAGCAATTCTTCTGAAAAGTTGCTTTTAGTTGCAGGTCTGTCAAGGCTTGGTGTAAAGTCAAAAGCTTGTTTGACAAAAGTTCTGCTCGGCTGCAAATTAGGGTTGGTAATATAACCTGCGCCGCTGTTTGATGAAATTTGTGATATGTCTAATTTGAACATAGCAATCTCCAAAATTCCCTATATTATAATAAAGGAAATTTCGGTCAAAAAATTGCCAAATTTTTGCAAAATATTAAGAAATATTAAGCTAACCTGTCAAATTTGTTGGCAGTAGTGGCACTTCCTGCAACTTTCGGGTGGTTTGGATTAAACACGTCGTCGGTTTGCTGGGCAAAGAGTCCGCTTGAGAAAATGTTGCGTTTAGCGGGTTCTTTTTTCTGTGTCTCAAAGAAATTGACAGGGTCAACCTTAAAAATATAATTAGGTTGAATTGAGTCTATGTTCATAATGTCGCTCTCTTTCTTAAATTAATAAAAAAAGTCTGAGCGCCGAAATTTCATTTTGGGGAGAAATTGTTACATATGTTACAAAACGTTATTGATCGCTTTCGTGGTGATCGTTATTCTTTAAAAGCTTTTCAAAATCGGACGGTTTAATACTTTGGATAAATTCTTTAAATTCTTGAGCTTCGGCTTCATCTTTTGCGCTGTCAGTGGAAACAGAACCGTTAGAGATAACGTTTGCGGTGACAAATATTGGCGCATCGACTCTAATCGCAACGGCAATAGCGTCAGAAGGTCTGGAATCTATTTCAATAAGTTGGTCATCCTCGCCACGAAGGAAAATAGTTGCGTAGTAAGTTTCCTTTTCAACATCATTAATTTCAATTTTATCTATTTTATAACCAGTTTTTTCAATAATATTAATAATTAAATCGTGAGTCATCGGACGTGCAACCGTAAGGTTTTCGATTTTTCGGATAATAGCGCTGGCTTCAGCGGAACCGATCCAAATAGGAAGAGCTTTTCTGTTTTCTTTATCGTGAAGCACAACAATCGGAGAACCTGTTCTTGTATCAAGGGCGATGCCCATAACTTTCATTTCAATCATTATAAAGCCTTTCTCAAAAGTATCTTACAAATATATTAGCTTAATTATAAAGGTCGGTCAATAGAAAACAGTTGAAAGTAAGCTAAAAGTATGAAAGAAGATTAAATATTTACGAAAAAAAATATTTATGATATAGTTGAGATATAGTTATTAAAACATGACAAAAAAATATTAAATACGGAGTAATGGCCGAGTGGCTGAAGGCGGCACCCTGCTAAGGTGTTATGTGGGTCTAACCTGCATCTAGGGTTCAAATCCCTATTACTCCGTTTTTTAGTCCGCAAACTGAGAATCAGTGCAGATACAAAATTGAAAAACCGCCCACTGTGGGCGGTTTTTTGCATGTAAAAATTTTAAGAGAATTTTTCTCATCAAATTTTCGCAACTTTTTAAACTTTTCCTGCCCAAATTCTCTTTTTCATTTTTTCGAGGTGCAGATTGGGCTAGTCTTTTATTAAAACATGATTTCCATTAATCGTAACCCATTTACCATCAGCATTTTCTGACGATGTTGGATAACTTTTTTCATGTGTTTTGGCATCTGACGGTAAATCGTTTTTGTAAGGAATTCCGATACTGTTCATTTGGGCAAGAATTTCTTTTTCATTTTCTGAATATTCTTTTGTTGACATTTTTGAAATATCTTCTCGTGTATAGATTTTATCTGTGCCGGTTTCGGGATTTTTATAACCTGAGTAATCTTTTGGCTGCTCGGATTGAGGCTTAATTAATCCATCTTTTAATTGCTGCTCAATTATTGGCAAATTTCTTTCAAACTCTTCGCTTGTCATATTTCCGATTTCTTCCGGGGTAAAAATTGGATTACCATAATTATCCACATTCATTTCAATACCTATTTTAAGTAATTTTGAAGGTACTTGATCTATTGAATTAGAGTTTTTATCCACAAATTTATTATTTTTTATACTATTTCTCAAATTATTAACTCTATTATTCCACCCATTATAAAATATTTTTTGTTCAGGATCATTAGCAACAATTTTATCATAACTCTTTTGCCTTATTTCGAGAAATTTATTTAAATCGCCATTGCTCTGATTATAAAATATTTTTGCAGTTTCAGGGCCATGTAGCACAGCAGTATCAAACATAGCAACAGCCATATTTGGATCTGATATTTTATCTGCACCTGATACCTTCCAATAATCATCATAATAAATAGCTTTTGCTTCATCTCTGGTAATATTCTTAACGTCTTTGTATGCTAACCCCTTTCGTTTACGATAGGAATTCAAAGTCGTTTGGGTAATTCCCATATTTGTAGGTCCACCTCTGTCTTTTTTATTATTTACATATCCACCTTCAGAAGGAAATAAGAATTCAAGAGCTTTTTCAAAATTTTCTTTAGTCATATTTTTCTCCTTATTAAGCTAATATACAAAATCTCATTAAAAATAAGTTTAATAAGGTAAAATAAATTTATTACTCTTTCAATTCATATAAATAACTTTTCAAATATAAAGCCCTTTGTTTTACTATATTTTCTAACATTCCGGCTGCAATATTAGTATGAATACTTCCTTCTTTATTATATACAGTTTCTACTATAAGTTTTTTTTCCAATTCATAATATCGTTCCCAACTTTGCTGTGCTGCAATAAATACAGTATATTGTTCCTTAGATAATTCTTTCTTGATCATATTCGAATAAATAGAAATTTGATCAAGCCAAGCATCAGTTGCTGCATAAACGCATTTATTCATACCTGAAGTCGAATAATCTTTTTCTATGCATTTTTCCAGTTGCACATCAATAGCATGTTGTTCATTAGGTAAAGCAACAACTTTAAGAAAAAAAGATATTGAAACTATCAATAATAATGCAATAGTTATTTGCATAAGTATTTTCTTCATAAATTTATTTTACCATAAAATATATAAGTTTTTACATAATTCACCGCCTTTCGTATTTTTAATAAAAAAAAGAGTAAGGCATAAATTTAAATCCTAAAAATTATCTTACCTTACTCTTTTGTATAATATTTAATTGTATATTATAATTATACCATTTACTTGCGAAATCCGTCAATATTAAATCGAATTTTCATTTCTTGAAATTTTACAGAAATTTTGTAAATTTTTTTTAATATAATTGTGTCCTAATGATACAAGAAGTGTAAATACACTTGATATTATTGACATTCAGAGTAATACTTGACATAGGATGATAAAATGGAATAAATCTTTCTTTCGGGTTTAAATCTACTTTTCTCCGTTTTTTAGTGCCTTTTTGCGATTTTAAATTTTTCTTGGGAAATAATGTAAAAATAATAGCACCAAAAAGTTTGAAAAAAGAATATATTGAGTATTTAAAAAATGTGTTGGAAGGTCAGAAAGAATAAAGAGGTAAATAATGGCAAGTGAAGGTAATTCTGAGAACACTGATGTAATAATATTAAACAGAATGTATGTAGGTGATTATTTAGGAGAAAATATAGGGCACGAAGTAATTAATTTAATGAAACCGGATAAAGGTGATGATTATTATATATATATCAATCCAAGAGGAGATTTAAATAAAGAATTTATTACTGGGGACTGGCGAGCCAAGACAATATTGTTAACTCGGTGGTGTAAATTTGAATACAAAGATAAAAATGGTCAAAATAATAAAACACTAAGTTGTTTAGAGGTTTTAGGGAAAATTGACGATAATATAAAACCTTGGACACTTGCAGAAACTATAAAAGAACAAAATGAATTTATTAAAAATACAATAAAAGCTGATTATAAAAATTTTAACGATAAATTTCACAATGAAATAACTTTTAAAGAAAATTTATAAAAACATTATGCTTAACTAAGTTTATAAATGGTAAATATTTTAGATGTAATGAGAACCCCAAATACTATTATATAATCCAATATTGTCCAAAAGTGCAAGTTAATACTATAAATTTAATAATTTATCAATATTTTCATCCGGAAGATACATAAGCCCTTGTCTTATTTTTTGGGGAAGTTCAATTTGTGAGTTTGCAGACATTTTTATAAAATCTTCCATCATTTTATTTTTACTATCATCTATAAATCTCAGACCTATTTTATAATAAAAAGGTGTAGGGGGAACCGAATTATACGCCATCAGGTGTAATCTTCCGTTGAATCCTGATTTCTTACTTTCAATAACGGCAAATTTAAATAATTCAATTCCGATACCTCTATATTTAGATAACTTGTGACCTTTATTTATTGATTCAAGTTCTGTCATTTCCATTGAATTGTATATATAGTCATCTCCGAGTGGTGTTTGAAAATAGCCTCTCTGCGGTTTTTCCAGTGCTAAATAACCTAACTTTTGACTGTTTTCGTCTTTTAAATACAAATATTTTTTGTCACCACGCTCAAATTTTGTTACATAAACAGGGATTTTTTTCCTTGTGTTTCTTTCTGTTAAAAAGGTTTTGCCCGAAATTGTTTCGGCATGCATTAAAGATTTCAGAATTTGGGCTGCCTCAACAGATACGGGTGCTTCAGAATAATTAGCAGGATTTAATGCGGCTTCAGCACAATCTAATTTATTAAAGCCTGATGAATATGTAACTTCTTTGACTTTACCTACTACCTTAGGAATAACTTTATTAACATTCATATTTTATTAAAAACATAAAATACAAAAAAATTGCCTTTAATCTAACTTTTTAGGGGGTAATTAGTGAAAAATAAACCGAATAAATCTGGATAAAAAATATACTAAAAAACGGATATTTTAGTCCAAAGAGCAAAAGACTCTGTTACAAATTTCCTGTTATTTTAATATTTGTTAAATATTGTTAAGAATCAGGTAAAATATTTAAAGTTTTTCTATAACATAGTCGATTACAACCATGTGTAAGAGAGGTTATGTTCTGTTGAAAAAACTTAAGCAATATAGTGCAAACTATTCAAATACTAACCACAATTTTGTAATTCAAAATTTAGATGGTAACGCTAATATTAACAATAAATACTATCAGAGTATTTGTGTAGTTAAAAATATATTACAAAGAGGGAAACCCACCTTAATGTCTACCTATCTGCAAAAACAGATTGGTCGTATTCAAACATCCTCAGAATTTAAAAAGCATAAAGTTTTAATTTCAAAAGATATTAATATCTGGGAAAGATTAATCAAAGGTTCAAGTGATTCATTATACAATCCTGCTCAATATTTTTATCAAAAAATTCTTGATAACATTCTTGGAGAAGAATGTAAATTTGTAAAGAATTTACTTCTCCCAGAGGTTTTAATCTCTGATATTACGCAAGAAAATAAAAAAGAGTTTAAAAATCAGCAAGTGGATTTTTATTTACCTCAAGCCTATTTAGTTATTGAAATAGATGGTTCTCAACATCAAGAACAAAATCAACATATTCTGGACATTAAAAGAGATAAATACCTTAACAATCGTGGGATTAAAACAGTCAGATTAACGACAGATGAAATTAAAAGTAAATCATTTGAAACGGTAAAAAAAGAGCTTAGAGAATACATTTCTAAGCATAAAATATTAACACTGTATAAAGATGCATTCAATGAAAATTATAATTTATCTAATCCTATATTTGAATCAACAATAATAATGCGTTATCAAATCTTTATACTTGAACTATTAAAGTACAATAAAATTTCTTTTGAAAACAAAACTTGGGAATTTGAATTATTTGATAATGATGAAAATACCGAAAGATTACTTGAATTAGCAATATCGGATTTATTCATTTGGTTTGCATGCTTATTTAAGTTACAAGATATAGAATTTATAAAACCCAAATTAAAAATTACCAAAATTAAAAATTTAGAACAATTTTCAAGAGAACGAAATGTTAAAATAGATTTTAGCTTATTGAAAAGATATTCTGATATTAATCAAAGATATCCAAATATTTATTTTATAAGAACAGATTATATTGATACGTATAAACAATTTAAAAGTTATAATTCAACAACACTTGATAGCTATGCAATAAAACAAGTTGATCACTATCAAGTTGAAATTACCAACCTTATTAAATATAACTTTAGTAATAAAAAAACAAAATATACAAAGAATAAAATTCTTAAATATCTTCTTTGGAACTTATTTTTACAAACAGATGAAACTTTAGATTTTAAATCTTTGACTTTTAGAGAAGGACAACTAGAAATAATCAAAAATATTTTATCCAGAAACGATACAATTGGATTATTACCAACTGGTTCTGGGAAATCTATATGTTACCAATTGGCAGGCATTCTTCAACCAGCACCAAGTTTTATTATTTCTCCGATTATATCTTTAATGAATGATCAAATAACGGAACTTAATAACTTTTATTTTTCAAGAACGGAAAGTATTAGCAGTAATAAAAACGCCATTGAGAAATCCGAAATTTTAGAAGATTTTTCTAATAAAAAACTCTTTTTTATTTTTATATCTCCTGAAAGATTTCAAGATAAAAAATTTAGAACAAAGTTAAAAAAACTTCCTAAAATCGCTTATGCTGTTGTTGATGAAGCTCATTGTTTATCGGAGTGGGGACATGATTTTAGAACATCATATCTTACTTTAGTGAATACTATCCGAACACATTGCAATAATGATATTTCTCTAATTGCACTTACAGCAACAGCATCATTATCAGTATTAAAAGATTTAAAATTGGCATTTAACATAACAAATGATGAAAATGTAAAAACTCCTATTAATTATTCAAGAGAAGAATTAGAATTTTTTGTAATTGATACAACAAATAAAACTTTCGCAACTCTACAAGAAAAATTAAAAAGTATAATCAATTCAAATGAAAATTTTGCAACAATAGTTTTTACACCATACGCTTCTGAAACGAGCGAATTTGGCTGTGCAAAAATTAGGAATGAATTAAATATTAAATTTCCTAATACTGATATAGAATATTATTCAGGTGAAATTTCTAATCGCCAGAAAGAAAATGTGCAAAATGGATTTAAAAATAATGAATTTAAAATTTTAATTGCAACGAAGTCTTTTGGAATGGGGGTAAATAAAGGCAACATAAAATATACCTTCCATTATGGAATTCCTGGTTCCCTAGAGTCTTTGTATCAAGAAGCTGGAAGGGCTGGACGAGCAAAAAGATTATTTATTCAAAATAAAGCAAAATGCTATATTCTATTTTCAAAAGAAACAGATAAAACACAACTCGAAAAAGTTTGGAATTTAAATACTTCTAGAATAGAGTTATTAAAACTATCAGAAAGTAAAAACCTCTTAAATCAAGATGTAAAAAGACAATTATTTTTTTTACAAGACAATTTTACTCCTATTGATAAACAATTACAAGAAATTAAAAATATATATCATGAATTAAGTTCATCTATATCTAAAAGTATTAATTGCAGGAATTTGCCCAAAAGTGAATTCCTCAAAACAGATATTAAATATATTGAAAAAATATTGTACAGATTATACCAACTTGGAATTATAACAGATTGGACAATCGATTATAATTCTGAAAATTTGGAAACTGATTTCAAAGATAATATTAAAATTGAAAATATTAGACTTGCATGCCAAAAACAAATTTCTAAATATGACAAAGATTTTTCATTTGAAAACATAGAAACAAATGATGAGTACAAACAATACAAGTCAATAATGCATGAAAATATTTCAGAACTTGATAAGTACATAAAAATTCTTCTTGAATGGAGTTTTGACAAATTTGTTGGATACCGTAGGCAATCATTAAAAAATGTTTATGAGGCCTGTGATAAATATATTTTAGAAATTTCAGATGGTGTTGAAGAAAAATTAGTATCAGCGAAATTCAAAAAAAACATAGAGAGTTATTTCACTGTAAATGAAGCAACTCATAAATTAGTACATTTATCTGAACATCCTTTTGAACTCGGAAAAGCATTTGAATTATTTTACATATATGATTCATCTAATAGAATAACCGAAAAATTAAAAAATGATGATGGAATTATTGAATTAAAAAATATATTAATGCGTTTATTAGAGGAATATCCTAATAATACAGCCCTAAATTTGGTATCTGGCTTGGCAAGATATTTATTAGATGAATTTAAAGATTCAGATGGTCAAACAAGATTTGAAAAAGCATTAAATAAAATCTCTAAAATTGAAAATGAAAGCAAAAAACAAGCAATAATCATAAATATTTTAAAAATTGGCAAGATACAACAAAGTGATAAAAATAGAGTTTTACTTGCAAAATGTATCTTTAAATACTTTGATAAGAATAAATATATTGTTACAATAAATAAATTTTTAAACGATTCATATACAAATTATTTATTAATGAGTTATGCCAATAAATCAATTAACAATATAATAGAAAATATTTTGAAATGAGGTAAATATGGAAAACTACAATGATAGCTTATTACAAGAAATTGAAAAACTAAAAACAAGTGCAAATTCAATTGGTAAATTTTCAGAGATTTTTCAAACTCTTAGAACAATTGGAGAAAAACATTTGGAAATAAATGATGCATTTAAAGAAAATATAAATCATTTGAATGAATACAATGAGGAATTTTCAGGTTTAAATAACTCAATTCGAACAAACATTATTGAATTAAAAGAAACAGCATTAAAATTTCCAGAACAGCTAATTGATATTGAAGATAAAAATAGAAAGAATTTAGAAAAAACCGAAAATAAATTAATAAAAGAACTTGAAGCCCAAAATTTGCAAACAGTCAAAACAATTTCACACAAATTAGAAGAAATTACGAACACTCTTTCAAATGTAAAACTATGGTTAATTATAATATCAATTATAAATATACTAATATTGGGAATTATTACTTATAAATTTTTCTTTGTGTAAATGGTATAAAACCAATCTGCACCTTGGAAATTAAAAAAAGAGAATTTTGAAGAATATTTGAGAAAAAGGAGTAAAAATTTGGGAATAAAAATTCTCTAAAGAAAATCACATACTGAAAAACCGCCCTATTGTAAAGGAACACATGGTTTGATTTCTTGTTACAGATGGTTTGATTATTTTGGGACACTTTGTGTTGGGGTAGAAACCCCAACCTACAAGCTATTTAATTTAAACAAGAAGTTTGAATATTAAAATAGCAAAAATTATTTTGTTATGTTTTATATAAATATGCAAATAACATATCCTATACATCAAAAGCATAATATATATCCTAGTTTCTGTAGTACTACGAGAGTTGGCTTACTTTCAGACTCTGTTGATTATATCTATAGTACACAGTCTTCAGTTTTTAGAACGGATTTAGATTGGATGAAATTTGCCAAATATTTAGGTATTCATTTTAAAGATACTGAGAAAGTTAATGTTGTTTGTCAAGCTTGTTCCGATGGTTCTGAGCCATATACTTTGGCATTAGCGTTAATTCATTCTTTAGGGTTTGAAGCTTCAAAAAAATTCTTTCCTATAAAAGCAAGAGATATTGATATAACAAACATTTCCAGCTTTGCTAAAAGAGGGTTAATTAACTTAACTAAAGAAGATATAGAAAAGTTAAAAATCAATGGAATAAATTTTGATAAATATTTTAGCAACTCTACTGAACAAATAAGACTTGTTAATGATACTATTAACAATGAAGTTCAAACATATAAAGTCAATCAAAATCTCAGACAATTTGTTGATTTTCAAAATCAAAATCTTGAATACGATGCAAGTAGGCTTGTTGATGATTCTAATACAATATTTCTTTGTCGAAATGTACTACCATATCTCGGTTCTTATGATGCAAGAAAGGTTATATATAATCTTGGAAAAAACATGAAAAAAGGAAGTATATTGTCGCTTGGAACTTATTCAAATTCTAAATTTTTAACATATAGTGAAGATTATAATTTCATAAAAAATTGTGGCTTTGAGCCATTAGCTGATTTTAAGGAAACATATATAAAAACAGATAATTTGTCTAATAGGAATGAACTTGATTGGGGAGCAAATATTCTAAGTTGTATGCCATTCTAAAATTTTGAATAATCTATACTTTCTACATTCTATTGATTTGCACCCAAAAGATGAATATTACAAGATTGTTTAGTTATTTTTAACATTTAAAATTAAAACCTGACAATGGCATTTCCAAAAGTGATGTTTCATTTGCGTATTTAGATTCAAACAAGTCTGCACGAATGGGGAACTTGTTATTTGGAGCAAATCCATCCTCAAATACAAATGGAGTTTCTGTTTTTGTTAACATTGCATTTCTTGTAACATTTGCTTTAGGAGCATTAATTACATTTTTCTTTAAGCCTAATTTTTTAGGTAAAAATTCTCCAATTGTAAGTTTGTTTACGTGCATTTCTAGTTTCCTTTCATTCTACATTACTATTATAGTTAAATAAGAGCAAAAAAAAAATTGCTCTGATATTAAGATTTATTAAGACATTTAGCTCTGGTTAAATTTATATTTATTGCTATTAGTTTTTTAGGGCGATTTTACTAAAGCGACACAAATTATATTTCCGAGTAAATTGAAATAAATTTCCACCTAAATTTAAAATTTTGAAAAATTTTTCAACACTGTCCTGTCCCAAAATTCCTGAACTGTGTCTAAATTCCCGCCATTTAAGGTTTTGAGACACTGTCTTGTTTTAGACATTGACGGACAGTAATCGGACTTTTTTGCCAGTTCAGGAATTTTATTTTTAGCAAATTCCGACTAAAAAAATCAAGATATATTTGAAACACACCCCTATTAGTTCAAAAAAATTAAATTCCTGCAATGTCTGTCAAACCATAGCGTACGAATATTATTTAAAAGGCAGTATTGCCCAATGTAAAAGAACAACCAGTTCAGGAATATTTGACAGACAGTTCAGGAATTTTGGGACAGATAATTTCAGAAACTTAAATTAATGTTATAAATTTAGGATTAAAAAGAAACAAATTTATAAACATTTCATAATATTATAAATAAGAGTATATATATTAAACATTCAATTTTTGAAGTATTGTAAAATTTTTAATGAAAATTTAGCAAAAATATTTTTCCAGAAGTTTACTTATACATGGAGGGTTCTATGAAAATAATCAATAAAAATTTTACACCAGCCAAAATTAATAATTTTTCTCGTTCTTACAACACAAAAAAAACATCTGCAATTCCTCAAGATAAAATCTCATTTAGCGGGACTATTATAAAAAGGGTTCAATCAAAAGAAGAAATAAAAGAAGTTTTGGATTTATTTTACAATTCTTTAAAGCATAATTTAGAGCCAAACAAAAAGACCCCAAAATTTTTAGAAAAAATAGATCGCTATCTGTCGTTGTTGCCTTTTTCAATAGCATCAAGACAACCTAACTGCATTACTGAGGTTGTAAAAAACGAAAATAAACTTGCAGGAGGGTATTCAATGATTGTAAATTCTGAAAATTGTACCGCACATATAGGATTTATCACATTAGCTCCTGAATATATAAAAACAAAATCCGGAATTGAAGTGTTAAAAAATATAGGTAGAAGAATTTATGAAAATGCTAATTTAAATAATGTAAAAGAAATAACATTGACTACAAATTCAAAAAATAAATCCATAAACAATTTATTAAAACGACTGGGTGCTGAAAAAGTTAACGAAATTGTGCTGGGTGAAACTAAATATAAAATTTCCATTAACAATTTGAAAAATAATTTGTATAAGTAAATATAAATTATTTATCTGAATTTTATTATAGCTCCCTCCTGTGAAAATTACTTTTGTAAACAGAGTGGGCTCAAAAGCAGATATTCTCTACTTATTTTTCCAAATCTCGCAAGGCGGGTTGTTAAATAACCGCCAGTTCATAAATATTTGACAACAGTTCGGGAATTTTGGGACAGATAAATTTAGAAACTTTAATTTTAACTATTTCACACCATAAGTTTTGAATAATTTATCAATAGTATCTTTTTTAAAAGATTCATTTCTTGCTTGATCGGCATATCTAGTTTCAAATTTCAAAAAATTATTTTCTAATAATTCAATAACTTCTGCAGATTGTTCATATTCATTCATAGAGTCAAGTTTTGAATACTCTGCTTTAGCTGCTTCTTTACTAGGAAAATCAAACTCCAAACAATAATTAATAGATTTATCTGAATCCAAATTTTTAGCATATAAAGTCAAAGCTTTATCTCCAGATTGTTTTACTGTAAAAGGAGCTTTATAACAATTCGTATAATCTTTTGCTTGAATATAAGTTCCATACTCTTCAATTATAATATCAAAATGCTTATGATTAGCAGCTTTTTTACCAACTTCACCTATACTATTTATCTCTGACATTCGAGCATCTTTAAGAAAACGTTTAGCTTGAGGCTTAATTTTTAGAGCCATTCCAAAATTTTGATTTACTGAAGAATTTAAATTGTTAGATATTCTCATTTTATAATCCTTTCCTTATTTTAAATACTTTATAAAAAATCAAAAATAAAAATTTTTGCTAAGTACATTTGTTATATTTACATTTCTTTTCAATTTATTTTTTTTTTGAATATAAATTATTTTTTATTAATTTGTAGTTTGTTCGTTGGACTTATAGGCAAACTGTTAAATATAAAGATAAAGTGTTGTCTTGCTTATTGAACCTATAAAATTATATACTTTAGGAAGTAACATTCCTGAATTATACAAATCT
>CALUTL010000002.1 GCA_944323655.1 Candidatus Gastranaerophilales bacterium | reverse complement strand
TTCCTTGTGTCATGTGTTACGGCATTGCTCTTTAAAATCTTTAATTTTTTATCTGTTTTTTGTAATATTTCGTTACATAAAACGCCGAAATTCAATTATATCACAAAAAAAGAACCGGCTTTTGACCGGCTCTTTTTTATTTTTTTACTCAAATCTACTTGATATTTGAGAATGTCCAAGCATCAAATGTCGGAGTTTCAGAAATATTCATTTCTTTTTTCTTTCCGCCTGAGGTTGAATCATTATGCGCAATCGGTTTATACAATCTGTTGTAGTATTCGATAACCATTCTGTCTGAGTTAAAGTATGCTTCAGATGTTCTGATTGCCTGTCTCATCAATCTTGCCCATTCCTGTTTGTTTTCGTAGTAGGTCGGAATAATTTCATTTTCAATCTTGTTCATCATGCATTCATGATCTTTCCAATGACGTTCTTCCCAAGGCATTTCATCATCAAGTTCAGGGTATTCAATTGTGTAACCGTTGATTCCGTCAAATGTACCTTCTACTGTCCAACCGTCAAATGTTGAAAGGTGAAGTGCTCCGTTTGCGTTTGCTGACATTCCTGAAGTTCCTGATGCTTCAAACGGTCTTAGTGGTGTGTTTAACCAAATATCGGAACCGCGTTTTAGCATTCCTGAAAGTTCAAGTTCATAACCCGGAAGTACAACAACGTTTTTAAGTGTGTGTGAACGGTTAAGAAGCTTGTTGAACATTTCTTTACCCATTACATCATCCGGATGGAATTTGCCGGCAAAAATAATCTGAATTTTGTTTTCGTCAAGAAGTTTGTTGATTCTGTCTTTGTCCATCAAGATAAGCCAAGCACGCTTGTAATCTGCAAATCTTCTTGCCCAAGTAATCGTTAATACATCAGGATTGAATCTTTTGCCTGCTACGTTTGCTACGTATTCAAACAATTCTGTTTTCATTTCACGTTTAACAGCAAGTAATTTTTCAGGTGTGTTAGCTTTCTTAATTCTTGGATCCTGCCAGTAGTGGAGGTTTACGGCGTTAGTGATTGCTCTAATCGGGCATCTGCCTTCAACCCATTCCCACATTTTGTTTGCTACAAGTCCGTGAAGCTGTGAAACTGCGTTTGCAAGTCTTGACATTCTTAATGCCGCAACTGTTAGTGAGAAATTTTCTCCACCTAATTGTACAGCTGTTTCACGTGATGCACCTGCAAAAAAGCCGCCTTCAAGCAGGGTGTCTACCCAGTGAACTTCGTTTCCTGCTGCTACCGGTGTGTGTGTAGTAAATACGGTTTTCTTCTTAACTTCTTCAAGATTTCCGTTATATTGTCTTAAAAGTTCAAATGCTGCAGGAAGTGCGTGACCTTCGTTCATATGGATTACATCAAATTTGTATCCGATTGCTTGAAGTATTCTTACTCCGGCTACACCAAGAACTGTTTCCTGTGCTATTCTGATTTTTTCGTTTCCGTCGTAAAGTTTGTGTGAAATGCTTTTTGCCCAATCACTGTTACCTTCAATATCTGTTGTTAAAAGGTATACCGGGCAGGCACCAAACAAGTCTGACTCAACTAAGTATGCTTTTACTTTTACTTTTTCGCCAAAAATATCAACTTCTGTTGAAACGTTCGTATCTTTTAAGAAATCATAATATTTTCTGATATATGCAACTTCTACTTGACCGTCGTGTGCTATTCGCTGGTCATAATAACCGTATGACCATAACATTGTTACACCGACCATAGGCATTTGCAAATATCCGGCAGATAACATGTGAGAGCCAGCTAAAAATCCTAAACCGCCTGAATATGTCTTTAATGACTGATCCATCGCGATTTCCATTGAAAAATATGCTACGTTTGGTAATGACATATCTTCACCTTTCCTCTTCTTCTAATACTATGTACTTTGTCTAATACCACTCATTTGTGGGGTACCTTAACAGTTTACCACAAAAATTCTACT
This sequence comes from Candidatus Gastranaerophilales bacterium, assembly GCA_944323655.1. Lineage (GTDB taxonomy): Bacteria > Cyanobacteriota > Vampirovibrionia > Gastranaerophilales > Gastranaerophilaceae > Scatenecus. Next base: position 149,550 of record CALUTL010000002.1, on the reverse strand, counting down.
GTCAATTCTAACCAACACTTTTTGATTATCTAATCCTTAAGAATTAGTCATATATAGCTATTTCAACTTTATAAAACTTAACAGAAGCTCTATTTTGATGCAAATTTTATTATTTTTAAATTTTAATAGGAAAAAAGAAAGCGGGTAGTATGAGAATTTTTGGAATTACAAATTATTCACAAAGTACCAATTCCCAGAAAGGTGCTTGCAATAATGGCTTTAAATGTACAACAAATCCTTGTTTCTGCGGAAATATAAAAAACAGTTTTTGGCAAAAGCTTGAAAGTTACATCACATCAAAGTTTACAAATTCTAATGATGAGTTTGTGAAAGAACTTAAGCCTGAAGCTTCTGCAATTACTAAAATCGCCGCAAAAGCTAAACCGATTGAGGTTAAGAATCAGCAAAAAGCTCTTCATTTATTTTTGCGTGATGAAAATTTTTCTAAAAAAGTTATTGTGAAAAATCCTGATGACGGTTCGTATGAAATTTACGAGAGAATGTTTGATGCTGCAAGTCACGAAACAAGGATTAATGCAGATTATTATGACATTAAAGGAAGGCTTGATCATACAACTGTTTTTGATAACAACGGCTTAATGCTCAGTAAATATTATGTAAAAATTAATAATCCTAAAGATCCTATACTTATAAGACGAAAAGATTATAACGTAATTGGCAAAATTACGCGTGAAGAAATTAAATATAAAAATGGCGATGTAACTTATATTGATTATGATGATTTGTACAGCACACAAACCTACCGAACAGTCAAACCTGACGGAAGTTCAAATGTCATCAAAAATTCAAAATATGCTTCAGAGTTTTGGTACTACGATAAGAACGGAAATCAGTTGGAATATAAAATAATTGAATACTAATTATTTTATTTTAAATTTTTTCAAGAAATTTTTCCAGCGCAATTTTTACGTGTGCATAATTTAAACCGCCCTGCATGTATGCTACATAAGGTGCTCTTAAAGGGCCGTCGGCTGAAAGTTCTATTGTGGAGCCTTCAATAAATGTTCCGCCTGCCATTATTACTTTGTCTTCATATCCCGGAACATACTCAGGAATTGGCGTTACATAACCGTTTACGGGAGATAATGACTGGATTGTTCTGCAAAATTGCTCAAGTGGTTCCGGTGCGCCAAAGGTTATGTTTTGGATTATATCTGTTCTTTTTTCGTTATATTTTGGCGAAGAATCATAACCGATTTCATCAAATATTTTTGCGGCCAAAACGGCACCTTTTACGGCATCGCAAACTACTGAAGGCGCCATAAAAAGTCCTTGGAAAATTAATCGGTGTTGATTAAACATTGCGCCACCCTCAAAACCTATTCCGGGGGCTGTTAATCGGTTTGCGGATTTTTCCACTAATCTCGCTTTCCCTGCTATATATCCGCCGGCTTCTACAATTCCTCCGCCGGGGTTTTTGATTAGGGAGCCTGCGATTAGGTCTGCCCCGACCTCTAAAGGTTCTTTTGAGTCTACAAATTCTCCGTAGCAATTGTCTACAAAGCAGATGCAATTTGGATTTTTTGATTTTACAATTTTACAAATACGTTCAATTGTTTCCATTGACAAAGATTTTCTTGTCGAATAGCCTTTTGAACGCTGAATTAAAACCATTGTAACGGTTTCATCCACCATTTGTTCAAGTTTTTCAAAGTCAATGTCATCATTTTTTAGCGGAACTTCTTCATACAAAACTCCGTGAGCAATCAGCGAATCTTCTTTTGTTTCGTCATCGCCTGCGGTGCCGATTACCTCAAGCATTGTGTCATAAGGGGTTCCTGCAACTGACAATAATTTGTTTCCGGGTCTTAAGCATCCGAAAAGACAGCAGGCTAAAGTATGCGTGCCTGAAGCAAAATGAATTCTTGCTATCGCTTTTTCGGCTTTAAATACATCCGCAAATACCTTGTCTAATACTTCTCGTCCTAAATCGTCATGCCCGTAGCCTGAAACTGTGTAAAAATGTTCCGGCGCAACTTTGTTTTCTATAAAGGCTTCTAAAACTTTTTTCTGGTTGAAATCTCTTATGTCTTCAATATATTCAAATTGTTCACTTAATTCTTTTTCGGCTTTTTTTATAATTTCTCGGCTGTTCATTTTTTTTAATCCCTTCTTCAATAGCTAAATTTTATCACGAAGGTTTTTATCGGCGCAATATTTTATATTTTAATTTTTGTGCCCGAAAGGGTAATGTATATAATTTTTTTGCTTTTTAAAATTAGTCTTATGAAAAGAATAATTTTAATATTAGTAATTTTAATTAGTCTTCCGGCTTTTGCTTCGGAATATTCTCTGCATACTCCGGAAAATTACAATTATAATTCTGAGGATGGCGAAAAAACTCTTTTTATCTTGGATTTTTCAAACAGTATGAGCGAATACTTAGAAGGAGAGAGAAAAGTTGATTTGATGCTTGATACTATGAAAAAAATATTACCCAAAATTAGTCCGGAAAGCTTTATCGGGCTTAGGGTTTACGGACACAGAATGGGGTTTACTCCTTATGAGGCTTGCAGGGCGTCAAGTTTAAAGGTGCCGATTTCAAGAGCAAGTGTTAGTAATATTCAATCTGCACTTGAAGATACCGAACCCAGAGGAATGACTCCGATTACTTTTTCATTGAAAGAGGCGGTAAAAAAGGATTTTATGGGATTTAGCGGAAGAAAGCATATAATTCTCCTTACCGACGGCGGTGAAAACTGCGACGAAAGCCCCTGTAAATGGGTAATGGAGCTTGTAAAATACCGAAAAGATATTGTTATTGATGTTATAGCTTTTAATGTTACTGAGGTGGACGATTTGGATCAGTTAGAGTGTACTTCTCTTGTGACCGGCGGAAAATTTTACAGCGCAAATACGGCTGCTGAACTTGCAAGGAGCCTTAATAAAAGTATTAATGTAAAAAAGAATGTTGAGGCTAAAATTATTCCTTAAAATCAAGCAATTTTCCCGTCAGAAAATTTTTATATAAATATAAGGGAAAATAAAGGAAAATTATGCTTGCCGGAGATTTGTACAAATTAGGGCGAACAATAGTTAAAAATTCAGGCTTAATCAGAAAGACAGGAAAGCCTGATATCCCACGGTATTTGTATCATATGACACGAAAGAAAAATTACGAGCAAATATTGGAAAAAGGTTTGATAAATGCATATTCTGATACCGGTCACAGTGACTTGTGCGGAGTTTTCATGTTCGATTTGAAAAATTTTGAAAAGCGGTGGGCAAATACCTGGTTTAATATTGATGATATGAAAGTTAATCTTGGCAGAGCGCTTTTATCGAAACACTCTTGTGATGATTCTGTTATCGGAAAAGCTGAGGATATAGTGATGTTAAGAATTCCGACTAAAAATATGGATATTAACAAACTGAAAATAAGAAGACAAGATATTGTGCAGTTTGATGAGTCTGACAGTGCAATTTATCAATCAGTTTACACAAGACGAAAGATTCCAATTGAGTATATTTATGAGTCGGATATTGACGTTTCTGATGTTCAAAAAATTGGCGAAATGTCGATTAGAATTAAGAATCAAGAAGAATTAAAAAAAATAATTGAATTAAAGCCGTTTGATTTGCTGTTAAAGCTTTTCAAAGGTCAACCTGAAGAAAAAGGTATATTGGCGCATCAAGCAACGAATCCTAAAGCCTTTATACATGAATTATAAGTAGGATTTATTTGCATCCGTCATCATTAAAATCAATTTTGCCGTCAAAATCGTTATCTACACCGTCATAACAAGATCCAATCGAGTATCGGCTTTCCGGGCGGACGGAGTATTTAAGATAAGTTTCAGGGATTTTTTTCCAGATAAATTCAAACCAGCCTTTATAAAATTTTGCAAGGTCAGAATTTTCTATAACAAGGCAGTTTTCGTCGTTTCGGTTTTCTCCGCTGTTTGAAAAGTTCATAGAGCCTGTTATTACATATTTATCGTCTATTATCATTGATTTGTTGTGGACTTTGCCTGCGTAGTTTTCGGTTTTCAAAGGAATCCCTGCTTCTCTTAGGATTTCGTGGGTTGTGTGGTTTGAGCGAACACTTGTTGCATCAAGTATTATTTTGACGTCAACCCCTCTTTTTTTGGCATCTATTAGTGCTTGGGTAAGTTTTTTATGCGTTATTACAAAAACAGGAAGATAAATATAGCTTTGTGCATTTTCAATAAGCGGAACAAGAGCTTTTTCTACGGTTTTGTCCTGAGGTGAAAAGTATGCGCTGACTTTTGTTGCTCCGACCGTAAAAGTATTTGTGCTGTCAAGCGGGTTTTTGAGAGTGTGGAATTTGCCTGAGTACATCTGGTCAAATTCTTTTGTGTAATATTCTGAAAGCGCAGGTGAGTCAATTATTACGATGTTATTTGCGTTGAAGCCCGAAAAGCCTGTTCTTGAAAAGTTCATTGAACCCGTCATTAATCTTTTCTTGTCCGAAATTATAAATTTGTTGTGCATAAGCATTGAGGTTAACTTTTTGTTTTCCGTAATTTCGTCAGAACGTTTATTTTCAATTGTATTTAAAAAATCGTTCATTTCTTCTCTTGGCGGTTGGTTTTCCTTAACTTCATAGACAATGCGGATTTGGACTCCTTTTTTCTTAGCATTTTCTATTGCCTTTTCAATTTCAGGAATCCTGCTCCATTCATAAACTGCCATATCCAGAGTCGAATTTGTGTTATTAATCAGTTTTACTGTTTCTTTGCAAAACGGATGAAGGCATTTTGTGTCGGGAGTCAGGTGGTTTGTGTAATCTGAAAGTAAAAACTTTATTCCTTCAATATCTTTTGATTCGGGATATGAGGATTTATCAAGGGTTGGGGCTTCTTTTTCTTTTAGTTTTTGGCTTTTTTCAGGATTTACGATGCAATATTTGCATTTTTCAAATTGTAATTCCGCCTCCTGCATCGGTAAAATCAGAAAATCACTTGTTTTTACTCCGTATCTGCAATCAAGTTTATGAAATTTTCCGCTTTTTCTGTTTAGGATAACAAGGTTTAATTTACGTGCATAATTAAGTTTTTCTCTAAAAAGTTCGGGTTCAGTCAGTTTGCCGTCAATTATTGCATGACCTGAGTTAAGCAATTCTTCTGTGTAATTTATCTCGCCTGCAAAAATTTCTGCATAACGGCAATCGCTCGTTCTTTCGGGTTTAAAACTTATTTTTACTCTTTTGCCAAGCAGAAGTTCCTTGGCAAATTCATCTGCCATATATCCTGCGTTTATTGAATCCGCCTGTGAAAGATTGAATTTCTTCATCAGGTCATTTTGATTAACTTTTAAGTCTGAAGTAAATGTTTCAATCCCTTGAATGCAAACCGTTTCACCTTCGTCATAAACTCCGTTGCTGTTTAAGTCAACGGCAAATTGTGTCGGCGAAAATACTTCGATCACTCTTGTGCCGGAGTTTTTATAAATTTCAAATCCCGCAAAAAACGCGAATAGTATTGTTATATAAATTATTCTTAAAAATTTTTTCTTCATCTATAATTGTTTGTAGTTTGAAATTTCAAATCCCAATCCGTGAATTTTGTTTTCAAGTTCTCTGTTTTGCGTAATCATAAATTCTTTGACATTTGAATTGGTTTTATTTGTATTGTACTTGCAGGGATGAATTACAACTTCCGTAATGCAAGGGGTATCAGGAAGTGCTTCCAGCCCTTGTTCTACAGTCTGCTCGTCCATCATGCCTGAGTATTCAATTCCAATTATATAATCATTTGTTTTTATGTCGGTATTTTTAAGCAGTTGTTTGTTTGTTTTTGCAAAATGGTTGGAAATGATTAATTTTAAGATGTTTCTGGGATATTTTAAATTTAGGTTTTTAGAAAATTTAGCTACGGTATAAAACGCTTCGTAATGCGTTCTTATGTAAGGAATATTGTATTCTTTGGCCAGTTTGAGCGTAAGTTTGAAAATCTCGGGGATTTCGTGGATGTATTTTAAAGATGCAATATGATTTGGTTTTACAAATTTCATCAGCTTTTCTATCTGTGCACGAAATTCATTTTCGATTTGTTTTAGAAGTTCTTTGTTTTTGGAATTTATTAAAAGATAAAAGTAACCTTTATTAAATTTTCCGTTATTATCAGTTAAAAAGTGACAGCGGGTAAGGGATTGTCCGTCCGTGAGGTTAAGCTGAATTCCAAATCCGAGAGATTGGCATTCGGGAAGAATTTCGTTAACGGCATTATCAAACGCTTCACCGGTAGCGCATAGGCTTGCGCTTTTCAAAAACCCTTTTTCGTAAGCATAAAGTACGGCTCTGTTAAAATCTTTTGAAATCCCGAAATTGTCCGCATTAAGAATAAGGTATTTATCCGTCATTTAAATAATCCTCTGAAGATGTACCTGTCAATTATATTATAAAATTCTAAATAATGAAAATATGTTTAATTTCTTAATCTATAAAATATTCAGTCGCAGGGTTGAACAGAGTGAAAAAAATGATATAATGGATTTTGTATGGTAAGAGTTTTTATTATAATTTTTTCGATGCTTTTGATTTCATCGACTTCTGTAATAGCAGGCGATATACGGTACGGGTATAATGCAAAAGGCGATTATGTTCCGATATCAGTAGACGGTCAGCGTGTAAATTACGGATACAATCCAAGAGGAGATTATGTTCCAGTATCTGTCGGAAATGATAAAATAAATTACGGATATAATTCAAGAGGAGATTACGTTCCGACGTCAATCGGCAGTAATAAAATAGATTACGGGTATAATCCTCGTGGGGATTATGTTCCGACCGGAATCGGCGGTAATCATATACAGTATGGGTATAACCCGAAAGGAAACTACGTCCCGACAGGCATCGGAGGCAGACAGATAAATTACGGATACAATTCAAAAGGTCAATTTGTTCCTGTCGGTATTAGTTATTAAGTATTTTGCAATTTGATAATGTTTGATGTAAGATAAGAATTAAGCCGTGCTCCACGGGGAATTGCAATCCCTCGACCGGAAGTTAACGCCGGGTGCAGAGCCTGTTGTGAGGGTTTGTCGGGCAGGGTAAAAGTTAATATTTTTGATGAACTTTAGAGTTAGGGCGGCATAAAACTCCGAACCGTGTCAGGATGGAAACATAGCAGCACTAAGGTGACCTTTATGGGTGTCTTGATTTTAAGGGGAGAAAATATTTTCCGATACTTATGTTTGGCGGATTCGATAGACAGAGGCACGGCTTTTTATTTTTTTTTGAGAATGTATTTTTTATTATTAGCCGAGTGGTCTTTAATTTTCTCCGACAGAGCAATTTTTTTAATTCTTCTTTAAAGCTATTTTAAAGCCAGAAAGGAGATGAAAGATGACTCAAAGACTAGAACTATATAGGTGCAGTGTCTGCGGAAATCTTGTTCAGGTCATTCTTGAAGGTCAGGGCGAACTTGTTTGCTGCGGCGAGCCGATGAAGCTTTTAAATGCGCAGAAAGAGGATGAAGGGAAAACAGAAAAACATGTTCCTGTTTTTATGAAGGATGATAACGGAAATGACATTATTGCAGTCGGGTCAACACCGCATCCTATGGAAGAAAATCACTATATAATGTTTATTGAAGCGATTTCTAAAGATAAAAATAAATTAGAACTCAGATATTTATACCCCGGTGATGAAGCAAAATTTTTTGTAAAAGATCAGGATTTTCTTGATTTTGCTTATGAATACTGTAATTTACACGGGTTATGGGAGGGAAAACGTGATTAGTGAAAAAATTCAAAACATACTTAACGAGCAGATTAACAAAGAATTTTATTCAGCTTATTTGTATCTTGCTATGTCTGCACATTTTGATGAAATGGGTCTTAAAGGTTTTGCTGACTGGACAAAAGTTCAAGCACGCGAAGAGGTAGATCATGGTATGATTCTTTTCGATTATATAATAGACCGTCAAGGGCGAGTTTCATTAAGACAGATTGAAATGCCCGAAGAAAATTTCGGGAATCCTTTAGAAGTGTTTGAAAAAATTTATGCGCATGAAAAATACGTAACCGACAGCATAAACTGTGTTGCCAATATGACGGATGAAGAATGCGATTTGGCGACAAGATATTTTATAAACTGGTATATATCAGAACAGGTAGAAGAAGAAGCGAATGTAGATGAAATTATTAAAAAGCTAAAGATGTTCGGTTCTGAAAAAGCTGCTTTGTACCATTTGGATAAGGAGCTTGGCTCAAGAGAATACAAGCAGCATACTTACAGTTCATAAAATTTGAAAGAGAGTTATAGTTATGAGGCAGGGAAATTACGATAATTTTCCTGCCTTGGTGTGTTCTTAACAAGTTGCGAAGTTTTGATAAAAAATATATAATTAGTCGGATTCGATATTGGGATTTTAGAGAGTAGAGATTTTAATAATGAGCAGAGACTTTAACTATAAAGATTTTGTGAATATGCTTCGATTTCAGATAGGCGGGGGATGTCCTGATTATTTTGATGAGGCAATGGAAAAATATGTGAGAAAGCATGTATATGACAGTGCCATGGTGGCCGCAAAATCACTTTATCAGAATCCTTCCGTGAAAGTAGAAGCCTGTGAAATTATAACAAGAACAATTGCGGAATGGACTTTCTATAAGATTGTAGATTTGATTTATGGCGATGTGCCGATTGAATTTCACGATTCAATACTAAGCAGCATCAATTCTTCTATTTATGAACATCTTGTAGAACAGAATACTGTAGAAGAGATTACGGAAGAAAGTCTAAGGTCTAATGATTACGCAAAAATTACGGCTGATATTGTAAAATCAGTGTATCGGTCTGTTTTAAGCAAACTATATTCGGATAAGAAGATTGATAAAGGTATATATACCTTTGCACTTGCCCAATCCTATAAGGAGCTTGAAAAAAGCAGTATTGAAGACGATATGCCTAAAGAAACCAAAAAAGATTTATTTACAAGTTTGAACGGCAGATGCGTTTACTTAAACAGCATAAAAAAATGGATAAAACTTCACAAGTTCAGGTTTATATTTTACTTTCTATCAGTTATTCCGTTCCTTTATCTGACATTTATATTATCGGATGTTACAAAAATTAATTCTGCATATATGAAAATCGTTTGGGGATTTTATTTGGGCTGGCTTTTGGTTGCCTTAGTTGACACAGTAATTAAGATAACCAATTATGATTCGTCCGGCGTCAGTTGGATAATCAATAGTTTGCATTCTAAGGATAGTGAAAGCCAAAATGATGAAGTGCAACTAAACGGTCCGAACGAAATGTACCAAAGGTTAGGTGTAGATGTTCTTTCAATAAGATTAGGTTCAGATTTAATAGATTTTGCGGATCCAGATGCCGAAAATTGTCTTTTACCTATGATATCTAATCTGAGAACGGAATTAACGGATACTCTGGGGTATATAATGCCAAATATAAGATGCATGGACGATATGTCATACAAACCCAATGAATTTGGTATTTATGTACGAGGTGTAAGAAGAGATACATTTTTTGCAGAAGCGGGACTTTCTAATGCCAAGATAGTAGAGCTTATAAAAACGCATTTACGCCGATGCTGTATAAAATATGCAAATGAAATAATAAGCCGTACGGATATTTTAAAGATTATGACACTTGTGGAAAGCGAAAATCCTACTCTTGTAAATGATTTAATCCCTACAATGATTTCGGCTGTGGATTTAAGGAGAATATTTGTAGCGCTTGTGCAGGAGGAAATACCTATAAAAGACGTGATATTAATTTTCGAAAGGCTTTGTGAAGTAGCAAGATTAAATACAAGTCCGAATGTATTAGTAGAGCGCCTAAGAGTAGAGATGGCTCCTCAAATTTGCGATAAATACACAATTAAAACCGATAATAAACCGGTTTTGTATACGGCAGAGTTAAGTCACGAGGTGGAGAATAAGCTATTTAATTCTGTATGCGTGACGGATTTTTGTAATTTTATTAAGCTTGAAGCTTCAGAGCTTGAAAATCTGGTAACTTCCGTATTGGAGAAGCTCAATGAACTTGATGAACATAGAGAAGATTTGGTTCTTCTTGTTTCTCCAAAAATAAGAAAACCGCTGTTTGATATTTTGTCAAAGCATATTGATAATATAAGAGTTATGTCATTTGCCGAATTATCTCAAGATATAGAAGTCGTGCAATTGTGCGAAATCTAATTATTGCGAATTTGTAACCTATTTGTCTGTAATGACAAAATACTTTATTATATAAATGTTATGGAAAATTCCGGAATAATAGTTGTAGATGATGAAAAAATGGTTACCTCGGCATTCAGGACTTTATTTGCAGTCGAGGGAATAAAGGGCGGTGTGTTTTTTAATTCGCCTAAAGAAGCTCTTGAATATATGAAGAAAGAAGCTCCAGATTTAATTATTTCGGACTTTTTAATGCCTGAGATGAACGGATTGGAGTTTTTGCGTGAAGCAAAGAAAATGTATCCCGAAACGAGTATGATACTTTTGACGGGATATGCTGATAAGGAAAATGCAATCAGAGCCATTAATGAAGTCGGGCTTTATAAGTATATCGAAAAACCTTGGGATAACGACGATTTGTTAATGAATATCCGAAACGGTATTGAAAGAAGTCATCTTTTAAGTGATTTAAGACAAAAAATATCTGAATTGGAAGAAGCTAAAAAGCAGCTAGAGATTTATTCCAACGATTTGGAAAGACTTGTTGCCGAAAGAACCCATGATTTATCTCAAGCAAACCAGAAATTAAGCGGGATTATTAATCATTGCGCTGACGGGATAATAATACTAAACAGTGATGGCAAAATTGAGCAGATAAATCCGGCATGTGAGAATATGACCGGAGTTGACGGCGGAGCAATTATCGGAAAGCTTTTCACTCAATTTGTGAAAGGCTGCAAGCGTGATATGATTTCTGATAACGGCGGTTTATTCGGGTTAAATTCGGACAATTCCGAGATTTTATTAAAAGACTGTTCGGTTGTTAATTCTTTAAGCGGGGCAATGACTCCTGTTGAAATAAATCTTGCGGCAATAAGTGATGATAGCGGAGATTTACCTGAAAAGTATGTAGGTGTAATAAGAGATGTTACAACGCAAAAAGAGACTGAACGTCTAAGAGATGATTTTATAGCAACTCTGACTCACGATTTAAGAACCCCGCTGCTTGCGGCAATTCAGACTTTAAAATTCTTTCTGGACGGTTCATTGGGCGATTTGGATGACAAGCAGAGAGTGCTATTATCAACGATGCTTCAAAGTAATGAGGATTTGCTGGGGCTTGTAAATGCGTTACTGGAAGTTTACAGGTTTGACAGCGGAAAGCTTGAGCTTTGCAAAACGGTTTTTGCTCCGAGAACTCTTGTGGAACAGTGCATTGAAGAATTAATGCCGCTTGCAAAAAGTAAGAATATATCGCTTGAATTGGAGTGCGAATTTGATGAAAGGCTTGAAATTTTAGCCGACAAAGGTGAATTAAAACGTGTAATTACGAATTTATGCGGGAATGCAGTTAATTATACGAACAAAGAAGGTCATATAAAAATAATTTTGAAAGCCCAAGCAGGCGATTTAATTTTTTCAGTAGAGGATAACGGAAACGGCATACCGAAATCTGACATTCCGCAGTTATTTACTAGATTTTCACAGGGGACAAGCCGTAAAAGATCAACGGGAACGGGCTTAGGGCTTTACCTTTCACGTCAGATAATAGAGGCTCATGGCGGCAAAATTTGGGTTGAAAGCAAAATAAATAAAGGAAGTGAATTTACCTTCCTTTTGACAGATGTTGTAAAATCAAACGAAGAAAGACAGGTTGTAAATGGTTAGGGTTTTGATAGTTGAAGATCACGATATGGCACGGATGGGGCTTTCGGTAATCTTGAGCAAAAATCCGAATATAGAAATAGCAGATATGGCATCCGACGGTCAAGAGGGTGTAGATAAAGCATTATCATTAGAGCCTGATGTTGTAATAATGGATATCGGGCTTCCGACTATTGACGGGATTGAAGCTACAAAAAAAATTAAACTTGCCAATTCAAGGATTAAAGTTTTGATGTACACATCAAGAGAAGATGAGGATGATATCTTTGATTCATTTCAAGCGGGAGCCGACGGTTATATAACAAAAGGCGCAACTTCGGAGCAGACAGTGTCTGCGGTTTTGGCGGTAAGCGAAGGGGCCGGTTGGCTTGATCCTGCCATAGCTAAAGTTGTTTTAACAAACGTAAGAAGAAATACTCAGCCTCAGCAAAGGCGTGGTGAAATCAATTATAAATTAGGCAAAAACTTATACGGATTAACCGAAAGAGAGATGGAGGTTTTGGCATTGATTGTGGACGGGCTTACTAATCCTCAAATTGCTGATAAGCTTGTGATTACAATTTCAACAACCAAAACTCATGTTCACAGTATTTTGCAGAAGCTTTATGTAGGATCACGTGCCAAAGCTATTGCGACTGCAATGAAGGAAGGGCTTGTTTAAATGTTGTTGAAAAGGCTTTTACCTGCCGCATTGTTGTTGATGGTGCCAATAGCTGCGAATGCCTGGTCTTTTGAAGATTTGAAAGATCGTATTGATGAAATGGAATTTTCTGCTCCGTGGAAGAAAGAGGATAATTCTGCAACGCAAAAAGCAAAATATCTAAATAAAGTTAAAAAGGATGATTTAGAGGAGGAGTACGGGCGCAAAAAACTGAGGCTTCATCCAAATCCTTATATGACGGTGGAAGAATACGAAATGCTCTCTGCGCCTAAAGATAAAAAACTTGAAGAAATCCCGATTCCAAAGCCGGAAAAAGCTTCTGATATGAAATATGTTCCTGAGTACGATTATGAAATTGTTCGCTATAATGATCCGCCGGGTAGTCCGGAAATTTCCTTGAATGTTTATTTCAAAGAACGAAGGCAGCAGAATGTACAGGGAATAGTATCTCCGGATTATTCAATTCTTGTTTATCCGTCGGTTTATTATTACCACAAAGAAAATATAGTTACCTGTGATCTTTTTGTAATTCCGCTTGAGCAGAGTGGAAATGCTCTTTCAAGAATAAAAAAAGCAAACGTAATGCACAGAGATCAGGAGCCTATCCTTTCGACCGAAAAATCAACCGATGAATACGGTATATTCAGAACTTTAACTCCGATTGATTTCAACATAGACGGTACAAAGCTTCTTGTAAAAGAAAAAATCGGAAGTAATTCCGACGGAATCTGGCAGACAAATGCAATAGTATATGATTTTTCGACAAATACTTCATACAAGCTAAATGAAATTCGTGATGCGATTACATATTATTGGCAAGAATACAAAAATCTGAATTTAAGCGATTTCAGATGGGATATTTATCCTCTCGGGTTTGAAGTAGATAATCCTGACAGAATTGCAGTAGCTGCATTTGCTTATACAGGTGCAACCCCTGTTTTTTTAGGAAATTGGAGTGTTGATTCAAAAGGTGAACGTTCGCTTTTGCTTTCGCTTGATCCTAAAAACAAAGTTCAAATAAGCATGAACGGTGTTAAAATGGTTCGCTCGGGGGTAGTTCCGCCCGTAATAATTGAGCAGGAAGAAAAACATAAAAAATATCTTGATGAGCTTGATGCTAAGGAAAAGAAAAAAGAAGAAAAAGAAAAACTTGAGGCTCTGGAGAAAGAATACAAGCAAAAATTAAAAGAACTCGATAAAGAGTTAAAATTTGAGATAAAGAAAGACGATTTAAGAGGAAAAGTTCAAGGCTCAACATCAAGAAACGATGCTGTTGAAAAAGTGGAAGAAGTTTTAGAAAACGCTGAGCAAAAGCAATTGGAAAAGGAGCAAAAAGCCAAAGAACGGCAGGAAGCAAGAGAACAAAAGCGTTTGGAACGAGAGCAGAGAAAAAATAATTCATCGGGTTCGGTTTCGGCAGGTGCTGAAGAACCTGATACGGTAGAGGATTAGCTGATTAATTTTAATTTGTCGGCTCTTTTAAGTTTTTTAATTCGGTATTCTTCTTTCATAGCTTCGGATTTAGTGTTGAATTCTTTTGAATAGACAATTTTTATCGGTTTATGAACACGAGTATATTTTGCGCCTTCTCCGTTCTTGTGAGCCTCAAATCTTTTTTCAACATCGTCAGTAAAGCCGCAATATAGTGTATTGTCTTCCGTCAAAAGCATATAAACATAATATTTCTTATCCATAATAAGTACCTTACAATAAAAAAGACGACTTGAAATCGTCGTCTTAAATTATTTTTCTACATTTTCTCACAATTATAAAACCATAAACTTTTCTATTTAAATCCTATACAAATGAGGTAAAGCCACCGCCCCCGCCTCCGCAGGAACCAGAGCTTGCGCATCCGCCGGCTGCGCCTGCACCGACGAATCCGCCGGCACAATCTGTGCCGATTACAGCAACTGCATTTGCAAAGTTGCTTAAAAATCCTGTGTTAGCTGCGCCAGCTTCGCTTGTTGAATAATTTGAAAAATCTACATTTATTACGTGTGGTGTGCTGAATACAACAGCATCGTATGAATTCATTGCTAAATAACTTTTTTCTGATTTAAGAGCTAAAGAGCCTGCTGTTTCTGCAGTTTCTGATTTCTTTGATGAAATAGTTTGTGTTGATGTTTGTTGTGAAGTGCGTGCGAAAATGTTGTTTGTCATTTTTTACTCCTTTAAGCCTCGTGGTACTTATATAAAAAAAAACAAAATTGTTGGATTTCAGCATGCACCTTTTTTGTAACATTTGTTTACATAAGGTATTGTCAAATATAAATCCATAGATGGAGTAAATACGCTCTATTGGTTGATGTTATTTGTTTTTAGAAAATATATGCTTATAGTGTGAAAACAGACTAAGGAGATATTGAGAGAGTATGAAGAAAATAATATTAAGCCTTTTTATAATTATATCAATGATATCTTCGGCTGCTTTTGCTTCGGATAACAGTTTAAATTCAATAATTATAGAAGGTGTATCGGACGACAGTTATAATGTAATTCTACGCACAGACAGAGTTGCAAGTATAAAGAAATCATTTAACGATAGCGGAGTATTGGTTCTGGAATTAAAGAACATAGCGACTTCTTTAAATATGGATACCAAGTATGTTAATGCAAACAACATAGACAATGTGATTGTAGAAAATACTTCGAACAATGGGGTAAATATATATATAGAAGCCCCAAAAGCCGCTAAGGCAGATGTAATTTTTGATACACCGGCAGCGCCGCCAGTGGTTGTAGGAGACGGAATTTCACGTAATCAGGTAGGGTGGATTGCTGCTGCATTTGTTTTGGTATTTGCGATGGCAGGAAGCTTCAAGAAATCTGCGGAAAAAGATGCCCGCGTAACTTATGAAAATGATCTTACAGAACGTGAAATCAAGTTTTACAAAGAATACAAGTCAAATATAATAACTTCAGCCAAAATAGACAGCAAAATTAAGGAAAATCTTGCAAAGGCAAGAATTGCAAATATTACAAAAAATGCTGCTACAATAAGAAGCTTGCAAAAAATGTCTATGAAATAGTCAGCAGGCTGTGCAAAAGAACAATTTTTGCAATGAGTCTAAAAATGTAAAAGATAATCCGACTTTTTACCCGATTAACTTTAGAGGTAAGTGTTGAAGTTCTTTCAGAGTTTTATTTTATGAGCAAAATGCAGGTTTAGCTAAGGCTGAAATAATTAAAGATAATCCCTTCAATTTTCTGTGCAGCTTTGCCGTCGCCGTAAGGGTTGACGGCTTTTAGCCTTGTGGATGTAAACGAATTTGAAAGAACATTTTTGCTATGTTCCAGAATTTTGTCATAATCAGCGCCTACAAGAGTAGAAACTCCTGCATCTATGCCTTCTTGACGTTCCGTTTCATAGCGCATAACCAGCGTCGGGCAGCCGAAAGAGGGTGCTTCTTCTTGGATGCCGCCTGAGTCTGTCAAGATAAGCTTAGCATTTTTCATTAAGTAAACAAGATTCGGGTAATCCAATGGCGTTAAAAGTTTAATATTACTGTAATTTTCAAGCGCCATGTAAATTTTGTCTTTAACATTCGGATTCGGGTGAACCGGAATTACAAACGTGTGATCAGAATATTTTTTAGCAAGAAATTCTATTGCCGAAATAATTCTGTCAATTCTTTCGCCGTGGTTTTCGCGTCTGTGTGCGGTTATAAGCACTAATTTGTCATTAATTTCAATATTGTTAGCTTTAAAAAAGTCAGCGCTATCGGCAAGAGTCTTATCTGACAGACAGAAAAGAGCGTCTATAACGGTGTTTCCGGTCACAAAAATTGTATCCTCAGAAATGTTTTCTTTCAAAAGAGCTTCTTTATTTTTTGCGGTTGGCGCAAAGTTTAAAGCCGTAACTCTTGACGTCATTTGGCGCATAACTTCTTCGGGAAACGGTTCGTAAATGTCATAAGATCTTAATCCTGCTTCCACGTGGAAAACAGGAATTTTATTATAAAAACTTGCCAACGCTCCGCACAAAACCGTCATTGTATCGCCCTGTACAATTGTTGCATCTATTTTATTTGAGCTGAAAACCCCGTTTAAGGCTGTAAGAATTCTGGTCTGAATTTCCAAAAGCGATTGATTTGGTTTCATGCAATCAAGATTTATGTCTGCTTTCAAATTAAAATAAGAAAGCGTCTGATTTGAAAGCTCTTTTTGCTGCTCTGTGTTGCAAACGATTACATTATATTTATCGGGATGTTTTCTTAGTTCAAGAATTACCGGAGCAAGTTTGATAACCTCCGGACGTGTCCCAAATACAACTAGTATGTTTTTTCTCTCCATACTTTAAATTTTATAACAAAATTATATATATGCAATCAAGTAACCCGCTAAGAGAATATAAAATTTGTTTCATTTTATAAAATAAATATACGATGAGTTAACTAAAAGGAGTGCAAATGCCTGATTTATATATTCTGGAATCTTGCCCGTATTGCAGAAAAGTTATGGATTTTCTGAATGAGAACGATATTGAATACAACAAGTTTAATATCTCAGAACCGGAGAATTATGATAATCTCATGAAAATCGGCGGCAAATCACAGGTTCCTTTTCTTGATGACGAAAAAAATGGTGTCAGAATGTATGAATCAGATGATATTATAGATTATTTCAGAAATAGCATGAAGGAGTAATATGTTTTTCAATAAATATAATGCCGAAGGAACTGATTATAATGATTGCGTGGCAAGGGGAAATTGTGCAATATCGCCTGAAATCCGCGCAATTCAAGAAGTTATTCTTATGTTTACATGCCAGTTGGCTTTTTATGAATTAAAAGCAGAAGAACTTAATATGGCATACTTTGAGAATAAAGAAATTGTTATGAGCGGTGTAATTTCACTTATATCAACTTCTGAATATTCTCATGAACAGCTTCTTGATATAATAAGCAAGATTTATTCCAAACTTTTGTATGCCAGAAAAGAATATCAGAATTTTTGTACTCTTAAGAATATAAAATGCGAAGATTTAAAATTGTCATTAAAGCTTAGTCCTGAGATGACTTTGAATGAAATAATACGCGCCGGAGAAAAAGTATTTCTTGAAAATTACAAAAAGCTCTCTTTAAGGCAGAAAACACTTAAGGAAATCTTAATTCTGGTTATAAAAAGTATTTGCACAAACCTTTCAAAGCTTAAAGAGTTTGATAAATCAGATTCTGATATTTTGAAAAACATGCTGGAAGGGTTAAATATTTTAAACTTTCAGCGTGTTGCACTGCAAAAATTAAAACAAAAGATAACTTCTTTGTCTGAAAATAATTTGGAAATTGTAAAAATGATTTTTTCAGCCCAGAAGGAAAAATTCGGACCTGTTATGAAAAAATCCGTTTCACGCTCCACAAAACCTGCAAAAGCGATTCTTGTTTCGGGTTCGAATTTTCAAAACCTTTATGATGTTTTAAAAAGCTCAATGGATTTTGATGTTGATGTTTATACCCATTCGGATCTTTTGACAGCACACGCTTTTAAACGATTTGAAGAATTTTCAAACTTAAAAGGTCAATACGGCAGTTGTTATACCAATTGTATAGTAGATTTTGCGACATTTCCCGGCGCAATTCTTCTTACTAAAAACACTTTTCCGAATGTTGATTACCTCTATCGCGGAAAACTGTTTTCAGGTGAAGATATTCCGCCAACAGGGGTTTTGAAAATAAAAAATAATGACTATACCCCTCTTATTAAAGCATCGCTTGAGGCAAAAGGGTTTACAAAAGGGAAAGAAATGCCCTCAATCACTGTCGGTTACGACGATTTTGAACTTGAAAATCAATTAGATGAGATTTCAGAAAAATTCAAAACTTTAGAAATCGAAAATCTTCTAATTGTCGGCAGGTCTGATTTTTCGGGTGTTCAAGACGAATATTTTAAAAAACTTTTTAAACTTTTAAAACCGAAAACTTTTGTCATCACTTTTTCTCACAACAGCGGCAAAGATAATGAGCTGCATATAAATCTAGGGAATAATCTTCCTCTGATTGCTGATGTGATTGATAAAATATTCACTAAAATTGATATAACTTCAAATCGGCTTTCATTTTTTCTCACAAAATGTGACCCGAGTTCAATTTCTTACATTATAAATCTTCATAACGCAGGTGCTAAGAATATATTTTTAACAAAATGTCCGCCCTTTGTTATAAACCCAAGTATTCAAAGCGCGATGAAAAATTTCTACGGAATATATCAGGCCTTAAATCCTGAAGATGACTTAAAAATAATATATGATTTATAAATTTGAGAAAAGTTTAAATACAAAAAATCCCGCCATAAAGACGGGATTTTTAAATATGATATCAAAAATATTAATATCTGTAATGAGCAAACGCTTTGTTAGCTTCAGCCATTTTGTGGGTATCTTCACGCTTTTTGCAAGCTGAACCTGTACCGTTTGAAGCGTCAATGATTTCGTTTGTCAATTTTTCAATAATAGATTTACCGCCGCGTTTTTTAGCAAAATCGATAATCCAGCTTGAAGAAAGTGCAAAACCTCTGTCTGCTTTAACTTCAATCGGAACCTGGTAAGTAGAACCACCGATACGTCTTGCTTTAACTTCAAGAAGCGGAGTAGCATTTGTAAGACCTTTTTGGAAAACTTCCATAGGATCCTGATTAGTTCTTTCTTTAATTCTTTCCATAACTGAATAGAAAATCTTTTCAGCTAAAGATTTTTTACCGCGTCTCATAATTCTATTGATAAATTTAGAAACGTCAACGCTGTTATATACCGGATCTGCTAACGGAACACGTTTTGCAGGTTTAGAACGTCTAGACATTACTTCTTACCTCCTTTTGCATTTTTCGCATTCTTTTTAGCACCGTATTTAGATCTGCTCTGAGTTCTGTTAGCAACACCAGCAGTATCAAGAGTGCCTCTTACAATGTGGTAACGAACACCAGGAAGGTCTTTAACCCTTCCGCCTCTGATAAGAACAACACTGTGCTCCTGAAGGTTGTGGCCGATACCCGGAATATATGAAGTAACTTCAAATCCGTTGGTCAAACGAACTCTGGCAACTTTTCTCAAAGCTGAGTTCGGTTTTTTAGGGGTAGTTGTGTAAACCCTAGTGCAAACTCCGCGTCTTTGCGGGCAATCCATCAAAGCCGGAGATTTTGTTTTGTCTGTAAGCTTTTTACGTTCACGACGTACAAGCTGGTTAATTGTAGGCATTGTTTTCTCCTTTTATTAAGTACATTATTTCGGCAAAATCATATCCTGAAACCCTTACGCATTCCGGCTATGACGGGACTGCCGGACTTTTAAAGTGCTGTCCCTACGTCCTATTTTTGCCTGACAGCCGAATATTCCAGCACGAAAATTCCGGCTATTGTCTATTGCTATTTAAATTCAAACAGGCTCTTATGTCAAGTCAGCTTAATTTTTTCATTAAGAATCTTGAAATATCACTTATAAAAGGTTATAATATATATTATTTATATGGAGATTTCAGATGAAATTTAAAATTAAAGTTTATTTATCAATAATACTACTGTTACTTGGGTTTTGGTTATATGCATTATTCATAATGTCTGATGATTATAAGGCTGAAAAAGAAAAAGAGCTTCCGCCGACTATTCACATTAAAAAAGTCGTTGTCGGAGATCCGAATATTTATGAATATATTCCTGAATATTTGCCAAAGCCTATTCCGGAGGATGTTTTGGCAGGTTCAAAGGAAAACAGTTTTTATGATTATCTTTTTTTGAATCCACATAAAAAATCCGTGTTTTATCAGTTCAAACCCGGTTCAACGCTTCCGTCAGACAGTGAAGCTTTTCATAAATCAATTGACGCTTACCTTAAGGAAGTTAGAACTGACGGAAATTACAAGAATAAATTTGTGACGGATTATGGCGCAAATTTCTATGAAAAAAATGTTTTGAAAAATGTAGAAGCTGCAAATTATGTTCCAAAAGATGACGATTCAAGAAAGCATAAAAAGCAAATGACCGAACAGAAAGCAAGAATTGATGCTGTTAAAGCATTCTATAAAGAATGCGCAAAAACCTTTTGTATAATAAACAACAAAACTAACGAATACGTAATTTTGGACAAAAGAGATGTGGATAAGGCCAAAAAACTACTTGATGATTACAAACTTTGGTAATTAATCATTAAGCTTAAAGTCGCCGTGTTTTTTAATATGTTCGACAAGCCCGCCGTCTGAGAGCATTTTGCGCATAACAGGAGGAATCGGTTCAATTTGAATTACTGCACCGTTTGTAAGGTTTGTAATAATTCCTTTTTCAATATCAACGTCCAGTTCATCGCCTGCATCAATTGCGTCGGTGTCGCACTCGATTGCCAAAAGTCCTATATTTATAGCATTTCTGTAAAAAATTCTTGCGAAGGATTTAGCAATAACAGCTCCGACGCCTGCAATTTTTATAATTTGAGGTGCATGTTCACGGGAAGATCCTAGCCCAAAATTGTTTCCTGCAACTACAAAATCACCTTTACTCATCCTTGATGCAAATGTCTCATCCGCATCTTCAAGTACGTGTTTTGCAAATTCTTCCAAATTTGATCTTAAATGAAACAATCTCCCGGGTGCAATGTGGTCTGTTGAAATGTTATCACCGAATTTAAAGGCTTTTCCTCTCATGCTTTCCTCCTTGTTTTCTTCATAATACTACAAAAAATAAGATTATATGATATAATTGTTAAGAAATTAAGATTAAGAGGACAATTATTATGTATTTCAGCAGAAAATGTAAAATAACTTATATATCACACGGTGCGACTATATATTCTGAAGAAGGCAGATTTTCGGACGTTTTGAACTATCCGCCCTTAAATGACGCAGGACAAGAAGAAGTTGAAAAAATTACGGATTATTTACGACGCAGGGCAATCAAGAATGATAAAATTTATTCTTCCGCTGCAACAAGAACCCTTCAGACTGCCGAAGTTATTGCAAAATTATACAAAAAGAACTACGAAATTATTGAAGATTTAACACCGCGCAGGTGCGGTTCTTTTAACGGTTTAACTTATGAGCAGATAGAGCAAAAGTATCCTGAGGAATTTAAGGTTTTAGTGACAAACCCTTCAATTGCAACTCCTGGGGATGCCGAGTCTGTCGGTGATTTTGTAAAAAGAATAAGCGGTATTATTGACCGTATTGTGGAGGATAATATTCAGAATAGAGTTATTATAGTAACTCATCCTGACGTAATTAAAGCCGCAATATGCGATGCATTAAACATTCCTGCTGCATCGCTGCCGAGAATTTATATAAAAACCGGAAGCGCAACTCAAATCAGTTATTTTGAAAGCTGGAAAAGCTTGATTTATTCGGATTACACACCGCTGTAGATTTTGCTTAACTCTAAAAGTCGTTTATTTTCGGCTTGCAGAAATTCTTTTCCGGGCTTAACTTCAATGAAATCCCACGGGAGAACTGAATTTAAGTCCCAATTTTCTGTTGCGAAGTAGTCTGTGTTCAGTTTATTTATGCGGGCTGCTTTTTTAAAGTCGCCGAGCTTGCCGCCTGATTTGTATACATCCATAAGAAAATCGGTAAAATTCTCATCTCCTCTTGAAAGTACGGCTTGCCAGTAATCCCATTTTATACTTGAAATGTTTGTACTGACTCCGATTTTGTGCATTTCTTTCTTTAAATATTGGGATTTTGCTTCCAAAGATTTTGTACTTTCTCTGCCAAACCACTGGAATGGAGTATTTGGTTTCGGTACAAAGCTTGAAAAACCAAAGGATATATCAAATCCCTTGTGTGCTTTTTTAATCTTGTCTGCAAGCGATATTAGTGCATTTATATCTTCCTCTGTCTCTGTCGGAAGTCCCAGCATTCCGTAAAATTTTATGCCTTTTAACCCGCAGGAGGAAGCGATATCAACTGCGTTTATAATTTGTTCTTCCTTAAGATTTTTGTTTATAACCCTTCTTAATCTTTCACTGCCGGCTTCTATCGCAAGTGTAATATTCTTTTGGCCGGCATCCGCAAGGGTTTTTACTATTTCAGGCTTTATTGCATCTACCCTTAGAGAAGAAACGCTCATTTCGATTTTTTGACCGGATTTAATTTTATCATCAATTATCTGGAATAGTTCCTCAAATTTAGGATGAGCGCTTATTTGAGCGCCTAAAAGGGCTATTTTATCAGTGTATTTAAGCCCAAGTTCTACTGCTTCAAGTACATCATCATAAGGTGCGCATCTTAAAGGAAGATTCATATAAGAGGCAAGACAAAATCCGCAGCGATTTGCGCAGCCTCTGGCAAGCTCTGCTATAAATGTATTCTTAAAAAAAGCTTCTTCGCTTATAATAGGTGTGTAAACGCAATTATCGAGGCGTTTAGTGAGCTTTTTAACTTTCTCTTGAGCCAGACTTGGAACATAAACTCCTTCTAATCCCGAAAGACATTCTAAGATATATTTTTTTTGTTTTAATTCATTATTCTTGCAAATTTCAACAACTTTGGAATTTACATCTTCTCCGTCGCCAACAATAATAAAATCAAAAAAGTCTTTATAAGGAACGGGATTTGCACTGACAACGGGACCTCCGGCAAAGATTAAGGGGAAATCTTCTCCTCTGTCTTTTGCCTTTAAAGGAATTGAATACTTATCAAGCATTGAAAATATTGTCAAAAAATCTGTATCAAATGTAAATGAAAATCCGATTAAACCGACATTTTCTTCTCTGTATAAGGTTTTTGCCGTATCAGAGCATATCATTTCGATATTAACATCAGGCATCTCGTCAATTTCTTTAAACATCCACAAAAAGCCCAGTGAAGACAATGCAAATGACTTTATGCCGGGAAATGCAAGCCACATTGTATAATTTGCGTTTTTAGAGATTATCCTATCGTAAAGGTAAATATCAGACTCAGTCATTTCCCTCCGAAGCAGTTTCTGTTTTTTCGTTAATCGGTTTAATATAAAGCTCATCTATCAAAACACAGATTGTTGAGGCAATTGCAGGAGAAAGGATTACACCCCAAAATCCCATAAATTGTTCGCATACAAATAATGCAAAGAATATTGTAAGCGGGTGAAGTTTCATAAATTTGCCGAACAGTAAAGGTCTGACAATAATATTAGACGCCTGTTGAATCAGGAAGAAGGTCACAAGAATTAAGATAAACTTTACAATTCCTACAGGATAAGCCACCAGAAGGATTACTACAAGAGCGATTGTAGGCCCCAAAACCGGCACAATATCCATAATACCTGTTATCAAGCCTAATAAAAGTGCATAATCCACACCGAGCATCATAAGTACAAGCATCTGCAAAATACCTATCGCCAGCATTGAAAGAATTTGCGCTCTTACGTATCCGCCGACCTTGCTGCTAATTGTATTAAATATAAAATCCGCACGTTCTTTAAGATTTTGCGGGAAAAGTTCCAGAAATTTTTCCACCAGATATTCTTTATCCACAAGCAGGTAGAAGATAATCATTCCTATAGCAACTGTCACTACAAAAAACTGAAAAACGCCTATTGTAATATTCCATGACTGGCTGAACAGGTTCTGGGCAAAGTCAGGATTTGTGTCAAAAATTGATGTAAAATTCACAAGGTCGGCAATTTTGTGTCCGTAAATCTTTAAGGTTGTCACATAATTCGCCGCATCCATAATTTTGTCCGGAAAAACTTTAATAAATGTTTTTATTTCTTTATAAGCGATTGCAATAATCGGTGCAAACAGAGCAAACAAAGCAAGAATACCGCCAAAAACAGTTATAACTGAAGCAAGAATCCGGTTATTTTTAAGCTTACACTGCAATTTCACAACAAAAGGATCCATAGCGCAGGCAAGAACGTAAGCCGCAAAAAACAGTAGTACAATACCCGAAATTTTGGGCAAAATTAAAAGTAACACTACAATTCCTGCGATAAAAGCTATATTTTTTACTGAAAAAAATCTTGGTATCATATTATCCCTCTCAAAAATTTTTACTTTAAAAGTTTATCAATAAAATAATTTTTTTTCAATTGTAAACAAATTTAATAGCAAATGTAACAAATTTATTAAGTTTTGTAAATTAATTTAGTAATAAAGTCAATTTTACTATAAATATATACTTTATATATTTAACGAGGACTAAAATCGAGGTTAAACATGGGTTTCCTAACTGGTACATACCTAAAAATGCAAACAGCGCGAATGCGAATTCAACTGCAACATCAGTTGACCTCCATTATGTCGCAATTAAATCGGGTTACCAAACAGATGGGCCAGATGGAAAAAATGTTGACTTCTCAGCAGAGAAGCGCAGACCTTGCTTTGCGCCAGCAAACACAGTATAGTATTTGGAGTACTCTACAAGATAAGTATCCGGGTGTTGATCCGAACAATCCTGCAACTTTAACAGGGATGGATTCAGCTGGAATGCAAGCGTTTAGTTATACTCAGCAGCAGGCACAATACAGATACGCACAAGCTCAATCTGTATGGGCTGATTACTTTGAAAACTATAAAGAAGCTAAAATGGAACCGCTCAAGAGTTTGGAAGAAAGCTTAACAATCAGAAAAACCAATATCGAATCGAGAATACAGCTTATCGAACAGCAAGAAAAAGCTGCAGAAAGCATGACGAAATCTTCACAACAAGACTTCACCCCGCAGTATTCGGGACAAGGTTAATAAATTTTAGCCCCCTTGCCTAAGGGCAAGGGGGCTTTTTTAATCTTTAAACTTCATTTGATGACCCGCTAAAACTCATCAATATGAATTGCACCGACTGGGCAGTTAAAAACCGCATCCATACAGCTTTCTTCGTTTCCGCTTACCTTTGTGTGGTCTGGAACTGCAAATGCTTTACGAATTTCAAATACTTCAGGATTTATTGTGGAACACACCCCGCATCCGGTGCAGTTATCAGAAATACTTATATGCATAAAAACTTTCCCTTTATTATATAAGTATTTACTTATTTGGCAGGAATTTCATTCTCTTTTGTTATTAGTCGATTTTAATTATTTCAGCGCCGTTTTCTTCAACCGGAAGTGTTATAATTTCTGCTTTTATATTTAAATCGTTCCAAGTATCTCTTACGATTGATTTAATTTTATCGAGATTGTTCTTTTCGCTGATAACAAGTATTGCAGGGCCTGCGCCGCTTAAAACACAGCCTAGAACATTTTCTTCGTGTTTCAGGTTAGCTGCAATTTTTTCAAGTCCCGGCACGAGTTTCATTCTATAAGGCTGATGAAGCTTATCTTTCAGGGCAAGTTTCATTAATGCAGAATCCTTAGTATGAATTGCGTGAACAAACATTCCCATTCTTTTAACATTAAACACAGCGTCCTGCATAGGGACTTCTTTGGGCAAAACAGAACGAGATATGTCCGTTGCAAGCTCATACTCAGGAATACAAACAGTAATTGACCATTCTTTAGGCCATTCAAGTTTTCTGTAAGCGATACTTCCGTCTTCTTCGCTTGAGGTAATAACAAGTCCGCCGACAATAGCAGGAGTAACGTTATCCGGATGACCTTCAACTTCCGTTGCTATTGACAGTAAAGCTGCTTCATCGGCAGGATGCCCGAGAAGCTCGTTAGCTGCCAAAAGTCCGCCGACGATTACTGAAGCACTGCTGCCTAATCCTCTTGCTACGGGTATTTGTGTATGAATTGTTATCTTTAATTCGCTTGGCGTCTGCCCGATTGAGTTGTATAAAAGCTCTACTGCTTTGTATATTATACTGTTTTCGTCCATCGGTATATGCTCAAGCGAAAGCTCATCAGCTTTGTCATCTTCTGATATTACATTAATCTCTATTCCGGTACCGGGAAGAACAGTTTCCTCAATAGTTACCGTATTATATATAGGAAGCGCCATTCCCATACAATCAAAGCCCGGGCCTAAATTCGCCGTTGTTGCGGGCACTTTCACACTTACTTTCATATTTCCTCTTTAGATTTTCCAAAATAATCTTATCACAAAGAGAAATTTTGAACAATTAAAGCAACCAATTATTGCGTTTTTTGAAGAACTTGAACCCCCTTAAATGCGCTGTATAATTGATTTATGTATGAAATACACCCATATTTTACCAACGACGGGTCAGTCGGACTCTTTAGCCCTGAAGCTGACGATATCTACCACTCTACATACGGCGCCTTAGCGGAAGCCTATGAAAAGTTTGTAATACCCGCAGAGCTTGAGAAATATTTTCAAAATAATTCGCAAATTAAAGTTCTCGATATTTGCTACGGAATCGGATACAACACAAAAAGTTTTTTAAATTTTTTATTAGAAAAAAATATTATAAATTTTAAAAATAAAAATTTAAAAAAAATTAAAAAAAATAATTTAATAAAACAAAATAACGTTCCGATACATACCGATAATATTGAAAATAACCAATATAACGGCGAGATACATTCAAATAACACAAATTATACCGACAAGATATATGGCAATAATATTTCTGAAGAATTTCGGATGCAAAATACTCATGAAGATGCAATAAATAACGGTGCGTTATATTCAAATAATATTTCTAAAGAAAATTCTACAAGCAAAGCTCAAAATAATAAAATTTTTTTAAAAGCGATTGATACAGATGCAAAATTATTTTATTTTTCTCCGTTTTTCAGACAAGGTTTGGAAGAGGATAAAAAATACAATAGTATAGATTTTAATTATGAAAAAATAAATAAACTTTTACAAGGCAATTTTGAGCAAAAATACAAGTTAAAAAATGATGTAAATTTATTTATTTTTAAAAATATCATAGCGAAAATGTCTGAAATATTCGAAGACATTGAATTTGAGCAAATTTTAACCTCAAAAAGATATTCGGCGTTTTTCGATAAGAAATTTATAGCCCTTTTTAAGCTTTTTAAAAATAATCGGGGTAAATATGGCTTGTTAACAAGAGTAAAAGCGTTCTTACATAATATATATTATAGGTATATTTCAAATCGTTATAAAAAGGCACTAAACGCCTTGTGTTTAGACGATTTTATTTTTGAACCCGAAGTCGAGGATGCAAGGATTTCTCTTATTAATGATAAAAACATCTATAATTTGATATTTTTGGATGCTTTTACGCCTGCTAAATGTCCTGCGCTTTGGTCGTTGGAATTTTTTAAGCTGCTTTTTGAGCATTTGGATAACGATGGAATGATTTTAACTTATTCAAATTCCGCTGCAGTCAGAAATGCCATGATAAACGCAGGATTTTACGTCGGTAAAATTTATAATCCCAAAATTGATAAATACACAGGGACGGTTGCTGCTAAAAATAAATCGCTTATAAAATATGAGCTTTCAGAATACGATTTAGGGCTTATAAATTCTCGTGCAGGTATATTTTATCGTGATGAAAATTTAAACCGCTCTAATGAGGCGATTATCGCTTCTCACGAAATTGAAGTTAAAAACAGTGATAAAATATCAAGTTCAAAATTTATAAAAGATTATAAAACTAAGTTTTAAGCAAATTTTATTGGTATATAACTAGTAGTTATATGTCTATACAGCATCATCATTTTTTTTCAATTCAATCGAATATCCTAAAATTTTTGCAAACAATTCAAAATCTTCAAATCTTAAAGTGCCAAGCCGCATTTTGTGAGAAACTCCATCAAGTGTATACTTTTTGTTGCTGTTTTCTGTTGCAAGTCTTGCAGGTTCTTTAAGCGTTATCCCTTCTTTAGCAAGTAAAATTTTAACGTATTCTCTGGCTGTCATAATTGCTCCTTGCTAAATTTTACAAATTATTGATTGTATTGACGATTATTAGGTTGAGTATTATAATAATAGATGTATTTATCAATAAATAGATGTATAAATCTATTTTTTATTAATATAACTTAAAAAACGGGAGGAAATATGAGAATAAAGGCGTTTACGATGGCTGAAGTTTTGATAACGATTGGGATAATTGGAATCGTTGCAGCAATGACTTTACCGGGTTTAATCAATAATTATCAGGAAAGACAGTTTAAAACTGCATATAAAAAAGTATATTCTGAAATATCACAAGTATTTCAAGAGGCATTATTAAATCAAGAATTTACAAGAACAGAACAATTTTCAATAAATGCTACAACAGAAGAGTTTAATATATTAAAGTCCAAATTTAAGCTACTGCTTGATTGTGGAAAGGAAGATATAGAGCGTTGTTGGAAGAAAGGTGATACTATATGCGGGGGGGCATGTACTTCGGGGAATTCTTCAGACGGTATAGATATGGATAACGGTGCTCCTAGAGAGGGGCAAGCTTACTGTTTTATTGATGGTAGTGGTCAAAGTTGGTGTACATATTATTATTCCGAAAATATATTTTTAGTGGATACAAATGGTCATTCAAATCCGAACAGATTTGGGCGTGACAGATGGATTTTTACATTTGCTGATATAAATAATAATAGAGTAAACAATTTTAGTAATTATAAAAAAGTTGTTCCTTATTATAATAGAGATCTATTAACGCAAAGTCCTTTTTGTAAACACCCTCCTTGCTATTATCAATCTTGGCTTTTAAAATAGTTAAAAATTATTAAATATTTTACAATCAAATATAGAAAATTCTATAATACTGATATGGGCAGCTATGATGTAATAGTAATTGGTGGCGGAACTGCAGGATGTGCAGCGGCTTATTCGGCAGGGATGGCAGGTTTAAAGGTATTACTTCTTGAAAAAAGTATTCATCTTGGTGGTGCGATTACCTCAGGGCTTGTGGTTCCGGTTATGAATTGCGGTGAAAATCAGATTAATACAGAATTTTACGATGCTTTGACTGCTGAATTAAAGTTACTTGGCGGGCAGGTGACGTATTTAGGTAATCAAGGGTGGTTCAATCCTGAGCTTACCAAGATTGCGCTTGACAATCTTATGCGAAAAGCCTCTGTGGAAGCGCTGTTTAGCGTTCATATACAGGATGTAATACTTAAAGACAAACAGATTAAGGCTTTACTAATATCAAACGAAATGTTATCTGTATATAACGATAAGTTAGAAAATAAAGATAAAAAGTTATCGGTATCTATCGGGGCGAAGTATTATGTAGATGCGACTGGAAATTGCGAAATTGGAAAACTTTGTAATTGCGAATTTTTAGAAAAAAAAGAGGAACAGCAGCCTGTAAGTTTAAGGTTTATAATGGGCGGAGTTGATGTAAAGCGCTTTGGTGAGTGGCTTAAAAGTTATGATAAGGATCGAAACGTCACAACAGTAGAGGAGATAGACGGTGAAGTCCATCTTTCGACTGCTTGCACGTGGGATAAAGGTACAAAATGGGCTTTAGCGCCTTTGTTTAGAGAGGCTGAGCGTAAAGGTGTTATAGAAAGTCAAGATTGGAACTATTTTCAAGTATTTACGGTGGCTGGAATGCCTTCTGCTGTTGCGTTTAACTGCCCGAGAATTATAGATCATACAGATACAAGTAATGTAAAAAATGTTTCAAAAGCCTTGCAGGACGGGCGTCAGAGTATATTAAGACTTGCGGAATTTTGCAAGACTTATTTTCCGGGATTTGAAAATGCTTATGTATCAAACATTGCGGATATCCTTGGGGTGAGGGTTTCAAGGCGAATTAAGGGAAAATATGTTTATGGTGTTGAGGACATAGTTTCGGGTAAGAAATTTGAGCATCCTGTTGTTGTTTCCAATTACCCGATTGATGTTCACAGCAATAAAAAGGACAAGTCTACTCTAAGGGTAGTTAAAGATTATGAGCTTCCGTTGGAATCCTTAATGTCTACAGATGTTGATAATTTGTACGTTGCAGGGCGTTGTATTTCGACTGATTTTATGGCGCAAGGGGCAATCAGAGTTCAAGCAAGCTGTTTTGCAATGGGGGTAGGGCTTGGAAAATATTTGGCTGAACTTGAAAAACATCATAATTCTTTTGAGGAGTAAATTTTTTCAGCAAGAATTTGTGCGGCATTAAGAAGCGGATCTATTGTCGGCGAAAACGGCGGAGCGTAGGTCAGATCATTTTGTAAAAATTCTTCAGCTGTTAATCCTGCAAGAAGAGCTGAGGTTACAGCATTAACACGCTTATCTGCATCGCCTGAGCCGATTGCCTGACATCCGAGAAGCTTGCCTGTATTTTTTTCTGCAATAAGCTTGAGAGTTATATTATTTACATCAGGCATATAACCGACTTTGTCATTTTTTGTTACGGTTGCGGAAATCGTTTCAATACCGAGTGAGCAAGCCTTTTTTTCCGTAAGCCCCGTCATCGACATACTGAGCGAAAAACATCTTGTTACGGCCGAACCTAAAACTCCCGCAAACCTGTCGTTTCCGCCGCAAGCATTGACTGCGGCTGTTCTCCCTTCTTTGTTTGCATTAGTGCCTAATGGCATCCAGATTTTTGTGTTTGTGATAAGCAAATTTTCTTCAACGCAATCCCCGCAGGCATAAATGTCTTTTATATTGGTTTCCATTTTCTCATTAACTTTTATTGCGCCTGTTTCACCTAAGATTATCCCTGCATCTTTTGCTATTTCAATATTAGGCTTTACTCCTGCACAAATTACAACAAAATCAGCCTCAATTTCTTTTCCGGAACCTGTTCTTACAAGTTTAACACCGTTGTTGTCGCCAGAAAATTCAGTCGCCATTTCTGATGTTAGGATTTCAAACCTGTCAGATGAGATTTCTCTTAATTGCTTAAGGATAAGTTCTGACATATCGTCATCAAAGTTCTGCATAATCGTCGGTGCATATTCAATCAGTGTTGTGTGCACATTTTGCTTAACAAGCGCTTCAAGCATTTCTATTCCGATGTAGCCGCCGCCTATAATAACTGCTTTTTCAGAATTTTCCGCTTTTTCTTTAATCGCAATCCCGTCTTCAACTTTTCTTACGGTAAAAACGTTTTTCAGTTCGACATTTTTAATTTTAGGGATTATCGGACATGCGCCGATTGCAATTATAAGCTTGTCATAATCAGTTAAAAATGCCCTATTTTCGCCCATAATCTCAATTAAAACCTGTTTTGAGGCAGGCAGAATCTTTGCCGCACGATGTTTCAGGTGAATATGAATGCCGTCTTTCTCAAATTCTTCGGGCAGTCTTACCAAAAGCATTCTGAAATCTTCAAAATTGCCCTCAATAAAATAAGGCAGCCCGCACGCAGAATAAGAAACGTGTGTGTCGTCGGTGTATAAATTAATCTCTGCATCAGGTAAAAGCCGCTTAGCTTTTGCAGCCGCCTTTGCGCCTGCCGCAACTCCGCCAAGTATAACAATTTTCATAATATTGCCATACTAAGCTTTTTTTATTTTTATCGCAATCCCTGACAGGCTAGTTTAATCCTGATGTGTTTAAAATCATTTCTCTCATAAATTCGCAATAGCTGTCAATATCGTCCAAATCTTCGATACTTTGATCAATTAAAGCTCTTATTTCAATAATAATGTTTTCGTTTTTTAAGTTTTCAAAATCCATATACATAACCCTCTCATAACTAATAAAATGTATTTCGGCAGAAAGTCATAAATACTTGAGAAAAAATAATTCAATTTTTACAAAAATTTACTTCAGAAACGCAAAAATAAATTTTCAGGCGATTTAAGAAATAGCAAGGAGGCATCCATGGATATCGGCAATAATTTTAACTCTCCCGTCTTTACATCAAGGTTTATGAGTTCAAAAGCGACGGCTGAAGTAAACAAATTTGCGCAAGAAAATGGTATCAGCAACTTTATGGATCAGGTTAATAATTCCGTAAAAGCTGTAGGAAACTATAAATTCAACATAAAACATCTTTACAGCAAAGCTCTTGATGTTGTAAAAACAGAGATTAAGTATGAAAAGAACGGGATTAAATATATAATTACAGAAACCTCATCAAAAACAAAGAATCCTGTTGAATTTACAATGAATCTTTTAAATAGTTTGCAGGACAAATCAAGTGTTTTATATAAAAAGTTGTTCGGTTAATCAATTTCGTTATAGACAATTTTTTTGCGCAAACTCCACTGAACAAGCGTAAGGACAAGTATTATAAAGAACAAAACATACGCAATGGCGCTTGCTTTTCCGACGTTAAAGTATTCAAAAGCGTTTTTGTAAATAGCATAAACAAGAACATTAGTGCTGTCTAAAGGCCCGCCCTGTGTCATAAGGTATATGAGGTCAAATACCTGAAAAGAACTTATTGCAGTTATAATCACGACAAAAAATATAGAAGGAGCCATAAGAGGGACAGTTACATTAATGAAAGTTTGTACAGAATTTGCTCCGTCGATTTTAGCAGCTTCAAACATACTGTTGGAGATTCCGCTTAGGGAGGAGAGAAATATAATCATATTGTATCCGATAAGCTTCCAAACCGTTACAATAATAAGTGCAGGCATAGCAAAATTTGTATCATAAAGCCAGTTAATGTGTAAATTTAGGACATTTGCCAAAAGTCCGATATTAGGATCAAAAATCCACTGCCAAACAATACCTATAACAATCATAGGAGTAATAAAGGGCAAGAAGTATGCTGTTTTAAAAAACTCTGAACCCCTGATTTTAGAATTAAGAATACACGCAAGAATTAAAGGTATAATAACGCCTAATACTGATGTAGAGATAGCAAAGACAAACGTATTAACCAAAATCTTAAAGAACAAAGGTTCGGTAAAAATTTCTCGGTAATTGTTAAATCCCGCAAAAGTTATCGGGTTAATCAAATCCCATTTTGTGAAGCTTAAGCCGAAAGAGCAGATTACGGGAATAATAATAAAAATCAAAATTCCGACCAAAGCCGGCAGAACGAAAATCCAACCCGCAAATTTTTGGTTATTAAGCGATTCAGTGATAAAATTCTTTATGTCCATGTTATATTTATTATAGTTTAAATATTCGGGGAGAAAAATATTATGAAAAAATATGAACATGCCTTTGGCAAGAACGATATAAGAGGGATTTACGGCGAGGATATAACGGAAGAAATATTTTATGCAACAGGGCGCGGCTTTGTTGAATATTTAAAAAATCTTACATCCAAAAAAGAAGAAGAAATTTGGGTTACCGTAACAAGAGATGCAAGAACCCATTCGCCTGTACTTGCTAAAGCCTTGACAGACGGTGTAATTTCGACCGGCGCAAATGTTGTTGATTTAGGCCTTGCACCGACTCCAATCGGATATTACAGTGAAGTTGTCGGTATTCCTTCTGAAATTACAGAAGGGAAAAAAGTTTTTTCGGCAATGATAATTACAGCAAGCCATAATCCAAAAGAATACAACGGTTTAAAAATGACTTTTGGCGGCAGAACTTTGAATGAAGCTCAAATTAGAGAAGTTAAAGAATATGCCTTTAAAGAGCTAGAAAATAAATCACCGGTTAAAAAATCAGGAAAAGTTGTTGAATATAATATAATCCCGAATTACATAAAAGATATGAAAGAACGCTTCGGCAAAATCGGCGAGGGGGTAAAGGTTGTTGTAGACAGCGCAAATGCAACTGGCGGAGTTGTCGGGCCTCAATTATATAAAGAATTAGGATGTGAAGTTATTGAGCTTTTCTCCGCTCCCGACGGAAATTTCCCGAACCATCACCCGAATCCCAGTGATTTGAAAACTTTAAAAGTTATAGAAGAAACAGTCGTTGAAAATAAAGCCGATGTCGGAATTGCCTATGACGGTGACAGTGACAGAATTGGCGTTATTACAAATGAAGGAGAACCTTTGACAGGCGACAAGCTTCTGCTGATTTACGCACAAGATTTGCTAAATACTATTGATGACAGGAGTAAACTTACTGTTGTAAGTGAAGTTAAGTGTTCTCAAGTTCTCTTTGATACCATAAATAACGAAGGCGGGCATGCTGTTATGTGCAAAACCGGCCACGGGTATATTAAAGACAAAATGAAAGAAACAAATGCGCTTCTGGCAGGTGAGATGAGCGGGCATACATTCTTTAAAGACCGCTATTACGGGTTTGACGACGCAATTTATGCCGGATGCAGAATTATCGAAATTATTTCAAAAAATAAAAAGAAAAATGCTGAATTTAAGCTTCAAGATATGCTAAAACCCTTTGATGCTGTTTGTTCATCAGACGAAGTAAGATTTCCCTGCCCGAACGATAAGAAAAAAGAAACACTTGAAAAATTTAAACATTGTGTAGAAAATAACTCAAATCTTTTTGGCAGCCCCATTAAAGACATAATAACACTTGACGGAATGCGGATAGTCTTTGACGGCGGTTTTGCACTTATAAGACAAAGTAATACCGAACCTGTGTTTACGTTGAGATTTGAAGGAAAGACAAAAGAAGCTTGCGAAAGATACAAAAATTGTATGATTGAAACTCTTGAAAGTGTACTAAAATAAGATTATGAAAGATAGCGAAAAAAATACTTTAATCATCGGCTTGCTTAGTTTAGCCTTAATATTGTTGATGTTTTCAACAACAGGAGAGTTTGAGCCCATAGACAGTTTTAAAAATACAAATGGATCCGGTATGACCCTTTTGAATGACAGTTTTTATGTTGATGACACTAATGCAGGTCCGATGGATTTTGAGTCAGCCGAATACTATTGTAATTCGCGCGGAATGGAGCTGCCGACCCGTGAGCAAGCCTGGGAGATGTGGAGAGCCTCTGCAAACTGCAAGATTGCAATGGTTTTAAATAATCACATAATTAAAGATAAAACTACTTTTATTAAATCCTGCCATAATTTAGAAGAAAATTGTCTTTTACCCTCAAAGCAAGTAAATTACTTTTGCAATGCAAACAGTGATCTTTTATTTTTGGATGAAAAGGTTTTCAGATATGGGAATTACTGGCTGAAAGACCGCTATGACCGAAACGGCCACTATAGCGCTAATTTTATAAACGGTATGACGAATGCTTATGCTGATAGTATAAAACTTCTTGGTGTAAGATGCGTTCGCACTGTAACAGGATGCTTAAATAAAGAGTAAAAACACTTGATTTAATTTTTTTTTAATGTTAGAATCAATTTGTCAGAAAAGTTACTCACGAATATGAATTCCAATAGCTTTAAAAGGCTTTATTTTGGCATATTCGAAAAAATATCAAAAATTTGTTTATTAAAGAAAACGAAAGGTAAAAATCAATGGATTTAGAAAACAAAGAAGAACTTTCTTCAGAAGTAATTGAAGAAATTACGGAAGAAGCAGTTGAGACAGAAGAAACAGTTGAAGAAGAAAAACCGGCAAGAGGCAGAAAAGGCCGCGGCAGAAAACAGAAAATAGAAACAGTGGAAGAAAAACCGCAAAGCGAATGGACGGAAAGAGTAGTTCAAATCAGCCGTGTAACCAAGGTTGTAAAAGGCGGTAAGAAATTAAGCTTCCGTGCAATAGTAATTGTCGGCAACCAAAAAGGTCAGGTAGGTGTAGGTTGTGCAAAAGCTGCAGAAGTAATTATTGCAATACAAAAAGCAATAGCAGACGGCCGCAAGAACCTAATAACAGTACCAATCTTTAAAACAACAATTCCTCATCCGATAACAGGACGTTCAGGAGCAGGTGCAGTAATGTTAAGACCTGCATCACAAGGTACAGGTATTATTGCAGGCGGTGCAGTTCGTTCAGTATTAGAACTTGCTGGTATTGAAAACATACTTTCAAAATCACTCGGTTCAAAATCACCTCTAAACGCAGCAAATGCAACAATAGCAGCGT
The DNA here is from genome assembly GCA_944323655.1 of Candidatus Gastranaerophilales bacterium. GTDB lineage: Bacteria > Cyanobacteriota > Vampirovibrionia > Gastranaerophilales > Gastranaerophilaceae > Scatenecus. Next base: position 113,483 of record CALUTL010000002.1, on the reverse strand, counting down.
TAAAAGCTTTAACACCGTTCAGTGATGTTGCTAAAAAACGTGGTTTAACAATGGCTGAACTTTTAAACTAACCTGACGGTTAATTGTTAAAAGAATTTTAGTAATAATTATAAAGATAAAAGGAATAATCAAAATGGCAGATAAAAAAATTAAAATTAAATTAGTAAAAAGCCTAATCGGTGCATCAGAAGCACAGAAAAAAGTAGTAAGAGGTTTAGGCATTACGAAAAAAGACCAGGTTGTTGAACACTTAGACAGCGCAACAATCAGAGGAATGGTAAACAAAGTTCCGCATTTATTGGAAGTAGCGGAATAACAATACTGCGTAAGTTCACGCGAGCGGTACACAAATAAAATAAAGGAAAAGAAAAATGACAGATACAATAACATTAGAAAATTTACAACCTGCAGAAGGTTCAACCCACAAAATTAAAAGAGTAGGCAGAGGCCGTTCATCAGGCAGAGGAAAAACATCATGCCGCGGTCATAACGGAGAAGGCCAGAGATCAGGAAGCTCATCTAAAAGAGGATTTGAAGGCGGACAGATGCCATCATACAGAAGATTGCCTAAATTAAAAGGCTTCCAAGTATACAAAAAGCCGGTTTCAGCAGAAATTAACGTTGGCAGATTAGCTCAACTCGGTCTTAAAGAAGTTACTCTTGCAGCATTAAAAGAAGCAGGAAAAGCACATCCGTCAGCAGATTTGTTGAGAATATTAGGTAATGGCGAAATTAGTGCAGCTATTACGGTAAAAGCAAATTACGTAACACCATCAGCAAAAGAAAAAATAGAAAAAGCAGGCGGAAAGGTTGAGTTAGTATAATGGCACAAGGAATGAAAATGCCTTCTACCGAAGATTTGATGTCAATGTGGCAGGCTTCAGGCTTGAAGCAGAAAATCATTTTTACATTTTTAATGATAGCCGCATTCAGATTTGGTGTTCAAATGCCTTTATATGGTATTAATAACCAAGTGTTTTCAAATATTGCGCAGGGGAATAATATTATCGGATTTTTAGATTTATTTTCCGGCGGAGCTTTAGGAAAAGTATCAATATTTGCGCTTGGTATCGGCCCTTTCATTACGGCATCAATCATCATGCAGCTTGTTTCTGTTGTAATTCCTTCATTGGAAAAACTTCAGAAAGAAGAAGGTGAAGCAGGCAGACGTAAATTATCACAGTATACCCGAGTATTTACGGTAGTTTTAGCAGTGTTTCAATCAATAATATTTATGTTATTTATGAGGCATCTGCCGGGAGCAATTGCGCCGGATGTAAACCATTTAATGTTTTATATCAGTTCAATAACCGTACTTACAGCGGGTTCTGTACTTATAATGTGGATTTCCGAGCTGATAACCGAAAAAGGAATCGGTAACGGAGGTTCATTAATAATCTTTGTGGGTATTTTATCGGGGATTCCGGTATATGCCTCAAGGACATTTGAGATGGTTCAAAAAAGTACACCGATGTTGATGGGCTTGATAGGATTATTGATAATTTTCTTTATAACAATGATTTTCATAGTTATAATGCAGGAAGCTGTAAGAAAAGTCATAATTGTCAACCCGAAACGACAGGTAGGAAACAAAGTTTACGGCGGAATGAATTCATATATTCCGTTTAAACTCAATCCGGGCGGCGTTATGCCGATAATCTTTGCGATTGCAATATTATTGTTCCCGTCAACTGTTTTAAGTTTAGTCGGACAAGCTAACTTTAATTCAGTGGCAGTAAAGAACTTTGTGGTTAAATTAACGACCATAATGAGCCCGGACGGAATTGTATATTACGGTTTGTATTTTGCATTAATCGTCGCATTAACCTTCTTTTATGCTTCGATTATGCCGAATATGCAGCCTAAAGATATTGCAAACAATCTTAAAAAATACGGTTCATCAATTCCGGGTGTAAAACCAGGCAAACCGACAGCAGATGCATTAGATAAGATTTTATCAAAAACAACTTTTATCGGTGCAATCGGACTTGGTGTAATAGCTTTGGTTCCATCATTTGCAAGTTACGTTACAAATATCAAAACTCTTCAAGGTATCGGTGCGACGTCTTTAATAATCATGGTAGGTGTTGCGCTTGACCTTATCAATCAGGTTAATACTCATCTTCTGGCAAGAAATTACGAGTCATTCCTGAAGGAGTAATGTATATTTAAATTTTAACTAAGAAAATAGCCTCATAAACTTTGGGGCTATTTTTTTATGTTAAAAATAGCAGATTTCTGCAATGAATACCGGTTAAAAAAAATGTATGATAATTATGTAAATCCTCAACTCTTCTGATTGCTCAGTTTATGCCCCTTAACAGGGGCTTTTCTTTTACAAATTGTTAATATTTTTGCAATTTTTAAGGAAATAGAGTATTATTGCTTTAGATAATAGCTTTGAAAGGGTAAATAAATGAGAGAATTAATAGAGAACAATCAACGTATAACAATGGTTACTTATGACTTTAGAAATGCAAATAAGGGAACTATCGTTGATGTGCAGCCTGATAATTTTACAATAGAGCTTGACTATGATCCGAAAGGTGTTTTAAAAAGCAACTATTGCGAGTTTTATACGCAAACATCAAACGGGATTTTATATTTTGATTCTTATGCAAAGGATATAGATGGCAAAAGAGTTACCATTGCAAGCCCTGCAAAGCATAAATTTCTTCAAAGAAGACGTTTTACGCGTATTAAATATATGCATGATTTAAAACTAACTTGCGGCGAAACTTCTTACGATATTTCAACCCTTGATATTTCAGCAGGCGGTATGAAGTTTGTAACAAACAGCAGCATTGATATAGACAAAGAATACAATATTACGCTGCCATTGTCAGACGAGATAAGTGTGGATTGTATTTTTTCACCGATAAGAATAGAAAAAAACTTAAATGGCGAAGACAGTGCCTACACTCTTTCAGGTGAATTCAAGTTCACTGATAATAAGATAAAGCTTACTATAATACAGTATTGTTCAAAGCGCAGCTTGGAAATTGCAAATAAATAGAGGCTAATTTCTTGAGTTTATTGTCATTATTTCGAAAAAAAACAAGAAACGCTTTATTTACGACTCCGTCGCACGGGCAGAAATTTTTTATAGTTAATAAGTTCAGGCAATTTTACAAATTTGATATTTCAGAAACCGATACGCATAATCCTGAAGATGCCCTAATAAAAGCCCAAGAGCAAGCAGCTAAGATATATGACGTAAATTATACCTTATTTTTGACGAACGGCTCCTCAAGCGGAGTAATAGCGTCTGTAATTGCCGCGACAAACAGAGGCGAAAATGTTTTATTGCATGAAGACGCCCATCCGAGTCATGCTAATGCTGTGAAACTTGCAGGCTGCAATCCGATATTTTATAAACTTCCAATAATAGATGAGTATGGAGTATATGGCAGAAATTCAGCAGAAAATCTTGAGCCGTATTTAAAAAAATATAAAATCAGAGCCGTTATAATAACTTCTCCGACTTATGAAGGGTATGCTTCTGATATTGCCGAGATTACGGATGTTTGTCATAAATATGGAGCAAAGTTGATTGTTGATGAAGCACATGGCGCATTATACCCGTTTTCGGATAAACTTCCTCAAAGCGCAGTAAAAATATCGGATTTTACGGTTCAATCATTGCACAAAACCGCAGGAGGACTTAACCCTACTGCACTTTTGCATTCAAACTGTGAAATAAATCCTGAAAAAGCCTTAAAGATGATAAATACAACATCTCCATCATATCCCTTGTTAGCAACAATAGAAGCAAATATAAATTATCTTAACAGCCGACAGGGAAAACGGAAATTAACTGAATTAATAAACCAAATTGAAGATTTGAAAAGCGCATGCAAAAATATAACTTTTGGCGGAGATGATATAACCAAACTTTTAATAAAGTCAGAAAAATATTCAGGTGAAGAACTTTCGTCAATTTTGTATGAAAAATACGGTATAGAAGATGAGCGAAATAATACAATTTCGTCACTTTTACTATGCGGAATAGGTACTGATATAAAAAAACTGAACAGACTAAAAAGTGCATTATTAAAATTGTAACAAATTGTAATAAAAAGTTTATAATTATTAAAGAAACTGCCAAATAGAGCCGATACCTAAGATAAGAATAGTACTAACTCGAAAGGAAAAGGCGTAAAACTATGGGAATGGCAGCATCACAAGCCAGATTATTATCAATAACCTCCCGTATGTCGGATAACGAATTACGGGCGCAGTTGATTAACAATGCTAAAATACGTCTTACCGAAGATTCGTCAAAGGCAAGCGAAAAATATATTAATGCCTTAAATCAGACACAATTAATGATGTCAAATAAAGATTTCCAAGGAAATGATCTTTATCAGCAATTAACTTATAACAGTTTGACAGCATACAGCTCTTATAACAACCAATACGGATTGATAAATAAATCAGGAGAAATGGTTGTGACAGAGCTAGAAGCTGCAAAATACGAACAAGCACTAGCAGCAGCAGAAGCTAATGAAGATACTGATGCGTTAACAGAATTTTTAAAACTTTATGGTTTGGAAAAAGATGACACTTCATATTGGGATACAAACGGGCTTAGTGAAGATATGAGAGCCAGATATGAAGGTGATATAGAATATGATGAAAACGGAGACAGAATTAGCGGTTATCATTACGGATATGAAATGTCAAAAACATCTACAGAAATAGGTGTTTATGAAAGATTGCTCAGTGATTATACAAAGGCAGATGAAGCATATACAAGTGCCGTAGTCAAAGAGATGAAAAATTATCTATATGGCTACAAACCACAAGGTTTCACAACACCATACGAAGACATGTATAATGATGTCGTTGGCGGAACCAAGACAGACCAGATATCAGGCTCTCAAGAGGCTTTGAATTACCTCAAAACAATGTTTGGCGAATTAGTGTCAAATAAATATATTGATACGCAAATAAAAAAACCAGACGGGACAGTTGAACCATCAATATTCTATGAAAACATGGACTATTTACTAAATGACTCAATATCATTTAACGGAAGCGGTGCTGTAATAACAAACCAAGTTGGTATCACAGGAACAGATCCTGGGCCATACAGTATAGACGGAATTTTCACAATTACAAAAGATGAGAATACCGGTGCATATACAGCTACCGGGCCATCTGAAGAGGGTATAACCTATTCTTGTGGCGCAGTAACCGGTTCGGGTTCTACCTATACTTTCACATATACTTATACCGAAGATAATGGTGACGGTACAACATCAACAGGAAGCGGTACTTGTACATTCAATTTGGATAATAAAACTGCTGAAATTCAAGAAAATGCGTCAAAAGAAAAAGTTGCCGAACAAGTTAAATATATATACAAATATTTTAATCAAAACATTCTTTCGCAAATGGATAGAGACAAATTCTCAGCCTTAGCGCCAACAGAAAAAGCAGCTTATGAAACAGCAGCAAAACAGTTATCAATGTTCATTTTTGGTAAGGATATCGGGCCAGAAAATTACGATAACCTTGACGATATGTACTGGATTATAAACGAAAGCGGTATTCCGACAACAAATCTTGACAGTACAACCACTGTAACAATTGAGCAGGTTATTGGCGAAGTTACTCAACCTGTTGAGTATCAAACAAACTTTGAAGCGGTTCTTGATGTATATTTGATAGAACAAATGATAGATCAATTTGGAGCACCAAAATATACATGGATTGACAAAAACAATCCGGATGAAAACGCAGAAGCAAAGGCTCAATGGTATACAAATATCTTTAATAAAATGAATGAAGACGGATATCAAGAAATATCAGCAGAACTTGCAAAAAGTGCCGATTGGATTCAGTATGCGTTTGAAAGCGGCTTATTAAGCATGATTCAGGTAGATGATGAATCTCAATGGGTATCTACAATGTATTCAAATTGTAGTGATATAACAGAAGATACAATAGATTTGCTAATTACCCAGGCTGAAGCAGAATATACCCGTGAAACAAACAAAATTCAAGCAAAAGATAAATTGTATGACTTAGAATTGAAGGATATAGATACAGAACATGAAGCCCTTCAAACCGAATATGATTCAATAAAATCAGCTTTGGATAAGAACGTAGAAAGACATTTTAAATACTTCAGCTAAACCAAGTGTTTTAGATAAATCTTAATATTTTATATAAAGATATAAAGATTATGTAAGGAAATCCGGATAAGCTCAATTTTCGACTATAATAATAATATAGTTAAGAAAAGAAATTGGAGATTATCATGGAATCAGTAAAAGAAATTCTTACAAAGTTAGAAAATGCAGATAATACAGTTAAAAACGAAGTAGAAAATATGTTGGTAAAATGCGGAACCTCAGCACTTCCTCAGCTTGTAGACCAGCTTCAGGTTGTAAGAGGAATTAAAAGAGGGGTTGTAGCTATGACACTAATCCGCTTAGGTGATGCTTCAATTAAATATCTTGAAAATGCAGCAAAACAAAATAAAGATTTTGAATGGGTAGCAGAATACTTGATTCGTGAAATCAAAGGTGAAATTGCAGCATAACTTATAAGATAATAAAAAGGTTTAAAAACACAGTCAAATATAAAGTTGGCTGTGTTTTTGTATTTAATCAAGACATAATTAAGAATTAGTGATATAATTGTTTTATGGAAAACCAAAAATCACTTGAATATACATGCTTATTTGGCGGCGGTGCCATAAGAGGTGCGGCTTACGCTGGAACAGCAAAGGCAATGGAGGAACTTGGCATAAATCCCAAAACTCTTGCCGGCTCATCTGTTGGCTCTGTGATAGCCGGACTGCTTGCTGTAGGTTACACTGCCACGGAAATTGAGGACATCTTTTTAAAGATAAATTTTGAAGTATTTAGAGATGTTCAGCTTTCGCTTGGTGCTAAATTTGCCTTAAGTAAAGGTGAATTATTTTTGGAGTGGATAAGAGATTTAATAGAGCAAAAATATTACGGAGCTAAGTATAAAAAGGGTTCTCATAAGGCTGTAACCTTTAAAGATATAAGTAAAAATCTTGTTATTATAACAACGGATTTATCAAGCTTTGAATGTAAAGAATTTTCAAGATGGGAAACCCCTGATTTTGAGATAGCGTCAGCAATAAGAATATCCTGCGGAATGCCCGGGCTTATGCGGCCTGTTGAATATAATAACAGAATTCTGGTAGACGGTGATTTGCAGAAGAGCTGGCCTATGTGGAAATTGTCCAAACACCTTGAACCTATTGAATCCAGAATACTTGAGTTCAGACTAGAAGGTGATTTTGAAGGCAATGACAAAAACATGATTGAATACGTAAATTCTCTTTATGCATTTACGACTTCAATGGCGACTAACTTTATAATTGATATTTACGGCAAAAAAGATATGTTTGATTACATAGTAATAAATACCGGCGAAACTAATATCGTTGATTTTAACATGCCGGAAGATAAGCGTAAAGACTTAATGCAAATCGGTTATTCGCAAACAATCGAATATTTTAATAAGCATTTGCCTGTAAAAAAAGAAAATCTATTAGAGATTTATCAGGATATTCAAGATAAACTGATAAAAATTCAAAAGCATTTAAAGCGCATGAATATTCAAAAAGCTAAATCCTTAACGGCAGAGCTATTTATAGATTTGTGCGATTATAAGGAAGTAATTGAGTTAAAAATTTTCAAAAATATTTCTGAATTTCAAAAATATTTTTATAAAAACATAGATTACCCGGCATTATTCGGCAAAACAACTTTGAATAAAGCGGAAGCTGTATCTGATAAATTAGATTTTGCTATTAAATCTTTAAGCCTGAAAACCTCAGAGTTATCGGAATATTTAGAGAAATATAAGCAAACTTGTTCGGTATAGAAATTTTTATTGACAATATATCTTTTTTAAATTACTATTATTTAGTGGACATAAGCCCTAATGGCGGAATCGGTAGACGCGTTGGACTTAAAATCCAATTGGGTGAATAACTCAGTGCCAGTTCAAGTCTGGCTTAGGGCAATCTAAAGACTTCCTTTTAAGGAAGTCTTTTTTATTACAATTTGTAAAGAAATTATTAAAAAATCAAAAAAATGTGCAATTTTAAATAATTTATATACTTATTATATATATAGTATACAATGAGAGTATAAAATGACATTAAAATTTAATTTGGAAATATTTGGTAAATGTTTGCAAGGCCTAGGACAAGGCTTAATGCAAGGTGGAATTTTAATGAACACGACTCGCATGATTCATCGAGGCGGCATGTACGGCGGGAGCATATGGGGATGCGGAACCTTTATGCCATGGGGATGCACACCTCCATTGAATATCTGGCATCCGATGTATGCTGATAATACAACAAATCCTTATTTAATTCAGCAGGGTAATGATTTTGCAACAGCCCAAGCAAAACAAATTTTTGATCAAGCGTACGAATATTATAAAAAGCAAGAGCAGCAATTTGGACCTCAATTCCCACCAACAGAAACTGATATTAATACAGCAACCCAAATTGGGAAAGAAATCAATTCAGCAATAAACAAAGAAAATGGCCAATATTCTATAACAACTTCTCTGTATTCATCACTGTTCCAAAAAGAAAACAAAACCGATTCAGAAAAAGAACATCTAAATTCAGCATATAAAGTTTCTGTAAAAACTGCTGGAGAATCTTATATGAATTACATTGATACGGAACATGGTAATGCTGACAGAAGCTTAAGCAAAGACGAATTCACTGATTATATGATGTCATACTTTTGTATTGAAAGTGCTGAGCAATTAAGCCCAGATCAAAAAGAGTTACTTTCAGAGATATTTAATAAATTGAACTTAAATGATGATGGAAAAATAAGTATAGATGAACTTAGCGCATTTATTCAATATGTTGACACTGTTGAAGACGATAAAAAAGATGGTAAAATCACAGCCTCAGGTTTTGATGCGGCACTAAGAAGTTTTACGACTGACGAGAATATAAAGCCAAAACTTCAAAGTATTCATGTTGATTTATACAGTGAATAATTTTTCAATACCGGACCAGTCAAGGTGTTTAGAGGATGCAAAATCACTTAAATCGGAAGGTTTAAGTGATTTTAATTGTTCAAAGATTTTACACCAACTGTTTGTTTTATTTTCAAGTGAAATCAGCGGGATAGAAGCTTCATCAGCAAGCTTTTCGACTTTAACGTCATAATTTATACCTGCGACCTTTACTCCGGCTTTTAGAGCCGCAATTACTGCGTGAAAACGCATTGCAATCATATAATTAAGCTGCGAAATTCTTTTAAAGGTTTCTTTCCTGTTTTTGTAATAGACAATTTTGATATCGACATTAGGATTTTTAGATTTTAATATCTCAGCAAAGTATTTGCAAACTTTTTCGTCAAGGGCTTTTTGGAATACAAAAAGCTCAACTTTGCGTCCTTCAAATTGTTCTAAAACTTTGTCGGCAAGACTATTTAAAAAATCTTCATTAAGTGAGGGGAACTCTCTTAGCTGAATGCCAACTGCGTAATTTTTAGGTATATCTTTAATTTTAATATTAAAAACCGGATCATTTACAAGCTCAGCATTTATTCCCCAACTTTGAAGCAATTCAAGACTTTTTTTATCTCTAACCGAAACATATTTAGCTTTAGAAACAAGATTTCTAACTATTTTTTGCGATATTTTGCGATTTAGAGGGCCGATACCTTGGGCAAAAATAACAACATCTTTTTTGCAAAATAAGGCATAGGAAATAACAAACGCATAATACAAAAGGCTTTTCAAACTGGTTACATCCTGCAAAAGGCTTCCGCCGCCTGAGATAAGGATATCCGAATTCTGAATTGTTTTTATAACATTTTTGATATCGAAATTTTTTACGGACTTAACACAATAATCGGAAGAAGTTTTTGAAGGGTTTGAAGAAATAACGGTAACATCGGCATTTAGAGTTTTTAATTTATCACACAAAACCGAAAGTATGGCATCGTCGCCAAAGTTGTCAAAACCATAATATCCGGAAACAACAACTTTTTTAGGCATCAAGCCCTCCTTTTTCGAAGATTGAATAGATTTCTTCTTTATAAGGAATAGATTTAATAGCACCGATACCTTTGGCCTGAAGCCCTGCAACAATAGAGGCAAAACGAGTTGCTTCAAACGGAGTTAACCCATGAGTTACGGCATGCAAAAAGCCGCCGTTAAAAGCATCGCCAGAGCAAGTTGTGTCGACTACATCATGTGCATAAAATTCTGAAAAAATTATATTTCCGTTGTAACCGGTGTAATATCCGCCTGAATTTGAATCTTTAATAACGATTATACCAACGCCCATATCCCAAATATTCTTCATAATATTTTCAAGAGAATCAATTTCAAGAATATTTACAGTATCGTATTTTGCGCTCATGAAAAGGATATCAACATTTCCAATTATACTGTTAAAGTCTTCTCTGGCATTTTCAGGAGTTGTAATCAGCAAAGAAAAATTAGGATCATAAGCCGTTGTAACATCATTATCTTTTGCATATTTAAAAGCAGTGGCAACGGATTCCTTTGCGGACATAGAAAGGGACTGCGTGACACCTGAAGCATATACAACTTTAGAATTTGCAATGTAATCTTCGGTAATATCCTCAATAGAAAGTTTAGCAGGGGCAATACGTTTTCTGTAATAAGCAAACTCTTTTCGGCATCCTGTCGGGCGAGCAATAAAATATAGCCCATTTGGCTCAGGTGCGGTTTTAACTTTAGAGATATCAAGCCCCTCATTTTTCCAGCTTTCCAAGAGGTAATCTTTAAAGACATCCTCACCGACTCTTGTAATAAAACCGACTTTAGAACCGGCTCTTGAGGCAGCAACTGCTGTTGCAAGGGCATCTCCGCCATAATACTTTTTAAGGCACTCAGCCTCATTTAAATGAGTATCGCTTGATAACTCAATAAGGCTTTCACCTATCGTAATAATATCGAGTTTTTCTTCCATACTAATCCTTTAATTCTTCAAGAGCAGTTTTAACTCTGTTTGTAATTTCGGAATATGAATATCCGCTTAACAAATCTCTTCCGACACCGACGGCGACAGCTCCGGCATTAATATAATCTTTAATTTCAGAAAGTTTTGCCGCCCCCATAGGAACAATATTTAAAAACGGCATAGGTCTTAACAGGTTTTCCAAATAAGAAACCCCGCCAAGAGCTGTTATCGGAAATATTTTAATTAATTTAACTCTTGCTTTCCACGCCGAATAAGCTTCGTTTGCAGTTGACGCACCGGCAATAAAAGGAACTTGTCTGTCTTTGGAAAATTTGACAAGATTCATTTGAAATATCGGTGAAGACAATACTTTTGCACCAGCGTCGACAGCCGTCTGGGCTTGAAGTGATGTTATTATTCCGCCGGCGCATACGGTTGCATGCTTTGAGATTTCGTCAATTACGTAATAAATTTCAGGGTTGACGACGTTTATTTCCATAAACTTAATTCCGCCATCAATTAGTGCTAAAGCAGTATTTCTGACTTTTTCCGGATCTCTGCTTCTTAAAATAGGTAAAAGTTTTTGTTCTGATAATAATTTTACTAAATTTTCGTTCATAATCTATCCTTTTTTTAAAATTTATTATATCATAAAATAAGGAGGGGTATGAAGAACTTAAAATCTAAACTGTTTTTTATATATTCGTTTATATTTTATGTAGCGCTAACATTTGTGCTGTTGTTAATTTCATGGCAGATTCTTGAACCTAACGCATACAACTTTATGGTCAAGAATTTTTCGGCGATTCAAAATGCCTCTGACAGAATTGTGATGGTTGTAATTGATGATAAATCCACTTCCAGATACCGCTGGCCTTGGAAGCGGGATTTGTATGCAAAAGTTTTCGAATATTTAAGCAAATACTGTAACACTGAATTAATAGGTTTTGATGCTATATTTACAAGTTTAGATCAGGAAGCCCCGCAGGCCGATAAAGAGTTATTTAATACCGTAAAGCAAATTAAGAATCTTGTGGTAGGTTTCAGCCTGATAGACGAAAAGCCTGCCGATAAAGAGCAATCGGAATTATATGAACAAAAATTTTACGATAAATTCGGTGTGAACATAGAAGATAAGAGAGTTAAATATCGTTTTCCTTCAAAATACGGAAGTTTTTCGAAGTATCCTAAAGCTTATTTTGATTCTGTAAAATATGCAGGTTCAGTTAATTCAACCAGATTGCCCTCAAACGGTTATATGGTTTTCAATGACTTAATAGTCTCGCTAAATCAAAAATATTATCCTTCACTTTCGTTAAGGATGTACATGCTTTTAAGCGGTGCGGACAAAGTAACTATGTATGACGATTTTGTCCAAATTGAAAAGACCGGATTAAAAATTCCGACTACCGTAAGCTATAACGGGCTTCACAATTACATAAAATTTTACAAAATATTAGACAGAACATCTTATTCATTCAAAAAGTATTCGGCTGTAGATCTTATTGACTCACTTGAAAATATCAAAAACGGCAAACCTCCGGTTATTAATCCATCGGAATTTAGCGGGAAAATTGTATTTGTCGGTGCAAATGCAAAAGCTTCAGCCATAAAAGTAATAGATGCTCAGCCGACACCTATGCTTCATGAGCATCCGGGGGTTGATATTCAGGCTATTAATTTAAGCAATTTTATAAACAAAGATATAATGAAGATTAGTTCTTTGAAGTTTGATTTTTGTGTAATATTGCTTTTGAGTATATTAACATTTATAATAATAAGCCGTTTTTCAGTATTCAAGTCCTTATTATTACTAATTTTAACCTCATTTTGTTATTTAATATTTGCGGTATTTTGTTACAGGCATAATTTTGCGGTAAATGTAGTAACCCCTTTAGGCATTCAGCTTGTAACGATGATATTTGCATATTCCTATCGTTTCATAGTAGAGGGTAAAAACAAAGAAAAAATTAAACAGGCAATGGGCAAATATCTTTCGCAGGATATAATGAAAAGTGTTGTAAAAAACATAGATGATATAAAGCTTGGTGGAAAAAGAGCGAATGTAACCGTGCTTTTTGCTGATATCAGAGGATTTACCAGCATGAGCGAAAAGATGACGGCAGAGGAAGTTTCCAAAATATTGAATGAATATTTTACGGAGATTGAGCCGATAATCACTAAATATAACGGAGTTATCAATAAGTTTATCGGAGATGCAGTAATGGCTATTTTTGGAGAGCCTATACAGGATTTAAACCATCCTGTAAATGCCGTAAAATGCGCTTATGAAATGTTAAAAAAGGTTGATGAACTTCGTGACAAGTGGCTGTTTGAAGGAAAACCGAAAATTGAAATCGGAGTCGGGATTAATACAGGAGATGCATTTGTCGGCAATATCGGTTCCGAGAAGCGTCTGGAATACACCGTAATCGGTGACACAGTAAACCTTGCAAGCAGAATTGAGAGTTATAATAAGGTTTATCGCACAAACTTTTTGATAAGCAGTTCAACGTACTCATACGTAAGTAATATTGCGGATGTAATAAAGATAAGTGAAGTAACGATTCGCGGTAAAGCTAAAAAAATGGATATTTACGAAGTTTTACGCATAAGCCAGACTGAGCCGTAAAAAATAATTATGATAAAATTAAAATATGATTGAGGACTTGGAAAAACTTAAACTTGCGATAGATGTTGAGGTTAAGCACCGCTACATTGATATTCACGGGAAAACAAAGTGTTTTTCAAAGTTTATAGTTTCAGAGGCGAATAAATATTATAAGCTTTCCAAAAAGAACCCTAAATGGGCGGTTATTGCAGAAACCTTTGCACATTATCCGATAGCTTCGGTGCCTGAAAGAAGACGCTCTATCGAACATCTGGTAAAAGTTATACGTTCTGAAATAGCTCAATCGAAGCCGGAAAATAAGTCAGAGAATTCTTCATTAACTCCGCTTAAAAGCCCCTCAGAAACTGATGTAACCTATGTAAAAGGGGTTGGCCCCAAAGTTGCTTATTCTCTTAATAAACTTGGAATTTACACAGCACAGGATTTAATTTTTTATCTTCCGAGAAAACACATCGACTATTCAAGCAGAACCCTTATTCGAAATCTTCAGGAAGGCCAATCGACAACGATTTTCGGTTATGTAAAGTCCGTTTCTGCATTTAATTCAAAAAACAATTTATCTGTTGTAAAAGTTAAAATATCCGATGAATCAGGCACTATTGAGCTAGGCTTTTTTCAGGCAAAAGGTAACAGATATACGCTAGAGCGGACAAAAGCGCAATTTCCAGTAAATGCCGGAATAATGGTTTCAGGAACTGTAAAAATGAACAATTACGATCACCGTCTGACCTTTGACAAGCCTTCATACTCAATTATGACCGGCGAATTCCTTGAAAATGGCGCTTCAAATCTTAATATGGCAAGGATTGTTCCGATTTATACAGTTTGCGAAAATCTTAGCGTTAAAACATTAAGAAAAGCGATTTATAATGCGATTCAGCTTTACAAGGATTCTATAAAAGATATTTTGCCTGAATATTTAAGAGAAAAATACGATTTACTGGACAAAAAAACAGCGATAGAGCAAATTCACTTTCCCGAAAATCAGGAATTGTTAGAAAAAGCGAGATTCAGTCTGATTTTTGAAGAATTGTTTATTGTTCAATTAAAAATGGTTCGCCTAAGAAACGAAAACAATAAACATTCGGCGGTTTCACTGGAAATAAAGCGTGACGGATTAGTTCAAAAATTCATAGACAGTCTGCCCTTTGAACTTACAGGAGGGCAAAAGCGCGCAGTAAATGAAATTTTAAATGATTTGCATTCGGAAAAGCCAATGGCAAGACTGCTTCAAGGAGATGTCGGAAGCGGAAAAACCGTAGTTGCTTGTATAATGCTTTTGGCAGGTGTTGAAAACGGATATCAGGGAGCGATTATGGCACCAACAGAAATTCTTGCCCAGCAGCATTATAACAATCTTGTAAACTGGCTTACTCCGCTCGGGCTTAGTGTCGGGCTTTTCTTAGGAAGTCAAGGGAAAAAAGTCAGGGAAAAATTCCAAACTGATTTAAGAAACGGTCAAACAAATATTGCTGTCGGAACGCATGCTCTGATTCAAGATTCAACGGATTTTAATAATTTAGGTGCAATTGTCGTCGATGAGCAGCACAGATTCGGTGTAAAACAGCGCAACGTCTTAAAGAAGAAATCTCAAAACCCGCAAATGCTTACAATGACCGCAACGCCGATCCCCAGAACTTTAGCTTTAACAGTTCATGGTGATTTGGATTTAACAATAATAGACGAATTGCCGAAAGGCAGACTACCGATTAAAACATCTCTTACTTCATCTCACAAAAGCGTCTATGAGCTTATAAAAAGAGAAGTTGAAGCCGGTCGTCAAGCTTATGTTGTATACCCGCTGATTGATGAAAGTGAAACCTTATCAGCCAAAGCCGCCACAAAAGAGGCTGAAAGACTTCAATCTGAAGTTTTTCCGGAGATGAAAATAGGGCTTCTACACGGAAAACTTAAAAACGATGAAAAAGAGCAAGTCATGGCAGATTTCAAAGATGGTAAATACAACATTTTAGTTTCAACAACGGTAGTAGAAGTAGGCGTAGATGTTCCAAACGCAACTGTTATGGTAATTGAAAACGCTGAAAGATTTGGTCTTAGCCAGCTTCATCAGTTAAGAGGAAGAGTCGGCAGAAGCAGTTTACAATCTTATTGTGTTCTTGTTTCCTCTTCACGCTCGCAGGAAACAAGAGAGCGGCTCGGAATTATGACACAAACCAATGACGGCTTTGTAATTGCGGAAAAAGACTTGCAGCTCAGAGGCCCCGGAGAATTTTTGGGAACAAGACAATCCGGGCTTCCGGATTTGATAATTTCCGATATAGTTCGTGATGCCGAAATATTAGAAAAAGCACGCTACGAAGCAATTAATTTTATAAATAACTATGACATAAATGATTATCCTGCACTTGATAATGCTTCAAATCTCCAACTTTTTACAGGATTGGATATTTAACCCTACTTATATAGTGTGAAAAAACAAGGTTTTTAGGGTATATGTATCTTATATATCTTCTTTATATGTTAAGTATTGTAAATTTAAGCAAAAAAAATAGCAATATATAAAACAATATATACTTTATATATATAAGAAGAAATAAAAAGGAGCTTAAGATGGGCGACTATCCAAACCAAATACCTGTTTATAAACCTTTAAAATATAATACTGGTCAATTAAGAGCAGGGCTTCATGGTGTAAGAAGACCGCCATCAAGTATAAATATCTACCACAAAGAAACAACCGTAAACAATTTCGGTGGTGGTTTTATGATGGATTATGGATATTACAACCCTCCGAGTCTTACAAAAGCAGAAAAATGGGGTTTAGCCGTATCAACTATTTTTGGCGGTCTAGGAGCAATATTAGGCGCAATTTTCGGAGCTAAAAAAGACGGAAAAGGCGGCGTTGAAAAAACAGATAATTCAGTAATAGATGATTTAAATGCGCAAATAAAGCAGCTGACAGAAGATAACAAGAAATTGGACGATACAATAAAAGAACTAAAAGATAACAAGCCGGTCGAGGAACCAGCAAAGACAGAAACACCTGTCAAAACTGATGATGGTAATAAACACGTAGCCGATGCAGAAGAAGTAAAGCAAGAAGCGAAATATGCAGAATTTAACGTAACGGCTCAAAAGATAGGTGATAACTTATACAGAGGCTATACAGGCTATAACATAGTTGCAGCAAAATACAAAGCAGAAGACGGAACGCCGCTTACTCACGGAGAGATAATGGCAATCTGCAATGATATATTCAAAGGTAAAGCCCTACCAACAGGCAAGATTCAGTTACCGATGGAAGTAGAAGTAAACGGAAAGAAATATACCTATGACAAAAAGGTACCTGACTCAGATGTCAAACCATCAGAATATGCTCTTAAAAAACATGAAACCTATAAGAGCAGTGCAGTCGCAGTAGGCAGCAAATATGCGCCGACAGTAGACGGAAAACGCGTAGGCTCAACTCTATATGAAACAAGAGAAGAAGCCGTAAAAGCCGCAGAAGAAGAAATTGCCAACAAAGAAAAAGAAGAAAACAAATAACCCAAACTTAGGAGATGTATAAAAATGGCATGGATGATAGGTCGTAACCATTGCACAGTACCAACAGGAAGATTACAATTAGGTTCAAGGCAGAACCTGAATGTTCATTTTGAAAAATCCACTATAAATAATTTTGGTGGCGGAATGAGCATGGGTATGATGGGTATGGACATGTATAATCCGATGAACATGGGCATGATTGGTATGGGTATGTACAATCCTATGGGCATGGGAATGTATAATTCTATGGGTATGTACAATTCAATGGGCATGATGGGTATGGGATTGTATGGAGATTTTTACGGCGGCGGAGCCGGAACAACCACGGCCATAGTAGGAGGCGTTTTAAATACTTTAGGGCAGCTGGCAGGAGTGACCGGTGAGATAATAAATGCCAAAAAATCCGAATCAAAATCTACAAAAGAATCAGATTCTTCTGAGATACAAGAATTAGTTGAACAAGTAAAAAAATTACAAGAAGTAAATAAAAAAAGATTAGATGAAGTACAGGAATTAAAAGAACAATCGAAATTATACCAAGAAGGTATAACAAAAACCAGTGACGGCTCTTATATAGCAAAAGTAAAAGATAAAGATGGTAAAGAAATTGAACTGAAAGGAGAAACACCGGAAGAAGTAAGAGAATTAAAAAAAGAACACGAAGCTAAATTAAAAGAAGAATAAAGGATAAATAAATAAAAAAGTTTAAAGCCCTTTAAATAAGGGCTTTTTAGTGCGTAAAATATTTGTAACAAAACTAAGGGATAATATTTGCAAGAAATTAAAAAGACATTATAATTAGAATATAGAAAAGATAAGAACAAGTGTTCTTATTTAGAATGAAAAGAGGTGTTTATATGGAAGATTTGAAAGTAGCAATCGGCTCAGATCACGGCGGATTTCAGTATAAAGAAAAGATAATAGATTACTTAAAAGCAAGAAATATTCCTTATGTTGATTTAGGAACGCATACACCGGAAGCTTGTGATTATCCTGAAATAGCACGAGCAGTTTGTGAAAGAGTAATATCCGGCAAATCAAACCGCGGGATTTTAATTTGCGGAACCGGAATCGGAATGTCAATTTCAGCAAATAAAGTAAAAGGAATAAGAGCAGCCTTATGCGGCGATACATATTCAGCAAGAGTTTCAAGAGCCCACAACAACGCAAACGTGCTTTGCCTTGGACAGCGTGTAATCGGAGAACACCTTGCACTTGATGTAGTTGATATTTGGCTTAAGACAGGTTTTGAAGGCGGAAGACATAAACGCAGAGTAGATTTGATCGAGTAAGGACGGAAGATTTTGGAAGAAATTAATTCTCATAAACTTGCCTGTATAATAGCAGCAATACTGGATGATAAACTTGGCAAAGATATTTCGATTTTAAACATTAGCCACGTTTCATCATTAGCGGATTATTTTGTAATTGTAACAGGCGACTCTACGCCGCACGTAAAAGCTTTAATGGAAACAGTTAAAGAGCGTACAAAGAAAGAACTAAATAGAGCACCCTTAAGAATGGAAAATGACGCTAAAAACAGGTGGAATTTACTTGATTTTGGGGACGTAGTAGTTCATATTTTGCATAAAGATGAAAGAGAAACTTATGCAATAGAAAAATTCTGGAGTAATGCTTTTAGTATTCCGGAAGAAGAGTGGCGAGAGAGTTCAAAAGGCTTCAGCAAATACAATACATAAGTTAAACGGGTATGAATATCATACCCGTTACATTTCGCAATAGATTTACAAATTGGGACATATAGGTTAGAATGTAGACATGGAAAATACAGATATTAAAAAACAGGATTTAAATAAACAAATAGAAGAAGCCATTCTTGCGATGGCCAAAGACCCGCAAAATATTGCGAATTATCATACTTTATCAAAGTTGTATTTAGAACTTCAGGATTATGACAAAGTTATGTCAGTTCTTGAAAGTTTGCTGACGATATCGCCGAATGATGTTGAAGCGCTAATCGGAATGGGTACAATGTGGTTTTATGAAAGAGATTTCAGAAAATCGCTTTCGTATTATAACAGGGCTCTTGAGATAAACCCTAAAAACTATTTGATTTACTATAACATCGGTAATGTTTTTGCGGAATGGAAAAACTTTTCAAAAGCGTTATTTTACTATAACAGGGCAATTGATCTTTGTTCTTCAAACCCTGAAATTTACAATGCAATAGCGCTTTTATATCAGGATTTTGAAGAGTATGTTGAATCCAGAGCTTATTATGAAAAAGCACTTTCGCTTGATCCTGAGAACATAACAGCGCTGGTTGATATGGGGAATGTTTGCTTTAAACTTTTTGATTATCCGAAAGCACTTGAGCTTTACAAAAGAGTTTTTGCGCTTAATCCTGACAACAAAATTGTCGCTGTTTGCATCGGAAATACACTTACCTTAATGCGTGAAAGAGAAAAGGCTTATAATTACTTTGAAAAAGCGCTTCAGATGGAGGGCGACAATTATAAAGCTTATATTTGTTATTCAATAGCACTTTCCGAATTCAGAGAATATGATATTGCTATAGAAATGTACAAAAAAGCCATTGCGCTTGAGCCTAAAAAAGAAAATGCATATTTATTGTTGGCAAACCTTTGTACAAACCTTAACAGACTTGATGATGCAATGGAGTTGTATAAAGATGTTTTGAAATTTTCGCCAAACAGTGCTTCAGCATATATGTTTATGGGAACCTGTCATTATCTGAAGGGTGAAATTGAAAAAGCAATTGCAGCGTACAGAGCAGCTATTAAGATTGAGCCTGACAATGACGAACATAAACTTATTTATATCCAGGTGTTGGATGAATATATTGATAAAAAAAGAAATGGTGAAATTGAAGAAAGTGCATAGTTATGTATCATGAAAAACCATTTATGATAGAGCGCATTGTGGCTGGCTTAAGCTATTTAACTATGGGATTAGTCGGGTTTATATGGCTTATAATCGGTCTTATAAGACGTACTAATTTAACTAAGTTCTTACAGTTTCATATATTTCAATCAATATTTATTTCAATCGGATATGTATTATTGTGTTTAATTTTGGGATTTGTATTAAATATCCTAAGTTTAATTCCGATAATTAACATAATTGCAGCACAGATTGCATTGTTATTTAATATGCCGATGATTTTTGGTTATTCGATAATTCAAACGGTTATTTATATTTTACTTTTTTATTTAGCAATTACAGCTTTTATGGGATTATATGGCAGGATTCCGATTATCTCAGATATAATTGACCAGAATGTGCAGTAATCAAAAGAAATCCCTGCGGGGTATTGGCGCAGGGAAGGTGCTAATTGAGTAAGAATGTAACTTATATGAACAAAAGGTATGAGAATTAAGAATTATTTTCTTCTTTTTGTGTAATTTCAGTGTCATTTTCATTGTTATCAGGCTCTTTAACTGATAAAACCAGAGCGTTAGAAAGCGGAATTCCGCCTTTCATTTGAGGTTTATTAACGACAGAGCCGTTGACATACATAACGGTAGAACCGCCTCCATCGAGGTTAATAGCGCCGATACAGCCGAGGGATTGCATAAATCTTGCAAGCTCCATTAATGTCATTCCGATAGAACTTCCCTCACGTCCGTCCGCAGTGAGTAATATCAGGTTATTATCAGATGTGTAGCCGACAGCGGTTCTGGGGTTTCTGCCGCCTATTGCACCGAGTTTTTGGGCTGTCATATCAACAAAGACTTCGCCGTTTTTAACAAGATAAGGGCCGCCGCTTATTATATGCTTAACATTATTCCACTCCGGAATTGTTTTAATAGTCAAATCTACGTCTTTATCTTTTAAAAGCGGTTGAAGAAGCTTTTTAGGGCCGGAGATTACATAGCCGTTTTGCGGGATATCGAGCGGGTTAGCGGAGGCTTTTGTAATTTTGCCGTCCGCTACCCTCAAACTCATGCCATACTTCGGAGCATAGGGAGAAGTTTTACCCCATTCCGGAGTATATACAAGTACGTGTGTTGAAAGCATTCTGGGTTGGTTTATGTTGTCTACTTTAACTTTGACTCCGCTTCCTTTGATGTTTGCGTTAAGCTGCACTCGTGCAACATCAAATCCGTTATCAAAAATTCCTAATGCAACTCTGTCATAAACAGGGCCTGTGTAAACTTTTTCATTAATCATCAATGTGCCGAGCGGAACTCCTGATTGGAATTTAAAATACGTTCCGTTAACTGCTGCAATAGCATTTTTTGATTTGGCGATTGTAGTAATTGTCCGCCTGCTTTGAAGCTTGTCTGATGTCGATAAAACCGGTGTTAATTCTATATTATCAGCTATTTTCAAGTCAGCTTCAATAATATTAATTTTTACAGGTCTGCCGTTGTAGTAATTTGTAAGTTTAATATGTTTGATGCCGTCTTGAACATCTGTAATTATGGCTTTTGGGTATTTTTCTTTAATGTATTCATCAAATTTTTTCTTTCTGACTTCTGGAGAAAGTTCAATGAGAATTTTTTCCTTCAAATTTTTAACATCAATTGTCTGTACAGCATTATGAGCAACGATTACATCGTCAGCCATAATTTTTTGCGGCAAAACCATTGCCTGAAGACATACCACCCCTAGAATAACCGAAAAGCAAAATGCTTTTTCAATTAAGTTTGACATAACCAAATTTTTGCAAGACAAAATAGTATCCATAGGTCGACCTCTCGGGTTGAAGTATCGGATACCTTTTTTATTTAAGAGTGGTGTGGGGAATAACACTCATCAAGGGGTGTATAAAAAACCACTTTGAGGGCATTTAACGCCCCTCTACTATCATTGTAACATAAATTTACATATTTCTCAATATTCTTTGTTGCAAAAGCAACAAAGTTTTTACAAAACTAAATAGAGGCAAAATTACACTTATTTCTGTCTTTCAACCTATTATTAATCAAGATCGACAGGTTCTCTTAATATTTTATCAATAGCTTCTCTTGCCGTAAAAACAAGAGCTTCAGGGACATTTTCTATTGTAGTGAATTGCCTTAAAACATCGACTACTCGTTTGAAAGCTCTGACAATATCGCCTTCGCCGATATCAATCTGTCCGCAGATTGACTCCCATTCCGCTCCTTCAACCCAGAGTTCAATAAGAGATGAGAAATAAGGATTTATGTACAAAGGAGCATCTACATCACGGTTATTTTGAACTTTTTCAATTTTGCGGCGGATGTTGCGTATGAGATTAAGTGTTTTTCTGACAGGCTCTGAGAACGGAATATAAGGGATTTCAATTCTCAAATCTTCTGTCACAACTGCGCAAATTACTGCTGACAGTTGCGATGGAGTCAGGCTTTCCAAAACGCCTGAAAAAATAATTTCTGCAAGATAAAGTTCGTTTTCAGAACGAATTTGGGATGTTGTTATACCTTTTGCGGTCGGATAATCGTTTTCAAGATAGCCAAAATCCGCTAAGACACTTCTATGGGATAAAAATTTATTCCAGAAAATATCACGCTGTTTTTCGACTTCTTTTTCAAGCTTCTTTTGTTTTAAATTTAATCGCCCTATAACTTCGATGTTTTTAGAATGTTTTTTATACATTTTGCAGATATCGCAGTGAAATTCGTGCATTTTTGCAAGCATTGCTTTGGTTTCTCGCCCAAATTGAATTGCTTCAGGTGAAAGCGGTCTGTTTTTAGCTTTTTCCTGTTTGCATATTTTTTTGTAAGTTTGGCGATTTTGGACGTAGATATTTCGTATTTTGTCGTATTCTATCAAGTCACCGTCAGAATACTTATAAGGACAGGCAAAAGTTCTTTCCTGTATTTCACGTTTGTTAAGCTCAATTTGCTTTAAAATAGGATGAAGCCTTGTGCCGGTTGAAAAATATCCAAAGCTTTTTAATATTAATTCTTTAGCTTCATCAAGGCTGAATCTTTGTAAAAGATTTAATACCATAGAATAGCTTGGAGAAAATCTGCTTTCAAGCGGATTTGCGTCACTCAAAACAAGTTCTGCGACTTCTTCAGGTGTTTGGAATGGGCTTCCGACAATTGTAACGTAGCCGACTTCATCCATTCCGCGTCTTCCGGCTCTTCCTGACATCTGAAGAAATTCACTTGCAGTCAGCATTCTGTGTCCGCTGTCTGTTCGTTTGCTTGTAGAACTTATTACAGTTGAGCGAGCAGGCATATTTATGCCGGCTGCGAGGGTTTCTGTTGCAAAAACTACCTTAATAAGCCCTTTTTGAAATAACTTTTCAACTAATAATTTCCAGGACGGCAAAAGCCCTGCGTGATGAGAGGCTACCCCGCAAAGAAGATATTCTATATGTTTGTTATTATATAGATAAGGGTTTTCCGCTATATATTCATCAATAAATTGTCTGATTTGCGCCCTTTCGGCATTTGTTACAAGCTCTAATCCCGCGCATTTTTCCATTTGTTCATCACACTTTCTGCGAGAAAAAGTAAAATAAATCGCAGGAAGCATATCATTCTGTTGTAAATTCCTCACAACTTCTTTTACGTAAGTTTTTTGCTTCATCTTTCCGTGAGCAAATTTCTTTTTCTCAGGCTTAATTTTGTTATTCAAAGCGCCTGAGGGTGTAAGAAGCGGCAGAAGTTTATAAGGCTGCGAACTGTCAAAATAAAAAAACTTCAAAGGCACAGGACGAAAATCCGTATTTATAAGCTCAGTTTTAGAATGAACCGTATTAATCCAATCTGTTAATTCATCTGCGTTAGCGACCGTTGCTGAAAGTGCAATTATTTGAACATTTGTCGGGCAGTAAATTATACTTTCCTCCCAAACAGTCCCTCTTTGCTCATCATTCATATAGTGAACTTCGTCCAATACAACGTATCTGACATCCTTCATATTGTCAGCAACAGCGCCAAAATTTGTTCCATAAAGCATATTTCTGAAAACTTCAGTTGTCATAACCACAATTTGTGCATTACGATTTATTGAAGTGTCGCCTGTTAAAAGCCCAACTTTATCCTGACCGAATTTAGCGGCAAAATCATAAAATTTCTGATTTGAAAGAGCCTTTAAGGGGGTTGTATAAAAAACTCTTGTTCCGTTTTCCAAAGCTCTATGAATTGCGTGTTCTGCTATTACCGTTTTACCTGCACCTGTTGGCGCGCATACAACTACACTTTTTCCGTTATCTATAAAATTACAAGCTTCTTTTTGAAATTCGTCCAGTTCAAATGGAAATTCGTACATCTTTTACCCTTAAAAACTATTCTTCTATTATTATAACATAATTTACAAATAAAAACCCTATTTAATAAAAAAGACTCCTTGAAATAAGGAGTCTTTAACTTAGTAAAATTATAATAATTATATCTTATCAAATCCTGTGTATTTTCTAAGAATTTCAGGAATAATGATGGTTCCGTCTTTTTGCTGGTAATTTTCGACAATTGCTGCAAAAGTTCTGCCGACTGCAAGGCCTGAACCGTTAATTGTGTGAACAAGTCTTGTTTTTCCGGTTGCTTTTTCTCTATAACGGATGTTTGCGCGTCTTGCCTGATAATCACCGTAATTAGAACAGCTTGAAATTTCTTTATAAGTTCCGTAAGACGGCATCCAAACTTCTAAATCCCAGCATTTGTTTGCTGAAAATCCGATATCCGCTGTGCAAAGTGCTTCTCTACGGTATGGAAGTTCAAGTAATTGAAGCATTTTCTCAGCATCTTCAGTCAATTTTTCATGCTCATCTTTGCTTGTTTCGGGAGTTGTAAGTTTTACCAATTCAACCTTGTTAAACTGGTGAACTCTTATTAAACCTCTTGTGTCTTTGCCTGCTGAACCCGCTTCACGACGGAAACAAGGAGTGTAGGCTGTCATATATTTTGGAAGATCATCTTCTGACAAAATTTCACCCGCATAGATGTTTGTTACAGGGACTTCTGCCGTCGGGATAAGATACAAATCCTCATCAACACACTTGTACATATCTTCTGCAAACTTCGGCAGCTGACCAGTACCGGTCATTGTTGCTGCATTTGCCATAAACGGAGGCAATATTTCTTCGTATCCTTGTTCTCCGCAGTGGTAATCAAGGAAGAAATTTATAATTGCTCTTTCCAATTTAGCACCTTTGCCTCTATAAAGAGTAAAACGGCTCTGAGAAAGCTTTACGCCACGTTCAAAATCAACAAGACCTTTTTCTTCACACAAATCCCAGTGAGCTTTAAATTCAAAATCAAATTTTCTAGGCTCACCCCACTTGTAAACTTCAACGTTATCATCTTCAGAAGCTCCGACAGGGGTTGTTTCGTCCGGAATATTCGGAATGTGCAGAAGAATATCACGCTGTTTGTCGTCAAGTTCTGTTTGTTTTTCTTCTAAAGCTTTGATATCATCTCCGATTTTACGAACTTCTTCCTGTACGGCATCTGTATTTTCACCCTTTTTCTTTAACTCACCTATCATTTGTGAATCTTTTTTGCGTTTTGCTCTCAATTCGTCAGCTTGAGTCTGAATTTTTCTTCTTTCTTCATCAATCTTAATAACTTCATCAATAGAAAGTTCAGGGTTACGTCTTTTTAAAAGTTCGTTTATTTTTTCGGGATTTTCTCGGATTAGTTTAATATCAAGCATTTCTGACCTCTTTCATCTTATTTTTTTAGCAAAAATATTATAGTTTAAAGATATATTATAATCAAGATTTAATCACGCTAACCTTAAATCTAAAGATTGATTGCATTTTTGACAAAAAAATGCATAATAAGTATAGGGAGAATGTGTATGCAGATGTTTAAGAAATTGGTTTCTAAAATGAATAGTCAAAGAAAGCAAAAAGCAATACAGGGCATGCTAAATCCTCTTGCTTGCGACTTTGATGAAAACAAAAGTGAATTTTTGGACAAGCTTTCAAGGCAGGCGGTTCAGATGTTTGAGAAAAAATGCGACATTAAAAACTTTTCAAAATTAGTTCTTTCTGATCCTGAAAATACTTCTCACATCGAGATGACGCAAGAAATGATTAAGCAGGGCAAAATTGTCGATCCGTTTGAAGACGAAAAGCTTGCAGAGCTTGCTGATAACGAAAAATTTTTAAGGGATCTAGGGCTGATATAAAAAAACTTAAGCATTTTAAATCTAATTAAAGCACTGTAATATGTTTTAA
The DNA here is from genome assembly GCA_944323655.1 of Candidatus Gastranaerophilales bacterium. Lineage (GTDB taxonomy): Bacteria > Cyanobacteriota > Vampirovibrionia > Gastranaerophilales > Gastranaerophilaceae > Scatenecus. Next base: position 87,272 of record CALUTL010000002.1, on the reverse strand, counting down.
TTGATCTGATTTTATGTAAGCAAAATTTATGCAATCTTATAAATTTTTAATTATTTCATCTGCAAACTCTTTTGTACCGAGGGTTCCGCCAAGATCCACAGTGCACTTACTCTCATTTAATGTCTTAAACAATGCTTTTTCGATTTTTTGCGCGTAATCAAATTCGTTAATATATTTAAGCATTTCAATAGCCGACAACAAAAGAGCCGTCGGATTTGCCTTATTTTGCCCCTTAATATCCGGTGCAGACCCGTGAACAGGCTCAAACACAGCGCAATCAAGCCCTATATTTGCGCCCTGAGCAACCCCAAGCCCTCCGATTAATCCTGCACAAAGGTCGGATACAATATCTCCGTATAAATTCGGCAAGACTAAAACATCAAACTGTTCAGGCTTTTGCACAAGCTGCATACAAAGATTATCAACAAGAATTTCTCTCTGCTTAATTTGCGGGTAATCTTTGGCGACTTCTCGATAAGTATTCAAAAATAACCCGTCCGAAAGCTTCATAATATTAGCTTTTGTAACTACACAAACCTCTTTTCTGCCGTTTTTCAGAGCATAATCAAATGCAAACCTGCAAATCCTATCAGTCGCTTTTTTAGTTATAATTTTTATGCTTTCTGCGGAGTTTTCGTCAACCTGACGCTCAATTCCCGCATATAAATCTTCTGTATTTTCTCTTACAACCACAATATCAACATTATCAAATCTTGTTTTTACATTTGGTAAATTCTTGCAAGGGCGAAGATTTGCGTATAAATCAAGCTCCTTTCTTAATTGGACATTAACAGACCTGAAACCTTTTCCAATAGGCGTTGTAACAGGAGCTTTAAGGGCAATTTTGTTTTTTCTGATAGAATTAAGCACACGTTCAGGAAGCGGAACTCCTTCTTTTTTTATTACATCCTCCCCCGCAGTCTGCAAATCCCAGTTAATTTCTAATCCAGAAGCCTCAATAATTTTCACGACAGCATCGCTAATTTCAGGCCCGATACCGTCACCGTTAATTAAAGTTATATTGTGCATTTATTCCTCATCCTTTACAATACGTAAGTTACGCTTAAATTCTTTATAAAATCCGCAATTTGTAACCTGCAGCGAATCCTCAAGATACACATCCCCCAAAGCCAGAGCAGCAAGAAGCGGACAATCCATTTCTTTTACATAATTTTCACAAGTTATGCATAAATCGTCATCTTCTATAAATACTTTTGAATTTTGGCTGTACATAAGCAAATTATACAGCTATTTAAGATGTTTGTAAAGAAAAGATTCCTTGTAACAATTCGTTACAAATATCAAATTAAGCGCAATTATTTAAAAATAATTTTTTTTATATAGATAAGGTTAGGTTAAAAAACAGGTAGGCTAAGAATGACTGTTACAGTAGATAGTGCAGTAAATAGTGCTTGGAAGTATATGAAATTATATCCTGATTTTGTATTTGGAACTGGATATGACACATTTGCTAACAGATTCAACGCAAGCTGGAAAGTTGGTAAAAAAAATAATTTACCATTCAAGAAGAAATTCAGCAGAGCATTCAATGCCGGAACAAATGCAGCAATAAAGCATAACGACAGATTACTGGCAGAAAATAACGGTTCTTTTTGGAAGGCAACAAAGAAAAGTATAACAAGCATTTGGCCTGAACTGAAGGACGGTTGGAAAGTAGCAGGAGATACAGCCAAAGCAGCGAATAAATCAAAACTATGGGCAAGACTTGGCAGTATAGGCAAAGTTTTTGGAAAAAGAATGCCGCTTATAGGTGCGGTGATAACACTTGCAGTTGAACTACCAAATATTGTAAAAGCAACATATAATGACGGATTATTAACTGGTGCAGGCGAAACCGCAAAGACAGGTGTAAGGCTTGGATTTAGCACACTTTGCGGCGCTTTAGCTCAAACTTTAATTCCGGTTCCTTTATTAGGCGGAGTTTTTGGCTTTGCAGTAGGTGATATGATTGGAAGATTTGTTGTAGGAAAAAGTTATTCAGAGAAAAAAGCTGAAGAAAAACTTGCAGCAGCAAATAATACAGGAACAACTCAATTTTCATTTGACCCGACACAAATTCCATACGGCGGAAGCAGCGGCACAAACCCGTTTGCAGCATCAGCTTCAGCAGGAGCAGGCAGCGGGATGAGCGATGAAGAATTTATGAAGCTCCAACAAATGTATATGCAATATGCAGGCGGAAACAATTTCAATTCACAGTTTCCGAATGCCTCAAACCCTTATGGAACTTTTAACAGAATGATATAGATTTAACTCCAAATCCCCTGCAACCCTAGGGATTGAAAGTACTAAGTTCTTAACAAAACTTAGTACTTTTTCCATTTATAAAGCAATTTTAATTAATAGAAATTCTTTATATAAGTATAAACGGGGAAAATTACAGAGGAAAAATTATGGGTGACAGTATTAAAGTAAACAATGACGTCTATATGCTGACAAGATATGCAAGGGGACTTACTCCAGAGGAACAGAGAATATCAATAATTGATTCCTCAACAATTCCATTGACCATAGGAATTGAAAAAACATTGCGAGGCTTCAACAGTATTGCGCCCGATATTAAAAATCCGAAAGCAGCTTGGAACGAGCTTAAGACTACAGAACAGACACTTAAAGGAGCAAATTTTAGAGAATCTTACGATAATTTTCAGAGAAACTTAGAAATAAGAGATCTTGAAAAACGCTTTCGCCCTGTTTCAAATCCGACAAGTGAACTTCAAAAATTACAAAAAGCTGAAAATATAAGAAATCTGGCCAAAGAAGCTAAAACTCTTAAAGGTGCTGAAAAAACAAAAAAATTAAAAGAACTTCAAAATGCTTTTAAAGATTTTCAAACTTCACAAGGTATGACAAAAGCGGAAGCTAAAAAGTTTGTTACTGACCTCACTGATAAACAACTTACAAAACAGCTTAAAAACGCACAAAAAGCTTTAAGTGAGTTCAATCAGTCACAATATTACGATGATGTAAGACGATTAATAAATGAATCAAAAACATTAAAAGGTAAAGCTTACGCAGACAAAATGAAGGAAATAGAAAAAGCGATAGCAGAAGCTAACCAAAAGCTGCACGTTGCAAAGACAAGCGGAGCTTTAAAACCGCTTACAAAACGCGGAAAACTTTGGAACGGAGTAAAAAAGGTAACGGGATATAACAAAGCAAAAGGTGCTGTAAACACAGCATTAACCAAATCTTCCAAATTAAGATCCGTTGCAAAATTCGGGAAAGCAAATGCCTTGACTGCAGTAGGCATAGATTTAGCGTTAGCAGTGCCTGAAATTATGGCCACAAAACAGACATTTGACCAAGTCGATGAAAACGGGGATCCTGTAAGACCTGGCGAGGGAACAGGGACTCAAAAAGCCTTGAAGCAGACCGGTCGAGTAGTAGCAACCGCAGGAGCGCAGGTTGCGGCATACGCAATCGGTGCCAAAATTGGTACCGCAGCAGTAGCAGCAGCTTGGGCAGCAAAAGGAGCAGCATTGGGTTCAGTAGCACCAGGTGTCGGAACGGCTATCGGAGCGGTTGTTGGACTTGGAGTCGGGCTTCTTTCTAGCTGGCTTGCGGGCAAAGCGATGGAAAAAGCTATTGGTAAATCAGAGCTTGATCAATTGCAAGACAGAACCGTAAACCAACCGGCTAAAGACTTAGCAATGCAAGCGCAACAAGATGATGAAGTTTTAGAAGCAGTTCTTATTGCGGCAAAGAACAGATACGAACAAGATCCGACAGAAAACAAAGACATTGAAAAAGCTTATACAAATGTTGTAACAGCATACCAAAACGGCGATATAGGAAGTGTTGCAGAAACCAGAAAATTAGAAAAACCAATAGAACAGCAAACAGCACAACAATCACAGCAGCCGGCAGCATCAAGTACAACGTCAACAACTTCAGCTGAAGAAGCGCAATCAACCGATACCAATACAACCGCTGACGAAACACAACAAGAGTCAACAACTGAGTCAGACTCAAAAGAGGAATCGAAAACTGATAACAGCGAAAAATATAAAGAAACAATCGCAAAACTTGATTATGTCTTAAATTGTCTAAGCTCAATGAATAACCAAAGTTCAGGCGGAATGTACGGAATGTACGGGTTTAACAGTGGATTTTCAAATCCGATGATGTTTAATAACCCGTTCATGATGCCTTACAGCGGGGGAATGTACGCATAATATAAAAGACACTATAGCCAAAAACTATAGTGTCGTAACATTGAAGTCTCTTTCAGATACAGAAGCTGTACACTCAAGTACGCTATTTAAAAATTTTTCAATAGCAAGTTCCATTGAAGAAATTTCTGTTTTCAAATGTTCGTAATTCTGCTCTCTGCTTTCACGTAATGCGTTTTCAAAAATTTCGTCTTCGTACATATTTACATACTCCAATTATCTCTACATTAGTCCATTACGGATATTCTGCCCGTTTCTTTAATTTTTTAAATATTTTTGTTACAAAATTTATTATTAGCGGAAATTAAAAATAGTTTAAAGTACAATATTAAAATAAGATTTTTAAAGGGTTAAAGGAAATATGAAAACGGATTTTCAGTTGACAAGTTATGATTATTATTCTTCTCGACGGGATATGGAAATGATTTCTACAATTGTGGAAGCATTAAAAAAGATTCTTGAAGAAGATAAAACACAACCACAGCCATTATTTTTGAAGACTTCAGATAATTTGATATTAAATATAGCAAGAATGGTTGTGCAGGAGAAGAAAAAGACTTTTTTGATAGGAATAACAGGAGAAAGTGCTTCAGGAAAAACCGTTTTTGTTGATAATACAATAAAAGCTTGCGTCAAAGAGAAAAAAGAGGGGATTTATACCGTAATCCGATGTGACGACTATTATAAAGACACCTCCAAAGAGCTTCAGGAAGCAGGCAGTTATGAAGCACTATTTAAAACAGGCTTCAGCTTTGACACTCCTGACGCAATAAATCTTGAATTAATGAAAAAACATCTCATATCTCTTAAACAAGGTAAAGAAATAAAATCACCTCTTTACGACTTTGTTACTTGCGAAAGTAACCCTGACGGAGATCTTAAAAAGCCGGCCAAAGTAATTTTAACAGAAGGCTTATACGTTTTAAACGAAGGTTTAAGAGAAATAATGGACGTAAAAGTTTACGTATTCACCCCGCTGGATGTAATAAAAGAACGCTGGTACAAGCGTGCGGCATTAAGAGGCAAGACAGGCAAAGCGGCAGATTTACAATTTGCAGATGTAAATAAAACTGCTCAAGAATATATTCGTCCTGCATATCAAATATCTGATGCCGTTATAAACGGTATGGTCAGCCAAGAATATATCAGGCAGATTACGGATAAAATCTTTAAAACTCTTGAAGAAATAGTTTACTAATAAAAAAATCCCTCTTTATTGAGGGATTTTTTGTACAGGACTTAATTTCAATTAATAATCATAAATAAATTGCCTGCATCCGCACGGTGCATTTGGAAATGCTTTAACGCACTTATTGCAAGGATTTATAACCATTCTTGCCCGACACGGATCACAATCGGCTTTCTTAACTTTACAAGGATTACAATTTTTAAATCCCGTAAAAGGATTCAAGCTAAAAGTGCTTGTATTTTGTCCGATTCCGACATAAGGAAGCGGATTCAACTGACTAACTTCCCACGCATTTGCACTTTGAGCGGGGATTAAAAACACCCCGAATAATGCCATTGTCATAAATAATCTTTTCATACATATTCTCCTTTATAATTTTGCAGATAAACGCATCCACATACTTATTTTAAGTTTTTTAAAGAAATATACGATACCTGACAGTGCAATAGAAATAGACGAATCGACTAATCTGAAAGTTTGTATTTTAAAGTGCAAAAAAAGACCGGTTTAAATAAACCGGCCTTTTCATAAAAGGTTTTTAATTATAGAGCTTGTTTAGCAACAGCTGCATCGTCAAGCAAGATAATATAAATTTCTTCACCTGCTTTAGCGTGGTATTTAAGTCCTTTAGTAACAAGTCCTGTAACCAAACCTACACCAGCACCGACAGGAGTACCGATAGCAACACCGGTACCAACTTTAACAGGGTTCGGGATGAATGAGAAACCAACACCTGCACCAGTACCGATAGCAGCACCGCCTGCTGTATAAAGTAACAATTTACCTGCTGTCATCCAAGGTCCTTCTTTTAGTGCATAATTTTTGTAGAACGGCTTAGCATTTAAAGAAGTAGATTTTCCGTCAGGAGTAACGATTTCGGTTAACTGAACGTAAACTCTTGCATTTTTGTTAAACCATTTTTCATTTTCGATTGCAACAACTGTACCGTTAAATTTAGAATTTGCAGGAACAATTAAAGTACCTTCTTCAGTGTAGATAGGTTCTTCGTTAACGAAGTAGACTGCTTGGCCTGCTGAAGCTTCTTCAGATCTGAATTTGTCAGTGAATGAAACTTCAAGAACGTTACCTTCTTTAATCAAGTTTGAATTTTCGAGAACATAAACTTCATTGTTAGGAGCATTTCTCTTAACCTTCAAATGTTCGATATTTTCGCCTTTGTATTCTTTTTTAACAAGATCTAATTTAGCTTTAAGTCTTGAAAGAAGAACGGCAGCTTCAGCTCTTGTAAGGTTGTCATTCGGGCGAAGCTCATTTTCGTTCGGATAGTTTACGTAAATTCCGTATTCAAGAGTTTTAGCGTAAACCTGTTTAGCCCAGCAAGGAACTTTGTTTGCATCGGCAAATGAATTAAGAGCGGAAGTATCAGAAACTTTGTCTTGAGTAATATGGCTGATTACAGACTGAGTTTCAGCTCTTGACATCAATTTAGAAGCCTTGAATGTTCCGTCGGGATATCCGTAAACAAGTCCTAACTGCTGAGAACGCAAAATATCATCATAATTTTTATCAGCAGTTGTAACATCAGAGAATGAGTTTGCGATAGAAACATTCAAATTGTCATTAGATAACAATTTCAAAAGTGACTTAACAAAACAAATTCTCGGAACATCCTTTTCAGGATTAAAATTGTTGTCCTCATCAAGAGTCATGATATCGTTAGAAACAACATCAAGAATTTCTTTTTGAGCCCAGTAGCCTTCGCTGACATCATTAATTTGAGTAGCAGCGAACACAGGAATGGCCGCAAATGCAATTAAGCACAAAGCCATCATAGTTGCTAGAAAATTTTTCATAAATCTCAATTCCTCATCTTTACTACAACAAGATTTTTATGATAATATAAAAATTATAATTAAAGTTCTTTTTTTTGTAAAGAGATGCAAAAGTATTGAAAATAAAGCATTTGGTAGAATATATAAATAGCGCACCCCGCGCAAGAGGAAAATTATGGAAAACTTTAACATGACAAAAATTGTGGCAACACTAGGCCCTGCTTCAAACACAAAAGAAATGATACGCACACTATATAAAGCAGGCGTAACGATGTTCAGACTTAATTCGTCGCACGAAGACGTTGAAATTCACAAGCGTAATCTTGATTACATAAGAGAAATTGAGAAGGAAGAAGAAACAATAATACCTGTACTTCTGGATCTTCAAGGTCCGAAAATAAGAATAGGCTGCCTTGAAAAACCTATTGAACTAAAGAAGGGCGAAACCTTAAAATTCAGACACCAAAACGAAATGACAGACGACATTATACCAGTTGATTACAAAGGGATTGCGTCAGACGTAAAAGAAGGTGAGATGATTCTTATAGATGACGGCAAAATTCAATTTGAGGTTCAGAAGGTTGAAAATGAAATAATTTATGCAAAAGCATTAACTGACGGGCTTTTGAAACAAAGAAAAGGTATAAACATTCCCGGCTCAACCGGCAGCATAGATGTTTTAACGGAAAGAGATTTAAAATTCGTCAAATTCGCTGCAGAAAATGAGATTGATTATCTCGGTCTTTCATTTGTGAGAAATGCAGATGATGTAATTCAGTTAAGAGAGTTATTAAAGAGCCATCACAACGAGGATATAAAAATAATTTCTAAGATAGAAAAGCCTCAAGCTGTCGAGAACATAGATAAAATAATTGAAGTTTCGGACGGAATTATGGTCGCAAGAGGCGACTTAGGAATAGAAATTTCGACTGAAAAAGTACCGATTGTACAGAAGACAATTATAAGAAAAGCGAATATAAAGCGCAAAGTTGTAATAGTCGCAACGCAAATGCTTGAAAGTATGATAGAAAACCCGATTCCGACAAGGGCTGAAACCAGTGACGTAGCAAACGCAATTCTTGACGGAACGGATGCAATAATGCTATCAGGCGAAACCGCAGCAGGAGCTTATCCTGTAAAGGCAGTAGAAATGATGAAAAAGATTTCGGATGAGGTTGAAAACTCTCCGTTTATGCGTAAGAACAAATTCCCCCGCAAAATGATAGAGGAAGAAAAAGACAATCAGGCAATGGCAATCGGAATGTCAATAGCAGATATGTCGAAGAAAATGGATATAAAAGCGGTAGTAGCACTTACCGGAAGCGGTTTTACGGCACAGTTCTTATCTGAAGGCAGATTGAGTGTCCCCATCTACGCCTGCTGCCCTAAAATTAATATATGCAGAACTCTAAAGCTTTATAGAGGAATTTTCCCGGTGGTTGTTGGCTATGAAGGTAAAATTGACCGTAAAGAGCTTCAATTGGCAGATAAATTTATGACAAAAAGAATCGGACTTAATAACGGCGATAAGATAATATTTACAGGCTCGCTTCCTGATATCTTAATTGGCGGGACAAACTTTATTAAAATTCATAAAATCGGCTCTGCCGGCTAAATAATTAATAAAAAATTTTACAAAAGAAAAAGCCCCTTTTAAGGGGCTATACTTTTTTTTAGGAAGGAAGGAATAAACATCTCTCTTTTGTCTTATTTAACGGATAATCTCTTTTCTTTATCTCTCTTACTTATATGTCTCTTAATATCGCTCGTGTTTATTTAAGCTGCTCTCTTTCGTTATTTGTTACATATATATAAAGTATATAGATTTTATCTAATTTCACAACTTGCTTAAATTGTTACAAAAGTTAATATAAAAATTATACAAAAATGTACTTGAAAAAATAAAACTTATGTTTTAGAATAAGAAAGTAAGGAATTTGATTTTGGGTGGTCTTTCCAAAATCAGGTTAGTGAGGGTAAATGTTAGTTTCATCAATAGTCAGATTTAACGCTGTACAAAGCATGAACAATGCTGCATTCGGAGTTATGCAGACATATAATCAAATGAACAATGCGTTATCGCATCACACTTTTGGGGGAGAAAACGACCTTACAATGCTGCATGAAATGGACAAAAAACTAAGTCTTGATCTTGTATCCAACAGTCTTCTGTACAAAATTGCAAGTTTGCAGGAAAAGATGGCGCAAAAGCATCAGGCTCAAGATATTGAAAAAGGCAGATTGTCTATATTAGCGTAGTTTTTTGCTATTTTAAAACAGGTTGGTTTCTATAATGTGTTGAATTAATGCAATTTGCGGCATTAGTGTAACTTTTAGTGCTTATTTATTTCTCAACCGGAGTAATAAAGAGAAATTTAACAAGTCCGGAGAAGATAACGGGTACAAGAGATACCGCAAGAAGCACCGGTATAATACCTTTTGCCTGCGCAATAAACCCTATAGCAGACATAAATATTGCAACAATTCCCCATGAAAATCCGTTAATAAAGCCTCCGATAATGCTTTTATATTGAGGCAGAACACTTTGCGCCATAACCATTGTGACTGGTTGTGCGAGCATGGTTATAAATCCGATTAAAATAAATATTGCAGTTGAAATTGACGAAAAAGTTTTATAAGTTAAACCAAACATAATCATCAACGGAAAAGTTGAAATCATAGATATATAAAAGACATTTGCCGTGCCGACTTTTTGTTCAAATGTTCTGCTTAAAGCCGAACCTATTCCGCCTGCAAATATGAACCCAAATAAAATACATCCGATATAAAAAGGCTCATACCCCATGCTTTTCCACAAAAACGGCAGTAAAATAGAACACGAAGTCGTTATTAATGTTTTAAGAATAGCGATTAGTATAAGGATTTGAAGCTTTTTATTTTGCAAGATATCACAAAAAGCCTGATTAAACTTAAGATTTGGACTGACACAAACGGCAGGAGAAATTTTAGGAACAAAGAAAAACATCATTAAAGCCGTTGTAATACCTAAAATGCAAAGATAAGGCATTTTGCTTAAGCCCCAAAACTGAGTTACATAAGCCGATACTACCGGGCCGAGCGAAAAGCCGATAGAACCCATGGCAATAAAGATTCCCATGATTTTAGCTTTATCGTTTTCGGCGAACTTAACGACCAATCCCAAAGCCTGCGGATGGAAAAAACTTGATCCGAGGCTTCCGAAGATTATGCAAAAAATCAGACTCAAAGTATCATGTGATGCCGGAGCGAGTGATATAAATATTGAAGTAAAAATTAATCCCCAGAAAATAAAGACTCTTTTAACCATATTATCAGCAAAAAATCCGAATAACGGCTGCAAAAGAGAAGAAAAAATATGAGATAAACTCATAATGACAGTTGCAAAAGCCATAGTAATCCCTAATTTAACTGCAATAAAAGGCATAATAGGATTAAGCATTCCCGTATAAATATCATTTATAAGATGAGCTTGATTAAGCCATAAAATCGGATGTTTGGGATAAAATTTACTCATAAGAAAATGAAAAACTAAAAACGATAAAAAATCAATCTTGTTTTAAATTTTTTCCTTTCACGATTACGAATATGCAGCATGCAAAAGCCACAACAAAGATTAAGGCCGAAATAATTTGTGCGATATGGAAATCTCCGATATTCAAAGCGCTATCAAGGCGAATGCCTTCAATAAAATATCTAACGCAAGAATAAAGCATCAAATAAACACAAACAGTAAGTCCCTGAAATTTAACACCATAACGCTTTATAATAAAGAGCAGAACTAAAAATATAATAAAATCGCAAAAACTTTCATACAAAAAAGTCGGGTGGTAATACTCTAAAGTTAAGAATCCTTCAGGCCTAAGAGCAGGCGGAATATAAAGCTTTACAAATCCGTCATAAGGAACTCCGAAAGCCTCATTATTAAAAAAATTACCCCATCTGCCAAAGCTTTGCGCCAAAACCGTTCCAACCGAAAACACATCCAAAAGCCTTAAAAAATGGATCTTATATTTGCGTGAGGCAAGGAAAAGTCCTAAAATACCGGCTATTAATCCGCCATGAATCGAAAGTCCTCCGCCTCTAATGTAAAAAATTTCAATCGGATGAAAGAGGTAATAATCAATATTAACAAGGCAATAATAAAGCCTTGCACCAATAATTCCCAGAATAACGACAAAAGGTGCAACCTCCCAAATTAAGTCACTTTTATTATCTTTATACACCCAAGCATAAACAAACTTTGCGATAAATACAGCCACAAAACAGGCAGCAGCAAGAATAATCCCATACCAATACACAGGAAAACCTAATATTTGAAATGCCACATCCCCCGGAGACTGCAAAATCATAGACTAACCTTTGTTATTATTTTGATTTTGTTCCTGCTCTTCAAGAAGCTTCTGAATTTTTTGTTTAACTTCATCTTCATCATTAAGGTTTACTCCTTTAGAAAGATAAAGATTGTAGTTGCTGACAGCATCTGCAAGCAAATCATTAATCATTTTTTGAACAGGCTCAGAAAGAGTAATTTTCTCTTGTTTCATAAGGGTTTCATCGTCAACCTTAACGACAGCGCCGTTTTCATCAAGAGTCAAAGCACCTTTAGCAAGATCAATCGAAAAGTCTTCCTCTGCAACAGCCAAAGAATAGTAGGCATCGGCAAAATCAGGATTAAGCTCAATAGCTTTACGGAAAGAATTAATTGCATTGTTATAATCCTCAGCCTGAGTATAAGCGACAGCAAGGTTATAATGTGTCTCGAAAACCGTATCATCCAAATCAGCGCTGGATTTCAAACGCTCAATAGCATTTTCGTAATCACCTTGTTCAATATACCCCTTAGCCTTGTTATTCAGCTCCTGAACCGCAAATTTATTAATACAAGCGGTAGAAACAACCGATATAAATAATATACTTACAAGCAAAAGTGCTTTTTTCATATACTCATCATCCTCTTATATTAATTGTTGTAAACGAATTATAAAATAAGCATAAAAATTTGGCAAATTTTATAAATTTAAGTTACAATTAACATATAAAAAAATAACCGTCCATGTAAACTATTTTTAGGAAATACACTTTGTAACAAAATAGTAATATGGGCAAAAACAGGAGATAGAAATGTCCGAAGAAAAAGTTATCAAACTGGGTGAAAAACGTGACCATGCGCCGAAGACTGAGAGCGGCACAAAGGATGAAGACAGCAATTTTGAGCCGATATATTGCAGTTTTTGCGGCAGACCGAACACGCAGGTGCTGAAGATGGTAAAAGGCCCCGGTGTGAATATTTGTTCAGAATGTGCAATGATTGCCGTTCAGTACTTAATATTAAACGATAGAATGCCGTCAGCAGATGCGCAGAAAATTCTTGACGCATTCTGGGGGAAAGCGAAAAGATGACGGAGTTTTACAAGCAGCTGAATCCGTTTGAAGTTAAGACGCTTATTCTGAATATCATCTCAAAATTTGAAGGAATAAGCGATTTTTCCATGCTTAAAACATTAAATGTCGATCTTCTTGATGCCCAAAATGATAAAAAAACGATTGTAAAAATTTTGTATAAAGAATTAAATAATGCAACATCCAAAAATGAGTACATCCTAAGGTTATTATTAGAAAGATATGCGCCCAAAGATGAATTAAGCGCCCATCTTTGGTCATTACTTAAAAATCCGCTGGTTTCAAATGAGACTAAAATTGTAGCTGTAAATCTTCTGAGAGATATTGATACAGGCTATTCATACGACGAATTCGGGAAATATATTGACAATGAAGAAGAACTTGTCGACCATGACACCAAGCTTCTTTTAAAGAACGCCATATTTAATCCTGAAGTTCAGATAGATTTTCTTGATTTTTTAAATTCTCTGAACACAAAAGACAAAATAACCTTAATAAAATCGCTTGGGGAAGATTATACGGAAGATGAGCTTGCAAACATACTTATACCTGTATTTTTGTCGAATTTGAACTCAGAAGAAAGCAAAACAGCACTGGAAATTCTTGGGGAATGCAAATCCCCGCTTGCATATCATGCTTTGAATGAAGCTATAAAGTATGCAAAAGAAGACCTAAAACCAAACATAAAGAAAAACATTTCCAAATTAAAGCTTTCTGGAATAAGAGAAGATAACACTCACGTTTTTTATAAAAAGCTTCTTTCAACTTCAAAACCATATATATTTTGCCTAACCTACCCTGACGGACAAGGGAATCAGGCACTTATTTTTACAAGAGAAAAAGAGGACGGCAGAATACAATTTGCATCAGTCGTAACAGATGATTACAGAGGTGTAAAGGATTGTTTCGGCTTCAATGACATTTCAAAATTTGAATGCGAAAAAATTATAGAAAGATTTTATCAGGATGAAGAGGTTTTAAACATTACACCGGAAGCGCTAAAGACAATTCTTATCAATTCGGAGAAACTTTCGGATAGATTCCCTTATGAATATATCTGCTGGAAGAATCTTTTGGCGGATATAGAGCCTGAAAATGCGGATATAAAAGAAATTTTAGAAAAAGAACTTACATCTCAAAAACTTTCTTTGGATGATATAAAAGAGCTTTTGAGGGATGAATTTACAAAGCACTGGTTTTTAGATTACGGTTATAGTGATGAATACGATGAATTAGTCAATTATTTGAATAAAAAATTATTAAAGCAGGATTACAAGATTGATTTTGATCAAATAATAGACGAACACTTTGAAAATATATTTGACGCAACAGAATATCGGATTTGGAGCGAAAGATTGTTAATGAGTGCATATTTAAAGCTTTTGACAGACCGAAAAGAAATTGCAGAAAAGATTTACGGATTATATTTTGATGAAGTCTTGAAAAAAGAATTCTTTAAAAATATTATAAGAAAAAGCATATACGAATATTATTTCAGCTTGAAGTACAATACAGAGTTGAATGATGGCAAGTTCAGCCTAAATGAACTGGATTACATAATCAAACTCATAGAATCGAAGTGGGTGCAGAATGTATAAGATAATGGCGCTTGATATAGGGACAAAAAGAATAGGAGTTGCATTAAGTGATTTTTTGCTGGTGACTTCAAACGGTCATTCTTGTATTGAGCGAACGACAGATGAAAAAGCCATTCAAGAGATTTTAAAAATAGCAAAAGAAAATCATGTTGAAAAAATTATAGCCGGAGTTCCGATAAACATGGACGGCACGGAAGGATTTCAGGCGGAAGACTGCAAAACCTTCGCCTCAAAAATAAAAGGTTATGAGATAATATTTGAAGATGAACGTTTGACTTCATCAGAGGCAGAAGAAAATCTTCGCGCAAAAAAGATAGACTTCAGAAAAAACAAAGGACTGGTTGATATTGAAAGTGCTTGTATTATACTGGAACAGTACCTTAGCAGAAAAGTGAATTAAAATATAAGGAGAACATAATGGAAAACGAAGAAAAACAAATAATTGAAACAATTGATGAAGAAGGAAATGTAATCAACTTTGAACTTTATGACATAGTAGAAGTGGATAATCAGGAATATGCACTTATATTTCCTGCTGATGACGATGAAGACAGCGAAGACAGTGAAATTCTTTTAATGCGCTTGGTTAAAGAAGGCGAAAATTATCTTTTTGAAAAAATTGAAGACGAAGAAGAATTCAACAAAGTTGAAGAATACATCAAAACAATGGATGATGAAGAAGACGAGGAAGAATAATTGTTAGAGAAATTTACGGAAAAAGCGGTAAATGTAGTAAGTACTGCGCAAAAATGCGCAAATGAAATGCACTCTGAAAACATAGTTTCCGAGCATTTATTGCTGGGACTTTATCTGGAGGCAAAGGGATTTCCTCAGAAGATGTTTAAATCCTACAATATAAATTATGAGGATTTATACAAAGAAGTGGAAGCAAGCCTTAATTTAGCTCAAAATATCAGCATAGATAAGGCACCTATATTTAGCATACACTTAAAAGAGCTGTTAAAAAATGCGCTTGATTTGGCAAACAAGTCAGGAAATCCGGCTATCCTTTACGAGCATTTATTCTTAGCCGTAATAAACGACAGAAAATCAAACAACGTAAGAATTTTAGAAAAACTAGGATTTGATATAGTAAAATCAAAAATTTTACTTGAAAAACTGGTTCAAAGGAAAACCAAACGTCTTTATCACCCTGAAATAGACGAAAATAAGGATACTGATATAAATTCGTCAACCACAGATGCAATTTTTGACAGCAAAGAATCAACAGAAGTATTTGAGCGTGCAGTGGCAAAGCTTTCGGCATCAAACTACGAAATTTTAGGGACAGAACAAATTGTATCTTCAATTTTGGAGGATAAAGATTCTGAAATTTCGAAGATTCTATCTCAATATGGTGTAACAGCGGAAGAATTTGAAGAAAGACTTTCAAACATTCAATCCCGTCAAGCAGAATATGAAAACAAACAAATAATATTTACACCGAATGCATTCAGGACAATGAATTTAGCGCTTCAAACCGCAAAAGAATTAGGCTCGTCCGTCGTAACTCCGGCACATATTTTACTTGGGGTTTTAAAAGCCAAAAAAGGGCTTGCGTATGAAATTTTAAAAGAAATGAAAATAAATGATGATGACGTTGCACATTCGATTATAAAACCGATAGAGAAGCAAATGCCTGAAACTCTAACGATTTTAAGGCTGGCAAAAGAAGAAGCCCGAAGGCTTGGCAGAAATATTGTCGGAACAGAGATGTTTTTGCTTGGCATAATCGGAGAAGCAAGCGGACTTGGCGCGCAGGTTTTGAATGAACTTGAAATAAACATAAAAGATGCAAGAAAAGAAATCGAGCAGCTTATAGGTTTTGGAGACGAGTATTTTGATACGGAAATTGTGTTCACTAAAAGAGCCAAAAGGGTTCTTGAGAAAGCCTGGGAGCTTGCAAAAGCTGAAAATAAAGAGAGAATCGGCTCCGAGCACATGCTTCTTGCTCTAACCTATGAACCCAATTGCCTTGCAATGAAAGCACTTGAACAATTAGGTGTTGATGCCGTTGAAATCAAGGAAGGCATAAAAATTCAACAGCGTCTTGCTTTGGAAAATAATTAATAAATGGAAACGATAAAAGAAAAAGTAAGAACTTTTTTAGACCAATATGGTATTTTAGAGAACCCAGCACCTGTTTTAGTGGCATTTTCGGGCGGATATGATTCAATGTGCCTGCTTGATATTATAAGAAAGCTTACCGATAATGTCGTCGCAATTCATCTTAATCACAATTGGCGAGGAGAAGAAAGCGACAAGGAAGAATTAAATTGCAGGGAATTCTGTGAAAAAAACAATATAAAATTCTACTCCGAAAAGCTCTCCAAAGACATAAAAAAAACGGAAACCGCAGCAAGAGAAGCAAGATACTATTTTTTTGAAAGATGTGCCGAAAAATTTAAAAGCAATATTATCTTAACAGCGCACAATGCCAACGATAATGCTGAAACTTTAATATATCGTATTTCAAAAGGAACAGGATTAAAAGGATTATGCGGAATTGCTGAAAACAGAGAGATTTTTTATCGGCCTTTATTAAATATAAAAAGAGATGAAATAGAGGATTACTGCGCACAAAATAACCTTAACCCAAATAATGACAGTTCAAACGAGAACACAAAATACAAAAGGAATTTAATCAGAAAAAATATTATTCCTCAAATGGAGAAGATAACTCCCGTTGCAATAGATATGATTAATTCCTTATCAAAAAATGCACAAATTGATTATGAGATTATAGAAGAATACCTAAAAACACTTAAAAAACCATATAACACAAAGAATTTTTCAAGCTATTCAACCGCACTTCAAACACATTTGATTTATAAACTTTTTGATATAAACGGTCTGGAAATTGATAAAGACAAAATTAAAAGAGCAATTAATTTTATAGAAGAAAATAAAAATTCAAAAAGCGGAAAAACACTATCGGTATCTGAAAAATTTTATCTTTTTGTAAGTGAAAAAGAGATAAAATTTATTAAAAAAACAGAGCGCATAAATTTCAAATTAGAAATAACAAAGGAAGGCGAATATAAAACTCCGAACGGGAAATTATATATAGAAAAATGCGATAAACAACCTGACAAATTTCCGGAAGATGCAGAGCTTAAGGCATACGTAAATCTTTCAAAATATGATAACTTAACTGTAAGAACAAGGCAGGACGGAGATATAATAAAGCCACTAGGAATTAACGGAACGCAAAAATTAAAGAAATATTTGAATGAAAAAAAAGTTCCATCACACAAAAAGTCGGATATGATATTTCTTGCAAGCGGAGCTGAGATACTATGGGCACCCGGGCTTGGGATAAGCGATAATATAAAAGTTGTCACTTTTCCCACACACATGTTAAAATTGGTTATTGAGGAGAAATAATTATGCAGATAAAAGAAAGTGATTTAAAAGTTTTATTTACAGAAGAAGAAATTCAAAAAAGGATAAAAGAATTAGCTGAAGAAATGAACAAATTTTACGGAGATGAAGAAGTGATTGCCGTATGCGTATTAAAAGGTGCCGTAATGTTTGCGACAGACCTTGTAAAGCAATTAAAAATGCCTTTAAAGATGGAATTTATAAGACTTTCAAGCTACGGCTCCGGAACGGTATCAAGCGGAAAAGTTAACGCCGTTGATATAAAACTTCCTGATTTAAACGATAAAAACGTTTTAATTATAGAAGATATAGTAGATAAGGGATTAACAGCGAAGTTTTTATTAGACTTTATGGAATGCAACTTCAAGACAAAATCTACCAAATTTTGTTCGCTTTTAGACAAAAAATGCACGAGAATAGTAGATGTAGAACCTGATTACTATGGGTTTGACGTTAACGATCAGTTTTTAATCGGTTATGGCTTAGATTACGACGGGTATTTCAGGAATTTAAAATACATAGGTTATGCTGACAAATCAATTTTGGAGTAAAATTGGCTAATACAGAAATTTTAAGGCAATTAAAGATATTTTTCAGTGAAAATCTAAGGACACCTGAAGATATTTTTAAAGCACTGAATGAGGTTATAAATATAAACGGCGGCTGCATATACTATGCAAGCCCCGAATTTTTACGCTTGGAGTATTCCTATAACATTTCAGATACTCCAAATCATATTGCATTAAAAAAAGAAGCAAGCCGAAATCTTTTTAAAATAGAAACTCCATTAACAAATGAAATATCGGCCTATTTAAATTCAAATTTTGTTATATCACGACTTACAATAAATAAAACAGTATACGGAATTTTGGCAATTTTACCCAAAAATAAGCTAACGAATTATGAGTCAGAACTTTTTGAACTTTGTACAAGCATAATATCAAATTTAATAAAAGAAATAGAACTCGGCAAAATCATGAAAATGCAGACGGAGGCTTTACAAAAAGGAATTACAGAGGTTGAGAGGGCAAACAGAATAATAAAAAAACAGAATAAAAAAATTATTGCCTCAGACAAAATTAAAACAGAATTTTTATCAAATATTTCACATGAACTCAGAACTCCACTGAATTCAATTATCGGATTTTCAGAGCTTTTAATGCACCCCAAAACGGGAACTCTAAATAAAAAACAGCAGGAATTTATAAAAGATATACAATCAGAAGGTATTCAGCTTCTTGGAATGATAAACGAAATTCTTGATATGACTAAAATTGAGTCAGGCACAGTTGCTCTAAATTTAAGAGAATTTGATATTTTCCAAGCAATAACAGAAACCCTGAATATTCTAAAACCCTTATACGAAAAAAGACAAATTAAAATTATACTTGAATGCGAAAATATAATTATAAAAGCGGATTACCTAAAAATAAGGCAAATTTTATTTAACATAATCAGCAACGGAATAAAATACAGCCCGATAAACGGAGCAATTGAAATCAACACAAAAGCCACCAAAAAAAATTTAATAATAAAAATAAAAGATAACGGATGCGGGATAGAGAAAAAAGATCAGAGAAAAATCTTCAAAAAATTTGAGCAAATAGAAGCAAAAGAAAATTCGACAGGCTTAGGCTTAACAATAACAAAAGAGCTTGTAAAACTACACGGCGGCAAAATCAAATTAAACAGTGAAAAAGATAAAGGGGCGGAATTTATTATAATTTTACCTGTATTATCATAGGATTAATGTATTGTCCGACCGAAAACAATATGGTATATTATGGGAGTATTAAATAAGAGAGGAGCTTAGAATATGGCATCTATAAAAGACGCACTGGAAGAATCGTTAAATGAACCTAATTCCTTATTGAAATTTTTTATATTTACCCTTCCGGTATTTGGGGCATTTTGTTGTTATATGAATAAAATGCAAAACAGTGTTTGGTTTTACATTCTTGCATTTCTGAGCGTTATTGTAATTCTTGGAACAATGGCAAGATGTGCAAATAATGTTATGAATTACAGAGATTACACGCTTCCTACATTTAATGTTTTTACACTGTTTTTTGATGCAATAAGATCAATTATAGCATTGATTCCGGCATTAGCGGTTAATGGGGGAATTGCTTGGTTTGTAATAACCAAGTTAGTACCTATGATTTCAGTTGAACCTGTTGCAAAAGGTGTAACTTATATTACCTATGCAGTGTGTGGTGCAATTTTGCTTACTGTTTTTATGCTTTTTTGTAAAAAATTCAGTTTTGCAAATGTTTTTGACCTGAAAGCAATTTCTGATTCCTGTATTGATGTAATGATACAGATGATTTGGATGGTAGTGCAAATTGCAATAATAGATGCTGTTATCGCAGGCAGTTTAACTTATCTTTTCTGGTTATTTATCGGAATAGAAAACGTAGTTATGTATTTTGTATGGTGTATGACAGTGGTATTCAATGCCGCATTAGTCGGAAACTACTTAGGTCAGCTGAATTACGAAGCATTGCACCAAGAGGAAGAAAAAATCAAAAAGAAAAAAGAGAAAGAAGAATTAAATCAGCTTAAGAAGTCTTAGAATTAACCATTTCTCTGAGTTTTTTCAGTTGGTCGCGAATTTCGGCCGCACGTTCAAAATCAAGAATTTTAGCGGCTTTATGCATATCTTTTTCAAGCTTGTCGATTAATTTCGGCAAGTCTTTTTTATCAATACCAAGATCAACCATTTCCTCGGCAACAATATCTTCAAGATCTCTGTAACTTGCAACAAGCGATAAAAGATTATTTTCAATCGGCTTTTTAATGGTTTGAGGAGTGATTCCGTATTTTTTGTTATGTGCAATCTGAATTTCACGGCGCCTGTTAGTTTCAGTAATTGCTTTTTCCATGCTTTCGGTCATATTATCTGCATACATAATAACTTCGCCGCAAGCGTTTCTTGCCGCACGCCCAATTGTTTGAATTAAGCTTGTTTCACTTCTCAAAAACCCTTCTTTATCTGCATCCATTATTGCAACAAGCGAAACTTCTGGAATATCAAGGCCTTCTCTCAACAAATTTACTCCAATCAAAACATCAAATTCACCAAGCCTTAAATCTCTTAGAATTTCAACTCTCTCTAACGATTGAATCCCTGAATGCAAATATCTTACACGAATTCCTTCCTGCAAAAAGAAATCCGTTAAATCTTCAGCCATTTTCTTTGTCAAAGTTGTAATTAAAACACGCTCATCCTTTTCTGCCCGTTTTTTAATTTCTTCTTTAAGATCATTAATTTGAGTATCAATAGGACGAACACTGATTTTAGGATCCACAAGTCCTGTCGGGCGGATAATTTGTTCTACAAGCTGCTCTGAGGTTTGGCGTTCAAATTCCCCAGGAGTTGCTGAAATATAGATTTTTTGATGAACTTTAGAAAAAAATTCTTCATTTGTTAGAGGTCTGTTATCCTTAGCGCAAGGAAGCCTGAAGCCGTATTCTACAAGAACATCTTTTCTTGCAGCATCTCCGTGCGACATGCCTTTAATTTGCGGCAAAGTAACATGGGATTCGTCAACGACAGTTAGAAAATCGCCCTGAAAATAATCCAATAAAGTTGCAGGAGGGCTTCCGGGCGGACGGCGCTCAATTATTCTTGAATAATTTTCAATTCCCGAACAATACCCCATCTCCTTAATCATTTCTATATCGTATTTAACTCTTTGAGAAAGCCTTTGAGCCTCGACAAGCTTATTTTCTGATTCAAGCTCAGCAATTCTAACAGCAAGCTCCTGTCTTATTAAATCCAAAGTTTCATCAGTATTTTCATCATAAGAAAGATAATGAACAGCAGGATAAATCACAACACTTTCGGGAGTTTCCAAAATTTCGCCTGAAACATTATCAATTCTTACAATTTTTTCAATTTCATCGCCAAAGAAGTAAATTCTGGTGACTATTTTTTCATAAGACGGCATAATTTCAACAATATCGCCTCTTGCCCTAAAGGTTGCTCTTTCAAGCACAAGATCATTACGCTTATACTGAACGGAAACCAGATGCCTTAACAAATCATCTCTTTCTATGTTATCGCCGACTTTAAGTTCAACAGAGCCTCTAAAGTAATTTTCAGGAAGCCCTAAACCATATATGCAGCTAACAGATGCTACAATTATTACATCATTTCTTTCATAAAGGCTTCTTGTAGTATTATGCCGAAG
Source organism: Candidatus Gastranaerophilales bacterium (assembly GCA_944323655.1). Lineage (GTDB taxonomy): Bacteria > Cyanobacteriota > Vampirovibrionia > Gastranaerophilales > Gastranaerophilaceae > Scatenecus. Next base: position 65,516 of record CALUTL010000002.1, on the reverse strand, counting down.
CCTGTCAATTTCGTCATTAATTGAAGCTGACTTTTCAATATAAGTATCGGTTCTTGGAATATACGCTTCCGGCTGATAATAATCGTAATAACTTATGAAATACTCAACGGCGTTATCAGGAAACAACTCTTTAAATTCATTATAAAGCTGAGCAGCAAGTGTCTTGTTATGAGCAATAATAAGTGTCGGCTTTTGAATATTTTGAATAACATTTGCAATCGTAAAAGTTTTACCTGAACCTGTTATACCGAGTAAAGTCTGGGTATCATCCCCATCAATAATACCTTTTGTCAGAGCCTCAATGGCTTTTGGCTGATCGCCTGCCGGTGAATATTTAGAACATATTTTGAATTTTCTTTCTTCCATAATCAAATATTATCCCAAATAATTCAACATAGCAAAAAATATTATTTTTGGATGTTGTATAATTGGATGACATGAAAAATATCGGGAGCAAAATTCATGCCAATAAATAGGGCAATAAATTTTACCTCTGCTCAGACAAGAGCAAACACAAAACATAATGCCGAGGATAACAAAAAGTATAAAGATCCTTTAAACAGCCGCACAATCAGCGCACTTACATACTCAAGTGAAATCGGTGCGACCATAAACGAAATCGCTCCGAAGTTAACTTTTGCTTTTTGGGTTCCGTCATTTATGTATCTTGGTGCCGATATTTACGACAAATACAAGAATGACAAAGACGAATATTCACCAAGCAGTAAACGAGCGGTTAAAGAATCAATCCGACAAGCGCTTACCTTTTTTATACTGCCTTCTGCTGCAACAATTGTAGGACAGAAAATGACTTCTCCTATCGGTAAATTTATAAGCGGCAAAATTTCAATAAATGCACGTGACGGGATTTACAGACACACAAATAATGCACTTGATCAAGCTACTGACGCCGATTTTGCAAACAAAGAAAGTTTTAGAAAATACATTGACAATTCGCTGGAAAATTATATAAATGATCTTAAAAAGACAAGAAAATCAAACAATATATTTAAAAAATTCTACAGATACCTTACAGGCTACTTTGCTCTGTCCGATGAAGATGTTGTTAAAATTCGAACATTTTCCACCAAAAACGCAGACAGGATTTTTGAAATTAAGGAAAAACTGGAAAAAGGAATTCCTGACAAAGACATTCCTAAAAGCATTATAAAAAAATATAAAGCAGATCTTAATACCGCAAAAACAATTTACGGCAATGATAAAACAGGGAAAGCAATAAAAACCGCACTTCAGAATTACCAAAAACATTTAATAGTAAGAAACAAAATATTAAAAACTTTAGGCGGTTTAGCCTCTTGCCTTATGTTAACGGAACCCATCGGCTATCTTGTAAATAAGATTCTGATGCCGCAATACATAACACCAGGAATTAATCTTATAAACGACACCTTTAAAGACAGCAACCTTCTTAAAATGCACCTTAAAAAGGTTTCGGATGCGGAAGCAAGGAAATCTATTTTCTCAAACGCTCGAGGAAAGTGTCAGAATGTAATTCATTCACACTCGCTTCATCATCATCAAAAGCCCCAACACCCCCAAGATCCTGAACATAAACTCCGTCAAGATACCTGATAACTTCATCCGTCACAAGCGAAGATGTCTTCTTTGAACTTACCTCCATAACCGATGAAAGACAATAATTTTTATCATCACACTTGGTTATGTGTACAATATTGTCGTAAATTGAAGACAATTTAAGTTTTGCCTGTTTTTCGGTACATTTTGATGACTTCAAAGAAATTTCCGTAAGCTTTGAAATAACTTCACTAACACCCTTTGTCGGAACAATTGTTACAAGACCCTTTGCTAATTCATCCGTATTCAAATAATAAAACGCAAGCTTCTGCACATCATAAAATGATGTCACTAAATTATCTGGCCTTAGATTTCTGACAGTATTCAATAATGAAGCAAATTCCTTCTGCTCAAGCGAAGATACCGAAAACACTGAAACATTATCAAATGCAGTTCTAATCGGCATATTATCCTCAATTAAAACAACTCTTGAAGAATAATCAACCGAATTAATCAATACTTGCGCAAATTCACTCAGCAAATCAACGTCTTCGCCTGTAATCAAAATATTCTTACGTGCTTTTAGCAAATGTTTAAAATAATTTTCTATCTCAAGTGTAATGTCGCCTTGAGCCGTCAAATCCGAAAGATTCTCCGTTACGACTTTTATTTTCTTTATTATAATCATATTGTCGGAAACCGGCGGAGAAATTAAAGTAATTTGCAAATCATCCTGACAAACCACTGTAACAGGCTGCTCCGGCTTAAACCTTGATATTATTTCCTTACACTGGAGAGAATTTAAAACTAAATCAGACTTTACATATTTCCCATTTTGCAAAATTAATACAGAACCTGACGAATTTACAATAACAGCTTCAATATAATCATCTGCCAAAACCTTGTCTAATATTCCAAACCCTCTGTTATTTTTTAGAAATTCTTCTGCAATCTCTTTCTTTTCAATTTCCGAAAGATGAAGATCTTCAAATTCTGTATTTAACTTGTTATCCAGAAAATTTAAAATAAGTTCAAACTGTTTGGAATAGTCATAATCGTACCACACAGGAATTGAAGAAATTTTCTTAGTCAAAGCCTCTGTAATAAAATCATTGAAGGGCATTTCTTCTACGATACTTGGTGAAGTTTTAATATTTTTCAATCTGTCGCTTATTCCCACATCAATCCCCTATAACAAATCCTCTTGCGAAACATACTTTTTAATAAGTTTCTTTCTGTAAACCATATCCGAAACCGACATTGCAAGCTCTTTATAACTTTTAGCGACATTAGAATCAGGATTTGCCTCCGAAACGGAAATCCCCTTATTTATCGCTGCCATAAGCGTGAAGTAATTGTTCGGAATCTTCCAGTAAACTTCTTTATCCAAAACCTTTTCAACATCTTCAACGGTAATTTCGTCATTTTCCATATAACGATTTATAACAATTTGAGTTTTATCATTGTCATAACCGAGCTTTTGAAATAAATCTAAAATTCTCTGACAATTTCTAAGAGCAGGAAGGCTTGCAACAGTCACAAGAAATATCAGATCCGAATTATTTAAAGCAGTAATCGTCTTGCCTTCAAACCCAGATTCTGCATCAATTACGATATAAGAAAAAGTATTTTTTAATAATTCCACAAGTTTTGCAATCTGTGCTTTAGTGACGTTTTCTGCCTGCTTAAAGCAAGGCGGATCCGCCAAAATATATAAACTTGTATTTTTGTACTTTTCAAGAGTATTAAGCAAAAATTCAGAATTTATTCTGGTCAAATTTTCCAGCACATAAGAAATATTAAACGAAGGCTTCAAGTCTAAAAATGTCGTAATATCCCCGAACTGAAAATTCAAATCAACGAGTGCAACATTTTCTTTAGTAATTTTAGCAAGTTCAAGAGCTAAATTTGAAGCAATAGAAGTTTTACCGATACCGCCTTTGTTGGAAAATACTGTTATAACCCTTGATTTTGTTTCAAATCCGCTGCCAGTTTTAAACTGATTATAAATCTTATCCAAAATATCAAACAATTCCGACTTAATAACAGGAGCCGAAATAAAATCCTTAGCGCCTGAGCGCATAACCTTAACAATCAAATCAACGGAAGGGGAATCCGAAACTGCAATAATTTTGCACTCCGGACATGCCGCACTTATATCTGAAATAAAATCTAGATATTTTTTAGTATTAACAGAAACATCAATAATAAAAACAGATTTTGACATTCCTGAAAGCGTATTAAAGATTTCGGACATATCGGCACCCGCATCATAAAAGGAAAACTTTCCGAACTCTTCGGTATAAAGTTTCAATATATTTTCAGTCTGCTTGGCCTCCGAGTAAATAACTGCCGAAATTTCCTCTGTCATTTTATACCCTTTCTTCTACCTTTAAATCTTATCACAGCAATAAAAATGGGGCAAGAAATTAACACTGAAACAAATATTTATTCAGTTGCAAAAATTTTGATAATTTTTAACTTTATCGTATAATGAAGCTATGAGGAAAATTTTATCAATTATTATATTAGGGATATTGCTTATTTCTCCTGCATTTGCAGACGAGAATACATCAAGCGAGCAGGCAAAGCTTCTTTATGCTGACAACAATATTGAAGATAGCTTTAACACTCTTTTATCAATTCCGGAAGAAGAACGCACTGCCGAAAACTGGCTTCTTTTGGGGAATTTATTACAGGATAAGGGCAGAAATGATGATGCAGTTTTTATGTACACAAGAGCGATTTTAAAAGATGAAAAATTTTATAAAGCACATTACAATCTTGCGAACTGCTATCTAAACGATGACAAACCCAATATGGCAATAGATGAATACAAAAAAGTTCTTAAAATTCGTCCTGAATATGCCTATGCACACTATAATTTAGGATGCGCATATCTTAAACTCGGGCAATACAGAAAAGCCAAAAATTCATTTTTAGATGCTGCATACTTTAAAAACACCGAACCTGATTTTTATTATAACCTTGCGTACGCATACAAAAAGCTAAATAAACCTAAAGATGCCGAAGCGTATATAAAAATTTACAACAAACTTATGGAAAACAGAATAGAATAAAATGGAAAAAATGCAATATAAAGGGATAATTTTTGATTTTAACGGAACACTTCTTTTTGATTCCGAAAAACACCTTGAAGCCTGGAGAGAATACTCCAAACATTTAAGAGGTACACCTTTCAGCGACGAAGAAATGCGAGATTACATGTTCGGAAGAACAAACGAGGATATAATTGCCTACGCAATAGGTAAAAAGCCTGATCCTGAATTGGTAGAGCGCTTGGGGCTTGAAAAAGAAGCCGTGTATCGTGATATGTGCAGGAATGACAGAGAAAACTTTAAACTAGCACCTCACGCCGAAGAACTTTTGGATTTTCTTTGCGAAAACAATATACCGCACACAATAGCCACAATGTCAGGAATTGAAAACGTCGAATTTTATATAGAAGAATTTAAACTGGAAAAATGGTTTGACTTAGACAAAATTGTCTATGCAAACGGCAAAATTCCCGGTAAACCGGCACCCGACATTTATCTGATAGCCGCAAACAATCTAGGCTTAAAACCCGAAGAATGTATTGTTGTAGAAGATGCGGTTTCAGGCATAAACGCCGCTAAAAATGCAGGGATAGGCAAAATAATTGCAATAGCATCAATGGAGCCGGTGGAACTTTACCAAAAAATGCCTTCAGTCGGTGAAATTATTACTGACTTTGACCAGCTTGACAGAAACCAGTTCTACATAGCCGCAGCAGCAAAATAAGCATTATGATTCAAAAAGACTTGGATAAAATAAATATAATCACAGAATTTCCGCAAGATTACACTGTTGTTGATATTGAAACAACGGGACTTTCACCAAGCAGAGATGAAATTATAGAAATATCCGCACTAAAAATCCGCTCCGGCAAAATTTATAATGAATTTTCGCAGCTTATAAAACCCAAAGCTAAGATAGGTCCTTTTATAACTCATTTAACAGGGATTACAAACGAAATGGTGATTTCAGCACCAAAAATTGAGGAGGTTCTTCCGGATTTTATAAACTTCGTATCAAACGATATAATTTTGGGGCATAATGTAAAGTTTGACCTTAATTTTATCAGGACGAACCTTGAAAACTACGGTTTTAATCCTTTATTAAACCAGTCGATTGATACAATGATATTAGGAAGAAAATACTGCAAGCTCAAAAGCCACAGTTTAAAGAATCTTGCAATTCACTATAACGTAAGCATTGAAGGACACCACAGAGCCTTAAACGACTGCCTGATTACACATAACATTTACCAAAACATAAAAAAACAGTCTTCATCCCTGAATGCTTAAATTCCGAATTTGACAGCTTTACATAAAAAGTTCCGGATAATCAGACGGCAAAACCTCTTTTTTACCCATAAAAAGTCTGTCGCCATTTGCAATAGAAACTTTTTTAAAAACTTTTAAAAGATCTTCGGGCTTTTTTACAAACTTTTTTTGCAAATCTCCGTCAACTCTGTAACTTGTGCAAAGAGTCCAAGTATCAGCCGGCACTGAATAATGAAAAGCTGTTTCTGAATTTGTAAATCTATGCTGCTGAAAGATTGAAACATTTTTAACTCGTTCAAGAAAAACTTTTTTCAAATTTTCAAATTGTTCAATAGAATAAGGATTACTTTTCAGATCTTTGCTTCCTAAAAGCAGTCCACGCTGTGGTTCTCTTACAAAATTAAACAGCATATTAATCAATTGGGGGAATTTTTTCTTATTTTTAAGATCATCCCAAAAATGAAACCCTTCTGCCTCTAAAAAAGGCTTAACCAACCCTCCGCCAGTACAAGTACGAATTTCGTCCGAAAAAAACTCATTTGCTTTCAATATATTAGGTCTAAAATGCGAGTAGTCTATGTAATTAGACTTACGCATCATACTGAAAACAGGTCTTTCAACAAAACGAATATTTGAAGTAAATGAAATTGAAAAATTATTTTTCATACTTAAAATAAACCGCTACAAATTTTTTTTTGCTTACAAAAAGCACTAATTACAAACTTTAAAAATTGTGAAAAATTTTAATCACCAAAAACAATAAATGGAATATTGTTTTCCAAGGAATATTGTCTTAGGAATTCGGTTCTTTCCTCGACTGATGTTAACTTAATTTCACCAACCTGTCCAATTTTTCTTTCAGCTTCTGTCATCTCATTACGATGTAAAAAGTCGAGCGGATTATTAATTGTTTCATTTACATCAGCACTGTATGCCCAAGTAAACATTGGGGGTTCCGGATTTGAGGCATAATATTCGTCATAAGCCCGCTTTTGTGCTCGTTGATTTGAAACTATATTCTCTCCAAACGCTTTTATTAGTTTGTTTCTAAATTCCACAGGATCTGAGTTGTCAATCGGCTCAATTTCATTCCAAGATTTGTTTTGATTTTTCGTAACAAATTCAATATACTCTGCATCCGTCATTCCGGTAGCTTTTTTTATTAGATTTGCGGTAAATACTCTGTCTTTTTCACGTTTGCCTCCAAAAATATAATTATCTTTGAATTCTTTAATAGTTTTACCGCACCCAGACCCCGCATCTGTTTCTCCGCCTCCATAAACATATTTCGACTTTATATTCAAACCTATTCCCTGTGTTCTGTAATTACGGTATTTTGATTCCGGACGCTCCATATACGTTACCGATAATAACACGTCTGAATCCGGCAATCCGAATGAATCAAATTTGACAAGTTGGTTTGCATAATTAAGTGCGTGTGCATAAAATTTGAAGTTGCCAGTATCGAATTCTGACTCTATAACATGACTTCGGTTATCCCGAACTTTTCCTGTACCGGCAATTCCGCTTGTTGTTGTGCCTTTAGGAAATCCCAAAGCTTCCCAGTCGGTTACTTCATTAAATTTAATTACCACTAAGCCGTCTTTATCAACATAAACTCCTTTATGCTCTGTGCTTCCATCAGGATTAATCCGTTTTATGTGTGACTTGATTACATCTGATTTTGGAACTTGGGTAACTGGAGTTAGCGGTATTGATTTTTTAAGCTCCTTTATATATATTTTTATGCGTTTTGCATATATGTCAGCAGCATTTCCTAAACTTATCGGGGTGCCCTCTTCATTATCAAATACTCGTTCTTCTTCGTTAAATCTTGGATTTATTATGCCGCTTGTTGAGTCGTGGAATGAATTATTATATTTTACTGCTTTAAGATCCGCGTGTGTAAATATAAGTGCCATATCAAACAGATTGTCCTGCTGAAGATCAAAGGCTGTTGACTGTAAGCGTTTTGTTAAATCGTACTCATTGGTGGATTTGTTTACATGTTCCAACCACTCATGATGCCGTATTATTGTATATAGTTTAATTTCTTCTTCACTTGTTAAATTAAATTTCTTGGCAATATAAAATGTGTCGAAACTTCCGTTGTTTGCATGTGTTTTATCTGAAAAACCTTCCCTTTTGGTAATATCATGCATTAATGATGCCAAAAGCATAATTTTTTGGTCTGATTTATTTAAGGTCTTAAATTGGGGATCTTGTGCAATTTTTTGCATTACTTTTAATGAATGCTGCATTACATCATATTTGTGGGTATCATGTTGCATTTTCCCTATTATTGTTCTAATTTCTGGCAAGTCTTCCACTATTTCGTTTAGAAATTTTTCTACTGCAGGATTTTCGCATTTTATACGGTTATTTTCCGTAAATCTTATTACATCTTCTCTTAAGGACTCTACAACTGCCTGCGTTTTACTATCCGTAATTTCAGCTAATTTTTTGCCGTTATTAAGATTTACAGGATACCCGTTAATTGAATAACCGGTGTTTTTATTTCCTTTATTTGCTTTTAGTTCAAATCCGTAATAATCAAAAACCTTTTGACGTTCAATGTGAGGAAGGTCTTTTACTTTTTCAAGAACTGTTTTTATGAAATCATCTTTTGAATATTCTTGTGTTATATGTAGGTTTGCAAAGTCTGAGTCAGGAATTTTTGCAATTGTCTGCGATAAATTATCTATTGATGTATTAAATGCCTCAACTTTTTGCGGGGTAAGTTTTACTGTTTCAATACCCAATGAACGAACAAGTGCCGGAAGTAATTCGCAATATTGCTCCTGATTCCTTGGTATTAACGGAAAGTCTTTGGCTAGTGAATCCGAAATATTGAATAAATCTGTGTTAGTTGCAACTAAACGTCTTAATAAGCTTTTCTTGGCTTCCATTGGTATTTCGTTAATGCTTTTTGCTTTTGCCAAATGTGAAAACTCTATTGCCAAAAGGGCATCCTTAGGGGATAACTCACTTATCCGTTCTTTTCCTAATACTTCTTTTATATGTACTATATTTTCATATGGAATTGAGTCTGACTTTTCTAAAACATATATTAATAATGTGTTATTTAACCCTAATTCTTCTCGATTTTCATATATTTTTAGCGCATTATCTAAATTCTCAATTTTAGAAAATGCTTTAATTTTACTTATAAAATTATCCCTTTGTGTTTTATTTTCGTCATTTTTTATATTTTCCAATTCCTGTCTGAAAGCCTTTTCCAAGTCAGGAGTTTTTTGGGCGATTTTATTGATAGCTTGTATTACATCTCCGTCAAACGCTGTTCGCTCGTCAGGAACATTCTTCTTAAGATAATATAATGTAAGTTCCGGATTATCAATCAAGCCCTGTAGTATCCCTTCTTGAATATCCCAGTATGAATGATACATTGGAGATCCATCCGATTTTTTCATATTTTCAAGTATTCTGCAATATTTGTAACTAAATTGTGTTCTTATATCTGTAACGTTTTCAGCACGCAGTATCAGGCCGGAAGTGTCTACATCCATATCATAAACTTTTTCCAAATTGAAAGCTTCTTTGACAAGCGGCAATTTTGATTTGAAACTGCCAAGAATAAAACATAGCTCAAGCATATCAAATCTCGCTTCACCATTATTTTTTTTCATTGATATAATTGAAAATGCCATATCTTTATCTATTGCAGCGGCCTCTATAAGTGGCTCTATTACAGCAGGAGCCCTTAATCCGGTGTTTTCTACAGCCATATCAACAACCTCTTTAACCAGCTCTGGATTTTTTTCACCTTTTGTAATCAGACTTTCAACTGCTCTTTTGTTAAAAACAGGTTTCCCATCTTCATCCTTGAGAGAGGATAAATATTCCTGAGTAAGAATTACCTCTTTAGCTTTCGGACGAGATTGCCATTTTGTATCTCCGCTTGTTAAATCAGGTTTTTTAAGTCCGGCTTCAAAATCCCTTTTAAACTTTTCAATAATGAATTCTTCAGGTTTTATTTCGGATGCGCATTTTTCTAAAAATATGCAAGCTGCTCTGTTCGGATTTTCGCCTAATATTGCATCCAGATTATTCAACAGATCTTCCGGAAGATTTTCTTTTGTAATAATTTTTTCTATTACATCTCTCAACTCCGGGGTATTGTATTTTTCAAGAAGACTGTTTTTCTTATTTTTAATAGCAGTTTCTTTTGCATTGAGCTTTTCATTCTCTTGGCGCTTTATATCAATTTCCGTATTTAAACGGTTCTCCATTTCTTCAGGACTGAATTTTTCATATTCGAATAGCAAGCTGGTTATTTCATGAGGTTCTAAGTTGTTCTCTAAACCTTTTTGTGCAAATCTTACTCTTGCATCAATTTCTTCTGATGTAAGTTTATCTCCGGCTCTGTTTTCAGAACATCTCCAAAGTAAGTTATGATAACTTTTAATTTCGTTTTTCTCACAGAATATTATTAAATCCTGAATGGCAGGTTCTCTGATATTTGCATAGTTACTAAACTCTCTTATATCCATATCTGTTAGCGAACTGTTTGCTTTTATTCGCTCTTTGCCTTCTTCATATGCTTTTTGTTTTGCTATTACTGCCGGATCATTCATTCGTGCTTCCTGCGCTTCTTTTATCTTTATAACTCTATTACAGCCAGGAATGATATCAACTCCATTTTTATAAGCGTTTCTAAGTTGATTTGTAAAATTCGGCGTATATGCCGCATTTGCTACTAATGCAAGCTGTTCTTTCGGAAATTGAGGATTTGCAGCAATCTCTTGTATCAGTGATAAATTAAAATCCTTTAAATATATAAAATAGTTTTCATTTTGTGGATTAAAGTCAGGAGATGTTATTCTTGATTGAATAAAGTTTATAATTTCATCATTGGCATTTTCCTGAAATTTATTTATCTGTTTATCATTTGCGCCAAGCTGTTTTAAAACTTTTATAACATTTTCTTTAGAGGCTTCGGGTGTGTTTTGCATCTTTATTTCCGGTCTTTGAGAACTTTGCGACCATTCGTTATATTTTTTCAGATATTCCTCTTGAAGCGCTTTCTTTTCTGCTCCTTCTGCCATATTTTTTATTTCATCTCGAAGGGAAACAAATTCGTCTCTTGAATTTGCCCTTTCTATTCTTTCGTTTATTGAAGGTTCTTTTACTTGCTCTCTTGTAGAAGGTCTTGATGCTGTAATTACAACATCTTCAAGAGTTGATGCATTTTTAGAATTTTGTTGAGTCGCAAGGTTTGCGTTTGTTTGTTCATTTGTTTTCGCAGATGATTCATCTTTTGCATTTGTTTCTGTGTTTTTGGACGGCACTTTGATTTTGCCCTCAGAAATGTCATCCATTGTTTTTAAAATGTTTATCGCATCATTTGGTGTAACTCCGTAATCTTTAAAGGCATCGCATAGATATTGTACTTTTTCTGCTGTTGTCAATGGCGCAAATTGCTTTTGCAATACCCCGCCTGATATCGCAAAGGCTATTGAACTTATCCAATCCTGAAGCTGTAAATCGCCGTTGTTCATTACTATATTTAAAAAATATGTGCTTGATAAATCTAATGCGACTTCACTTGTGACCTGTAAGGTCTTTGCTAATTTGTCTATATTCTTAAAACTTTTTACTATGTCGTCAGGAAATTTTACGGGATTTGCTTTTACCATTGAAATAATTTCATCTGTACTTTTTCCGGCTTTTTTTAGTGTATTTACAAGTGCTTTTGTTTTATACATAGCTGCACCCTGTTCGGCAACCTGGCTTACCTTCATACCGGTTACCATATATACCGAATTTTGCAAAACTCCGACACCCCAGGCTTCCCATTCTTCGGCACTCATTCCGTTTTGGGATGATATCTGCTCCAACAATTCCGTCGGTCTTAATGTCATTGCTGCCATCACTATCGGGGCGCTTACTTTTTGAGCGGTCTCTAATCCTTGTATCATTTTTCCGCCCATACTTGCTTTGCTTGCTAGTCCCAATTTTGCGCCCAGTGCTGTACCTCTTGCAGCTACCGCAACAGGCGGAAGTATCATTAACGCTGTCGATAATAGGTTTATACCCATCTCTATTGTTGCTACACCTTGCTGCTGTTTTGCTACATATTCCTCGGATAATATCTTTAAATCTCTTGAACCATACGCTTTTTTAAAGCTTTCTTCATATACATCCTGATATTCTTTTAATTTCTTTTGCGTTAGGGATATCATTTCTTCAGATGTGGTATCTTTTGAGTATTCTACTCCGATTGCATCGGCTAATGTTCTGTCTAATCTTTGGCTCATCTCATTTGCAATAAGCCTCAATTCTTCATTTGTCGCTTCTGCCGGATACCCGCTTTTGTCAGTTCTGTAGATTACATATTCGCCTTGTTTGTTTTTATTTATTCTGAAATCCCCTCCGTATTTTATTACATCCGGATGGTCTTTATATTTTTCGTTTATGTCTGCTAAGGTTTTATTTATTTCATTTACTGAGGTTACGCCTGCAAGTTTGAATGCCTGTATAATCGCTTTTGAGGATTCTTCTGGACTCATTTGGCTTGCAACGTCGCCTTTTGTGGTTGTTAAAAGGCTTTCTTTTGTCTTGTTTACCATTTCAACTGCCGTTTTTATTTGAGCGTAAGTTTCGGATTTTTCTGCGCAGTCTGTTATGTTTTCTGCGTTAAATTCTACACCGCGTCTGGATTTGAAATTTTCTTCAAACGTCTGGTATATAGGTTCTCCTAAAAAATTTGTCGAAATCGGCTCGCCTCTTGCTGCTTTTTCCATTTGCTGAAGGTCTTGCTGGGTTTTAAACAGAGTTTTCCTTACATGAGATTTTGAATATTCTTTATTAAATTTTTCTTGCCATAGATTTACCAGGCCTGACATTATGCCGGCTTCACTATCTCTGTCTGTTACGATTGCATTTCCTTCTTTTAAGATGTTTTTCAGAAAATTTATTGTATACAATTGGATTAATGTGGGTTGAATAGTTGCGCAGGCGGTATTTGTATGCTCCAATGACAGGCCTTTATCTCTTTCTTGATAAAACCCGTTTCCGAATACATTTTGTGCAGCAGGCGCTATTGGGGATGGGGTGTAGGTGTTGTCAGTTTCTTTTTTTGCAGCGGATGTTGTTTTGGCTAGATGCTCAAAGCCAGGGTAAACTTTCCCCGTGCGCTCCATTTCTTTTTGCATTATTGATACAACTTCGTCATCTGATATGACGTAGCCTAGATTATTCAATTGCCGGTATTGGCTTATTATCTTTTGCTGCTGTACACCGTATTCTGTCATCCTACGCACCAATTTGCACAATTAACCTTACTATTTACTTCGGATAAATAAAAAAAAACTTTAAGATTATTCTAAATTTGTTAATATAATTTAAAAATTTTTATTTTAAATTATTTCAAAAAAAAAAGACCCCGAAGGGTCAATTTTAATAAATGGGGCGGCCAATGGTATAAGGTTAGAACCTTTTTACTCTGATTTAGCTCACTATGCCTTACTTGAAATAGAAACACTGAATAACATAAAACACTTTCATTATGCTTAGCGTTAATACATAGAACGCACACGTTATACTTATACATAAATTTGATAAATAGAAGCTAACTAAGTTATTCATATGTCCCTACTTTAGCCATAATGAAATTACAGAAGAAAATGAAAACCTCAGCTACAATGGTGCTGATACCTTCAAAATAAAACTTACTATCAATAACATTGTAAAACAACAAAATAGGTTCAATTAAAACTTCACCTATTTTGTTACATTGTAAATTAATATTTTGATATTAGTGACTACTAGTCCCAAATAGTAGGAGAAGTATCAGCCTTTTTCGTATATTCAAAGGCAACATTAGGTTCTCCTGTAATCGTATTTATAAATCCGTTTGGCTTTTGTGTTGTTAATGAAACGTCCCCAAACGTACGACAATAACCACCACCCAGTGCTGGTCCTCCATTTCCTTTTTCAATAAGTTTGTTTGCTTTTAATAAATTACCTTGTGAGTCATAAAATCTATCCATTTTAATATGTGTAAAATAATAGTCGGTTGTTTCTATTGGTTTACCAGCGCAATCCTGAGTAAATCTGCTAATTTCAGATACATATCTTGTCCTTGTATTATTGTTTTTTACAACTTTACTAGTTTTTTCTAAATAACAAGAACCATACTTATCAAATAATTTAGTTTGAGTTGTTCCATTTGGAAGTTTGTGGTATTCTATTACACGCCTATTACTTAAAACTCTTTTCATTGGTTTAGCTACAAATGTCAATAATTTTGTCAATCCCATAATAATTTTTCCTTTCCTACAATTTACTCAAATTTTGAAAATAGATGATTTCCTTTATACTTTTATTAAAACATTGAGGACAAAAATATTGCCTGATTGGATTTTTTCTTAATAGCTTAAAACACCATTATAAAAGAATTTTACACTATTAAAAGATTCTTCATAATTTGTTACATTTATTACGTCTGCAAATTTTAATTTTGAGAAAATTAAAATTTACAACTTCGAAACAAGTACTATACCTAATAAAAAAGACCCCGAAGGGTCAATTTTAATAAATGGGGCGCCTGATGGGATTCGAACCCATGCATATCGGAACCACAATCCGAGGTCTTAACCACTTGACGACAGGCGCCATATATTCCTGTCACTTATTTATACTATCATGAAAATATTTTTTGTCCAGATATTTTATTTTTTATATCTTCGGCTTTATTTAAAAGTTTTTACAATTCAAATCTTTAAAACTTTTTAATTAAAATCATTTAAAAAACAAAAAAGACAGGCTTTACACCTGTCTTTTTAATATTATTTTTTATCATTAACTAATTCTCTGGAACATATATCCAATACCGCGTGCTGTAAGAATAAGTTCCGGATTTGCAGGATCTGATTCCAATTTTGAACGCAAACGAGAAATGTGAACGTCGACAACTCTTGTATCAATTCTGTGATCCGGCGGATACGCCCATACGTGCTGCAAAATTTCATTTCTTGAGAACGCTTGTCCTGAATTATTCACAAGCAATTCTAGCAAACTAAATTCCATACCAGTCAAACGAATACGTTCATTTTTACGGAACACCTGACGACGAGCTGTATCAATTTTGATATTGCCGGTTGTGATAACATTTTTCGTAACTTTTCCTGCCGGAGTTACTGTTTCACGGTTATTTGTACGACGTAGAACTGCTTTTACACGTGCTTCCAATTCTTTCGGAGAAAACGGTTTAATTACATAATCGTCTGCACCCAGTTCTAACCCCGTAATTCTTTCAGAAACATCGCCAAGTGCCGTCAATATGATAATCGGAACATCTGCTGTACGTCTGATTTCACGTGTTACACCATAACCATCCATCTTAGGCATCATTACGTCCAAAACCACAAGATCAGGATTATATTTATTAAAAGCTGCAACGGCTTCTTCTCCATCTGCGGCTGTATATACATCATAACCTGCCATCTTCAAACGTGTTTCCAAAATACGTCTGATACTTGCTTCGTCATCTGCTAATAATATACGTTGGCGGTCATCTGTCTCATTTTGCAATTCAGCATTTTCTGTCATGATTTTTTCTTTTCCTTACTTAAATAAATCTAACACCTCAACATAAAACATATATAATTATTACAAAATATATACTTTTTTGAATTTTTATAACGTTATATTAACCTAATTTACGAAAAATTGCAAGTACTTTTTTTATACTTTTGGTGGAAAAATAGAAAAGATTTAAACTTTTTGAATTTTAGCTTCTACAATTTTCTTAAACTTTTCTAGATCATCACGGGTATCAATCCCAACAGGCACAAAATCTACAACCGAAGTCTTAATTTTCATTCCGTTTTCAAGTGCTCTTAATTGCTCTAGACTTTCTGTTTTTTCAAGCGGAGTCTGCTCTAATGAAGTCATTTTTATCAATGCTTCACGCTTGTAGCCGTAAATTCCAAGATGACCGTAAAATTTACCGCTTATAGGGTTTCTCTCATAAGGGATTTTAGAGCGCGAAAAATACAAAGCAAAACCGTTTTTATCACAAACACATTTTACAAGGTTCGGATTATTAATCTCATTTTCATCATGCAAAACTCTTATTAATGTAGAAATATCAGCATTTTCAATTTCTTTTACATTTCTTGCAACTTCATCAATTGCGGAAGGCTCAATTAAAGGTTCATCCCCTTGAAGATTTACGATATAAGCGATTTCCGGATGTCTGTCAACAACTTCTCTTATTCTGTCTGAACCGCATTTGTGCTCTTTTGAAGTCATTTCTGCAACTCCGCCAAACTTTGTTACCGCATTGTAAATTCTCTCGTCATCTGTCGCAACGATTATCATATCAGCTAATTTCGCCTGCATTGCTTTTTCGTACACCCACTGAATTACAGGTTTTCCTGCGACTTCTAAAAGCGGTTTACCTTCTAACCTTGATGATCCGTAACGTGCCGGAATTATTATTGCTGTTTTATTCAATTTTACTCTCCTTATACTAAGAACTAAGCTTTTAAATAAGCCTAACCTTCAAATTTTCTTACAATCAACGCTACCCACTGATCCTGATGAACTTCTTCAATCAACTCTAAACCGCATTTTTTTATTGCATCATAAACAACAGGCTTTTTCTCATCCAAAATTCCTGACAAAGCCATTATCGCGCCATCTTTCATAATATTTTTCAAATCACCCATGATTTCTGCAAGAACATTGTGAAGAATATTTGCACATACAAAATCAAATTTTTCTGCAACCTTGTCAGCAGTTCCAAGTTCAAAAGTACAAACAGAATTATTTTTCAAAGCATTTTCTTTTGCAACATCAATAACAGTCGGGTCGTTGTCGCATCCGTAAACCTCTTTAGCACCAAATTTGTATGCACAAATTGCTAATATTCCACTACCTGTTCCGATATCTGCCATTTTTGCGCCTGACATCAAATATTTTTCAATTGCTTTCATGCACAATTGAGTAGTCTGATGCGTTCCGGTTCCAAAAGCACAACCGGGCTCTAGCCTTATTATTACTTCATCCTCTCGATGCGGACTGTACTCTAACCAATCCGGCACAACCGTAATCCGATCAGTAACATGAGTTACATCCCATTTTTCTTTCCATTTTTTAGACCAATCTTCATTAGGCTTAACGGCAAACTCAATCTCCCAGCTTCCAAGCTCATCATCCGTCAAACCTCTGGCTTTTAAAATGTCACGTTGTTCATTCAAAAGTCCTTTTATATATTCTAATGAAAGATGTTCAGGATTTTCATTATCCGGATTTAGAAAAACCTTTAAAGTTCCTTCTGTAGTTGAAATCATTTCCAAATCTTTATAAGCTTCCTCTGCCAAAACAATTCCTTCGCACGGCAAATTCTCAAAACAAATCTCTGAAATAACATCTTCTATTTCAGGATTTATTTTAATTTGAAGCTCTATGTAATTATCAGACATTACTACTCCAAAAAAGCACCCATTTTGCGGAATTTTTCATAACGGGATTTTTTAAGTTCTTCACCTGATTGAGAAGACAATTCATCTAATGCAGATAAAATTGTTTTCTTTAATTCTTCAGACATCACTTTGTAATCGTGATGAGCACCTCCAAGAGGTTCCTTAATTTCACCGTCAATAATATCAAATTTCATAAGATCAGGAGCCGTAATTTTTAGAGCTTCAGCAGCTTCAGGAGCCTTTGCGGCATCTCTCCATAGAATTGAAGCACACCCTTCCGGCGAAATAACCGTATAATAAGCATGTTCAAGAAGATAAACCCTGTTTGCAACAGCCAACCCTAAAGCGCCGCCTGAGCAGCCTTCACCTGAAATTACAGCAATTACAGGAACTTTTAACTTTGCCATTTCTCTTAAATTAACAGCAATTGCGCCCCCTTGGTTGGTTTCTTCAGCACTTATACCCGGATATGCTCCGGGGGTATCAATAATCGTTACTATCGGAATGTTAAACTTATCAGCATGCTTAAATAATCTCAAAGCTTTTCTATACCCCTGAGGCTGAGGCATACCAAAGTTATATTCCAAATTTTCTTTTGTAGATTTACCTTTCATCGTGCCGACAATCATAACAGTTCTGCCGTCAATTCTTGCCAAACCACCGATTATCGCTCTGTCATCGCTTCCCGTTCTATCTCCGTGAAGTTCTACAAAATCAGTGCAAATATTCTCTACATAATCCAAAAAATTCGGTCTTTCAGGATGTCTTGCAATCTGAAGCTTCTGAGAAGGTTTTAAATTTGCGTAAAGCTCCTTTTTGTAATCTTCTGCCTGCTGTTCAAATGTTTCTATTTCTTTATCTAAATCCATACCGGACTCCAAACTTATTTTTTTCAGTTCATCTATTTTTTCCTGAATTTCAGTGATAGGTTTTTCAAAATCCAAAACTGTCATCTCTTACCTCTTTAAAAATAATACTTTATATAAACCGCTCTTACTTAAGCACCGGCTGATGCATAGAAAGAAGATTACCAAGAATATCCGGCAAATCTTTGCGGCGTGCAACAACATCCACCTGACCGTATTTCAAAAGATATTCAGCAGTCTGAAAATCCGACGGAAGTTTCTGTCTTATAGTCTGTTCAATAACACGGCGGCCTGCAAATCCTATTCTTGCACCTTGCTCTGCAATAATAATATCACCAAGCATTCCAAAACTTGCGGTTACACCGCCAAATGTCGGCTCTGTCAGTAAATTTATATATAAAATACCTTCATCATCCAATTTGGCAGCAGCACAAGATGTTTTTGCCATCTGCATAAGGCTTAATGCGCTTTCCTGCATTCTTGCACCGCCTGATGAGGTTATCGCAAGAACCGGTATCTTCAACTCAACTGCTTTTTCCATTATTCTTGCAACCTTTTCGCCGACAACAGAACCCATTGAACCGCCCATAAAATCAAAATCCATTATGGCTGCGGCAACTTTATTGCCCTTGATTGAGCCGATTCCGGTTACTACCGCATCGTTTAATCCTGTTTTATCATTCGCTTTTTTAATTCTGTCTTTATAACTTTCTGTATCTACAAATTCAAGCGGATCGGTCGGTTTTATTTCGCCAAAAAGTTCTTCAAAACTCCCTTCATCAAAAAGCTGAGTTATACGGGTTTTGGCGTTTATCCTAAAATGATAGTCACACACTGGACATACCATTAAATTGTTTGCCAAATCCTCTTTTAAAAGCTGAGCTTCACAATGAACACATTTTGTCCACAAGTCAGGGTTTTTCTCGACTTCGACTCTTGCTTCAAGCGCACGTCTTTGTATCTGTGCCTCTTTTCGTTTTTCAAACCAATCTTGAATTGTCATATTCTAAATCCCTATTAATAAATTCCTTTTTAACAAATACATTATACACTAAAAATTAATCTTGTCACTTTTTAGGCGGATTTTTTACAAAAAACTTTCGCATTTCATCGGATATTTGAAGGTTTTGCAGCGTTAATCCGTATTTTTTAAGGTTTGCAATATTTTCTTGCTCCTCAAGCAAATCCCTTTTAGGTTTTGAACTGATATCACTTTTTACTCGCTCAAACTCACTTTTGGCTGTTCCCTCCATTACTTTTGCGATAATTTCATCAATATCGCTTCCGCCAGTCCGGTACTTTGATGCTATCTCGGCAACTGTCGCACCCTGAGGAAGTCTGTACAGCCAATTTACAGTCAAAACATCCCCTGCTGATACTTTATTTATACCTTTTTGATGCGGAGTATACATTATGTCTTTTTTGTTAGGACTATGCCCTAAACCGACAGCATGGCCTATTTCATGTAAAATCGTATGATATACTTCATTCTCATCCATATAATCAGCATGCACTAAACCGTCCGTAAGCCCTATTGAAACTTCCGCACCATAAAGCCTATGCTGAGCATCATAAGAAAAATTACATACCCCGAGAGCCTTTCTCTCAACCCTTTTCCACTCAATATTAATCTGAGATTCCAAAAGTGTATCAGTTATCTGAAAAGACACCTTTCCCTTTGTTGCCTTCTGCCACTCATCAAGCGCACGCTTCACAAGCCCTCTGTATTTGTAATCCTCGCCGGCTTTTGAGTAAAACTTCATCGGTGCAACGTAAACCTTTAAAGGCATAAACGTCCACCTCATAAGCCGCCCGTTTTTTAAAGATTCAGAAACATAAGTACGCTTTTGCATATTTTTATTGTATAATAAAATTACAAAATTGAGAAGCCAGACTTAAAAAACGGAGGATAAAAAGCATGAATATTATGCAAATGATGAAGCAGGCACAGAACCTCAAAAAAAGAATTAAAGACACACAAGAAGAACTTGCAGCTCAAGAAGTTATCGGCGAAGCTGCTAACGGCAGTGTTACAGTAGTATTCGACGGACAGGGGCAGTTTAAATCTATTAAACTTAAACCGGAAGCCATTAACCCTGAAAATCCCTCAGCCGTTGACAGTGATTCTTTGGAAATGCTTGAAGATCTTATCACAACTGCAATTAAGCAAGCCAGCGACAAAGCTTCAAATCTTTTAAATCAAAAAATGAGCGCTGTTACAGGCGGTATTAATATTCCCGGATTGTTCTAATATGATTTTTCCAAAATCTATAGCATCATTAATTGAGTATTTTCAAAAATTTCCATCAGTCGGGCCAAAGTCCGCCCAGAGAATGGCGTTTTATATGCTTAGAATGCCTGAGAGTGAAGTACAAAAATTCGCTCAGGCTATTCTTGATGCTAAGAGAAATACCAGAACCTGCGAAGTTTGCTTTAACCTTTCTTCTGCAAGCCCCTGCGAAATCTGCACAAACCCTAAGCGTGACAGGTCGGTTATTTGTGTTGTAGCTGAAACAAAAGACCTTATCGCAATCGAAAAAACCAACGAATTTAAAGGGCTTTACCACGTTTTGCAAGGCTTAATCTCACCGATGGACGGAATCGGTGCTGATGATATAAGGATTAAAGAACTGTTAAATCGACTTACATCCGAAGAGGTTAAGGAAATTATACTTGCGCTTCCGCCATCTGTTGAAGGTGAAGCAACAAGCCTTTATCTTACAAAACTTATTAAGCCGTTCGGCATAAAGATTTCAAGAATAGCCTTCGGACTTCCTGTCGGAGCGGATCTTGAATATGCAGACGAAATTACAATCGCAAAAGCTATCGAAGGCAGAAGAGAAATCGCCTGATTTTACCATTATTTAAGCATTTGCCGAAATTAACAAAACAATCTTATAAAAAGCCCCGTAAAAGGTCTTATAAAAAATCCCCAAAGTTTTAAATCGTCCATCTTTAATGCTTTTCCGTCTTTACAAACAATAGTCAAAGATTTTTCCTTTGGGTTCTTCGCAATTATGTATCCAGCAGGAATATCAGATTGCAGAGTTTCAATTTTAATTTTATAAGGATTTATTTTCAAAAAATGATTGCCGGATGTGATATAACAAGGCATCCAGGGGTGCAGTGCTTTTATTATTCTTACAATTTCTTCTGAAGTGTTATTTTTAAAATCAAGCATTTTCATCGCTTCATCTACATAACCATAGTATGAAGAACGGCTTTCATTTTGCTTTATAGGAATTATTACTTCACTTTGAATTTTTACCAAAAATTCTCTTGCTAATTCTCTTGCTGCTGAAAACACCCTTTCTCGTAACTCTTTTCCAGTATCAGAAGGCAAAACATCAACCTCTTTTTGCAAAAGAACTGCACCTGTATCAAGATTTTCATCCACAAGATGAATTGTGACACCGGTTTTCTTTTCTCCGTTTAAAATGACCTGCATATATGGATTTGGACCGCGATAGCGCGGAAGAAGCGACGGATGTATATTAACTGTCCCGATTCTCGGCATTGTGAAGGTTTCTTTTTTAAGTTTCTCACGCCAAGTGCCGACCATTATTAAATCTGCATTGGTTTTTAAAACATAATTTCTAAAATCTTCACTATTTGCGGATTTACACTTAACTTCAGGCAGCTTGTATTTCTTGATTAAGGTTAAATCGTATGAACTCTTAAACAAATCATTTAAAAATAATTTAACCCCTGAAAAAAGCGTTCTTTCATATCTGAAAACGCCAACAATTTCAACATCAGATTCTCTTGCGGCTTCAATCATATTTGCAAGCATCTGCCCTTTGCCTAAAAGTATTACTTTCATACGAGTTTTATCAGTCATTTATTTTTAACTAATACCTTATCTTTGAAGCTCTGTCCATTTCACGTGTCTGGTCTTTTTTCGCTATATCTTCCCGCTTGTCATGAAGCTTTTTACCTTTGGCAAGCCCTATCTCTACTTTGGCAAATCCGTGTGTGATAAAAACTTCTAACGGAATTATCGAATATCCGTCTTTTTTAACCTTTGATTGCATCTTTAATATTTCTTTTTTTGTCAGAAGAAGTTTTCTTACCCTATCGGTCTTATGATTAAAACGGTTTCCCTGTTCATAAGGCGAAATGTGACAGTTATAGAGAAAAATCTCATTATCCTCAATTTTACAAAAACTGTCTTTCAAATTTATAGCACTTTTGCGGATTGATTTAATTTCAGTACCGCTCAAAACAATCCCCGCTATATATTTATCAAAAATAGTATAGTCGTGAAATGCTTTTCTGTTTGATGTTATAACTTTTTTATCCATAATTAAATTTTAGCATAAATTTAAAATTATTATACACTATTCGCTGTTACGAGCTTCCTTAAAAACAGTTTTCAGGGCTTCCGTCACAATTTGAAGCTTCTCTTTTAATTGAAATTCACTCCCGTCATTAACATACACAACTTCAGGTATCAAATCTTTGTGAAGTTCTTGATTCTTAACTCCGTATTTATGACCGTTTTCCCAGGCCTTAACCTCCTCCAGAAGCTTGTATCTGCAATTTTGTAAAAATAAAACCTTTTCACTTATCGGCATATTGTTCAATATATCTGGCAGCAAAACTTCTTTTAAATTGTTTAAATCATTACAGTGCTTATTGTAAAGATACTCATTATAAAAGAAATCATCATAATACCTAAAACTACTTTCGGCAAGTTCTGCGGTTTTGGCTATATGCTTGGGATTGCACATTGCGCAAAAAAAATGAAACATCTCATGCATAAATGAATCTGTTTTGTATATAGAAATTTTACCGTCATAAGGATTTGTCGGAAAAAGTATTTTATATGAAGAAATCTCAGACGGCTTTTGCTCAGTTGTACATAAGATAACCGAACCTTCTAAATCCTTTCCGTTACTGGATTCAAACTTGTAATTAACTTTTGAGGGCAAAACTTCCTCAATATTTTTCACAAAAACATCAGGAGAAATGTCTTTTTCGGTAAATGCGCCGGAAATTTTATCGAAAAATTTGTCCGTTAATTTTTGTGCCTTTTCAATGCGTCCGGGGTATGAACCTTTAGATAAGTTCAGCGGAAGTTTTACGTCTGGAGAAATTTTTAACATACCTGAATAAAACTTCTAAAAAATAAATTTTGCTAATCATACAGAAAACACTTAGCACAATGAGTTTCGGAAAAATTAACATCACAAGGAGAATTTTCCTTACATTTTTGCATAACATCAAGACATCTTGTATGGAATTTACATCCGTCTGGCAAATTTGACGGGGATGGTAAATCGCCTTGAAGAAAAATTTTATTTTTCTCTTTGCCGTTAATTTCAGGAACTGCACTCAAAAGAGCTTTTGTATAAGGATGTTTTGGATTAGAAAAAATTTCCTCAACAGTCCCGACTTCGACGATTTCGCCAAGGTACATAACGGCAACTCTGTCGGCTAAATATTTTATTACACTCATATCGTGGGTTATAAGCAAAAATGTAAGATTGTAATTTTCCTTCAAATCCTTCAAAAGATTTATAATCTGTGCCTGAATACTAACATCCAATGCGCTCACGGGTTCATCCGCAAGAACAAATTCAGGATTTAACACTAAGGCTCTTGCTATTGCAATCCTCTGCCTCTGTCCGCCTGAAAATTCATGAGGATAAAGCTTCAAACAATCATTATCAAGCCCGCATTTGCAGGCAGTATCGAAAACGATTTTTTCTATTTCACTATCGGAAAGCTTTGTATTAATCTTTAAAGGTTCAGCTAATGTATCGTAAATTTTCACCTTCGGATCAAGACTTGCGTAAGGATTTTGGAAAATCATCTGAACCTTTTGTCTGAATTTGCGCAAATCTTCTTTATTAAGATTAAAAATATCTTTATTTTCGTAGAGAATTTCACCCGTACACGGTTTTTCCAAACGAATTAAAGTTTTTGCAAGAGTAGATTTGCCGCAGCCTGACTCTCCTGCAAGTGCAAGAATTTCGCCCTTTTTTATTTCAAGGCTAACCCCGTTCAGCGCATAAATTGTTCTCGTACCGCCAAAAACCCCATTATCAGACTTATACTGAACGTATAAATCATTTATTTTTACAAGACTCTCATCCATAAAAAAAGTTTATCGTAATTTCAAATCAAATGCAATTATCTAAAGCGGCTGATTTTTTTTAAGAAAACCTCTGCCTTAAAAATAATCTAAAATTTGAAATTACGCTCTCCGCCTGAAATTTTTACAAGATCTTTTTCAACTGTTGATTTAATATCAGGGTTTTGAAGGGTTTCAACTTCTTTTGCTATTAATTTTTCGCCGATTGCCCTTGTTTCGGGAGAAGCGTAATCCTCCAGATATTCCTTCAAAGTCATAATAGCATTCGGATGGCAGAAGTTATGGATTTGTTGATGTTTGCAGATATCCATAAACCTGTCGCCTGTTCTTCCGCTTCCGTAGCAGGCTGTGCAGAAGCTTGGCAAATAACCTAATTCCATAAGCCATCTTATAACTTCATCCAAAGAACGTCTGTCTGAAACGTCAAATTGAGCAGAATCTTCTTTTTCCGGCATCGGCTGAAAATATCCGCCAACACTTGTTTTGGATCCGCCGCTTATTTGAGAAATGCCTAAGTGTAAAAGTCTTTCACGACATTTTTCGGTTTCACGGGTTGAGATTATCATGCCTGTATAGGGAACCGCAATTCTAATACAGGCGGCAATTTTTGCAAAAGTATCATCGTCAATTCCGTTATCAAATTCTTCAGGATTAATATCATCGGCTTTTTTGATTCTCGGAAGACTAATTGTATGAGGGCCGACACCGTAAACAGCTTCAAGGTGTTCAGCGTGCATTAAAAGAGCTGTAAATTCATATCTGTATGATTCAAGTCCGTATAAAACGCCCAAACCTACATCATCAATTCCACCTTGCATGGCTCTGTCCATCGCTTCAGTATGGTATTTGTAATTGTGCTTAGGGCCTGTCGGGTGAAGTTTTTCATAACTTTCCTTATTATAGGTTTCCTGAAACAAAATATAAGTTCCGATTCCTGCTTCGTGTAGTTTTTTGTAATTTTCTACGGTAGTTGCAGCAATATTTACGTTCACACGACGAATTGCACCGTTTTTATGCTTAATAGAATAAATAGTTTTAATAGATTCTAATATGTATTCAATCGGATTGTTAACAGGATCTTCGCCGGCTTCTATGGCAAGACGTTTATGCCCCATGTCTTGAAGCGCTATAACTTCGTTTTTAATTTCTTCTTGCGTCAGTTTTCTTCGGGGAATGTGCTTGTTTTTTGCGTGATAAGGACAATATACACAACCGTTTACGCAATAATTCGAAAGATACAACGGCGCAAAAAGTACAATTCTGTTTCCGTAATAATCCCTCTTTATTTTTTCGGCAAGCTGTATAATCTCTTTGTTTTTGTCCTCTAAAGTACAATCCAAAAGAACGGCTGCTTCTCTATGAGTTAAGCCTTTCTCCTCTCTTGCTTTATTTAAAATCTCGTCTATTAATTCTCTATTGTCCTTGTTTTCTTCGGCATATTTTAAAGTCGAAAGAACTTCTTCATTACTTATAAATTCCTCAGCATTCAATGATTTGGGGTTATACATAACACTCTTCCTCCCAAAAACATGATACAACTACAATTTTTTTTTACAAGTTTGAGGTAAGTAACCTTATATCGGCTCTTTAAACAACAATTCCGCCGCCTATCAAATGACCGTCTTCAATATCGTAAATTACTCCTGCCTGTCCTGAGGTTATGGAATTTACTGGTTCATAAAATTTTATGTCGGCAAAATTATCGTAAATTTTTATGCGGGCTTTTCTTGCACTCATATTGTATCTGATTTTTACATTTGCATCAAACTCATCACCCGAAGAATATTCAAACAAGTTCAAATCATTAATCTCAAGTTTTTCTCTGTAATTATCTTCTTCTCTTCCAAGATAAACAATATTTTTTGAAGCATCAATCTTTATAACATACAACGGATAAGGAGCCGCAATTCCAATCCCTTTTCGCTGACCAATTGTATATTGATAACATCCGTTATGCTCTCCCCATTTTTTACCCGTCAAAATATCAACAAAATCCCCTCGCCTTGTCCCGAATTTTTCCGTTAAATATTTTTTAGAAGTCAGCGGCTTTTGAATAAAACAAATATCCTGACTTTCCTTTGAAGATTTCGTCGGCAAATTGTAATCACTTGCAATTTCTCTTACCTCATACTTTGTGTAATTGCTTAGAGGAAAAACCGTCTTTGAAAGCTGTTCCTGCTTTAACTTATACAAAAAATAAAGCTGATCTTTATGCTCATCAGACGCAGGATAAAGAAGAAACTTTCCGCTACCACTTACAATTTTTGCATAATGCCCTGTTGCATAAACGTCAGCCCTTAAAGAATTAATCGCAAAATCGAACAACTCACCCCATTTTATAAATTTATTACACATAATACACGGGTTTGGGGTTTTGCCGCCACGATAAGAGGATTCAAAATAATCGACGACTTTTTCTTTAAAAAGCTTTGAAGCGTCGTAAACATAATGCTCAATTTCTAAAGCCGCCGCAACATTTCTGGCATTTTCAACAACAGAATCCGAGGCTTCCGAATTAACCATTTTTCCGGTAAGCCCGATAACTTCATATCCTTGCTGCTTTAAAAGAAGTGCCGCGACTGAACTGTCTACCCCGCCGCTTAATGCAACAACCGCTTTTTTACCGTTACTTTCCATAAGTTAATTTTATCATGAAAAAACACCTTTTATATATCCTTGCAGTATCAAATCCTTTTGGCTATAATCAAGCTATGAAAAATATAAAAAATACAACATTTTCACATAAAAAGATTGAGATAGGGCCTGAAAGCGGTTACGACAACTACATTATGGCAATAGAATCAAGCTGTGATGAAACAGCCTGCGCAATCGTTAAAAACGGGCGGGAAGTTATTGCAAATGTCGTAGCTTCTCAGATTAAAACCCATGCTAAATACGGCGGAGTAATCCCTGAAATTGCGGCAAGAGAACATCTTGACAGTATCAATATCGTAATAGATGAAGCTTTTGCTCAAGCAAAGGAAACTTGCGGACTCAACCCCAAAGACATCACCGCATTTGCAGGAACCGTAGGACCGGGGCTTGTCGGATGTCTGCTTGTCGGACTTAATGCCGCAAAAACATTATCGCTTGTTTACGACAAACCTTTTATCGGAGTTAACCACCTTAACGCACATCTTTGCGGAAATTATCTTGATACAGATTTAAAACCGCCGTTTATGGCACTTTTGATAAGCGGTGGTCACACTCAAATTATTGATGTTGAGTCTTACTCAAAACAAACTATTATCGGCGAAACCATCGACGATGCCGTCGGAGAAGCTTACGACAAAGTTGCACGGTTAATCGGTCTTCCGTACCCCGGAGGCCCAAGACTTGATAAGCTTGCCCAAGAAGGCAACCCTAAAGCCTACATCCTTCCGCAGGCAAAAGTTGACGGGTTTAATTTTAGCTTCAGCGGGCTTAAAACGGCTGTTCTTAGGCTTGTTAAAGATTTAAAAGCACAATACAACACAGAAGAACTCCCGCAAAACATAGTAAATGACCTTTGCGCAAGTTTTCAGGAAACCGCATCAAAAACTTTAGCTAAAAAATTAAAAAAAGCCGTTGAGGAAAGAGGTTACAATCAAGTGGTTATAGCCGGCGGAGTTGCGGCTAATTCTGAAATAAGAAGAAAAATATTTGACTTTGAAAAAGACGGATATAAAGTCTTTGCACCTCCAATGAAATACTGCACCGATAATGCGGCTATGGTTGCATCTTGCGCTTATTTTAACACTAACACCTTTGACGATATTGATGTTGAAGTTTTCTCAAGAGTGAAATAAAATTTAAAATTCTATTTACATCTGAATTTTATTTGCTACATTATTAGTATGATAATAAATAATTTTATAAATATACACCCCAAAGTAGGATTTTGGCCTGCTAAAATTAATAAAAAAAATGAGAGCACACAGCAAAATCAGCCAAGTTTTAACGGCGCTACCGAAATATTTGCTAAAAATTTTATTGAAACACAAAAAGAAATAGAAGAAATTTTCACAAAAGATCCCGAAAGCAACTGGATTGCAGGCTCTCTGCCCGACGGCTGGCTTAAAAAGCTTGAAAATTACCCGAACGAAATAAAAAATTCAATTATAAAAAATATATTTCTTGCGTTCAGAGCTGCCGTAAAACACCTTAAACCATACAATGCGCCCCCAAAAAGTAAAGAATTTAATCAAAACAGAAAAAATCTTGAGAATCGAAGGATGAAAGAAGCTTCTCTATTTTTAACAAAAGCCCTTCGCCATTTTGGCATAATTCCGGAAACTAACTCCGTAAATTTAAAAAGAAGAAAAGTTACCGGCAGATACATTGACAGAGGCTATGTCTTACAAGAAAAAGGGAAAAATCCTTCTCTTGAAAAACTATTTATTAAAAAATTCAGAAACTCTATCCCTGACTCAATTGAAGCTAATTACAACGGTGTGAAAGCGGAAACCGCTCACTGGCTGAATTTAAATAGACTAAACTGCAAATACATATCGAAATTATATTGGGGAGATATTAAAGGGAATTATATAACCTCAGAATATGCAGCCCCGCCAAGACATATAAGTCCTATTGTGCGTTTCAAATCCAGCTATCAAACACTTCAAGATTTCTACTACGACTTTCAAAAACAAACAGGCATAGATGTTACAGATCTTATTGACAGAAATATTAACCCTGGAAAAACAAACCCCAAAGGCAGATATGTCCCTAGATCAAAAGAAGAAATTATTATCGGATATCTTCAGTCTGAACTTGAAAAAGCAGGATTAAGACACCTTGATTTGCATAAAGATAACGCCGTCATAGGAACTGATGAAAACGGTAAAGCTATCGTTAAAATTATTGATATCGGAGGTGTGCTTAAAGAGCACAAAATGCCGCAGCCCGATGAGATGACGCCTTCAATAGAATAAAATCTGTAACTTGTTTCTCTAATTCTATCCCGAAATGATGGTTGATTTCTTTTATAAAATAACAAGGACTTGTTACATTTATTTCGATAATTTTCCCGTCAATTACATCCAAACCTGTCATATATATACCCATTGAATTAAGTTTCTTTGCAACAGGTTTAAATTTTTCAAGTTCTTCCTCTGACAATACCGCCTTTATAATGTTTGCGTCACAGTGCTCGTTAAATTTAAAATCATCATTTGACGGAAGCTTTTGCACGCAATAAGGCAAAACTTCCTCACCTAAAAACAATACCCTTTTATCGCCGTATTTTGCTTTTTCAAGATAACGCTGCACCATCACTAACCCTGAACCGTTATTTGTCATGGAATTTATTATAACAGCGGTGTTTTTATCACCTTTTTTTAACGTCATAACTCCGGAGCCAAAACATTTATTAAGCGGTTTCAAAACAATTTCGCCATAATCATCCAAAAATTCAAGAATATCTTTTTTAGAAGACGTCACCATATGCTCTGGCATCAAATCTGCAAAAAGCATCGCATGAAGCTTTTCATTAAAATCCCTTACTGCTCTTGGCTCATTCATTACAAAAGTTTTATTTCTGTCAACAAAGTCAAAAACATAAGTCGCATTTATGTAATCAATATCAACGGGCGGATCATTTCTGAATAAAACCAGCGGAAAAGATTCAATATCTCTTTTAATTTCTTTTCTGTCGTAAAGAATATTTCCGTGATTCTCAAACACGGAAAAGCAGTGAGCATAAGCCCTCTCACTGCTGATTCCAAGTTTATCAATAGTTGTTATATAAACATTATTATTTTTTCTTATTAATTCCCTAATAATCCAAAAGTTAGTCACCAAATTGTTAAACTCAAAATATTTAAGTTCCACCCTGTCTATTAAAAATAAAATATCCATATTGCCTCTTTTCAAGAAGAAAATATAACATATTCAATTTTATAAAGCAATTAATCCGATGAATTTATTTTGGAATAGAAAATTTCTCTTACTTACTTAATTCTTCAGGGTTCAAAATCATGCAATTTGTATTATTCAAATTAACAAGTTTGTTAAACAATTCAAGATCAGCTTTGATTTCAGGGAAAGTGTTATAATGCATCGGAATAACAGTTCTAGCCCCTAACCAATCAGCTGCAACAGCTGCGTGAACAACGTCCATAGTATAATGACCGCCGACCGGAAGCATTGCGATTGTCGGATGATAAAGTTCTTTTATCAATTTCATTTCACTTGTAAGAGCAGTATCGCCGGCATGGTACATACGAACATTCTCAATATCAAAAATTATACCTGCTGCACTTCCGGCATAAGAACCGTCAGGAAGTGAATTTGAATGGAAAGCAGGAACAAAAATTGCTTTACCCCAAGGATAATTCAACCAGCTTCCGAAATTAACACTGTTAGTTGTAATTCCTTGATCAGAAAAATATTTTGCTAATTCAACAACAGCTGAAACTGTTGCACCTTTTTCTTTTGCAATTTCAACGGCATCACCGATATGATCAGCATGACCGTGAGTTACAAAAATATCAGTAATATTTTCAGCATGCCAGTCATATTTATCATTCTGCTTCACATAAGGATCGACAAGAATAGTTCTGTCACCTGATTTAAAGTGAAAAGCACTGTGTCCTAAGTATCTGATATCCATTTTATTTACTCCTATTTAACTTATACAGTATTCAAAATAACAGATTTTTTGATAAAATTCAAATATGAAACAATACGAAACATACATGAAAAAATGCTTTGAACTGGCTCTTAAGGGAGAAGGCGGTACTTCACCGAATCCGCTTGTCGGGTGTGTTGTGCTTAATAGAGAAGGTGAAATTGTTTCAGAAGGTTTCCATGCCAAGTACGGTGAAAACCATGCAGAACGTAATGCACTTTTAAAAATAACACCGGAGATAGCAAATGGCGGAACACTTATTGTTAATCTTGAACCCTGCTCACATTATGGGAAAACGCCTCCATGTGCGGATTTGATTATTGAATACGGGATTAAAAAAGTTATAATAGGAATGCGCGATGTTAACCCGATTGTTTCAGGGAACGGAATTAAAAAACTGACTGATGCAGGTATTGAGGTTGTTGAAGGAATCTTGGAAGCTGAAGCTAAAAAATTAAACGAAATTTTCATAACTAATCAAAAAGAAAAACGAACATTTGTCGCACTCAAAACAGCGACTACACTGGATGGCAAAATTGCAACTTCAACCGGTGATTCAAAATGGATAACGTCAGATAAAGCACGCCAAGAAGTCAAAAGAATACGTTATAAATATGACGCAATTCTAACAAGTTCTTCGACGATTATTGCGGACAACCCGACAATGGAGCATAGAAACAAACTCATTTTAGACAGAACTCTAAAAACTGATTTTAAAAATGCTGATATTTATAAGTCCGGAAATATACACGTGTTTTTCGATGAAACACTACCCCCTCCCGAAATTCCTGACATTAATTTTATTCCTACCCCGACAATTAAGGAAAAACTTGATATTGAATTTATTATAAAAAAAGCTTATGAAATCGGAATTATGAGTATACTTGCCGAATGCGGCGGAAAATTAAACGGCTCTATTATTGACTATACTGACAAAATTTACCATTTTATCGCACCGAAAATAATTTCCGACAACACTGCAAAATCCGCCTTTGACGGTAAAGATATTCAATTTATAAAAGACACATTAAATTTCAAGTTCGACGAAATAAAAACTTTCGAACCTGACATAATGCTTACTTACTACAAAGCACACAAATAGAACTTCTTACTTTATCTTGAACGATGAAGCCTTAATCAATTACTTTTCCGTCAAACAAGTCCATAACCATATTCACGGTATCTGAATGAATATCTTCAAATGCTTGAGCTTTTTGAGAATTATCAGAAGGATCTTCTGCGCCGTCTTCAGATTCATCTTCAGAAGCTTCTACAGCAGCTGAAACATCTTCTAAATTTTCATTTTCATCCGGCTCTGAGGTTTTTACAACAGGAGCCGGCTTAGGCTTTGGGACAGTCACATTCCCTTGCGGAATATCATCTCCTGCTTGAGGAAGCCGAATCGTCATATTAGTATTTTCCTGATTAAAAAGGCTATCAACAGCTTTTTGTAAAACAGCTTTTTTACTTCCGGATACAAACTGTCCGAGCAACATATCATTTTTAACCGTGATAACAACCTCATCTGCCTGAAGTTTAACGGGTTTTGCCCACTGCTTTAAGAGAGCTCTTGTCGGGGCGCTTTGAATATTTGCCAAAAGTTCTCCCCAAAGCGATAATATATCTCCTCCGCTTGAAGCCTTTGAAACAGGCATCGGAGAAAAATCTGAACTTTCTTGATGATTTTCTTCCTTCACAGCTGCCTTAACAGGTTCAGAGAAATTTTTCTCCTCAACAAGCGGCTCAGGATGTTCATTTTTATTTTCAGTTTGATAATAAATTTCTTTTTTTTGCGGAGCTGAGACAGGTCTTGGAATTTCTGGACGAGGTGCTGAATGGTAAACCTCTGCTCTGACACCGCCACCTTCAAGCGCACTTAATCTAGCTTGTAAATCTTCTAGCTTTGTATTTTCTGTCAAATTTGCTAAATCAATTACGGCAATCTCAAGCCACAATCTTGGGTTATTTGTTGATTTCAAGTCTTTTATGTAAGACGCACACTTGTCGCATAATGAAATTATCTGATGTGTTTCAACTTTTTCGGCTTGCTTGCTTATATCTTTAATCTGCAATTCATTAAGCTGAGTAATCTCAATACTGATTTCCGACTTGCAATTTTTTACAACTAAAAGGTTTTTGAAATAATCCAGCAAATTCTGAAGAATTTGCACAGGTTCATTTCCCGAATTGTAAATCTTCTCAAGAATTTCAACAGCTCCGGCATGGTCAGAAGCCAAAATACAATCGCTTAGACAATGCAAAACATCAAAAGAAATTCGGCCTAATAAAGAATTAATATCGTCAGTTGTAATTGCATCTTTTGTGCCAAGAACACTTAACTGATCAAGAAGCGCAATACTATCTCTCATTCCGCCTGCGGAATTTTTTGCAATCGTAGAAAGCGCATCATCGGTGATATTAATTTTTTCACTATCTGAAATGTATCTTAAATGTTTTACAATATCATCCGTCGTAATTCTTCTGAAATCAAATCTCTGGCAGCGGCTTTTAATTGTATCCAGAACCTTGTGAACTTCGGTTGTTGCAAGAATAAAAATAACATTTTTCGGAGGTTCTTCTAATGTTTTCAAAAGCGCATTAAAAGCGGTAGTAGAGAGCATGTGAACTTCGTCGATAATATAAATTTTATACCTGCTGTTAACAGGCGCATACATGACTTTTTCAAGAATATTTTGCGCATCTTCGACTTTTCTGTTACTTGCCGCATCTATTTCAATAACGTCCATAGGAACGGAATTTGTGATATCACGACAATTTTCGCATTCCCCGCAAGGATTTACTGTCGGGCCATTCACACAATTCAAAGATTTTGCAAAAATTCTGGCTGTTGAAGTTTTGCCCGTACCTCTCGGGCCTGTAAAAAGATAAGCGTGAGAAATTTTATTCATCTCAATCGCATTAGCTAAGGCTTTTTTAATATGCTCTTGTCCGACGACTTCCTCTAATCTTTGCGGACGATATTTTCTATATAAAGGAATATATTTTTCATTCATGGTAATATTATAACAGAGTTATGTTTAAAAGGGGTAAAATATGAACATAATTAAACCGCCTGCATTAAATCAGGGGGACACTATAGGAATATTAGCGCCATCAGGTGCTGTGGATGAAGATACAACACCGATTATGGCAGCAATTGATTACTTTTCAAAGCTTGGGTTTAAAACTCTTGTAAGTAATGATTTGTACCTTAAAAAGCGGTATCTTGCAGGAGATGACCTGATAAAAGTTAAAAACATCCATGCCTTCTTTGAAAACCCGAAAATTAACGCAATTATCTGCATGCGCGGAGGCTACGGCGCAATAAGACTTATTGATAAGATTGATTACTCAATCATACGAAATAACCCAAAAATTTTTTGCGGATATTCTGACATTACAGCCCTTAACCTTATGTTTTTAAAAAGAGCAGGACTGATGACATATTCAGGGCCGATGATTATGAGTGACTTCGGTCTTGTTGACCGCTCAGAATATACAATGAATGAGTTTTTTAAAGCAGTGACAGAAGACAAATATTCAATCTTCGGAGAAACCGTTATTAAACAAGGAGAAGCTGAAGGGCTTTTATGGGGCGGCAATCTTGCGACTGTAACATCCCTTTGCGGAATTGACTTTATCCCTGATGAGCCGTTTATTTTTATCGCTGAAGATATCTGTGAACCGGTTTATAAAATTGACAGGATGCTTAGACAATTGATGAATATTGAAAAATTCAGACAAAATGTTAAAGGACTTTGTTTCGGATATTTTGCAGACACAGATAACAGGGATTGGCTTCTGGAGCTTTTTAAAGAGACATCAGAAGAACTCAATATACCTTGCACAAGGGGGTTCAAAATAACACACACAAGCTGCAAAACCACAGTTCCGATAGGTGCAAAAGCAAAATTGAACGGATTAGAATTATTTATTAACAAAAGTATTTAAATAAGGATAAATTAAAAAGCCCCTGAAAATATTCTCAAGGGCTTTTATAGTTATTATTTAAAGAAAGGAATTGATTTGCTTATGCTGCTTGAGCCGGAGCTTGAGCGGCAGGAGTCATTTCAATTGTTTTTGCCGGTTGATCTTTCATTTGATTTAACTTTTCAAGAGCTGCGGTTGCTGCTTCCTGAACGTTTTTGTCCTGATCGTTCTTTGCGATGGTGAAGATTGTGTTAAGATCTGCTTTGTAAGCCGGTTGTTGGATATAGCTTAAAGCTTCAATAGCAGAAGTTCTTACCATCGGGTTCGGGTTGTTCTTAAGCTGTTCTACGATTGAAACAGCACCCGGAAGTTCCGTCAAAGGAACAGTTGTGTTAGTTAATTTTGAAACTTCATCTGAGTAGAGTTTCTGGAGGATTGCAGTTGTAAACATTGCATAGCTTTTGTTTCTTTCAGCTTGTTCCATCGGAGTGATAGTTGTTGCAAGTGTTTTTTCAGCATCAGTCATTTTTTCATTCTTCATCAATTTTTGTCTTGCGGCGATTTGTTCTTGTGTCGGGCCTGCAAGCTTTGAAGAATCTGTATTTATAATATTATTCAAAGTATCCATTACTTTAACATCAAGCAATTCAGTAGCTTTTTGCGGGTTATCTTTAACCATATTAGCTATTTCTTCCATGCCGGCAGCCTGAACTTCATAGTCAGGGTTTGTAAGCTTTGCGATAAAAGCATTCAAATCAACCTGCGGTTCAAGCGGAACAGGAGTTTCTACCTGCGGAGCTTTTTCAGCTTTAGGTTGTTCAGCGGGTTGTTGAGTCACAACAGGTTCAGGAACAACCGGAGCAGGAGCTACAGGAACTTCTGCAACAGGAGTTGCTACCGGAGCTTGCGGAACAACAGGTGCCGGAGCTTGCGGTGCTTGCTCTGTAATCTGCGGAGGAATTACCACAGGCTGCTGTACAGGCATGTAATAAGGTTGTGCCGGAGCCTGAGGATACTGGTAAACCGGTGCCTGCGGATATTGGTAATAAGGCATTGTCGGTTGTGCATATTGTGCAGTCTGCATCGGAACTGCACCAGGTGCGATTACTGACGGATTGTGTACATCAATCTTTACCGCATTATAGCTCTGTGGTTGCTGCGGCTGTTGTATCGCCGGTGTCATGTAAGGATTGGGGAGATTTGGAATTTGCATCATATTATCTTTTCCTTTCAATAAATAAATAATTTTATTCCTATTCTACTGTTTTAATATCCCTGAAAAAAATAAATTGCTATATATAATCATATTTTTAATAATTCTTAACATAATTATACGAAAAACACCGTAAATTAAGACTTTCAGATATAAAAAAATTTACAAAACCCTTAATATAATTTTCTAAAATTTGTCATTCAAGCGTTATTTATGTTATTATGTTGGGTGTGATTTATGAAATTACAGGGAGTACGAGGCCGGACTTGATGATATTAAACAGGGAAGAAACAAAATCCATCCGCTCTGCGTTTGGTAAGACTTTAGAAAAATTAGGGCATACAGACCCGAATATTGTAGTTTTGGATGCTGACTTGGCATGCTCAACACAGACTCAAATTTTTGCAAAATCTTTTCCGGAAAGATTTTTTGATTGCGGAATATCCGAGCAGGATATGATTGCAACAGCAGCAGGGTTGGCAGTTTCCGGCAAAATACCTTTTGCTGCAAGTTTTGCGATGTTTGCAACAGGCAGAACCTACGATCAAATAAGAAATTCAGTTTGCTACCCTGAGTTTAACGTAAAAATTATCGGCACACACGGCGGCGTTACCGTCGGAGAAGACGGCGCAAGCCATCAAGCTTTAGAAGACGTTGCCCTTATGAGGGGGCTTCCGAATATGACAGTGATAGTTCCTGCCGATTGCAGAGAATGCGAACAGGTCATTAACTGGGCAGCCGCAACTTACGGGCCTATGTATATCAGAATATCCAGAACAAATGTTTGCGATGTTTTTGATGATAAATACAAATTTGAACCGTATAAAGCAGTCATTTACGAAGACGGAACTGACGCAACCGTCATTACAAACGGAGAAACTCTTGTTGAAGTTATTGAAGCATGCCAGAATCTTAAAAAAGAAGGCTATTCGATTAGAATAGTCCACGCACCTTTTGTTAAACCGTTTGATGCTGAAACAGTAATTGATTCGGCTAAAAAAACAGGGCTTGTTATCACCGTTGAAAATCACTCCGTAATCGGCGGTTTGGGAAGTGCAGTTTGTGAAGTTTTGTCCGAGTATTATCCGTCAAAAGTTAAAAGAATAGGGATTTACGATAAATTCGGGCAAAGCGGAAAAGCAGAATTTTTGCTTGATTACTACGGATTGTCAGCGGACAAACTTACAGTTTCCATTAGAGATGAAATTGAAAAATATAAAAAGGATTAATTAATAAATGATTCAATTCAGAGCAGTTACCAAAAAATATAAAAACGACAATTACGCCTTAAAGAACATCAATCTTGATATTATGTCAGGAGAGTTTGTATTTATAGTCGGAGCCTCCGGTGCCGGAAAATCTACATTAATGAAGCTTCTTTATAACGAAGAACGCCCGACAAGCGGAACGGTCACTATCGGCGGAATAAATATCGCCAATCTTTCGAACGACAAAGTTCCTAACTTAAGAAGATGTATGGGAATTGTATTTCAGGATTACAAGCTGCTTCAAAACCAGAGTGTATTTGATAACGTGGCTTACGTAATAAGAACTCTCGGTATAAGTTCACGAGAAATTAATGCAAGAGTAACAGGCGCATTAAAAATTGTCGGGCTATACGAAAAAATGCATGCTACCCCTTCAGAACTTTCTGGAGGAGAACAGCAGAGAGTCGGAATTGCAAGAGCAATAGTAAACGGGCCTCCGCTATTAATTGCTGATGAACCCACCGGAAACCTTGATCCGAAAAACTCATTAGAAATTATGCAAATTTTAGACCAAATTAACCAAAGAGGAATTACCGTAATCGTATCAACACACGACAACGCAATGGTCGATTATTTCAGAAAACGGGTAATTACCCTTGATAAAGGTGAAATCGTCAGAGATATACAAGCAGGTACATATGAATGATCAAAAACTTAAAATAAAAAAGAAAGTAAAAAAACATATTCCAAAAGATTGGTTGTGCGAATTAAGGATTTTATACCGGCTTTCAATGGAGACATTGAATGACGTAAGAAGAACCGGCATTGTTAATCTTGTTATAATAACGACAATGGCAGCAATTCTTACGATATTCGGTGCTTTTTTCAGATCAGCATTATCTATTTCATCATTTGCCCACGAACTGGGAAATGTACTTGAGATTTCGGTTTATTTAAAATCCGGCTCTGATCCGAATACCGTAAAAAACAGAATTAAAGAGTTTGAGTATGTTGAAGGTGTAAAAATTATTCCCAAAGACGTATCTTGGGCGAACTTAAAAAGAGAAATGAGTCTGCCTGATGTCGCCAATCCGCTTCCGGACACGCTTCATGTAAAAGTTGACAAACCCGAAAACATTGAACCCGTATTCAATAAGATAAAAGAACTTTCTTCAGTCGAGGATATGAGTTATGCACAGGAACTTGCCAAGCGGATTCAGACATTAAACCATGTTGTTAATACAATAACTGTTTTTGTCGTAATAATTATGGCGATTTTGACAATAACAATTATAAACAACACAATTCAACTTGTAATACAATCCAGAAAAGATGAAATAGAAATTATGCGTCTAATGGGAGTCAGCAACTGGTATATAAGATTCCCGCTGATAATGCAGGGGGCATTTTACGGTTTTTCTGGCGCATTAATTGCTCTTATTCCGCTGAATTTTGTGCAGAACGGCTTAGTTAACATGCACCAGTTTTTTATGGTGCCGTCGCCGCTGTATGCGCAAAATGTAGTAATTATAATAATGTTTGCAATGGGCACCTTGTTCGGAGCAGGCGGAAGCTTCCTTTGCATTAAAAAACATCTGCAAGTGTAGAATTTATGAAAAACAAAAGCATACTGTTAATTAGTGAAAACAAAAAGTTAAAAGATTTTCTCTCAAAAAAACTGCTGTTACTGAGAAATGCTGACGATATTGAAATTGCGGATGCAGAGAAAATTCAAACTTCGGATATAAAGCTTACACCTGATATCGTAATTCTTGATTTGTCAGGAAATGAAGCTTCTATAACAGAGGAAATTAGCTTTTGCAAAGATTTTTTTGGGGATGCTTATTTAATAATGTTTTCAGAAACTGCGAAACCTGAATTCATTGCTAAAATGTACGACTTAGGAATTGATGATTACCTTCTGCCTCAGTCAACTCAAGCGGATATTTTAATAAAAATAGTAAATGCACTAAAACTGATTTCAGCACGCAAAATCGCCGCCAGAAACACAAATTTGCTTAAAGAATTGGATGTAATTTCAACTTCCAGCGGATTTTATACTGAAAGGTGTGCTAATGAAGTTATGTCGCAAGAGCTTTCAAGGTTAACCGAAGGTATATTTATGATTGTAACCTACGATGAACTTGACAGAGCAAGGTTTTCTCTGGATTTAATGCAGAATGCCGTAAAGACCTCCGTTCGTGTAAGTGATTTAGTCATAGAGGTTAAATCTTCAAAGTTTTACATCCTTTTACCAAATTCTGACGAGAACGGCGGCATTTCGGTTTTTGAAAAAATTAAAAATAAATTAGAGGATAAATTCAGAATAAAAGCCGGAATTACACAGATAACTTCAAGAGATTTTCGATATATAGAACAACAAGCGGCAGCAGCATTAAGTGATGCAATGCTTGGGACTGACGATTACTGTATTTTTACGGACAAACAAGATACCGAACAAAATAATACACTTCCTGTTATAGAGGTTGAACCGATAAAAAAAGATTTCAAACTGTTTCAGCAAAAATTTAATAAAAAGCTTACAAATGTTATAACCCCTGTATTTTTCAGATTACAGAGAGTTTTTGAGGACGAGCTTCCAGATACTAAAATAGAACAATCCACAGATGAAATGCAGTGTATATTCCATTTAAAAAGTCTTCATCAAACAAGCCGTTTAACACTGGTATATGCAGGACTTGGCAAGATTGTTATTTATATAACCCACAGCGGGCTTGACAGTCCCGAAAACAGAGAGATTCTTGTTCCGCTTAAAGATTTAACGGAAAAATTACTTTCTGATATAATTTGTTCGTTTATTGAGGAGTATAAAAGTTGTATAGAGCCGTAAGGAGGAATTTATGAACGTTCTAACCCCAGAGAATTCGCTTTTGTTAATAATTGATGTGCAAGAAAAACTTGTAAATGCACTTGACAAAAATATAATTGTAAAACGAGTTTCAAATCTTGCAAAATCCGCACGACTTCTTGAAATTCCGGTTATAGTAACGGAGCAATACCCCAAAGGTCTTGGAGCAACAGTTCAAGAAATATCATCAGAATTACCTGAAGATACTGCTGTTTTTGAAAAAACATCATTTAATGCGCTTGCAGAAGACGGGGTTTTGGATAAGATAAAATCTTACGGCAAAACCCAAATTGTAATCTGCGGAATTGAAACGCATATTTGTGTTCATCAGACGGCAGCAGCACTTTTAAGAGAAGGCTTTGAAGTATATGTAGTCAAAGATGCCTGTGCAAGCCGTAACAAATATGAGTTTAAACAAGGTATAGAATTAATGGAAACAAACGGTGCAAAAGTTACCTGTGTGGAAATCGTACTGTTTGAATGGTTAAAGACTGCCAAAAATCCGCATTTTAAAGAAATTCAAGCACTTATCAAATAAAAATAATTTATTCAACGGAAAACTTTACATCAGCAGCAATCTGATTTTTCAAAGCATCAAGCGAAGGGAATTTTTTTTCAGGTCTAATCATCTTTAAAAATTCAACCTCAATCGTTTTTTCGTAAATATCTTGATTAAAATCAATTATAAAAGTTTCAAGAGTTGCAAGCTTTGTATCAGAAACGGTCGGACGGATTCCGAAATTAGTAACGCCTTTAAACAATTGTCCTTCAATTTTAACCTCTACCGCATAAGCACCGAAAGGTAATTCAATAAGCTCTTTCGGATAAATAAGGTTTGCTGTCGGAAATCCGATTGTTCTGCCTAATTGTTTACCCTTTACAACTTTTCCGCCTATTGAAAAATTAAACCCGAGCATCGAATTAGCTTTTTGAATTTCACCTTTTGAAAGATAGTTTCTGATAACCGTGCTGCTTATTGTAACATTTCCGTCTTTCTGCGGCGGAATTTCAAAATATTCATAGTTAAATTTTTTGGAATTATCAGCCAAAAACTTCACATTACCTGACTTTTTATAACCGAAATTATGATTCCAACCTGTCGTAATTGCTTGGGGCATAAAGTTTTTGACAAGAACATCTTTAAGATAATCCTCAGCCGTAAGCCCTGAAATACTTTCAAAATCAAGCTCTATCAAATAATCAATTCCCAAAACGGCAATATGCTTAGCACGCTCAACAGAAGTCAAAATATATTTTGGCGGAACATCATAAAAATAACAGTGCGGATGATTGGAAAAAGTAACAACAGCAGACTTTAGGCCGTTATTTTTTGCAAAATCAACGGCATTTTTAATAACAGCCTGATGCCCTTTATGCACGCCGTCAAAAAATCCCAGCGCAAGTGACAAATCAGGTATTTTTTTTAATTCTTTAATTATCTGCATAACTGAATTATATTACAAATCTAAAACTTAAACTCAACATTTTGAGATTTTTTCTTCTTAATAAGATAAGCTGCGATAATAGCTGTAATAGGCACACACGCAAGAATTGCAATACTTCCGATTAAAGCCGACAAAATTTCTGTTGAAACCTGATTTAGGTTAAAGAATTTTTGAAGATCAATATTACTGCCCAAAAGCACAAGCGGAAGCGCACTTCCCATATAAACAAGAATAAGCGTATTTGACATTGTACCGATTATATCCCGACCGACATTCATTCCGGACTTAAAAAGCTGAACAACCCCTAAAGTATCATCCGTTTCATGGATTTCGTTAATCGTGCTGGCAATCGAAACCGAAGTATCCATCAATGCGCCGAGTGCCGCAATAATCATAGAAGCAGACAAAATTCCCGTAAAACTTAAATCCGGTCTTGCGCCGTATAAAAATACCGTTTCTTCACCTGCAAACCCTGTCAAACGAGCGGTATAAATAGCCAAAAGAGAAAGTCCGCCCGCAAAAATCAGACTCGACATAGTTCCTAAAATTGCGGAAGTACTTTTAGAATTAAACCCACCGACAAGATAAATTGTAATTAACGTACTCAAAGCACCGACAATAATTGCAGCTAAAATCGGACAAAATCCGCTCAAAATCATCGGCACCATAATAAATAAAAGCAATCCGACCGTCGCAACTATTGACACAAGGCTGAAAACACCTTTTTTCCTTCCGATACCGACAAGAATTGCAGCAAATAACAAGGCAAAAGCAATTATAGCAGAATCTCTTTTCAAATCTGCGACAAAAAAGTTCATACCGCCTGTCGGATCTTCTTCTAAATGTAAAACTACCCTGTCACCTTTTTTAAGAGGAATATCATAGGCAGGGTTTTCAGTTAAAATATTTAAAATTTCTCTTTCTTCACCTTTATATTCACCCGATAGAATTTTAACCTTTGCAATCTGTTGAGTTCCTTGCTGTTCGGAATTATTATCGGAATAAAAATTTTCAACAGATAAAACCACACCAGTTTCAGAAGGCAAAACCGCATTTTCATCAGCAAATGCAGGAAGTATAAAGCATATAAATGCAAAAATTAAAACTAATATTTTTTTCATAAAATATCCCTTTTATTTGATTTAAAACAAACTTTTTTGATCATTAATATCTCTATCAACAATTCCAAGGTGCCTGTATGCGGCAGGCGAAACTTTTCTGCCTCTTGGAGTTCTTTGCAAAAGTCCTGCTTGAAGAAGATAAGGTTCACAAACATCTTCAATAGTTCTGACATCCTCTCCTATTGCAGCGGCAATCGTCTCAACCCCGACAGGTCCGCCGTCATATTTTTCGATAATCAATCTCAACAAACTTCTGTCTGTCGTATCAAGCCCGAAGGTATCTATTTTTAGGATATCCAAAGATTCGTTTGCGACACCCTCCGTAATCTTGCCGTCGTGCTTGACAAGTGCAAAATCGCTTACTCTTTTTATAAGCCTGTTTGCAATTCTTGGGGTTCCTCTTGAACGTCTTGCAATGGCATGCGCACCTTCTTCAGTAATTTCAATATTCAAAATTCCCGCCGTACGCTTAATCACTTGTGCAAGCTCATCCTCCGTATAAAATTCAAGCCTGTGAATAATTCCAAATCTATCCCTCAACGGCCCTGAAAGTTCGCCGGCTTTTGTTGTGGCACCAATTAGCGTAAACTTCGGAAGCGGAACTCTTAAAGTTTTAACTGTCTGGCTTTTTCCTGTCGTCATATCAAGGAAAAAATCCTCCATTGCAGGATAGAGAATTTCTTCTGCAATTTTGTTTAATCTGTGAATTTCATCAATAAACAAAATTTCTCCGCCTTTAAGGGACATCAAAATTCCGATTATGTCTCTGGGTCTTTCTAAAGCAGGTGCAGAAGTTATTCTGATATCAACTCCCATTTGTTCTGCGATTACCCCTGCCAGTGTAGTCTTTCCAAGCCCAGGAGGCCCGTAAAACAAAAGATGATCAAGCGGCTGCTCTCTTTTTTTTGCCGCTTCAATTGTAATTTTTAAAGTTTCCTTAAGCGCAGTCTGCCCTATATAAGCATCAAAGGATTTCGGACGAATTGAATTTTCAAAGTTTTTATCTGCCTCTAAGGTTTCAGGCTTTATTACCGGGTTTTTATGCCCGCTATGCAAGCTTTTCGCTGATTTAAAATCATTATTATCCGAAATTATACTCATTTCCCTGCCCGCAGTTTATAAAAAAACTTAATTATTTGTTCATTTCGTTAATTTTATGATACCATAAAATCAGGAATATTGTAAAATCTTTGAGAGGAGAAGTTATGAAAATTTCAGAACGTTTGGAAAAAATTCCACCGTATTTATTTGCCGAAATAGACAGAAAAATTGCCGAAGCAAAAGCTAAAGGATGCGATGTAATAAGTTTAGGGATAGGCGATCCTGATACACCGACCCTTGCACCTGTTGTTGAAGAAATGCACAAGGCAATCGACAACCCGAAAAATCATGACTACCCTC
Source organism: Candidatus Gastranaerophilales bacterium (assembly GCA_944323655.1). GTDB lineage: Bacteria > Cyanobacteriota > Vampirovibrionia > Gastranaerophilales > Gastranaerophilaceae > Scatenecus. The sequence continues at coordinate 21,436 of CALUTL010000002.1, read as the reverse complement.
CTTATAACGGAACTGAAAAATTTCGCAAAAGCGCTTGCGACTGGATGAAAAGAAGATTTGATGTAGACTTGAATCCAGATACCGAAATGCTTGCAAATATCGGTTCAAAAGAAGCAATTGCGCACGTATTTTTTGCATTTGTAGATAAAGGCGATTATACACTTGTTCCTGATCCTGGGTATCCGGTTTATCATAACGCAACAATTTTTGCAGGCGGAACTCCTTATGAAATGCCGCTTTTAGAAGAAAACGGATATCTTCCTGACTTTGACAAAATTCCCGAAGACGTTGCTAAAAAATCAAAATTAATGTTTTTAAATTACCCGAACAACCCGACAGGAGCTGTTGCTGATCTTGAATTTTACAAAAAAGCGGTAGATTTCTGTAAAAAATATGATATTCTGCTTTGTTCTGATATGGCATACTCCGAAATGACATACGACGGATACAAAGCACCATCAGTTCTTCAAGTTGAAGGCGGAAAAGATGTTGCAATTGAATTTTATTCACATTCAAAATCTTATAATATGACTGGCTGGAGAGTCGGATTTGTCTGCGGAAACGCACAGGCAATTAAGGCTCTTGGCACAATCAAAAACAACATCGACAGCGGAACCTTTAAAGCAATTCAAGATGCTGCAACAAAAGCTTTCACAGTCGATCAAAATTTGATTGATAATTTAAACAAAATGTATCAAGAACGCCGTGACGTTGCAGAAAACGGCTTTAGAGAACTCGGTTGGAATATCAAACCTTCAAAAGCTACATTCTACCTGTGGCTTCCTGTACCGAAAGGCATGACAAGCGAAGAATTTGTAACTGAAATGCTTGAAAAAGCAAATATCGTTGTTCCGCCCGGAAACGGATACGGAAAATGCGGTGAAGGATACTTTAGAGTTGCTCTTACAAAAGATGTTGACACTCTTAAAAAATGTATTCAAAGAATGAAAGATGCTGGTATCAGGTATAATTAAAAACATTGTCCTGAAATTAATGATTATGGTATAATTTTCTTATGGAATGTCCAAAATGCGGTTTAGAAATAGATGAAAAAACAACGGTATGCCCTAATTGTAAAAAGGTATTAAAAGTTGTATGCCCTATTTGCAAAACCATTAATAAAACAAATACCTGTAAAAAATGCGGTTACGTCATTATAACAAAATGCAACAAATGCGGAAAAGTAAACCAAACCGTAGATAAGAAGTGCAAAAAATGCGGATTTTCACTTGAGCAGAGTGTAATTCTTAACGAAGCAAACACAGATAATTTTGCTCTGATGACAATTGATTTCCCAAATGTCAATGAGTTGAGAAATCTTTTGGGCTCTGTGCAGCTTTTAAACAAGTTCAAAATAAAACTTGATAAAATTATTTTTGATATTGCAAAAGCCTCCGGAATCCGCAGGCAAATACTAAATAATACTTATATTCTGAGATTTGATAAAGCATACACCTTCAACAGCAGTGTTGACGGTGCGATTACGGCAGCAGTCAATATTATTACCGAAATGACAAAAATGAACTACAAGCTTACGAACAAGAAGAATGCGACAGTAAGATGCAATATGTTCATTTTAAAAAGAAGTATTGATGACAATCCTTATGATATAAAATCCGGATTTAACATCAGTATGGTAAAACAAAGTGAAGATGCCAAACAAAGAGCCTTAAACACTTCTCAGGTAATAGTCGACAATTATGTAAAGGAAGCTTTGGATGCAAAATATTCCGCAAGCCCGCTTAATTCGGTAATGATTAAAGACCAAATGGTTATGTTCCATGAGGTTGATATTAACAGCCAAATCAAAATTAACTATGAGGATCTTGAGGATAAACCTGAAGAAGAACTTGAAGTGCCGAATTTTGTACAAAACATGCTTGTAGAGCAGGATAAACTTGACGGAGAAGCTTTAAGCAAGCTTGAATCCCCCACTGATCCTGACGCTATTTATGATATTGAAACCATCCACTTTAATGATATTCAATGCCGATTTATAAGAACTGAAAATATCGACGTTTTTTACCACATGGTGAACAGAATGTCGGAATACCCCTACGGAATTTGTGCGATAAAAACCCCGCCTCTATACGTTCCGTATTCGCTTAAAATTATTTCGACAATAGAAGAATTGAATATATACAAAAATATAATCAGCATAACTTGTTATGATGAGATGAAATATTCGCCTTATTCGTTCTTTAGAGAACTTGTCAGTGCGATTTTTGAATTTACTGTTTCGCAAAAATTATTCAGTTCAAATGATTTTTCAATGTTCAAATCCATTGATCCCGACGGGTTAATTAAGGATCTTGTAACACTTCAGGAAAGAGGAATTGATGAAACAAACAGAAGACATTTGTCTTTTTACGACATTTTCTTCACTCTTATGAATGCAATTCCTGAAACGCTTATATTCATTGAAAACTTTGACAAAATCGACTCCAGCTCTTATGAAGTTATGAAGTTTTTATTTGAAGAATTTGATAAGCTTAAAGTAAGTTACTTAATATCTTATGACAAAGATTTCTCGCTTCATAAAGACAACTACTTCTTGCTTGCAAGACCATACTATACTGAAATAACTTTGAAACCGACTTCATTTGAAAGAATGATTGAAGAAAACAAAGAATATTACCGCAAAATTATGGACAGTTTTTATTTCCACAGGATTGCGAAGTATTCTTTCGGCAGCATACTGTTTTTAGACATTGCAATTCAATACTTGATTGAAAGCGGAGTTTACGAAGCTAACGAAGACTGCATTGAGCTTGTTAATCCAAAAACAATAATTATTCCGTCAAGTCTTAAAAAACTTATGAAACGGAGACTTAATCTTTTGGAAGATGATCCCGATGCGATTAGATTTCTTGCGACCTGCGTGCTTATGGGGACAAGAATTGATCAGGATACAATAAAAAGTCTGAAATATGACAATATTGATAATATTATAGAAAGTTTATCCGATATGGGCTACATTTATTTCTGGAATAATTGTATGTATTTCCCGAATTACAATCTTCTGCGAGAAAGTATCTTGTCCGTCTTAAACAAAGAACTTCTTCAAGATATCGCTAAAGATTTATTTGAAAAAGTGTTTGTAGACAATATGCCATCTCCTACAAAAGCCTATCTGTACGGCCTGCTTGAAGATTACAAGTCTGAATTTTTTGAATGGGAAAATCTTGCAAAAATAAGTCTTTCTCTTGGGGATTACAACGCCTATACGAATTGCGCAGAAAAAATTATTGAACTTCTTGACAAAAATACTGACGAAGAAAAACAAGAAGAAATTGATAAATACAAACTCGATTTATCGGAAAATATAGCAAACAATCTTCTTACATACAATCCTGAAAAATCGGCTTCAATCGCTGAAAGCACCCTAAATCAGCTTGAAACAGCGGGAGAAAACGAAAAAGTAATTGAGCTTTGCAATAAAATGATACAGGGCTATTTAAAAGACGGCAAATATAATCACGCACTTGAATTAACCCATAAAATACTTTCACGGCTTCCAAACTCTTCAATAGATCCTTCAGCACCGGATTTCAACAAATATTTCTTTTTCATTTCATTAATCCACATAGAAATATTGTTTAATATTGGAGCATTTGACGATTGTATAGATATAGGCTACAAAGTTTTGAGCTTTGTAAACCAATCAACCCTTGAAGCTTTACGACCTGAATACATTGAAAAAGATGAATTTGAGGCTATAATTATTGATGCAGTTGGCTTTGTTGCCTTATCAAGCGCCCTTCAAATGAAAGGAATAGTAAAAGAATTTCTGAATATCGTAAAGACAGATTTGCCGCAAATTCCTCCATCATACGATATTTTCCCTGCTGTTGAAGAATTTCTAAAAGGAAACAGAAGTGTATACAGCCCTGTTATGGTATCAGAAAAAGACAGATTTTCAGGAATACTGTTCCATATTATGGAGGCATTTAATAAGTATAAAAACGACAGCAACGGATTTGCGGAGGAAATATATACAGCAAAACGTATTGCAAGATTTAATAGAGTTCATCAACTGGAATTGTTCTGTGATTTAATGATAGGAAAAGCCTACTATGATATGGAATCCTATGACAAGGCTTCCTTGATTATATATAAAATAATTAAGGCAACCGGTGATAACGGGATGTCAGATATGACTTATGTTGCATGGCTTCTTATGAGCGAAATGAGCATTAAACAAGGTCGTTACACAGTTGCATACGGAATAATCAACAACTCACTCATTCAACTTGAAAAAGCTGAAGGTTCAAACGAATATCTTTTAATGTTATTTAAGTACCAGATGTTCAAAGTTATGATGTATAAATGCAAAGCAGAACAAGCACAAATTTGTCTGGTTCAGTGCATATATTTATCAAAGAAATACAATATCCAAATAGAATTTGATACAGACGCATCACATTATATACCGCTGGTAGATCCTGATGAAGAGAGCGAATATCAGCAGGCACAGGTTACTGTAGGCGCAGTAAAAAGAAATAATGACGATGACGAAAGCGAGGAATAATGAAAGTTTTATTTGCATCAGCAGAAGTTGCACCTTTTTCTAAAGCAGGAGGACTTGCAGACGTTGTAGGGAGTTTGCCCAAATACTTGGAAAAAGATGCTGAAATTGCAATCTTTACACCGCTTCACGGATGTATAAACAAAGAAAAGTACGGAATAAAAGAGTTAGAAAATTCCGAAATGTGGCTTACATTCGGACGCAACGGTCATAAGTTCAGATTATTTATGACTAAACTTCCGGGAACAAACATCAATGTATTTTTTGTTCATAACGACTGGTATTTTACTTGTTTTGGCGAGGTATATCCTAAATGGCTGGATCCTCAGTATGAACACGAAAGATATATTGCATTTTCGCTTGCGGTGATGGAATATGCAAAACTTTTAAACTTCAGAGCAGACGTAATTCACGCTAACGATTGGCATACTGCAATGATTCCTGTATATCTTCACAGCAATTACAAATTTGATGATTTCTGGAAAAATACCAAAACCGTTTTTGAAATTCACAACCTTGCATATCAAGGTGTTTGGTTTGAAAGCATCTTAGACTTTGCGAATATGAGAAAGGATATTGTATACAACGAATGGTGCGTAGAGCATTACGGCAGAGTAAACTGGATGAAGGGCGCAATTAATTATTCTGACAAAGTTGTTGCAGTATCGCCGACTTATGCAAAAGAAATTTTAACAGGCGAATACGGCGAAGGAATGGATTACACACTTCGAGGAGCGCAAAATAAGTTATTAGGAATTTTAAACGGCATAGATTATGATGTATTTAATCCAAAAACCGATAAATTACTCTTAAAAAATTACGATGTAAATTCACTTGAAAATAAAGAAGAAAATAAAAAATACATCTGCGAATATTTCGGACTTAAATACAACCCGAATCGCCCTCTATTTGTTATGATATCCCGCCTTGTTTCACAAAAAGGAATTGATTTAATAAGAGGGGCAGAAGATACTTTAAGAAATATGGAGGCTGATTTTATATTTTTAGGTTCAGGCGACAAGGATTACGAAAATCTTTTAATCTGGCTTTCCAACAATTCATCAAATATAAGAGCTTACGTCGGATATAACGGAGAATTGGCAAACAGAATTTATGCAGCAAGTGATTTTTATTTAATGCCGTCCAAATTTGAACCATGCGGCTTAAGCCAATTAATAGCAATGCGCTATGGCTCTCTACCGGTCGTAAGAGCAACCGGAGGCTTAGAAGATACCGTAACTGGTTATCCGCTTGACAATTCTACAGGATTCAAATTCTGGGGATATGATTCAGGTGCTATGCTTGATGCTATAAGATGTGCTCTTTATGTATACAATGATAAATATACATTTAACGCTATGAGAAAATCCGCAATGGAAGCTGATTTTTCTTGGGAAAAAAGTTCTAAAGAATATTTAAAAATGTATCAAGAACTATCGTGTAAGTAATTGAGGTATAAAAATGTTAAAAAACTTAATGGCATCATTGATATTTGTTTTAACAGGCGGGATACTAATTATATTTGCATTTCTAAATAAATATCTGGTACTGGATAACGGAATTCTATACGAGCAAATATCAGCACCATTCGGTATAAACTACACAAGAAATACGCAACTTGGACCTTTATATAAAAATGCAAAATCTGATTGCTATGCCGAACGAAGATCATCTTCTAGACACGGATACGAGTCTTATTATATTTTGCATATTCCTCAATTTGCTCAACAACCTAAGTCTAAAAAAATTAAAATTGATGAATATACTTCTATGGATGTATGTAAATATAATGCTCTTAATATTAACAAATTAATAAACCAAGAATCTTTTAAGTACAAACTTCAGAACCCATCATTATTATATCTTGTAGGATTAGTAGGCTTTATTTTCTTAATATCAGGGCTTATGGTTCCTTTTGGGAAAGAACTGACACCGGAAAACAGTAAAAAGATTTTTGGCAGAGAACTTACCCCCGAAGAAATTGCTCTGTTCAGGGATACTGGGACTCTTCCACCTGATATAAAAAAAGCACATGTAGAAAAAATACAAAATTTTCTATTTAACGAAGAAGATATAAAATTTCTCTCTAGTAAATTTAAAAAAGACGAATAAAAACCATGCCCAAAACAATACTTGAGCACATAAAATTACATCTATCCGTATTGCTTTCAGGCTTTACCGGACTTTTTCCAAAACTTATTTCTTTAAATGAGGTTTTAATAGTTTGGTATAGGATGATTTTGGCATTTTTAATATTTAGTGTAATGCAGATATTTATGAAAAAGAAGCCTGTTGAAACAAGAAAAAACATTATAAAATTTTGTTTGCTTGGCGCACTTCTTACGATACACTTGATGTTCTTTTTCGGAAGCATAAAATACTCTAATGTTTCAATCGGGGTAGTTTGTTATTCACTTGTCGGATTTTTCACTGTATTTTTCGAGCCTATTATTCAAAAAACAAAATTTTCATATACCGAACTATTATACAGTTTGATTGCAGTCGGCGGAATTTGGTTGATATTTAACTTTGACACCAATTTCAGATTTGGGATTATTTTAGGAATAATTTCAGCAGCTATATTTGCACTTTATACGGTATGGAATAAAATTGCAGAAAAAGGCAAATCTGCAAGATGTATGTTATTTTATGAACTTCTTGGCGGAACAATTTTTATGAGCTTATTTTGCCCGATATATTTAAAATTTAACCCGACATCAACCGTATTTCCAATCGGAATTGAATGGGGCTGGCTGATTATACTTGCATTTTTCTGCACAGTTTTGCTGTATTTAATTTACATTGATGTATTAAAAAAATTATCAGCATTTACCGTAAGTCTTGCGGGGAATCTTGAACCGGTTTACGGAATACTTTTTGCAATGCTATTTTTTAATGAAGCACACGAATTAAGCTTGCCATTCTATGCAGGACTCGGCTTAATACTTCTTTCAGTATTTGCGCAATCCTTTATAAAAAATAATCCTAATATAGAGAACTGATTTCGATTTATATTAATTATAAATTTTTCTTGTCAAATCCGCTTTTCTTATTCTGATATTTTCCGGAGTAATCTCTACAAGCTCATCGTCAGCAATATATTCAAGCGATTCTTCAAGCGACAATATCTTAGGCGCCTGAAGGGTTACCATAACATCAGCAGTTGCGCTTCTCATATTGGTAAGCTTTTTGGTTTTGCAAATATTTACAACAATATCCTGAGGCTTGTTGCACTCACCGATAATCATGCCTCTGTAAACTTTTGTCTTAGGAGTTACGAAAAATACGCCTCTGTCTTCAAACTGAGCTAATGCGTATGGTATAGCCTCACCCTGCTCAATTGCAATAATTGAACCGTTTCTCTGACGCGGAATGTCACCGGCGTAAGGTCTGTAATGCAAGAATGTGTGATACATAATACCCTCACCTCTTGTCATTCTTATAAATTCACTTCTAAACCCGATTAGCCCTCTTGCCGGAATATGAAATGTCAAAGTCGTTCTGCCTTTTGAATTATTCATCTCTTTCATTTCGGCTTTTCTGTTTGAAAGTCTTTCAATACATCCGCCGGCACAACTTTCGGGAACATCCACAATCAAATTTTCATAAGGCTCGCAGCGTTCATCATTAATAGTTTTGTAGATAACTTCCGGCTTTGAAACCTGAAATTCATAACCTTCACGACGCATTGTTTCAATTAAAATTCCAAGATGCAATTCGCCTCGCCCTGAAACCTTAAATACATCGGTCGAATCAGTATCTTCTACTCTTAAACTAACATTTTTTTCAAGTTCATTATAAAGACGTTTTCTTAATTGTCTTGAAGTTACGAATTTACCCTCCGTACCTGCAAACGGGCTGTCATTTACAGAAAAATTCATCTGCAAAGTCGGCTCATCAACCTTAATAAGCGGCAAAGCAACAGGTTCATTTAAATCAGCAATTGTTTCTCCGATTTGTATATCGCTAAATCCTGCAATCCCTACAATATCACCTGCTTTAGCCTCTTCAATTTCAATTCGGCCTAAATCATGAAATCCGAAAAGCTTTGTAATTTTGCCACGTTCCTGACTTCCGTCAGCATGGATAACACAAACCTGTTCCTGTGATTTAACAGAACCGTTTTCGATTCTGCCGATTACAATTCTTCCGACATAATCGTTGTAATCTAAAGTCGTCGCTCTGAATTGAAAAGGTTTAGTTTCATCACACTCAGGCGGCTGGATATTTTCTAAAATGCAATCCAAAAGCGGAGCCATATCTTTTCTTTCATCCTCTAAATCCTTAATCGCAAATCCGTTAAGACTGCTTGCAAAAACAAAAGGAAAATCTATTAAATCTTCTCTGTCAGTCAATTCCGTAAACAAATCAAAAACCTTATCCAATGCTGTCAAAGGTTCAGCGGCGGGCTTGTCAATTTTATTTACGACAACAATTATTTTTAAACCCAATTCCAGCGCTTTTGAAAGCACAAATCTTGTCTGAGGCATAGGGCCTTCCGCCGCATCAACAACAAGCAACGCCCCGTCAACCATTCCTAAAACACGCTCAACCTCTCCGCCGAAATCTGCGTGTCCGGGGGTATCTACAACATTAATTTTCGTATTTTTATAATTTATTGCAATGTTTTTAGAAAGAATAGTAATTCCACGCTCTCTTTCAAGGTCATTGCTGTCAAGAACTCTTTCCTGAACATGCTGATTTTCTCTGAATGCACCGGCCTGCTTTAATAAACAGTCGACAAGTGTCGTCTTGCCGTGGTCTACGTGCGCAATTATCGCTATATTTCTTATATTTTCATTTGCTTTTGTCATATATCCCGCCATTTATATTTGTTTAGTGTACAATCTACACTTTTATATTACATCAGTGATAATTTATTTTCAAGTTTTAGATTCAAATTATCTATTATTCTTTTGCTAATTTTCCTAAAGCATCTTCTTTTGAAAAAACAAAGGAATTAGAACTGATGATTTTTCTAAGTCCAAGCTTCAAAGCAATTGCCGCAACTTCACGACTATTAAATATCACAACAACTTGAACCCCTCGATCTTTTAATGTCAAAATCAAGTCTTCCAAAGCGAATACACCTGATATATCTATTGTTTTTATATCAGAGCAATCAATAATAACGGCATTATTATCCCAAACTTCCTCTACACGGGAGGCAATCAGAGACGCTGACCCGAAAAATAGGGTTCCGTCAATATGCATAATCATTGTGTTGTTTATCAAATCTTCGTTTATATAATTTTCGCTTTCACCAAGTTCTTTAAGCTTGACATCGGTTTGTTTGGCGACATTTGCGGCAAACAAAATTGAAGACATTACAACTCCGACGCCGACCGCAAGAATTAAATCGTCAAAAATAGTTATAAAAAATACAAGCAGCATTACCAACAAATCATTTCTCGGGGCAAATTTAATCAATTTTATAAATTTATAATCAATAATACTTATCCCGACTTTAATTAAAATTCCGGCAAGAACAGCAAGCGGGATTTTAGAAGCAATCGGTGCAAAAAACACCACAATTAACATCAGAAAAACAGAATGAACAATTCCTGACAATTTAGTTCTTCCGCCGCTTCTGATATTAACGGCAGTTCTCATAGTAGCCCCGCAGGAAACAAGCCCGCCGAACAACGAAGCAACCATATTTGCTATCCCCTGCCCGATTAATTCTTTATCGGATTTGTGTTTGGTTTTAGTCATAGAATCCGCAACCAGTGATGTTAAAAGCGTATCAATAGAACCTAAAACCGCAATTGTTAGGGCAGATGATATAACAATTTCAAACTCTGAAAAATGGAATTCCGGAAAGTTAAACGCAGGAAATCCAGACGGAATTTCGCCGATTGTTCCGACATTAAAATTAAATACAACTGAAATTACAGTTCCGACAACAAGAGCAAGCAGGGCCGGCGGAAGAATTTTAGCAACTTTTTTAGGTGTTAAAAAAACTATCAACAACGTAACTACTGCAAGTAAAAAAGCTTGTAAATTAACATCCGAAATTGAACGCACAGCATTTATAAACCCCTCAACAGGAGTTCCCGAAAATTCTATACCTAAAATGGCATTTAGCTGCAGTAAAATTATAATCGTTCCAATTCCGCTCATAAACCCTGAAATTACAGGATACGGAATAAAATTAACAAGTTTTCCGATTTTAAATATTCCAAAAATTATCTGAAAAATTCCTGACAAAAAAACTGCCGCAAAAATAATTTCGGGAGAATCGGAATTCACCGCAAGAATTGAAGTTACAAGCACCGTTAATGGCCCTGTAGGTCCGGATATTTGGGTTGGAGTTCCACCGAATAAAGAAGCTACAAGCCCAACAATTATTGCGCCGTAAAGACCGGCTGCGGCTCCTAAACCGCTTGAAACCCCGAATGCTATTGCAAGAGGTAATGCGATTATACCGGCAGTAATTCCGCCGAGGATATCTCCTTTCAGGTTTGCTGTCAGTGTGTTTTTCATTTTTCCCCTTCTATTTAAATCCTGTAAATATTTTTATTTTAGTTAATTATACTTGAAAATACATTTTTTTTAAATTGCTTTAATGTTTAAATCTTTATAATTTACAAAATTTGATATATATGTTATCGTTATTAAGATACAGGGAGATATATTAATGATTTGGAAAATTTTATTTATATTTTGCGCATTAGTTTTGGCATACTTACAGCTTGGCGGACTGGCTAATTTTATGACGCTTGCCGAAGTAAATATATTGCTCGGGTATATTCTATCTGCCATTGTTGTTTTTATTTTAGGCTATTTTTATTCGCTTGGCTGGAACAAAAGACTTTTTTCTTTAAAGGCTAACAATATAATTTTTTCATTCATTGTTTTATACATAATATTTTCAATGGTAATGGCTGTCATAAGCGGAATTACGCCAATAGTTTTTGAGATTAAACAGCAGACCGCAGGAACAGTTGCCGATAGTTCAATCTACCTTTCAACAATAATGCTTCTCGGGCTTTCGGCATTTGTTTTATATTCGCTTCTATATTCGCCTGTAATCATCGCATTTTTTAAATATAAAAACAGATTTGAAAATTTGCAGCACGTAAACAAACCTTACTGGAAAATGTTTCTGACATTTTTGTCCGGATACAATATAACATCTATTATTTATGTGCTTCTTATGGCGGATTTTCTTACAATAAACTTGTGGGACATCTTGCTGATTATATCAATGGTTTACGAAATATTTATAATGATAGGGTTTGCATATAATATCAAATTCGGCCCGCAAATTTTGTGGAAAATTTCATCTGTACCATTTGTGCTTTTATCTTGCGCAGAATTTTTCCTTTGCAGCGACCAAGTCAAGGATCTACTATATTTTAACCTTATTTTAAACAGTTATGTTTCTCTTGGCGCAACAGTCATTATCACTGTTTTAATACTCTATGTATTGTATTCTTACGCATTCAAGACAAGTGTCTATCAAAAAGCCGAATAAAAAAGCAGGCTTTTAAAAATATCAAGTCTGCTTTTAAAAACAAATTAATCTCTTTTAATTTTATAATTAAACTTCAACAAACAATCTTTGTCCGACAATATTTTGTTTGCCGTTATAATATCCGGCAAAATACCCGCCTCTTACAGGATTATTTTTTCCGTAAGTTGCGCTGTTGTAAGTATGTCCGTTGTAATTTACAAACGGATTGTTGCTGAACGGATTGTTTGAAGATGTTCTGATCGTTGGAACAGAAACAGCCGCCGGCGACTGCTGCGCCGTAAATACATTTGATAATAAACTTACTAAACTTGCCATAATTATTCCACCTGTTACACTTGCTACAACTTAGAATTAATTATTTTTTTTTATTTTTCAATATTATAACATAAAATATAGAATTTTGTTATTAATCTTAACAAAATCCTCTTTTTACTGTACTAAATTACACCTTGCATAATTATTTTAATGCTTTATAATGACGTTATGGCTCTTGAAAATAAAAAGATTTTGATAGTTGGAAATTCCGCAAAAGAACAAGCTTTAGCATCAGTTTTTGCGAAGTACGATTTTGTGGAGAAAATTTATATTGCATCAGGAAATGCTGCAAGTCAGGATTTTTGCGAACTCGTCGACATTAGACCTGACAAACCAACCGAACTGCTTAATTTTGCAATGGAAAATGATATTGATATGACAATCTGCACGGATGAAAAATCAATAAAATCCGATATCGTTTCTATATTTCAGGCAAATAACCAGCTTATTTTCGGCCCTTCTGCTGAAAGCGCATCTTCTGCTATTTTTAAGTCATTGGGCAAAAAACTTTTTTATCGGCTTAGGATTCCGACTCCAAAATTCGGGATTTTTGAAAAACAGCAAATGGCTGTCGATTACCTTAAAAAATCAGATTATCCTGTTGTAATAAGAACTGATGAAAGCACTGAAAGCGCCGACAGACAAGTTTGTAATACAATTCAAACAGCTTCTCTATTTGTAGAAGATCTGTATGTTTCAGGCGCAAACAAAATTATTCTTGAGGATTTTGTTCAAGGTCACGAATTTATTTTATACATAATCACTGACGGATATCATTTTCTTCCGCTTACCTCTTGCGCAAATTATAAATTTATGGAGGATGGCAACGGCGGAATTTTAACTCCGGGAATGGGTGCTTATTGCCCTGATTACAAATTATCCTATGAAATGCAAAATCGAATTTTAGCGGAAGTTGCAGCTCCGATTCTTGAAAATCTTGCATCAAGAGAAATTCCGTATCTTGGAATTTTAGGAATAGAAGGAGTTCTAACTTCTCCCGACAGTTACACGATTTTAGAATTGAAGCCGTTTCTTGCAAACCACGATTGTCAGGCCGTTCTTAATCTTATTAACGAAAATATTTATACTTTGTTTGAAGCCTGCGCTGTCGGATCTTTTGCCGATGACTATGAAACTTTAGACATTTCTTCAATGTCATCTGTTTCGTGCGTTCTGTCTTCCGGGAAAATTAAAGATGATGTAATCACAGGACTTGATTTGGCTGACGATATAGATATAAACCATTTTAATACCCAAAGAAATAAATATTTTGAATACCTGACTTCAGGCGGAAGAACTCTTGTATTAACCAAAACCGCATCCACATTATCCCGTGCCAGGGAATTGCTCTATGAGAATGTTGATGTTATTAATTTCAGAGGCAAGAAATTCAGAAAAGATATTTGCAAATCTTCGGATTAGTTGATATTTTTTCAAACATCATTATTAAATTTTATATGTTAAAGAGCAGTAAAAATTACTATGAAATCTTAGGAGTTACACCGGACATTGAAGACACCGAATTAAAAAGTGTCTACAGAAGGCTTGTCAGAAAATATCATCCTGACATTAATCCTGACGGAGAATTAAAATTCAAAGACATACTTGAAGCCTACGAAACTCTTTGCGATGAAAAAAGAAGAAAACAATATGATATTTTAAACGGATTTTTCAAAAGCACAGGCTCAACCTCATCTAATAAAAGCGAACCTTATCGAAAAAGTTATCGCACCAATTCGAATTCATACAAGAAAGACTCCTTTGAAAAATCACAAGAAAATAAAACTACTGACAAACCCTTTAAACACGAAGAGAAAAAAATAAAAGATGACAAAAATTTCACCGATTTGATAAACGAAATAATAGACGGTTTTTCACAACAGCCTAAAAATAAAAAGAAATCCACACCTAAGCCTCCAACACCTAAAAACGGCGAAGATATTTATGCTGATGTCGTAATAACCTTAAAAGAATCCCTTAATGGAACCCATAAGACAGTGAATGTTTTGCAAACAGAAGTTTGCACACACTGCAAAGGCAGGAAATTTATAAACGGCTCAAAATGTACACACTGCGGCGGCAGCGGAGAAGTTATAACACGCCAGCGGATAAATGTAACGATTCCTAAAAATATAAAAAACGGAACAAAATTAAGGCTGGCAGGCGAGGGGAAAAAAGGCAAAAACGGCGGGAAAAACGGTAATTTGTATTTAAAGATTACAATTGAGCCGGATTCTGCTTTTAAAATTGACGGAAATGATTTGATTTGTGAAGTGCCGATATCTCCTTTTGAGGCAGTACTCGGAGGAGATATCGAAATTCCGTCACTTGAAGGAAATGTTACACTTTCTCTGCCTCCTAAAACTAAGTCAGGACAGGTTTTCAGAATTTCTTCAAAAGGTTTGAGACAAAATAACCTTGTTGGTGATATAATAGTTACTGTGAAAGTACAAATTCCGGACAAAATTTCTGATGAGGAAATTCAACTCTATGAAAAACTCAAAAATCTTGCCGGACAGAACATAAGAGAGAATTTTTTAAATGATTGAAGAACAAACTTTTGAAGAAGAAAATACAGCAAGAATTAAAGAAGTGTTTGCATCTATACAAGGAGAAGGACCTTATATAGGGGCTAAACAATTATTTATAAGATTTTGTGACTGCAATTTAAGATGCCACTACTGCGATACTGATTTTGAAAGCGAAAGCGAAGATTATACTATCGAAAGAGTTATGGGCATGATTAAACAATTCGACCTTAGTACTATTCATTCTGTTTCCTTAACCGGTGGTGAACCGCTTTTATCTATCAGTTTTCTTCAAAAACTTCTTCCGGTTTTAAAAGAAAACAATCTGAAAATTTATCTTGAAACTAACGCTACTTTGCCGGAAGAATTAGCTAAAATTATAGATTATATCGACTATGTGGCTGCTGATATAAAACTTGAAAGTGCTACAGGCATGATGAGTTCTTTTGATTTACACGATATGTTCTTTAATACAAGCAAAAATCACGAATGCTTTGCCAAAATCGTTTTTGATGACAATATTACAGAGGAAGAAATCGAAAAATGTATTGAACTTGGTCAGAAATATAATTTGCTGCTAATTTTACAGCCTAAAATGCAAAATGATGAAATGGCAATAACTTCCGTTTTTGCTGTCAAAATTCTGGATAAGTTCCTTAAAAAATACAATAACGTTCGACTTATCCCGCAAGTTCATAAATTCTTATCTGTTAGATAATTTCTAAGAGCGAAGATTTTGAGCACCTTTAAGATATACAAATTTGGGCTTAAAGTTATCTTCGCAATTTAAAACGATTAAAACTCTCAAACACATCTTTAGGGAATTCGGAACATCAAGTTCATTAAAACACATCATTGCTGTTTCGCTAAACCCTAAATCTAAACGAGCAAATTTTGCAGGAAATGCTGCGTCTATATCTTTTGTCACAGTAAAAATTACGTGTGAAATTTTTTCTGTATTTATGTTGTTTTGCTTAACCATCTCTGAAAGAAGTTCAACTGTTGCATCTTTTATAGATTTTTCGGAATTTTCATCGACAGTTGTCGCCCCTCTTATGCCTTTTGTAATCATTTTTTATTAACCCTGTTTTTTATTCCGTTATACCAATCCCTCGCAGGCATTTCGCCTTTACCTTCCGGCTTAACTTTTTTAACGATTACAGAACCGCCTTTACACGCAAATTCCACCCCTTCTTTCGTCGCACCGATAATTTCTCCGTAATTTTCTTCAGATAAAGAATTTCCGCAGGCTGTCTCCATAACTTTTATAATCTTATCGTTGAATATGAAATAAGCTCCGGGGGATTTGTAAATTCCTCTGACCAAATTGTGGATTTCCAATGGAGTTTTTGCCCAATCAATCAAAGTTTCTTCTTTTGCAACTTTATTTGCCATACAAACGCCTTCGGCACTCTGCGGAACCGGAGTTAAGGTTTTCAAATACAACCCCCTCAATGTCTCCTCAAGCAATTTTGGCGATAATTCACTTATTTCATTTGAAAGCTGCTCGCAAGTCATATCATCCGGAATTTCAATAGTTTTTTTCATGCAGACATCACCGCAATCAAGCCCAAGTTCTGTTACCATTGTACAAATTCCCGTTTCTTTATCTCCGTTAATTATCGCCCTCTGTATCGGGTTTGCGCCTCTGTATCTAGGAAGCAGAGAAGCGTGAAGATTGATCGTATAAAATCTCGGTATATCCAAAACCTCCTGCGACAGAATCTGGCCGAAAGCAAAGGTTACAAAAAAATCAGGATTTAAATTTTTCAATTCTTCTTGTATTTGAGGCTCTTTTCTTATTGATTTTGGCTGAAATACAGGTATTGAATTAGAAATCGCAAATTGTTTGACAGGCGACATCGTAAGTTTATTTCCACGCCCCGCAGGCTTGTCAGGCTGGGTAACAACAGCCAGCACTTCCATATCGTTTAAAGAATTAAGATATTCTAACGATTTTACGGCGATTTGAGGGGTTCCGAAAAAAACAATCCTAATCATTGTTTTGTTCTTTCTCCAATTCTTCATCTATATCAGGCTCAGACAAAAGTCTTTCCGGCTCAACCGGCGGAAGATGATGCTGCTCTAAAATTGAATCCATATCAAAGCGGCTTACACAATGGTCAATAAATAAAACCCCATTCAAATGGTCATTTTCATGCTGGATTGCCCGAGCAAGCAATGAACCGTCTTTTGCCTCAAGAACAAAAGATTTTCCGTGTATATCCAAAGCTTTTACCATTACATTTTTATAACGCTTTACTTTTGCATAAGCTTCCGGAAAGCTCAAACAACCTTCTTCCATTACAATCCCGCCTGATTTTCTTATAATTTTAGGGTTTATGAAAACAATCGGGTTAAGCGGCTCATTATTTGAAGAAACATCTATTACAAAAACTCTTAAATTCTGCCCTATCTGCGGTGCCGCAAGTCCTACACCGTTTTGTGCATACATTGTATCCAGAAGATCCTGTACAAGTTCAGTTATTTTTTTTGAAACCTTATGAACCTCTTTTGAAGGCTCTCTTAAACTCTTTTCTCCATACTTCAAAACTTTTTTTACAGCCATTTTTACCTCTCATCAATATCTTAAAGTATAGAATAAATAAGACCTTTTGACAAGTTTTTCGTTTTTATAGCTTTGAAATTTCAGAAATCGCAGGATCCAAAAGTCTTCTTCCGACATTAACAAAATTAATTGAACAGAGTGTTTTATTACCATACCTGATCATTTTTTCAACGATACCTTCACCATACTTCGGATGTGAAACGTGATCACCTTGTTCAAAAGTCTGTGCAGCTTCCGGAATCTTTGCCTGATACACAGGAACTACAGGTTCTTGTTCGTCTTCAGAATTATCGTCCCGTTCCTCGTCAAAATTTTCGGGAGCGTCTGTCACCGGCTCTAATATTTCATTTTCACCATGGTTTATATCATCTATAAAATTCAAATCATCTTCGGTTAACTCTATGGAAGGATTTTCTTCTTCAAGTGAATCCTCCTCAATTTTATTATAGATGAAAGTCTGATCTATATCTTTTGCAACCTGTTCTATTAAAGCATTTTGCAAATCTTCATCTTCAGGCATTAACGGAGCATTATCAGGCTCAAGCTTATTTTCATAAGGAGTTTGTTCACCGTCCTCTGCCGGTACAAATTCCTCAGATGCACTGTTTACTGAATTTTCATTCTGAATTTCCGCTTCCCCTCCCTGAAGTTCCGAATTCAAATCATCTTCTATTCTTTCGTCAATCACAGGCTCAGGAAGAACAGGCTCGTCTTCTACCGGAATTTCTACCTTTCTGAATTCATCTTCATTTTGTTCTTCTTCATAAAAAGCCTCAACATCACCCTGAGTATCTATATCAGATATGTCTTCATTATCCGGAATTGAATTTTGTACAGCCGATACAACTTCCTTAACAGCTTCCGGCTGAACTTCAGGCTCCTCTTGCTCAATATAAGAATTTTCTTCTTCAATTCTTATATTTTGCGGCTGAATTTCATCTTCCTCTATTACTTCGCCGTCAGGCATAATCACTTCTTCTGATGAAGCTTCTTGCCGAAAGTCTTCTTCCGGCTCATTTTCCGTAAAAAAATTATTAGCCGATGCCTCTTCGTCTTCAGATTCAAAATCTGCCTGAACATCATCATTATTTGAATCTAAATCAGCCGCAATACTCTCATCAAGCGCAGAATCAAAATCATCTTCTTCCTCATACTCTATATCACTTTCATTGCTGCTGATTGCTGAATAATCTTCTTCTTCCTGCGGTCTTCTCTCTATGTCATCTGACAAATCCGTATAAGTATCTTCGTTTTCAGTAAAATCATCTGTTTCTGCTGGAGTTTCATTTACAGGCTCAGCAGACTGCAACAAACCTGTATTATTTACCACAGCTTGATTATCAATCTCTACACCTTCTTCAGCTTCTTCCGGCAAAGTATTTTCTGACATATATATAGGTTCAGGCTTTACAAGCTCTAGCGGAGAAAGCTCTATTATTAACGGAATATTTTGAGTTGCACCACCGCACACAACAAATTCATCGTGGTTTAATTTGTTCAAGAACGTATTATATGCCGAAAAATCGTGCCGTGTGGTTTCAGGAGCAAACAAAATCAAATTATCTGCTTTTTCCTTTAACTCATAAACATATTTATAATTGTGATTACATATTAAACCTGTATAAATCTTATTTTCATTCAACAGTAATTTGAGTAATTTTTTGTCACTGTTGTCATCGTTTATCTTTACAAATGAGTATATAGAAGAACCCATATCCTCAAGAACTCCGTATACATAAGCAATGACTTCTCTTTGCAAACCTGCCGATATATTCGAAATATCAATTACAGTTGTATAATTATCCTTGATATACTCTTTTAAACTTATAATTTCATATTTTGACTGAGCAAAAACACTTTCTTCCTTGTATTTTAAAAGCTTATTCTTCAAAAGCGCAAGCTCGGGAATTTCTGATTCAGCATACTGCTGAGAAACAACGTCTATAAATGTGTCAAAAGGAATAAACTTATCGGGAATCGTCCTTGTATACTCCTGAACTTCAAGAAAAATATCCTGAATTACCGCTCTGCTGGTTGCATCTACATCGTTCAAATCATTTCCGTAAATAAAATTTATTGAATCAAAATTCAGAGGAAGTTTGAAGTTTTTACCGAAAACAAATTTATTTTCACAAGGATACTTGCCGTCTATATCAAATATTACGGAACTTTCTGCATTATTTTCAATTTGTTTTGCAAAATTAGAAACCAGAACCGCTGTATTTTTTGAGTTGTCCGAACATATAAGCAGATTATTTTGAAGTATTGAATTATCCACATTAAGAATAAAATCCTGCTGTGCTAATTGTCCCAATTTTATCGGGGTTTGAACGGGCAAAATTTCAAGCAAATCAGAGGCATCCAAAATAGTTACATTTGCATCAAGTTTCGGAATTGATCCGTCATAATTTTTTACTATTCCTTCTCCGTCAAATGTAAACAAAAGTCTGACTATTGCATAACTTATTCCGTTATCTGCTTTCAAACTTACCACCTGACCGACGTAAGGGGTTGTATCATCCTCTATTACGGTAAAACTTCCCAAGACAAGCTTGTCTTCCGAATCATACAATACTTTTACTAAATTATTCTTAATTTCCAATACTTTCATTAAAATCTACCTCTTTAAGAAAATGTTACCATGAACATGCCTTTTCTGTAACCTTTCGTTAAATATCTGATACATTTTTTAAGTCCAAAAGGTGATTGTATATGTCAATAGTTACCATACAAATTTTTAATTCTCGCTTTGCAAGACTTTTAATCGTCTCCTTATAACACCTTAAAAGCGCTAAATTAAGCCCGTTAGGCAAATTTAAAAGCTCTTTTATCTCGTCAGAATATGATTTTTCTCTGGTGTTCGGCTCAATCTTGTCAGCAAGAAATATTATTTTCTCAAAATCCGTCATATTGATTTTGCCTAAAGTATGCCAGCGAATTGCAGATAAAATTTCTTCATCCTTCACTCCGAAATCCTTCTCTGCCACGTAAGCACTTACTGGCGCATGAAGCGTTTTGTAATTTAGCATTTCGCAAGCTTCAACAGATAAATTTTCGTCTATTATTTCCTTCAACTTTTCTTTCGGAAAGCATTTCGCACAATCATGCAAAAGCCCTGCAACGTAAGCTTTTTCAATATCTAATTTGTATTTTTCAGCAAGCTCTTTTGCACAAGATGCCGTACCAAGTGAATGAGAATATCTCTCCTCATTCAAATTCTCTTTCAGCCACTTCAATAAATCTTCTTCACTAATTTTTGTATAATTCATTTTCCTTAATGTACCTTTCCACTTTCTCCGGCAAAAAACCTTCCGTAGAGATGTTTTCCTTAAATCTTTTCCTTATTTCAGTTGATGATATATCATTAAACTGCATTTTAGCAAATTCAAAACTGTATCCCTTTTCTTTCATATCAGAATATTTTGCTTCATCAAAATCCTTTTTACGCACAAAAACTATAAAATTAACAAGTTTTCTTAACCTTTCACTCTCATACCACTTGTCAAGCGTTTCAAAAGCATCCGTACCCAATATAAAATTAATTTTCCCGTCAACCTTGAATTCTTTATACAATTCGCAAATTGTATTATAAGAATAGGATTTACCGCCCAAGCGATACTCTATATCCGAAATATCAAATCCTGAATTATCTTCAATTGCAAGCTTAACCATATTAAACCTGTGAATAGCCATCTCTGAATTACTTTCTTTTAACGGCGGAATGAATGCCGGTATAAACAAAATTTTTGAAAAACCGTAATTTTTTAAAATATATTCCGCAATATAAAGATGCCCGTTATGTATCGGGTTAAAAGTTCCCGAAAAAATGCACATTTTCATATTCGAATTATACCAGTACGATTATTTTTTGTAAAGTAATGTAACAATTTTTTGTATTATTAAAGAATTTTTCCTGAAAATCCGACAACTAGAGAGAAAAAGTCGACAAAAATAAACGAAAGGGACCCTAAAGACAATGGGAATGTCAGCATCACAGGCAAGATTGTTAACAATAA
>CALUTL010000001.1 GCA_944323655.1 Candidatus Gastranaerophilales bacterium | reverse complement strand
CGAGAAGAGCACTTATACAGTAAAGTTGGGCAGTGCAAATGCAACTCCGGATTTTACAAACTTGTGTAAGTCTTCATTAAACAATTGTGCCATTAAATTTACAGGCAGCGGATCTACAGGAGGAGCCGCTGAAGGCCAATGTACAGTACAAAGCGTCAATAATGGACCAAGAACTATAACATTAAATAAAGGAAATAATTATACATACACCTTGTCAAACTTAACTTGTGGTATTGGCTATTCGTTCGGTTGTAGCGGAACCGCAACCGGAGCAACATACAAATTGACACCATCTCCTGCAAGCATAGCATCACTTTCAGGAACTCAGGATGTTGATGTTAATTTTGAGAAGGTATATGGTCCTGATTCCTCAGTAAATGTAAATACAACGATAAGATATGGAAATGTATGTTCAAATCACAGTGAATATATGGATCATTCTTGGAGGCCAAGTGTAAGAGTTACTTTTGAAAATACTATTACACATCAAGAATATTATTTAGAATCAGGAAGTTGTCAAGGCAAATGTCAGTTGCCGGATTTCGGTTATCAACTGCCTCCTGGTCCTTACAAAGTAACCGCAACATTGACCATATTTGGAGATGCGCCTTCATCATCAGACATAGAATTACAATCAGGATCAATCCCATCAACGATAACATTAAATGCAGGAGAGTCTAAGACACTAACACCAACATGGGATGTTTGTGGTGGCGGCGGAGAAGGCTTATGCGCAATCCATCTAAGCGGAAAAGGCGATGTTGGTAATGGTGTTCAGGTTGAAGTATCTGGCGCTGGTGACAATGGTATAAGCAGAAGTGCAACACTGACCAATTTGAACTACTACTCTGCAAGATGGGATAATCTTAAATGTAATAAATCATATGTTGTAAGTGTAAAATCAGTAAAAGATACGAATAGTAGTTCTGCTGAGTTTACAACATCAATTTCACCATCATCAACAGTCTCTTTCCCTGCAACGCCAACAACTGAAAATTTAGATATAAACGTAACGAGAAACGTTGATACTTGTAGCTTTAAATTCATAGGTACAGGTGCAAAAGGAAAATGTGCATCAGTTGTTGGAGCAGCCAAGGTCAATATAGGAACAGATATCTGTTCAGGTGAGGAAAAGACAATTGACGTAAATTGTGGTTTGTCGTATTACTTCTCTACATACAACGGAGATAAGGCAAGCGTAAGTCCTACTTCAGCTACAGGTGCACCAGGTGTAAAAGAAATCACTGTTGATTTCGAGGAAGAACAAGAACAACCGAAAAATTATGTAATAGGATTGCGTTGTACACCTGGTGCTTCTTCAGGGGGTAATGGAACTGGTGTACATGAGATAATTTGTACATTTAATCCACCCAGTGACCTTCCACAGGAAGTTGATGTTGCAATGTATATATACGGTATGAGGCAAAAAGATTGTAATAATGGGGATCCATTCTCAGATACATGGTCAACAACTGTTTACGAAAATCCAGTGTCCAAGACTTGGAAAACAGATGCAAATCACAAATATGGATTCTATAATATTGGTTTGTCAACTAAAGGGCAGCCTGATCCAAGCACAATAAATGGCGGAACTGTAAGTTATGACTTGCAGGATGAAGTTTCAAATTCAACTAAAACCTTGAGTGGTTGTGAAGAAACTCAACCTTCTTGTTCTGCAAGTCAGTGTTCTATAAAATACGGATATCGAATGCAGGATACAAATGTTAACCAGAATCCAGGAGCGCATTATCTGGACGTTGCTTGGGAATTGGATTGTTCGGGTACTTGTGAATTTACCAGTGACGCTTCGGTAAGCTATACTACATATTCGCAGTCAGGGAATACTGCGTATAGTAATAGCTTTACGGTTCCAATGAAAGGATTATCTGGTGACGAATTAAATGGAACGAGCGATTCCTTTATTCTTCAGTATACTACATATGGTGATACATCTACTCACTATATTATTATGAGAGTAATGGATGGAGGTAATAACATTACTAGTGCTGAATGCATGCAGGATTGGATGTGTAAACCATATTAATAAGCAATAAAAATATAATTGGTTAAGGTGCGGCGTTTTCGCCGCACCCCAATGCAAAATAATAACAAAGCTTTTTGCTCAATATAGGCGCCCAAATCTTTAGTAATTACATAGGGCGCCTTTCCCTTGTCTTCTTTTATCCTTTATTAATAAATCTTAATCATACTTTATTTTAATTCAGGTTATTTTTTGTGTGCTTTGTGCAGAGGTTGTTGTATCGTGTTTTTAAATGAAAAAATTTATTAACTTTTGTTCATAATTCGCCTAAAATTCTTGTACTTTTTTCCTATTTAAAATACTATGTTATTATATAATTGGGGAGTCCGGAATATCTAATCGGGCTAATGAAACCGGAATTATGTAATTATATTTAACTATAAAAGAGGTAACAAAGTGGAAAATTACGTATCAGATATCTTCGCAAAGAAAGAAGATCCAACAAACAATCAGGCTCAGTCGCCTCGTTCTGCTGTAAACCCAACAAAAATTAAAGTTGTAGGTGTCGGCGGCGGCGGCGGTAATGCTGTTAACAGAATGATTAAAGCGGGACTCTCGGGTGTTGAGTTCTGGCTAATGAATACAGATTTACAGGTGTTAGAGTTTGCTCAAACTCCTAATAAGATTCAACTTGGTGCTAAATCAACATCTGGACTAGGTGCCGGTGGTGATCCGTCAGTAGGTGAAAGAGCTGCTGAAGAAGCACAACAAGAAATTACTAACGCACTTGACGGCGCAGATATGGTGTTTATAACTGCGGGTATGGGCGGCGGAACGGGTACTGGTGCGGCTCCTGTTGTTGCCAAGATTGCAAAAGAACTTGGTATTTTGACTATTGCAGTTGTTACAAAACCGTTCTCTTGGGAAGGTCGTAAACGCCAAAATCAAGCTGTTCAAGGACTTGAAAAATTGAGAGAAGCTGTTGACGCAGTTATTGTTATTCCAAACGATAAATTGCTTCAGGTTGTTGACAGACAGGTTTCTCTGAATGAATCGTTCATAATCGTTGATGAAGTCCTTCTTCGTGGTGTTCAGGGTATTTCTGATATTATTACAGTTCCCGGAACTATCAATGTTGACTTTGCAGATGTTAAGAATGTTATGCAGGCTTCAGGCTCAGCTCTTATGGGTATTGGTCGCGGTCAAGGTGAAGGTCGTGCTATCAAGGCTGCTGAAATTGCTATTAATTCACAACTTCTTGAAACTTCAATTAACGGTGCATCAGGTGTTATTGTTAACATCACCGGCGGCCCAGATATGACTCTTCATGAAGTTACGGATGCTGCTAATATTATTCATGATGCCGTTCTTGATGATGCTACTGTTATCATCGGTACCGCTATTAATGAAAATATTCAGGGCGAAGTTCAGGTTACAGTTATTGCAACAGGTTTTGAACTTAAAAATCAGCCTGTTGAAGCTCCGAAAAAAGATGTTAAACAGCTTAGTGCATCTGATTTCTTCTCAGGAGCTTTCAATAACAGTGCATCTCCTGCACAACCAAGAAGAAGCTCAATGCCTCAAATGGGTTCAGGATTTACAAACATTGAAATTCCTGACTTCTTGAAAAAGTAAAATTTAAATAGCCGGATAAAGTTATTTATTCGGCTATTTTTGTTAAACTTTGTTATTTGCAATTTGCAAGTTATTTGATACATTTATTATAATCACAATATAAGTTGGAAGTATGGTGACTGGATTGAAAAATTGACAGTCACTTTTTATTTTTTGAGGATTTAAGAAGTAAGATAAAAAAGATTTAAGCAACAAAAAATCCCGCCCTAAAAAGGCGGGATTTTCGAATAATTATAAAAACTAATTAAAACTCAATTAGTCTTTAGCGTGTCCAGCAGTTCCGAGAACATCTCTCATTTTGTGAATAACCATTTCTTTAACGGCAGTTCTTCCCGGTCCCATATATTCACGCGGGTCGAATTTTTCAGGATGTTCAATAAAGAATTCTCTGATTGTAGAAGTCATTGCAAGTCTTAAATCAGTATCGATGTTAATTTTTGCAACGCCGTGTTTAGAAGCGTAGTTAAGCATATCTTCAGGAACGCCTTGTGCATCCGGCAAGTTGCCGCCATATTTATTACATTTAGCAACGAATTCAGCCGGAACTGATGATGAACCGTGAAGAACTAACGGATAATCATATCCAACAGCTTCGTTAACAGCTTTTTTAATTTCAGCAAGTCTTTCAAAGTCAAGTTTAGCTTCGCCTTTGAACTTGTAAGCGCCGTGAGAAGTACCGATAGCTACAGCCAAAGAATCGCAGCCTGTTTCTTTAACGAATCTTGCAGCTTCAGCAGGATCAGTATAAGTAGAATCTTTAGCGTGAACTTTAACATCATCTTCAACACCGGCTAATTTACCTAATTCAGCTTCAACTGAAACACCGCGCGGATGAGCGTAATCAACAACTTGTTTAGTCAATTTGATGTTTTCTTCAAGCGGGAATCTTGAACCGTCGATCATAACTGATGAGAAACCGCCGTCAATACAAGCTTTGCAAATTTCGAAATCTGCACCGTGGTCAAGGTGTAAAGCTATCGGAACTGTAGTAGTTGCAAGAGCTGCTTCAACAAGCTTGATTAAGTATGTTTGATTAGCATATTTTCTTGCACCTGCTGAAACTTGTAAAATAATAGGTGATTGAGTTTCTTCAGCAGCTTCAGCGATACCCTGAAGAATTTCCATGTTGTTAACATTGTATGCACCGATTGCATAACCGCCGGCTAATGCTTTTTTAAACATTTCGCCTGTTCCAACTAATTTTCTTTCACTCATTTGAGTTCTCCTTCTTTTAAAAAACTTTTTATACACCATGAAAGTTACTACAAAAATACTACAGGCGCAAGTGTTAAGAAATATTAAATGAGTATATATAATTTTACAAACTCTTGAAAACATATTATAATGCAAAAAACGGGGAATTAATGAATAAGATGGAGAATATTAATTAGCAAAAAATATTTTTTTGCTGTTTTGAAGCATACAAATAATTATATGTGAAGGGTTAATAAAAAAAGAAAATGGAGTAAGAACTATGATGATTAGTGCAGTTACATCGGTAGCACCAGCAAGGAGTTATACAGGGGTAAATTTTAGTGGCAGAAAAAATTCAAGAAATGAAAATTATAATAACACAAGCAGTGAATATATGGATTCAGTAAAAAGATTGGCAGTACCTTTAGCAGCGGCAATTTTGGCTATGAGTCCAATGAGTTCAAGTGCATCCGGTAATATGGAAATAGATATAAATTCGATAGACAGTGAATTGGTAGTAGATCAGCAATCTAAACAAACTTTAGTTGCAACAGTGGATATTCCGAAAAATATAAAGAAATTTGGCGGTGGTTTTATTTGCTTGTATAGTACCGATGACAATTTGAATACAGCAGAAAAGGCTTTATTGATAAAAACACAGCCTTCAGCAGGCCGTATAATAAAAGTTGATATGACAGACGGTCTTCTTGTAAAGAGAATAATGTCTGCTAAAAACGAATACGAAACGACAATATATTATATCAAAGGCGGTCAGGAAATTTCAGAAACTAAGAATGGTAAGGAAAAGTTATCAAAATTAGGTTCAACAACACAAATCGACAAAGGGTTTTTTGATTTTATAGTAAACGCATTTGGAGATGGGATAGATGTCGAATACCAGGAAGTAAAAACCAAGGGTTCCGGCAATGACCTTGAAGGGCTTATAGGAATTAAATAATAAAATAAAAACAGGATATTATGCATTTTATATATAAAATGTAAATATTTGTAAAAACATGTAATACATGGTGAAATTTCACGATTCATCATGTTTTTACATGTATAAGGTGTTACAAACCACGAGAGTATCATGGAAATTCAAGTAAATAAATCTGGTTTAACGACGGAAACCACATTTAAAGGCAGTACACCAACCGGTACTGCGAGTTCATCAGGAAACGTTCCGGTCGGACAAACCCAAAAAAATGAAGAATTATATAAAAAGCTGTGTGTGACAAAAGAACAGTTTGAACGTTTGTGCAAACTATATCCGGGCTTTGAAACTTATACTATAGAAAAACAGTTAGAAATTGTAAATTCAAAATTTGTAACTGAAAATGTGCAAGAAACATCATCAACATCAAAAAAGCAAGCTAGTACAAATGCAAGTTCGGAAAATGTTTCAAACGCAGGAAGCTCTGCAACAACTTCGCAAACAGAAGAAGTTGCAGAAAATAAAGCTTTTAATCATAAAGATTTTGCAAATCTTTCAAAAGAAGAAAAAGAGAATATCTTAGCGTTAGAATTAGCAAAGAACAAGTTTATATACGGAGATTCTAATAATCCAAAAAGTATCGAAGAATGGAATGCATTGAGTCCTGAAGAACAGCAGGCATTGGTAAAAGAGTCAGCTGAAAATTTGAAAAAATGGATGAGTGTATTTCCGAAATTACATGATCTGGATATCAAAGGCAAAAGCTATGAAGGCCTAATGACCGTATTGCAAGCTGCTAATGAAAATAATATGGATTTTAGGACCTTTTTCAAAGAACTGACAGATGGTGATGAAAGTTATAAATCCCTAATACACAATTATATATTCAATTTGGATGAAGCTGACAGATCCGAAGCGCAAAACAAGTATATAGAAAAGCAAACCTTTACTTCTACTGCTATTGCTCATGCATTAGATGAATCAGGAGAAGTAATAGATATTTTGTCTCCTGAAGAAATGAGTCAAAAATTAAAAGAGCTTGGAAAGACAAAAGAGCAGGTTGAATTAGAATATTTAAATAGTAAAGGTGACAAGTTAACTCCGAAAGAAACTGCAATTAAGGAACGTTTGGAAGCCACAGTAAAGAGGAATAGAGGCGTTCTGAAAATAATGGAGGAAAGAGCAAAAGATCCTTCAAAGCAGCCGAACCATGGAATTTTAGAGGGTTTAAACGATTCAAAATTCGGCGAGTTATACAAAGCAGCTCAAACGCCGGAAGAAAAGTTAAAAATATTAAGAATGTATTCACGTCATGCCACAAAAGACATGAGTCCGCAAGAAAAAGCAGACTTCATGGGCAAAATGATGGATGAATTGTGTAATGATCCTGCGAATTTGGAAATTGTAAGCAAAGTTTTGGATATGGTATCAGGCTTTAAAGAGATACGAGCTCATATGGCAAGACAAACTAAAGGTGTAATGCCGGAAGTAAACGCTGCAAACGTAGATAAATACGGCGATGATAAAGAATCTTTAAATGCTATGGTCGAAGCACAAAATGAAATCAAACAAACGAATAAAGAGCGTGCAGAACAATTAAAAATACAGACCTCCGAAAATGCAACGGACTCACAAATGGTTGTATTAGCCGAGGATTATTCCGGTGATGAATCATTGGATGTTCAAAGGCAAGTTAAGGAACGCGCTTTGAATGCAGAAAAAACAGAACATCAAAGTGCAATGATTAAGCAAATTAAAAAGAATTCATCAGAAATTGTAGTAGCAGAGACAGCCGCAAGAGCTGATGAATTGAATGATGATTATCAAGTTGAAGGTATGATACTTTTGACAAAAGATTCTAAGCTGGCAACAGAAGCCTTAAATGAATCCGGTGCTATTACAAGAATGTCAAAAGAAAACCAGACAGAAGCATTCAATTATTTAAAGGAAAATATTGAAAAATTATACACGAATAAAGACGAAGCTGTAGAACAGTTAAACATTTTATCAGACCAGATTAAGGATTTACATAAGGACAATCAGCTTGCAGCTCACACGACAATGATGACTTCAAAATATAGTGAAGTTCAGGAGCATACGGCAGCAAACATTTGTAATTATGATCCAACGGTTCAATCCAAGGCGATGGATGTAGTTTACGAATCTGGTAACACAAAAGCAATTCAGGCAGCAGCAGTAGTTATAAATAAGATGTCTTCGCCAAATGTACAGCAGAATGAGATTGTAAGATTTGCGGCAGAAGTTGCTCTAAGTAATGCAACAGATGCAGAAATTAATTCTGTAATAGGTTCAGGAACTCTTACAGCAAAAGAAATTCGTCAGCTTTCTCCGGCGCAGAGACGTGAATATTTTGTAAAATTATTTGAAAGTGCACCTCCTGCAAAGAAAATAGAAATGTTGATGAAGTTTGCAGAGCTTTCAGGATTAGCCAATAAGCGTTTAATTTATACGTTAATAGCAAGAACATCAATGCTTACAAACGTAATCGAAAGCGGTATGGGCGAAACAATGCTCTCAGCGGGACTTCCTGTAGATGCAGTGAATAAAATTATTACAGTAATGAAACGCTCTACGACATTCAAAGTTAAGGATCAATTAGCGGCACTTAAAGAAGATTCGGGATTTGCTCAATACTTCAGCAAAGATGAACTTGATGAAACAAAGGAAAAGAAAGATGTGCCTCAGGATATGAAGATGGCATTTACTGCACCGATTGATTCTAAAACAAGAAAGAAATTGCTAGAGCAAGATTCGACATTATACTTAAATTCATAAATTACAGGTACAAAGTTTGTAGTTAAAAAGAAGCGTCATTACAGTAAATGTAATTGACGTTTCTTATTAAAAAAGCACTTGCCAATTTGATATTTTTGTAATTTAATACAATTACAGCGGTAAGATTTACTGCAAGTCTAAAAGAAAGAAGACAATTTTAAATTGCCGAAGAAAGTCAAATTAGCCAAATATGCGGGTTTTTGCTACGGAGTCAAGCGTGCAGTGGAATCCGTTCAGAAGTTAAAATCCGAAAACCCCGATAAAGAAGTGTTTGTATTGGGCGAGCTTATACATAATGCAAATGTAATAAAGTCGCTGGAGGAGATTGGTATAAGGACACTTTATGAACTTCCTGAAAAAGGGGAAGGGATTTGTGTAATCCGCAGTCACGGAGAAAGTCCTGAGGTTATTGAAAAGATTAAACAGGCAGGTTTCACTCCGGTAGATTTGACTTGTCCTGATGTGAAGAAAGTTCAGCAAAAGGCGGTAGAATTAGCGAAAGAAGATTATTTTGTCGTAATAGTCGGTAAAGCAGAGCATCCTGAAGTTGTAGCAATTAAGGCAAATGCGCTTTTATGGACGGATAAAATAGCGGTAGCCGCAAATGTTGCACAGCTTGAGGGGTATGAAAATGTAATTAAATCTCACAAACGTGTGGGAGTTGTCGTTCAGACAACGCAAATGATTTCGACATTAAATTCAATAGTTGATTATTTAACAACAATAGCAAAAGAGATTCATATAGCAAATACGATATGCCCAAGCACTTCAATGAGGCAAAATGAAGCAAAGGAATTGGCTCAAACCAGCGGATTAATGGTGGTTGTCGGTTCTAAAAAGAGTGCGAACACAACGCATTTGGCTGAAATTTTGAAAAATATAACCAAAACAATTCACATTGAAAATGCGGATGAGTTGGATAATTTTAAAGATTTAATAAATGAAAATGACGATATTTCGGTAACGGCAGGGGCTTCGACTCCTCAAAACCTAATAGATGAAGTAATAAAACGCTTAAACAGTTTTTAATATTTGATATAAAACATAAATAACTTAAAAAACGAAAGGAAAAATACAAAATGACAACAACATTAGAAAAAACAAACTTAGATGAATTCGAAAAATTATTAGAAGAATCATTTTCATCAAACAACACGGTAGCCGACATTGTAGAAGGCACAGTAATTAAGAAAGAACAGGAAGGATTTCTGGTAAGCGTAAAAGGCGCGAAAACAGAAGCATTTCTTCCGCAGAAAGAAATTCCGTCGGCAGAAGGTGCGGAAACAGTTGCAGTAGGGGATGTTAAGGAATTTTATATATTAAAAGAAGAAAATGATGATGAAGGAATGCTTTTATCATTGAAACGCTTAGCATTTGCGCAGGCATGGGCACAGTTAAACGATGCTAAAATTCAAGGCGATACAATTTTAGCAAAAGTTGTATCAATCGTAAAAGGCGGTGTTTTAGTAGACGTAGCAGATTTAAAAGGATTTATACCGTCTTCACAATTAAGAACCGGCACACCTTTTGACGGTTTAATTGATACAAAAATCGAAGTTAAAGTTTTAGAAGCAGATCCGAAGAAAAACAAACTTATACTTTCACAAAGACAAGCTGTTGCAGAACAAAGAGACCAAGTTGTAGATAACATTCTTTCAACACTTGAAGAAGGACAGGTTGTAAAAGGTGAAGTTGTAAGAATTGCAGATTTTGGTGCATTTGTAGACATCAACGGAATTGACGGACTTCTTCCGATTTCAGAAATTTCCTGGTCAAGAATTAAACATCCGTCAGATGTTATTTCATTAGGTGAAACAATCGAAGTTAAGATTATCAAAATTGATAATGAATTAAAGAGAATTTCACTTTCATTGAAGAGAATGGGTGAAGATCCGTGGCAGCAAATTGAAGGTCAATTTGAAGAAGGTCAGGTAATCACAGGAACAGTTAATAAAGTAACAGGATTCGGTGCATTTATTAACATATTCCCTGGAGTTGAAGCACTTCTTCCGGTATCAGAAATGGCGGAAGAAAACGTAAATCCGTTCAACAGATACAAAGTTGGTGACAGTGTAGAAGTTTTGATTAAAAAATTCACACCTCAAGAACACAGAATTGCTTTAAGCGTAAAAGATATCAACAAAGATGCTGAATAAATAAACATTTTATCATAAAATTTGAAAATCGCCCTTTTAAGGAGGGCGATTTTTTAATTTGATAACTCGAGTCTGCAATTGATGATTTCTGCAATAAGTTTCATTTCTCGATAAGTAATGGTTTCATTTCTGAGTTTATTTGAAAGATTCGCAAGAGAATAAGGTTTATTCAAACGTTTGGACAGTTCTTCGGCTACGTATTTAAGGCTTAAACCTTTTTGATAAAGTATTTCTTTAACCTCTGTAATAATTCTCATAAATTCATGATTGCATACAGCAGATTATTTTCAACAAATACGTTTATAAGTATTGACAAAATTAAATTAATACATTTATAATAAATTTATTAATTTAATATTATGAAAGGGAGAGTATGTATAAAATAAAAGCATTTACATTAGCGGAAGTTTTGATAACGATTGGAATTATTGGATTAGTTGCAGCAATGACTTTACCTGGTTTAATTAACAATTATCAGGAAAGACAGTTTAAAACTGCATATAAAAAAGTATATTCAGAAATATCACAAGTATTTCAAGAAGCATTATTAAATCAAGAATTTACAAGAACAGAACAAATTTCAAAAAATGCTACAACAGAAGAGTTTAATATATTAAAGTCCAAATTTAAGGTACTGCTTGATTGTGGAAAGGAAGATATAGAGCGTTGTTGGAAGAAAGGTGATACTCTATGTGGTGGTTCTTGTTCATCAGGGAATTCTTCAGACGGTATAGATATGGATAACGGTAATCCTAGCGAGGGGCATGCTTACTGTTTTATTGATGGTAGTGGTCAAAGTTGGTGTACATATAATTATTCCGAAAATATATTTTTAGTGGATACAAATGGTCATTCAAATCCGAACAGATTTGGGCGTGACAGATGGATTTTTACATTTGCTGATATAAATAATAATAGAGTAAACAATTTTAGTAATTATAAAAAAGTTGTTCCTTTTTATAATAGAGATCAATTAACGCAAAGTCCTTTTTGTAAACACCCTCCTTGCTATTATCAATCTTGGCTTTTAAAGTAGGATATTAATCAAATTAGATAGATAGTAGGGTGCGTCGTTTGACGCACCAAAATCATAAAACGAAGATATTTAAAGCCTTCGGCGAGTCTTACGCTAGAAGGGCGGTCGCTTTTATGGAAAAAGAGTAATATATTTAAAAAGTCCTCCGGACGGGGGGCACTTATTATGGAAAAAGTGCCTCAAAACCATTGACACGCTTACGTTTGCTAATAATTCGCAAAGCTCAAGCCAAAAGCCGTCAAACTCGCTCCGCTCAGACAACGACGGCTTTGTTGTTCTTTCGCTTGCAATTATTGCTCACTTCGCTATTGTCGCAAATTTTTATTTTAAAGAATTTTACGACTATTTAAAATTTAAAGGTGCGTCTGAAACGACGCACCCTACTTATTTTCCAAAAGCGCAAATACTGATATTTATCCAAATGTAAAAGCACACTTTGTGAGAACAATATACAGATTTTGTTAAAAGCGACGCAACTATTTATATAATAAAGTTTCCAATTTATACAAAAGCGCTAACACTAATATTTAGCCAAAGGTAAAAGCACACTTTGTGAGAACAATATACAGATTTTGTTAAAAGCGACGCAACTATTTATATAATAAAGTTTCCAATTTATACAAAAGCGCTAACACTAATATTTAGCCAAAGGTAAAAGCACACTTTGTGTGCTATTCGCCGAAGTAGTTTTTAAGTCCGACTGTGAGGTGTTTGTTTTTGCAAAGTTTTTTAAGTTTAGCGATAGCTCTGTTTTCAATTTGTCGGATACGTTCACGTGAAACTCCATATTGAGAACCGATTTCATCAAGAGTTTTCTTCGTTCCGCTGTTGTCAAGTCCGTAGCGGAGAATAAGGACATCTCTTTCTTTTGGACTTAATTGATTAAGCATTCTTCTAATATCTTCAAACAAGTTTTCCTGAGAAACTCTGCTGTCGGGTGTTATAGTGGAATCATCCACGATAAAATCGGCAATTTTGGAACTGTCTTCTGAGCTGTTTGCAGGAGTTTCCATGCTGATTGTACTTTGAGCGGATTTAATGATGGAGGTGAGTTTGTTAACTGAAATTCCTAATCTGTATGCAATTTCCTGTTTTGTCGGCGTGTGTCCGAGTTCTGTTGTAAGGTCAATTGTTGCACGGCGGATTTTGCCGAGCGATTCAATCATGTGTATCGGAAGCCTTATTATACGAGCCTTGTCTGCAATTGCACGTGTGATTGACTGCTGAATCCACCAAGTTGCATAGGTTGAAAATTTGTAGCCTTTTGTGTAATCAAATCTTCCTGCAGCCTTCATTAAGCCTAAATTGCCCTCCTGAATTAAATCAAGAAACGAAAGCCCTCGGCCGATGTATTTTTTAGCGATACTAACAACAAGTCTTAAATTTGCGTTTACAAGCAGGTTTTTTGAAAATTCGTCTTGAGATTCGTAAATTTTCTTAGCCAAATCAAGCTCTTGTTCTGACGAAAGCAGCGGAATTTTACCGATTTGCTGCAAGTATATCTTAACACTGTCATCGGAATTTACTGAGGTTAAACTTTCCTGAACTTTCGGATCTTCTACCGAATGAATAAGCTCATCTTCTTCATCCATCGGTTCAAGTTCGTGGAAATCAACATCTTCATCCGAAATGTCTTCTGATATTAATCCAAGTTTTTCGATTTCTTTTTTCATTTATTATAAAACTCTCCATCTCTCAAAATTATTGTAATATAATTTTATAATTAAAACTATTTTTTAACTTTGCTTAAAATTTTCTTTTTTAATACGCTGCCTCAAGCTTTCAAAAATGATTACGCAAGCGGCATTAGAAACGTTTAGAGAATTAAAATTATTCATCATAGGTATTTTAACTTTAAAGTCGGACATTTTAAGAAGTGATTTAGAAACTCCTGCATGCTCAGCCCCCATGATAAGCGCAAAGTTCATATCATTATATTTGATATCGTAATAATTATCATCTGCTGAAGCATCTGTCGCAATTATCCACCAGTCTGAATCTTTTAATTTTTGAACTGCGTTAGAAAGACTATTGACTTTTATTATCGGAATGTGGTTAATAGCCCCTGCACTGGTTTTTTCGACAACGGAATTCACTTGGACATTACGTCTGGAAGGAATTATAATTCCGCTAACCCCAGCGCAAACGCAGGAACGAATTATTGCACCGAAATTGTGCGGGTCTTCCACTCCGTCAAGGATTACAACAGATGAATTTTGGTGATTTTGTTCCAAAAATTCATCGAGGTCTGCGTATTTTAAAGGCGAAATTTGGGCAATAACTCCTTGATGATTGAATTCAGCGTAAGGCTGGAATTTTTCTTTTGCCACAAATTGAAAAATAATTCCTCTTTCTCTGGCAAGAGTTTTAATTTTTTCGATTTTGGCATCAGAGTGAATGCTTTTGGAAATAAGGATTTTATTAATTTCTCTTTCTCCGCTGATTAAGGCTTCTGTTATTGCATTTTTGCCAAAAATTATATCATCCATTTTAAAATTAATCCTATTTTGAAACTTCAAGCATTCTTTCTATACATTTAAGAGCTTTTTGTGCGATTTCTTTATCGACAGTGATTTCCTGTGCTTCATTTTTCAAGACGTAATAAATATCCAAAACGGTATTTAATTTCATACTTTGACAAATTGAAGGTACATTATGAATGTAATAGAATTGTTTGTTCGGATTATCACGTTTTAATCTGTCAAGCACACCTTTTTCTGTTGCAACAATAAATTGTTTTTCATTGCT
The DNA here is from genome assembly GCA_944323655.1 of Candidatus Gastranaerophilales bacterium. GTDB lineage: Bacteria > Cyanobacteriota > Vampirovibrionia > Gastranaerophilales > Gastranaerophilaceae > Scatenecus. The sequence continues at coordinate 327,839 of CALUTL010000001.1, read as the reverse complement.
GTTTTTAACAAAATTCATAATTCCTGATGTGCTGCCGACATAATCTGCTCGAGATGAAAATTCTTCAGGACATTCAGGGTGTGCGAGTACAAGTGCATGTGGATATTGAAATTTAGTTTCTCTTATTGCGCCGGGATCAAATCTATCATGAATCGGGCAACAGCCGTTGTATGTTATAACTTCCACATTTTCAAGCTGTTTTTCTACCCACCTGCCAAGGTTTTTGTCCGGTAAAAACAATACTTTCGGCGATTTTAGGCTTTCGACAATTTTTATCGCATTTGAACTTGTGCAGCAAATGTCACATTCTGATTTTACTTCTGCTGTTGAATTTATATAGCAAACTGTAGGAATATTTGGATTTTGTTTTTTAAATTCTCTTAACTGCTGTAAATTTATCATATCTGCCATTGCACAGCCTGCTTTAAGGTTAGGCAGAATAACTTTTTTTGATGGATTTAAAATTTTAGCAGTTTGAGCCATAAAGTAAACTCCTGCAAAAATAATTATATCAGCATCAGTTTTTGCAGCCATTTGACTTAAATAAAGAGAGTCCCCAATATAATCTGCGACTTCATCAATTTCTATATTTTGATAGCAGTGTGCAAGCACAACAGCATTTTTCTCTCTCTTAAGCCTTTGTATTTCAGTTATATAGTTCATTTGGCAGGTTATCCTCCGTATAATGTAAATTTATGTTAAATTTGCAACCTCTATAAAATATATTGTATAATAAAAATAAGAATTAAGTACATAGGAAGAAAATAACTAAAATGGGTTCTAATTTTATTAACGATTTTATTGATAAATTAACAGCCGGAAATCGTCCGGATGTGTATCTTTCAGTTACTCCGGGTGTTGGTCTTGAAATGATTCAAATTGATGATTCAAGCCATACTATCAAAAGTTACGCAGTAAGGCCGCTTGCTTATAATGAATCGCTTAGAGAAATATCCAATATGGATGATTTTAAAAAGGCTGTTACTGAAATGTTTGAGGAGCTTAAGTTAAATCCGAAATGTAACATTACTTTGAATCTTCCGACGGTTTTGTTTAGTTCGATAGAAATGTCATTGATTCTTGGAGATGAAGCTATAACCGGAGCTGTAACTTCAGAAGTTGAGCAGTCTTATGTGTTCAAAAGACATGACCCGATAGTTCAGTGGTGGGATTCAAATGTCGGCAACGGAGAAAATCGTAAGCTGTTTTATTCCGCAGTTCAACAATTGGTTGTAGAAAGTATTTCAAGTGCTTTAGCTGAATTGGGTGCTAACTTGGTAGGTGTTGAAATGTCAATATTATCAACACTTAGAGCTCTTGATTATACCGGACTTGCGGCATCAGAGATGCAGGACGGGGTTACTTGGAATTTATTGACGGTAAACTCAAACGGATATACTCTTGTATCTTTGACAGGAAAGAATGTTGTTGATTATTATGAAGAACCTATAGCTATTAAATCTTATGAAGGTGATGAAATTTATAATGTAATAAGTTCTTCAGCGCAAATTACATTGATGAGTTATCCGACAAACTATCTTTTAGTCCTTTCCGATACTGATTCTGTTAGTGCCGAGGTGCTTGCAAAGGCTCTTAATGTTGACGGTACAATAGAATATATTGAAAATAATAAATTTAAACGCAAGGAATTTTTGCCTGTAAGTTTAGATGTATTGCCGGATAATATTTTAAAGATTTCTCTTCAGGCTATAGGTGTAGCGGTTTCAAAGACATTTAATTATCCTATAAGCTGTAATTTCCTTTCGGCTTCAAGCGGTGAAACAACTACAGCAGAAGAGATTATTAAAATACCTATAGGTGAGAATGAGTTTACAACAACTCCGACTATGGCAAGAGTTATGTCAATTGCGATAGCAATTCTGCTGCTTGTTCCTGTCGGTATTGCAATGTTGCTTTTGCCGAAAATCCAAAGTGACAAGCAATCAGAGCTTGACGAATTAAATGCCAGCATTCAACAGATTGAAAAAGAAATTAAAGAGTTGAAAGAGGCTCAGCAGATGGCCGGTAAGTTCAGTGTAAAAAATGAAATAAATAAAACTCTTCAAGATAACAGAGTTAAATTGATGGCTTATTCCGCAATTGGAGAATCAGTTCCTCCGCAGCTATGGCTTTCGTATTTTTCAACTGAGGGAAGCGGCAAGATATTGATTAAAGGTGGCGCAAGTTCTGTTGAAGATATTTATACATTTTATAAAAACTTGAAAGAATATCTTGTTTCAAGCGATTTAAAACTTCAAAAATTAGAAATGATATCGGATAATGTGGATGAATTTATGTCAAATCTTCCGGTAACTTATGATTTTGAAATTTCAAATATTTCGGCAGCACCTGCACCTGTAGTAACGGAGGAAAGTGACAATAAAGGCGGTAATGCAAAAAATGCCAAAGGAAAGTCAAAAAAATCTAAATCTGGCAAAACGACAGGTAAAGCCGTAAATTTGCCGCCAGATAAAAAATTGTTAAGCGATACGCCTATAGAATAATATAAAAACGGAGATTTTTTATAAATTATGCCAGAAGAAACTAAAGAAATTTTAATGAAATTAAAAGACGCAGTGGCAGTATTGGCTTTGTCAGTACTTGTTGTTGTGTTTTTGGTAGTTAATAAAATTATTCCAATAGTACAGAATATAATGGAGATGAATGATCAGTATGCAGCGCAGACTTTGGTTCTTGCTGATAAACAAAGAGAGCGTGATGAGTTGAAGTCTGCTGCTAAAAAGCAAGATGATATGTCCGGTATTGAAAAGACATTTTTTGAATCTGATGAAGTAGGGCTTGATGCGGAAGGTCTTATTGCCGGCGAATTTTCCGAAATTCTCAAAATCATCAGAGCTAACACTATTAAAATGCTTTCTATAAATTATACTTATGATCCAAAGGATGATAAGTTTGTTCAGGGTGTTCCGGATAAATATAATGTTGCTTTATTAGATATGGAATTAATTTCAAATTATAAAAATTTTGAAACATTCTTAAAAGCTTTATATCAACACGAACATTTCCTTGACATTTGTAAGGTAGAAGTTGAACCTTATGAAAAGAATAAATCAATTTTGATGATTAAGTTTTCAATGAAGCTTTACGCAAAGAAGTAATCAGTTAAAATTTTCAAAATTGATAGAAAACATTTGAGTTTTGTTTTTAATGCAAGTTGCGCAAAAGTTTGTTTCAAGAATACTTTTATCGGAATAGTCAGTAAAATCACTTCCGGAGCGGCCTCTGTGGTCGTTTGCAAGGAATGGACAAGAGTAAATACCTTTGGCGGTAAGTATTCTTCCGTATTCGCAGTCTAAGCTTTGCCAAGAGGCAGTCAGTGATTGCGTATCGTCGTTTTTAGTGTAGGGGATGTTAATTTTGAAATTATTTTCGGTTGCTGAAAATCCTATTTTTTCGCATATAGGTTTAAAGCCTTCAAGAAGTTTTTCTTTGTCTTCCTGATAAAAGTCGGTAATGCATATAATAGGGTTAAATTCATACTTAACGAGGCTTTTTATTGCAAGAAGTGTTTGTCTGTAGGTTCCGCGGCCTCTAAGGTCGTCGTTTTTTATTTCATTGTAATGCTCCATACTTAGTTGAAAGATAATTTCAAAATCGCTTTCGTCTTCAACTCTTTTTAAAAATCTTGCTTTTTTTTCATTAATAAAGCTTCCGTTTGTGCAAATACAAACATTAGTGCGTTTCAGGCAGAGTCTTAATATGCTGTTAAAGTCGGGGTGTGTCATAGGTTCGGCGCCTGTGAGGTAAATACATTGAAGATTTTCGTCTTTCGTGTCAGAAAGGGTTTTCTTTATCAAGTTTTCGTCAATAAAATCTTTTACGTTTTTGGATAGCGGGAAGTCAATATAACAATTTTTGCATCTTTGGTTGCAGCTTTTTGCCGTAAGCTCAATAAAAAGGTTGTTCAATTCTTTAAGGCGGCTGATTTGTGATTGGTAAATATTGCTCATAATTTATTTCTCCGTTTAAAATCTTTGATTTATAAATATTTTAGATTTTAAAGGTTAAATAAAATCCGACAGGCGGGTATTTAATGTGCTATTTTTTAAAATCTTGGGGATTTTTATCATCGAGCCATTTTTGCATAACGTAATGTTCATAGCTCAGGGCAAAATTGTATAAAGCATTAACAAGGGTTCTTCCGCTTTCGGATTTTGCGGTAATAAAAAACTCTCCGTACTTGTTTTCGGCAAGTAGAATTTCTGTTTGAACAATCCTGTCAACGTGACCTTTCGGGTTTTTCTTAATCACAAGCCGAATCCAGTCACAAAGAATTTTTAATGCGGTGGATTTACCTGAAGTAAGATCATCTTTTCTATTTTGAATGTATGAAGCAAATTCTTGTAATATCATCTATTCCTCAAACGGGGTTGTGGCGGCAAAACATGTTATATCAAAAATATTATGTTTTTCAAACTCTTTTATCATTTCTTCAAAAGTAGAGCCTGTGGTGCAAATGTCATCAAGTATCAGAATTTTCATCGGCAGAAGGTTACTTTCTTCAATTTCAAAAGCGTTTTTAAGATTATTTTCACGTTCAGATTTTTTAAGATTATACTGAGGTTTGGTATTTTTAATTCTTTTTATCAAATCAAGGTTAAGTGTGCAGCCGGAAAGGTTGCAAAATTCTTCGGCAACTAGATTCATGTGGTTGTATTTTCGTTTCTTTTCTCTTGTTTTATAAATTGGAACCGGAACCACTTGAAAATTGCTTTTACCGCCGATTTCAAGCCAATATTCATACATAAATTTAGCCAAATATTTTGCAAGTTCTCTCTGGTTATGGTATTTAAGCCCTCGTATAAGTTTTTGCAAATTTTTGTCATAAACTCCTGCGCAGTAAATATTTTTGCTTCTCAAAATTCTGTTTGCCTCAGGGCGAAGATGCTCTAGAGTCTGATAGCATTTAGAGCACATTCTGACACACTCATCAGAGCGCTTGCAAAAGTAGCATTTCTTCTTGTAAATCCAGTCTAAAAGTCCTATAAAAAAATCTTTCATAACAAAAATTATATAATAAAAGCTTTAGTAAATCATGGACTTTTTAAATAAGGCGAAAATGTAATTAAATATAACAAAAATACTAATTAAAAATTGACATTTAAGGTGGTTAAGACGACAATAATTTCAAAAGGGGGAATTATGACAAAAGAAACTTTTTTGCATGACAAGCATATAGGATTAGGGGCAAGAATGGTTGATTTTGCGGGTTGGAGTATGCCTGTTCAATATACGTCAATAATTGAGGAGCATAAAACCGTAAGAGAAAGCGTCGGGTTATTTGATGTTTCGCATATGGGAGAGGTTTTTGTATCAGGGAAGGATTCTTTGGAATATTTAAACAGAATTGTACCTCAGGACATAACAAAATTGACTTATGAAAAAGCTGTTTACTGCCAGCTAACGAATGAAAAAGGCGGATTAATAGATGATTTAATAATTTATAAATTAGGGGTTTTAGAATATCTTATAATCTGTAATGCTGCAAGGATTGACGAAGATTTAAACTGGATGGTAAGAAATAAAAAAGGGTTTGATGTAAAAATAGACAACCAATCTCACAATTATTCACTATTGGCAGTACAAGGGCCCAAAGCTGCTGAGGTTTTGAGTTTAATGGGGCTTAATATAAACCAGAATTCCTTTACAATCAGACCGGCAAAAGTTGCAGGGATAAAGCTTTTGGCTTCCAGAACAGGATACACAGGTGAAGACGGGTTTGAACTTCTTGTCGAAAATGAATTTAGCGAAGAGTTGTTTGATAAGATTTTAGAAACAGGAAAAACTTTCGGGATTAAGCCCATTGGTTTGGGTGCAAGAGACACATTAAGACTGGAAGCGGCTTTGCACTTATACGGAAATGATTTGGACGAAGATACAACTCCGATAGAGGCAGGACTTTCTTGGTCAGTTCCAAAGGATAAGAAAGCTGATTATAACGGAAAAGATGTTATAATGGAGCAGATTAAAAACGGTACACATAAAAAGCTTGTCGGGTTAAAGATGCTTGATAGGGGAATCGCAAGACACGGATATGAAATCTATTTTAAAGGTGAAAAAATCGGAACAGTTACAAGCGGCGGAATTTCACCTGTGTTAAATACCAATATTGCACTCGGTTATGTAAAAAATATTGAAGAAATTTGCACAGGCACAGTTGTTCAGGTTATGATAAGAGAGAAATTGCACGATGCTGAAATAGTAAAAAGACCGTTTGTGACAAAAAGGAACATAGTTAAAATAAATTAAGGAGAAAAGAATGAGTATAACAGAAAAGATTTTATGCGCAAAAACTCATGAATATATTTACGAAAATGAAAATGGTGAATATACAGTAGGATTAACTGATTACGCAGTAGAACAGCTTGGAGATATCGTGTTTTTGGAATTGCCAGAAGTTGGTACGGAATTTCATAAAGGCGAAACTTTTGCAACAGTTGAATCTGTAAAAGCTGCAAGTGAAATTTATATGCCGATAAGCGGGAAAGTTACTGAAGTAAACAACGAAGTCGCTGACAGTCCTGAAATTCTTAATGAAGATTCCTACGAAAAGGGCTGGCTTGTGAAAATTGAAAAAACAGGCGATGAAGCTGAACTTGGCGATTTGATGGAATACGAAGATTATAAAGAAGAATTGGAATAATGAAGAATTTTTTGGTACATAATGACGAAGTAAAAGCAGAAATGCTAAAAGTTTGCGGTGTAGATAAGATTGAGGATTTGTTTGCGGATATTCCTCAGTATGCACGGATGAATGCTCTTGAGCTACCTGATGCAGTGAGCGAAATGGAAGTTCAAAGAACAATTAAGTCGCTTGCAAAAAAGAACAGAACTGATTATATAAGTTTTCTTGGCGGCGGGGTTTACAATATGTTTATTCCTTCTGCTATATCTCAGGTTGCTCAAAGATGGGAATTTCTGACGGCATACACCCCTTATCAGGCCGAAATTTCTCAAGGTACACTTCAGGTTATGTACGAATTTCAGACTATGATTTCGCGCCTTACCGGCATGGATGTATCAAATGCTACGGTTTATGATGGCGGAACTGCTTGTGCGGAAGCTATTTTAATGGCTAAGAGAATTACTAAAAAATCTAAAGCTCTTGTATCTGAAAATTTAAATCCCGAATATAAAAAGGTAATTGATACTTACGCTTGGGCAAATGAAATTCAGGTGGAATATTTTAATGATTTGCCTATTGATACTTCTGATTATGCGTGTGTTTTGGTGCAAAATCCTGATTATTACGGTGAGATTTTAGAAGTAAAACCTTTGGATACTCTCTTAATTGTTTGTACAAATATTTCATCGCTTTCAATTCTGAAACCTCCGTCAGAATATGGCGCAGATATTGTTGTCGGAGATATTCAAACACTTGGAATCCCGCAGGAATTCGGCGGACCGCACGCAGGGTTTATTGCGTGTCGTGAAAAATATATGCGCCAGATTCCGGGAAGACTTGCCGGAAGAACTGTTGATGCTGACGGAAATCAGGCTTTCTGTCTTACAATTCAGACCAGAGAGCAGCATATTAAAAGAGAAAAAGCAACCAGCAACATTTGCTCTAATCAAGCCTTAATAGGACTTTGTGCTACTTTGTATTTGTCATTATTAGGCGAAAAAGGCTTTAAGCAAGTCGGATATCTTTCGGCAAAACAGGCACACAAGTTATCTCAAAGGCTTTCTCAAAAAGGAATTAAGACGCTTAATAAGAACTTTTTTAACGAGTTTGTAATCGAAGTTAATTCTTCTGCTGATGAATTCCTTAGAAAGCTTAAAGAAAACTCAATTCTGGGCGGTATAAAGCTTGATGAAAAAAGAATTTTGGTTGCCGCAACAGAAATGATTTCTGATGAAGATATTGAAAAATATTTGCAGGCTGTTTAAAGCAATTGTTTTAATCAAGCTTTTTATCAAAAATCATCTGTTTGTAATCTAAAACTTCAAATCCGTGCTTTTGGTAAGCCTTGTAGGCTTTTGTATTAGAAGCACAAAGTTCAAGTCTTAGTCTTGCGCAGTTAGTGTTGTCTTTTAAAAAATTAATAAATTCTCCGCCAAGTCCAAGAGAGCGAAATTGAGGCAGAATGTAAATTTCCTCAAGCCATACAACAAGTCCGCCTGCTTCTTGTGAAAATGATTTTGCCAATAATGCATATCCGGCGTTTTCTCCGTCCTTTTCAAATATGTAGCCTTCTGCGTAGTCCTCTGAGCGCATAAGCTCATTGAAGGTGTTTTCTATATAATTTAAAGGTATTTTGTGGTCTACGGCATCAGAATTGTAAAATTCGCATGCTGTATTAATATAAAAGGCTTTATCTTTTTCTTGAATTTTTCTGAACATAGTGAAATTTTATCAAAAAAATATTTTTTGACAAAATAAAAATGGGCGATACGTGACTCGAACACGTGACCCTCACAACGTCAATGTGATGCGCTACCAACTGCGCTAATCGCCCATAAAAAGTTATTAAATTATCAAAGTTTGAGCTTGTTGGTAGCTTGCGCTACCTTCCCTCCATCTTTTCGATACTCAATCGAAAAGCGGAGTCCTTGCTAATCGCCCAAAATAAGTTATTAAATTATCAAAGTTTGAGCTTGTTGGTAGCTTGCGCTACCATCCATCCATCTTTTCGATACTCAATCGAAAAGCGGAGTCCTTGCTAATCGCCCATAAAAAGTTATTAAATTATCAATCTTATATCAACGAGTTAAGAAATTTGTTCTTGTTGTTCGTTATGTTTTTTCTTGTTTGCTACCAATATCCAGATAGCTGCTACTGCTCCAAAAATCGGAATTAGTAACAACCATAACCAATTTTTATTAAACGGTTTTTTCAATTCGCTTGCATCAGGAACATTTCCAAAATGTTCAATTTCTTTTCCGTTTATTTTTGCTATCATATCAGCCATTAAATAAGTTCCGCTTAAAATTCCGTCTTCATATTTTCCGGCTTCAAAATAAGGCAGAACATTTTTATCAATTATATTTTCAAGCTTTTTAGGGTCTATTTCTTGCGCAAGCCCGTCACCTAATATAACTTGAAGTTGTCTTTCTCCAATAGAAGTAACAAATACAAGTCCGTTTTTCTTTGTATCATCTCCGATTTTGTATTCGCCCATGACATTATTTGCTATATCTTCTATTTTTTCGCCATTTAGGGTGCTTAAAGTAACTAATGCTATAGCTGCTGTTGTTTTCTTGTTTAAGTCATGTATTGTGTAATTTAAATTTTCAAGTGATTCCTTAGAAAGTAGATTTGCTTTGTCTGCTATATAGCCGTCAAATTCTAAATCTATTGCAAAAGCAGTTCCTGTAAATAATCCTAACAGTATAAATGCTGTAACTAAAAATCTTTTAAGCATGCATTTCCCCTTTGATAATTTTAAAAAATTTAAAAAGGCGACACCCGGATTCGAACCGGGGGTAAAAGCTTTGCAGGCTTCTGCCTTACCACTTGGCCATGTCGCCGTTCCTCATTCTTTTATGATAAAAAAGACATACCGCAATGTCAAGACGCAAGTGTGTATTAAAATAGCTTAATCCTATTCCATAGCTTTTGCAACACGGTAGAGGGTATATTGTTTTTCTTTATTCAAAGAGTCATAAATAAAGATTATTTCGCTTCTAAAATCCTTTTCTTTTCCCTGAGTAAACTGGAACAACTCATACAATTCCACCCCGAGAGCCTCTGCTATTTTTTCTAAGGTGCTGATGGACGGGAAATTTTGCCCGACCTCCAGCTTGCTAATATAACCGTTATCCACTCCGATAATCTCAGCTAATTTTTCCTGAGTTAATTTTCGTTGTTTTCTGAATTCTTTTACTTTTAGCCCTAGAAGTTCTTTAGTATTCATAATACTCCTTTATTTAATTTTATATTTAAAGGAGATATTCAAAATACCAAAATATTACTAATTTGATTAAAATCTACTAAAATATTGACAAAAATAGCAGTGTATGTGATAATTATAATTAAAATAGCAGTTTCAAGGAGGGCGTTTTGAAAAAAGGATTTAATTTGGCAGAAGTTTTAATAACCCTTGGCATTCTTGGAGTCGTTATTGCTATGACTCTGCCTTCTTTAATAGGCAAATATCAAGAAAAACAGTGGAAAGTCGCCTATAAAAAAGCTTATTCAGGCATATCTCAGGCTCTGCTGCGGGTTCAGCAAAACGGCGAATTTGAGGATATTTCAAATACATATGATGTAGAAACTGATTCCGGAACAACATTGGTTGTTTCAGATGCAATCGGCGAGAATTTTAAAACAATATCAAAGTATTTCAACACTGTAAAAACATGTTTTGACAATAATGCGGATGAATGCTGGGTTTGTGAAGAGGGACAGTCCGCATTTATAGGCGGCGGAGGTGCTCCTGATTGGCTTGGATGCAATAAAACAAGTTATTCTTTTGTGGATGCTTCGGGGATGGCATGGTATTTGTATAAAAATGTAGAATACCCGATTTTGGTGGATGTAAACGGGGATAAACGGCCGAACAGGCTTGGTCAGGATAGGTTTGTGATGAAGTTTGCCTCAAAAGAAGGCGGAAATTACGATGAACATATTGACAGAATAGCACCGTTTGAAGATCACACGATGAAGGTACGCTGGTGTCCAAGCGGCAACTGTCTTTATAAAACATGGCTTTTGGAGTAACTCCCATAAGAAAAGTGATTGATACAGCAAATTCTACAAAATTTTTCAAAACAACGTCATACTGAGCGTTAGCAAAGTATATAAATAAAAAGATTCTTCGTGCTTTGCCCTCAGAATGACGGTGCCCTATAATGTTCATTGTATGAAGGGGTAATTACATAAAAAGGAACTGCCATTTGGCAGTTCCTTTTTTCATATTAACAATATTATAAAATGCTATTTTGTAGTGTAGTAATCTCTTACGATACCTTCGTAAGCATCTTTGTAAATAGCTTTGATATCTTCCATCAACGGATAAGCCGGGTTTGCACCTGTACATTGATCGTCAAATGCCAATTCTACCATTTCATCTAACTTAGCGTTGAAGTCTGATTCTTTTACACCAAAGTCTTTGATTGAATTTGGAAGATTTACAGCCTTCATCAATTTGTCGATTGCGTTGATTAACAATTGAACTTTTTCATCGTCGTTCTTTCCGCCCAATCCTAATTCGTCTGCAATTTGTGCATATTTAGATTTTGCATTCGGGAATTTGTATTGAGGGAAGATACATTGTTTTTTCGGGCAATCTGTTGAGTTGTATTTGATTACCTGTCTGATTAACAATGCGTTAGCTACACCGTGAGGTACGTTGAACATTGCACCTAATTTGTGTGCCATTGAGTGGCATAATCCTAAGAATGCGTTTGCAAATGCCATACCTGCAATTGTTGCGGCATAATGCATTTTTTCTCTTGCTACTGGATCATTTGCGCCTTCTTTCCAAGATCTTTCCAAATATCTGAATACAAGTTTTGTTGCTTCCAATGCATTTGAATTTGTAAAGTTTGTAGCCATTGCTGATACATAAGCTTCGATTGAGTGAACCAAAGCATCTATACCGGATGCGGCTGTCAAACCTTTCGGCATTCCGTCAACAAAGTTAGGATCGATGATTGCCATATTCGGGGTTAATGCGTAATCTGCAATTGCATATTTTACGTGAGTTTCGTCATCAGTGATGATTGCAAACGGTGTTACTTCCGAACCTGTTCCTGAAGTTGTCGGAATTGCAACCATTGTTGCTTTCTTGCCTAATTCAGGTATTCTGCAAATTCTCTTTCTGATATCCATAAATCTCATTGAAATATCTTCAAATACTGTGTCAGGTTGTTCATACATTAACCACATAATTTTTGCAGCATCCATCGGAGAACCGCCGCCGAGTGATATGATTACATCCGGTTCGTATGGTCTTATGATGTCCATTGCCTGATTGATTGTTGATAATGTCGGATCCGGTTTTACATCAAAGAAGATTTGGTGGTCAATACCGATTTCATCCAACACATTTACTATGCTGTTTACCGCACCTGAGTTGAATAGGAATCTGTCAGTTACGATGAAAGCGCGTTTTTTGCCTTCAAGTTCACGGAGAGCCAAATCTACGGCGCCTCTTTTGAAGTAAACTTTCGGCGGAACTTTGAACCAAAGCATATTTTCTCTCCTTTCAGCAACTGTTTTGTAGTTCAATAGGTTTTCAACTCCGATGTTTCCGGAAATTGCGTTCTTACCCCATGAGCCGCAGCCTAGTGAAAGTGACGGTTCAAGTTTGAAGTTGTACAAATCTCCGATACCGCCCTGTGCTGACGGTGAGTTGATTAATACACGGCAAGCAGGCATTTTTTCTGCAAATTTGTCTACTCTTTCTTGGCAGCGTGTGTCTGTATAAAGGTCCGCAGAGTGACCTGCGCCGCCTTTTGATACAAGTTCGTATGCCATTTCTGTTGCATCGTCAAAGTCTTTTGCCTTATACATTGTCAAAATCGGTGACAATTTTTCTCTTGAGAACGGATCTTCCCAATCTACGGTCGGTCTTTCTGCTAAAAGTACTTTTGTGTTTGCAGGTACTTCAAAGCCTGAAAGTTCTGCAATTTTGCGTGCAGGCTGGCCTACGATATCAGGGTGTGCTGTTCCGCGTTTCGGATCAATGAACGGTAATGCGATCATTTTCTTTTCATCAGCAGCACTTAATAAGTGGCAGCCTCTGTATATGAATTCTTTTTTAACTTCTTCATAAATCTTATCAACAACGACTACGGATTGTTCTGATGCACAAATCATACCGTTATCAAATGTTTTTGACATTATGATTGAGGAAACTGCCATTTTGATATCTGCTGTTTCGTCAATTACTGCGGCAGCGTTTCCTGGGCCTACACCTAATGCAGGGTTGCCTGATGAGTATGCTGCTTTTACCATTCCAGGGCCGCCTGTTGCCAATATGCACGAAATTGATTCGTGTTTCATTAACTGATTTGATAAATCAATTGACGGTACATCAATCCAGCCGATAATATCTTCAGGGGCGCCGGCTTTTACTGCGGCTTCAAGAACAACTTTTGCTGCTTCTATTGTGCATTTTGTTGCTCTCGGGTGCGGTGAGAAGATAATTGCGTTTCTTGTCTTTAAAGCTATTAATGATTTGAATATTGCTGTTGAAGTCGGGTTTGTTGTCGGTACAATACCTGCGATTACACCTAAAGGCTCTGCAACAACTTTAATTCCGTTTGCTTTGTCTTCTTTAATGATTCCGCATGTTTTTGCGTTTTTGTGTTTGTTGTAAATGTATTCTGATGCAAAATGGTTTTTTATGATTTTGTCTTCAAGAACTCCCATTCCTGTTTCTTCATAAGCCATTCTTGCTAATGGAATACGTGCTTTGTCTGCGGCTGTTGCTGCTGCTTTGAATATCGCATCAACTTGTTCTTGTGTAAAGTTTGAATAGATTTTTTGAGCTTTCTTAACTCTTTCAATAAGCAATTCCAATTGCTCTGCGTTGTCTACCAAGGTGGACTTGTTTAAAGTCTTCTCAAGGTTTTCAACTGTCTTTTTGCTTTTTGTTGTCATAATTATTTTCTCCTTAATCGTAACTTGACAATTGCTATTTTTATTCCGTATGTTAATTTTAACAGGATAATAGTAAAATTTCAATTCGTGAATAATTTCACAATTACATTATAAAATAAAGACTTTTGAAAAGCAAGTGTATTTTGTACAATCTTTATACATTTTTAATATTTAATCTTTTTGGAGGAAAGCCTTGCGGCGTAATTGTTATATAATCTTTTTATGAATATTTTTAAGAAGCTTATTTATTTCTTTCTAAAGTTGCAGGAAAAACAGCTTTCTGCAAGGCTTGACAAGCATTTGAAAACAAGTTCGGCGAATAAAACATCTAAAACCATTCTCTCATCTAATGTTACGGTTACTTTGACTTCTGAAACCGAAAAGAATAAAGAATTGGTCTTGAATACAGTGAGCGAGATAGTTTCGGGGGTTAAGAACAATCCCGACCTTTTGCTTGAATACATAAAATCTCACGGAACAAAGGTTGTCAAACTCAATAATGCCGACAAGATTCTGGCTTTTATTTGTGAAGATGAGGGGCTTGTGTGCGAGTTGAAAGGGGGAGAAGCTTTATATATTAATATTTTAACCGACAGCGGATTTTCGTTTAAGAGTAAGCCTATGTTTATATTGAGAAACGGGGAGATTGATTCTTATTATATGCTGCATCAGTTTTACAAGTGGTTTTCGCTTTACAAGGGGCTTCCGGGTTTTGATTATGAAGCGCAGAAGCTTTTTAAAACTTACCTTAATTCCAGCGACCTTAAAGGGATGGAAAATTTGACGCTTGAGCAAATGATAGGCTTGAAAGAGGCTATTGATAGAGATAATGAGGCGATAGATTTTACGGTTAATTACGCAAAATCAATTGACGGCAGCAAAAATGTTCTTGACAAAATGAAAAACGACGGCGGTGCAAATATTTAATTAACTCAAAATAAAAACCCGACAAATCGGGTTTTTATTGTTTAAGTAAAGTTGTATATTGAATTCTGATTATGATTGAACTTTATTATTGGTTGTTTGAGCCTGTGTTTTGGGTTGTTTACCTCTACAGCATAGATAGGTGCCGATTCCGAGGGCTGCGGCGCCTATTGAACCGTAAATCGCTGCATATTTACCTTGAATTCTTTTTGCGACACCTTTTATAGCTTTTCCGACAGCATCATTTTCACAATTTTCGAAAACTTTTTTATCAGTATTCCAATATTCATTAAATAAACCTTGAGTGATTTCTCTGGCAGTTTCAGCACTTTCCGATTTTATATGTTCTTTTACCTGTTCGAGAGTTTTACCTTTCCATTCATCTTCCAAACACCTTTTATATATTTCTTTCATTTCCGGTAAATCTTTTGCTTTACTTAGTTTTTCAGCATAAGTCTCCTTTATTCCGACTTCAGATACTACATTTTGACCCTGTTTAATTATATCAATATCAATATCATCTAATACATTGAATGCATTATCGAGCATTAGTTTCTTTATTTCTTCTATGCTTTTTGCATTACTTATAGCTTTTAACAAATTCTTTCCGGCCTCGTCAATATTTTCTGCTAAAATTTTTTGGTCAGGTGTTAAAGTATTTTTTACAGCATCATTTACCTTTTTGACAAACTCATCGGTTACTACACCATTTTTCAAAAACGGTTTTGTTAGGTATCCTGTTGCAACTCCTGCTCCGGCTCCAGCAACAGTGCCGATACCAGTATATAAAGCGGTATTATTATTTCCACTCACACTATCTACCGTCATTTTGTATTTTCCTTTCTGTGTTTTTACCTACATGATTATAAAAACACAAGTCCTGAAAGATTTGCTACTGGCGCATCCTATCCTATCCTATAGCAGATTATAGGAGGGGTTTAGCCATTTTAAATTCATATTTACATTTCTTAATAAACAATTTTACTTACGTCACTGCGAACCTGAAATCCTCTTTCCAGACCTGAAAACCGCCTTCCAACAACATCACGGGATACTCATAATCCGCCAGAACCAAAGCTGCTCTTGCTCCCAGATGACATTGCTGGTTGTAGCAATAGACAACGTTTATTTTATCTTTGGAAAGCCTTGTAATATTATCAGCAAGCTCATCTTTAGGAATAGAAATTGCACCCGGAATATGACTGATTTCGTAATCCTCAGCACGTCTGACATCCACGAGTTCGACCTCATTTTCATCCATAAGTTCTTTAAGTTCCACAGGACCCAAAGTATAAGCCAAAATTTTCTCAAAATAAAACTGCGCCTCTTGTGAATTGCTGCGCAGTGCTTTTATTTTTTCGTTCATAACCTGAATCTCCTTTCTTTTTCTAAAAAGTAAATCAGGTTATGAAAAAAATATTCGGTTAGTGGGGTAAAAATAATTTAGTAAGATGGGTAAATGTCTATTATAATTCTTGTCTGGTTTTTGCTTATTACTAAGCTGTATAACTTAAGTGATTGTAAATATCAGGGTTGATATTTGATTCTTTTGCAGCCGGAGCTGTTCTTTTAAATTCGTTAATTGCACGTCCTACTTTGTTTATGAAAGCAGTAACGAAGTTGGGGTTCTGAACCATATCCGATCTGCTGGAACGTTTAAGATCGTTTTCAAAGTTAATTTTAGCGTTGGGGTTTTGTAATGCTAAAATAGCTACGCTCGGGGTTATATTATTCATGTTTCCTTCACCGAAGGAGATATATTTTCTGCTGTTGTATCCTATTCTGTCTACTTTCATTGTAATCCTCCTCTCTTGAGGTCTTATTAAGTGTTTGTTTAACACTTCATCCTTACATTCTTACTATAAACTACAAAAAAATATTTGTCAACCCCTATTATAAAGTTTTGTTAAGTGGTTAAAAGCCTTATAAACACTATTAATAAGGCATAAAGTGACAAATGTACACTTATTTTAATAGTGTTTTTTTTACACTTTTCTATAAAATCCCCCATGCTGGCATGTTGTTGGTGAGCATGTTCGGCTATTTTGCGTCTTTAAATACCCGATAACCGTGTAATTGTGCTTCTTTATTAATTCAAGTTAAATATAATTAAATCTTTTTCATACTTCCAGCTATTCTTAATTCCAACGGGAGCAATTCAGCTCCCCTTTTTTTGTTTGAAAATATATATTGGGGCGAATTAGAAAAAATTGGTGCGTCAAACGACGCACCCTACTACATTAAACTTTTTTTATGTCAAATTATTCAAAAATTTTCGATTTAAAATACTCGCCCTTCACGAAGTGAGCAAGCATTGTTTTGTTTCACAATTTCATAAGCAAGCTTTGTCTGAGTTGTAGGGTGCGTCGTTCCGATGTACCAAAAATAATGATATATTAAAAGTCCTCCGGACGGGGGCACTTTTTATGGAAAAAGTGCCTCAAAACCATCGACACGCTTCCGTTCGCTAATAATTTGCTAAGCTCAAGAGTGAAGCCGTCAAACTCGCTTCGCTCAAACAATGACGGCTTTGTTGTCCTTTCGCTTGCTATTATTGCTCACTCCGCTATCGTCGCATTTCTTATTTTTATGAATTATTGTATTTTTTATTGGATGGTGCGTCGTTCCGACGCACCAAAAATAATGATATATTAAAAGTCCTCCGGACGGGGGCACTTTTTGTGGAAAAAGTGCCTCAAAACCATCGACACGCTTCCGTTCGCTAATAATTTGCTAAGCTCAAGAGTGAAGCCGTCAAACTCGCTTCGCTCAAACAATGACGGCTTTGTTGTTCTTTCGCTTGCTATTATTGCTCACTCCGCTATCGTCGCATTTCTTATTTTTATGAATTTTTGTATTTTTTATTGGATGGTGCGTCAAAACGACGCACCCTACATTAAACTTTTTTTATGTCAAATTATTCTAAAATTTTCGATTTAAAATAATCGCACTTCACGAAGTGAACAAGCATTGTTTTGTTTTACAACTTCAGAAGCAAGCTTTGTCTGAGTTGTAGGGTGCGTCGTTCCGACGCACCAAAAATAATGATATATTAAAAGTCCTCCGGACGGGGGCACTTTTTGTGGAAAAAGTGCCTCAAAACCATCGACACGCTTCCGTTCGCTAATAATTTGCTAAGCTCAAGAGTGAAGCCGTCAAACTCGCTTCGCTCAAACAATGACGGCTTTGTTGTTCTTTCGCTTGCTATTATTGCTCACTCCGCTATCGTCGCATTTCTTATTTTTATGAATTTTTGTATTTTTTATTGGAAGGTGCGTCAAACGGTGCAACAAAATGATAAAGTGATAAAAAATATGCGGTTTTCATAAAGAAAACCGCATATTTTACTAATTTAATAAAATCTTCCCTTATATTATACGTTTGGCAAGTCACCTTTTACTACTGCTGTTTCGCTGCCTTCAAGTTCAAATATACTGTGAAGCGCTTTCAGGGCTTTATTTGCATCTTCTTTATCCACAAGACAGCTTATTTTAATTTCACTGGTGGAAATCATTTTGATGTTTACTCCAAGTTCAGCAAGGGTTTGGAACATTGTAGAGGCTATACCTGGTCTATCTATCATGCCGGCACCTACTATCGAAACTTTTGCTATGTTGTCATTTACCTGAATGTCTCCGCAGTTCAAATCTTTTTTTATGGCTTCAAGTGTCTTAATTGTTTTATCAAGATCGGCACTGTCTACTGTAAATGCTATGTCATTTGTATTTGAAACCTTTCTTGCGTAGGACTGGATAATCATATCGACTGAAATATGTTCTTTTGCAAGGTTTCCAAATAATTTTGCGGCCTGCCCCGGAGTATCCGGAACATCACAAACTACAATTCTTGCTTGTGATAAGTCTGCTGCGACTCCTGTGACGGGTTTATATATTTCCATTTTGTCAACTCCTAATATTAATGTACCTAAATTGTCGGTTTTAAAACTGCTTCTCACACGTATCGGAACGTTGAAAATCTTTGCTGTTTCAACACTTCTCGGGTGCATTACATTTGCGCCTGCGTGGGCAAGCTCTAACATTTCTTCGTAAGAAATTTCTTTTAATCGTGTAGCTTTGGGAACTATTCTGGGGTCTGTGGTGTAAACACCTTCAACATCTGTATAAATATCGCATCTTTCGGCGTTTAATGCCGCAGCAAGAGCTACAGCCGATGTATCGGAGCCGCCTCTGCCTAATGTCGTAATCTCTCCGTCTTCGGTTACTCCTTGAAATCCCGCAACTACTACTATTTTTCCTTCTTTTAAATTCTTTTTAAGTTTGTCTGTTTTTATGTCGGTTATTCTGGCTTTTGAGTGGACATTCTCTGTCATAATCCCGATTTGCATTGCATTAAAGCTTACGGCATCATATCCTTGTGCCTGAATTGCCATTGCTAAAAGCGCTATCGACACGCCCTCTCCGGTTGAAAGAAGCATGTCCATTTCTCTGCTTGAAGGATCAGGCATTATCTCTTTTGCCATTTTTACCAGATAATCCGTCGTATGTCCCATTGCTGATACGACAACTACGACGTCATTTCCGTTTTCTTTTTCTTTTATAACCGTTTTGGCAACATTTTTTATCTTAGCTGTATCTGCGACAGAGGTTCCGCCAAATTTTTGTACTATTATCTTTCTCAATTGTTTTCCTTTTCTTGAAGCTTCGTCAAAATCTCAGCCAGTTCTGCCGATTTGTCAGGGTATTTGAATCCGTCTTCATTTATGCTTCTTATCTTTTTCTCTAACTCTAACGCTTCTTTTATATTATATTCACAAACGTTTTCCTTGACAAGTATGTAACTTGTTAAAAACAGCATGTTTAAAATTTCAAGATTGTTTTCGCCATATTTTAACGATTTGCGCAATTTTCTGCCGGCTTCGGCAATTTTTTCTTCAGATATCAAGAATTTGGCGTAATCTATATATGTTTTCAGGTGTTTGGGATTTTCTTTTATAGCATGCTCAAAGTATTCTTTTGCGTTTGTATTGTCAACAAGGTGCATGTAAGCCTTTGCTATATAGTAGTAATTAATCGGATCGTGTAAATCCGAGGCAAGAGCCGATTTAAAACAGTGGATTCCTTCGGTGTAATTGCCTTCAGTGCAATATAAAAAGCCGAGTCCCATATTCGCAAATGATGCAGTTTCCAAATTATCTGCGGCTCGCTCAAAAATTTCTTTACAGTTTTCGGTCTGCCCGCTTATTGTATCAAGATAAGCCTTAATCAGTTTTACTTCAGAATTTTCGGAATCCATTTCTGAGGCTTTTGAAATTTTTTCTCTTGCTTCGTCGTATTTCCCAAATCGGATAAGAGAAAATGACCATTCTATGTATAAACTTGGCGCAATTAGAGAAAGTGTTTCTGCTTTTTGGTAGTTTTCCAGTGAAGTTTTTTCTTCGTCTTTAATTCTATAAATCTCACCTTTTAGTAAATAAGCCGGAAGCATATTTTTATTAAAATCAAGGGCTTTGTTAGAATAAAAAAGTGCGCTTTCATAATCTTTCTGCAAAAATTTCAGTTTCGCGTATTCGTATGAATTCCCCTCATTTGGTGCAACATTTGCAAGAAATTGAAGCTTGCTTTCCGCTTCTTCATACATTTTAAGCTTGATTTCCATAACGGAAGCCAGAAAAAGTGCATTAAGATTGTATTTATTTGCTTTGGCGGATTCGACAAATTTTTCTCTTGCAGCGGCTTCTTTTTTTTGTTTCATTAATGTCATGCCCCAACCCATTAATACTTCTGAATTGGCTGAAGTTATTTTGTCGGCGTTTTCAAAGGCTTCAATGGCTTCGTCGTATACCCCTGTGTTTAAAAGCGCAAAACCTAAGTGCTTCCATATTGTTTTGTCATTTTTGTTAAGGTTTGCGGATTTTTTATAGGCTTTAACCGCATCTACAAATCTTAAAAGTTTGTCGTATACGATTCCTTCATACTTGTATACAAGCGCATCCTCCTGAGGAAGACTCTTCGCTTCGTTTAATATTTCAAGAGCCTCTTTTAGTTTTCCGTTTTCAAGGCATTTTTTAGCTCTGTTTACGTACGCAACCGATGGCAAGGATTGAATTACGGTATCTTCTTTGTAATTGTCTATTTTGTCACTTATATTTTGTATCTTGTTTACAAGTTTTTCAAACCAATCAGACATTCCGCTACCTCTCTAAATGCTCCGTTCCCGCCGTCTTTTTCCGTTATTTGAATTCCCTCAAGCTCTTTTAATTCGCTCGGTGCGTGCGGTACCGTAAGCCTGTTTTTGGAAAATTCTAAACTCTCCAAATCGTTTACATCATCGCCTATGTACAAATATTCGTCTTCTTTTAGGGAATATTTATTAACTATTTCTTTAACTACGTCTATTTTTTTTCTGATGTTTGTGTGAACTTCTTTTATCTCAAATTTTTTAGCCAGTATTTCAATCGCATGGTTTTTTTCTCCGGAAACT
The DNA here is from genome assembly GCA_944323655.1 of Candidatus Gastranaerophilales bacterium. Taxonomy (GTDB): domain Bacteria; phylum Cyanobacteriota; class Vampirovibrionia; order Gastranaerophilales; family Gastranaerophilaceae; genus Scatenecus. The sequence continues at coordinate 306,901 of CALUTL010000001.1, read as the reverse complement.
ATTGCTATGTCAAAACCGTTTTTCCTTAGTCTTGAAAAACCCATTACGTCTGCAAAATTTAACCTGCGTGAGAACTCTCCGCTGTCTGAAATATATACGCAATTGTCTGTTACCACTCCGTCAAAGTCGGTTATTACCATTTTTATGGTGGATGGAAGTTTTAGTTTTGACATAAAATACAACAATCCTCATTTTATATTATTAACACGATTGATGTTATCTGATATAATGAATTATATCATAAAAGGTTCGGTAAAAAACTAAAGGTTAAGATTTTAAATGCTCTGGTATGTAATTAATATTTCTATAATTCTGGTTTTCGTTGCTTTATTTTTGATAACCAGACAAATGAATAAAAGATGGTCTAAAATTAACGATTACCTCGGAATGGTTACTAATACCGTCAATTCCGTCAGATACGGTAATTTGTCTACTAAAATTGACAAAATTGAACATTCAACTTACCAAAATGTTACGGATAGTATTAACAGAATGGTCGAAACTCTTAATGACAGAGAAAAAATGATTGTTGAATATCAGGCTGAACTTATACGCCAGAATAAACTTTTGGAAAGTGTTATTAATTCCCTCTCTGACGGAATTTTAATCGTAAATGAACACGGTAATATTTTAAGAGCTACTCCTAAAATTATTAAATGGTTTGGGGTTAAGGGAAATGATATTTTAGGTAAAAATGTTTACGATTATATTGAAATTGCTGACGGTAATACGATCGAAAAACTCTCGGATACTGACGTTTATATAAAAAATACCTCGACTAATAATTTTATTATAAATTCCGTTCGACTTTCTTTAGACGATAAAAAACGCTACGTACTATTAATAAAAGATGTAACAACTCAACGTGAAATTGAAACTTTAAAAGAAGATTTTGTCGCAACCTTGACGCATGATCTTAAGGTTCCGATTGTTGCGGAAGCTAATATTTTGAATTTTCTTATCGACGGTAAGTTTGGCGAAATTACCGAAAAACAAAGAGTTGCTCTTTTGAATATGAAATCATCTAATGAAGAACTTATTGATCTTGTGCAAATCGTTCTTGAAACATACAAGGTCAAAGAAACAGGTATTCCGCTTTTAAAAGAAAATATTAAGCTTAATGAATTTTTGTCTGATATTGTCGATGAAGTTCAGCCTATCGCTACAAATTCGGGACTTGTGATTAATTTTACCCCTTCAGAGAAAAATTTAACTGTATCAGCTGACGTTATGCAGCTTAAGCGTGTTGTCAAAAACCTTATTTCTAATGCTATTTCACATAGCAATACCAAAAAGGATATTGATATTAAAACCTCTGAAATTCCTGATTTTATAACGATTTCAGTAATTGATTACGGGCAAGGGATTCCCCAGGACGAGCAGAAGCTTATTTTTAATAAATACTATTCCGCCGCAAAGAAATTCCGCAAAATAGGCACAGGGCTCGGGTTGTATCTTTCTCAGCAAATTGCAAAATCTCACGGTGGTGAGATTACTGTCGAAAGCGAAGAAAATGTAAGAACAGAATTTTGTATTAAGCTTCCTAATTAATTTTTAAGTTTGTCGGTATAATAAACGCGCCTTGCATATTTTGCAAAGCGCGTTTTTGAATATTTGATAATATAAATATTAACGTTTTGAGAATTGGAAACGTTTTCTTGCACGTTTGCGGCCGTATTTCTTACGTTCTTTAACACGTGGGTCACGAGTTAAAAGACCTTCTAAGCGAAGTACATTTCTGTATTCTTCATTTGATTTTACAAGAGCTCTTGCAATTCCGTGTCTGATTGCTCCGCACTGTGCGACTACTCCGCCGCCTAATGTTTTTACTCTTACATCATATTTTTCTTGATTATCTGTAAGGACTAGCGGTCTGTAAACTAACATTTCTACTGCAGGTCTGTTGCCGATGTAATCTCTTAATGTTTTGCCGTTTACAAAGATTCTGCCTTTACCTTTGACCAATTTTACCACTGCTATAGAGGTTTTTCTGCGGCCTGTTGCCATAATTTCTTCTGCCATTATTTAGCCTCCTTTTCCAGTACAATCGGTTTCTGTGCTGCGTGCGGATGTTCGCTGCCTGCATAGATTTTTAATTTAGTTAACTGCTGTGCTCCTAATGTGTTGTGTGGAAGCATGCCCTTAACTGCTTTTTCTAATGCCAAAGTACCGTCTTTTTCCATAAGTTCTTTGAAGCTTGCGCTCTTTAATCCGCCCGGATATCCGGTATGATGATAATAGATCTTATCTGTTTCTTTTTTGCCTGTTACACGAACTTTGTCTGCGTTGATTACTACTACGAAATCGCCTGTATCAACATTAGGTGTGTATTCAGGCTTATTTTTCCCTCTTAAAATGTCAGCGATTCTGCTTGCTAAACGGCCTAATACTTCGCCTTCAGCATCTATCAGATACCACTTTCTTTCTACTTCAAGAGGTTTTGCTGAATATGTCTTCATGCTAATGTCTCCATTTATTACTTTTAGTATTGTACTTCCAATAATGTCAGACCGTATGGACTGACTGTTTGTCCCGCTTTACGGCGGTCCTTTGCCTCCAAAACTTCTTTCATGTGTTCCGGCGGCAAATTGTGTCCTTCTATTTCCAGAAGGGTGCCGACTATCGTTCTTACCATATTATACAGAAATCTGTCTCCGATAATATCTATAACAACTCGGTCGTCTTCGAGTCTTTTGCACTCGGCTTTTTCGATAAAACAGACTGTGCTCGGGTTTAGCGTTCCGGAGCTTTTGAAACTTGAAAAATCGTGCTCACCTATTAGATAATTCAGCGATTTTTGCATTTTCTCAAGGTTAATTTCGTATTTCACTCGCATTAAATCCCCGTCAAACGCATCTTTATTCCGCCTGTTTACAAGTTCGTAACGGTAATGTCTGCGTTTTGCGGATTTCTGAGCGTGAAACCCTTCGTTAACCTCGATTAAATCTCTGATTGAGATGTCCGGCGGTAGAATTTCATTTACCGAATACACAAACCGTGAAGCAACAATTGGTTTGTCGTATCTGAAATGAAGTATTTGGCCTTTTGCATTGACACCTTTGTCAGTTCTTCCGGAGAAGACTGTCTTAATCGGTCTTTTATTTTCTTCGGTGATTCTCTCACCTGTCACTGTACAAATTGCTTTTTCTAAAATCCCTTGTATTGTCGGCTTGTCTATCTCTTTGCCGTTTTCAAATTGAATCTGGCTTCCGTAATAGTTTTTGCCGATATACCGAACTTTTAAAGCATATTTCATTTTGGCTTATACCAACTGGATTAAAGCCATTTCCGAAGCATCGCCGCGGCGGGGAGGAAGTCTGTATATTCTTGTATATCCGCCTTTGCGGTCTGAATATTGCTTCCCGATTATTACAAATAATCTTCTTAACACTGTTTGAGGTGTTAGTTTCTTATCTGCTACCGGTGCTTCAAATTCTTCGCCGGTTTTCATATCAATGAATTTGCCGGTTTCTTTGTTATAAATGTGTCTTGCAGCCTGGCGGATTGCGTGAAGATCTCCTTTTTTAGCCATTGTGATAATCTCTTCAGCATATGGTCTGAGGGCTTTTGCTCTTGCCATTGTTGTTTTGATTTCACCGTGGACAAAAAGTTCTGTCGCCAACGAGCGCAAAAGAGCATCTCTTTGATCTTTTGCTTTGCCAAGCGTGTGTTTTTTTGTCATGTGTCTCATTGTTCTTTTCCTTTTATTTTTTATTTTGTATTATTTTTGTTTTATTAACCGATTTCTTCTTCGATTTCAGGGTTCGGCGCAAGGTCCAGTCCGAAGTGGTGAAGTCTTTCGATTACTTCATCTGATGACTTTTTACCGAAGTTCTTAATGTTTAATAAATCGTGTTCTGATTTCTTAAGCAATTCTGCCATTGAATTGATGCTTGCTCTTTTTAAGCAGTTGTATGCTCTTACTGAAAGTTCAAGCTCTTCAATTGTCATTGAAGGTACGTTTGAATCTTCTTCTGCTTCTTCGTGAACACTTATCGTCGGTGTAACTACAGGCTGGCCTGTAATTGATGCTATCTGAATAAAGTGGTCTATCAGAAGATTTGATGCCTGACTCAATGCTGTTGTTACTTCGATTGAACCGTTTGACCAAATTTCAAGAGTCAATTTATCAAAATCTATTGAATCGCCTACACGAGTGCTTTCTACATTGTAGCTTACACGTTTAATCGGCATAAATGTTGCATCAATCGGTAATACGTCGATAGCAATACCTTTTGAATCTCTTGGTACGTCGTGAGCAACGTAGCCTTTGCCGGTTTCAACGATTACGTCAGCGTGGAAGCTGCCGCCATCTGCTACTGTACATATTAACCAGTCAGGGTTTACTACTTTTACTCCTGCAGGAAGCTGAATATCACTCGCCAATACCGGTCCCGGACGATCTATATCTATTCTTAAGTGTTGAGCATCTTTAGAATCGGTCTTTACCACAAGTCCTTTAAGGTTTAACATTACGTCAATAACGTCTTCCAGAACACCCGGAATTGCTGTGTATTCGTGTGTTATACCTTCTATTCTCGCTGAAGTTACTGCTGTCCCTTCTAAGCTTGATAAAAGTACACGTCTTAAAGAGTTTCCGATTGTTGTTCCAAATCCCTTTTCCAACGGCTCTATTACGAATTTTCCGTATTGTGAACCGTCTGAACTTGTTGTGGTATTAACGCATTTGATTTTTAATTCCATGTTTTAATCTCCTAGTTTTTTAATTAACTATTGTGGATTTCTCCGTTTGATTTACTAAATCGTCAGAGCTTTTTAAAGCTCCCAGATTATTGTTTTACGCTTTGGCTCACTTGGTGAGGCCTTGCGTGCTCTACAAAATCCGGCTACTTAGAATAGTACTCAATTACCAGTTGTTCTTTGATTTCTGGATCTAATTCTTCTCTTTCGGGAATTCTGTCGAATGTGATTTTCAATGCTGCTTTGTCTATTGTCATCCAAGCCGGTGCGCATGCCATATCTATCATTTCAGTTACTGATTTTAAGAAGGCTTCACTTCTTGATTTGATTGTGATTACGTCGCCTGCTTTTACTTGGTATGACGGAATATCTACTTTCTTTCCGTTTACAAGTACGTGTCCGTGATTTACGATTTGTCTTGTTTGTTTACGGGTTATGCCAAGACCTGCTCTGTATAATACGTTGTCAAGTCTTGATTCCAAAAGCTGTAGAAGAATTGTGCCGGTTACGCCTTTTCTTCTTGCTGCTTCGCTATAGTATCTTGCAAATTGTTTTTCGCTTACGATGTATGTAAATCTGATTTTTTGTTTTTCTGCAAGGTGTACTGCATATTCAGATAATTTCTTTCTTACTGCACCGTGCTGGCCTGAAGCTGTTTGGCGCATTGATGATGTCAATTTTCTGTTTGATATGTCTTTTACTTTCTTATTTCTGAATAATTTATTCGTTGGTCCTGAATATCTTGCCATTTTTAATTTTCTCCTTTTATTTGTTGCGGGGCATCTATGGTTTGCGATTTTGGCTTAACGCAAGCCCCCGCTTATTTGTAACTGTGTTTTATTACCGCAGTATCTTTGGATTAATTGTTTCTGATACTATACGCGGCGTTTTTTAGGCGGACGGCAGCCGTTGTGAGGAATCGGTGTTACGTCTTTGATTAACGTAATTTCAAGTCCTGCTGCTTGTATCGCTCTGATTGCTGTTTCTCTGCCTGAGCCAGGCCCTTTGATATGTACTTCAACTTTTTTCATACCTTGGTCAATTGATTTCTTCGCAACAAGTTCTGCTGCTGATTGTGCGGCAAACGGAGTTCCTTTTCTTGCGCCTTTGAAGCCTGTTGCTCCGGCTGTTGCCCATGCTATAGCATTACCTTGTGTGTCGGTTGAAGTTACTATTGTATTGTTAAAGGTTGATTGTATATGTACAACACCCTGCAATACGTTTTTCTTTTCTTTTTTCTTTGTTTTTACTGGTCTTGCCATTTCTTTATCCTTTATCTTTGTTACTTTTTAATTATTTCTTTTTAGCTACTGCACCGTTCTTTTTGCCGCGGCGTGTTCTTGCGTTCGTTTTTGTTCTCTGGCCTCTTACAGGAAGTTTTCTTTTGTGTCTTAAACCTCTGTATGAACCAATCTCTTGAAGACGTTTGATGTGCATTGTTACTTCACGTCTTAAGTCGCCTTCTATGTGGTAGTTCGCTAGTTCGTTACGTAAGTTCTTGATATCTTCTTCTGTCAAATCATCTGTTCTTAAATCAGGTGATATGCCTGTTGCTGCAAGTATCTTTGCGCTTCTTGTCGGTCCTATTCCGTAAATATAGGTTAGTGCTATTATCATTCGTTTGTTACGGGGTAAATCAACCCCAGCTAATCTTGCCATTTTTCTGTTTTCTCCTTTTCTTGTTGTTAGATTTTTTTGTGTATGAGGCTTAAATACTTCCTCACCACCCACCGCTTTTGCCCGTGAGTTCGGCTTCTTTTTTGTGTGTCATTTATGCTTGTTAATGCATTTCAAATATAAACTAACCCTGTCTTTGTTTGTGCTTAGGGTTTTCGCATATGATCGCTATGCGGCCTTTTCTTTTTATGCATTTGCATTTGTCACACATTGGTTTTACTGATGATCTTACTTTCATTTTTTCGTTCCTTTATATGGTTTTGTATCTTTATTTATATTCTAAATTGCTTTTGTGCTACTTTAGACGGAATGTTATACGTCCTCTGGTTAAATCGTACGGTGTCATCTCTACTTTTACCTTGTCGCCCGGTAAAATCCTTATGAAATTCTTTCTGATTTTACCCGAAATGTGCGCTAATATTTCGTGATCATTTTCTAATTTCACCCGAAACATCGCATTCGGCATTGATTCTATTATGGTACCTTCGATTTCTATGACGTCTTTTGACATTGTTTCCTCTATTCGGCTATTTGTATGTGCACAATTGTCCCCTTATAAGGGAACATGTATATATTACTTGGAAAATATTTCAATGCAAGTGTTTTCATAACGTTTTTTAACAAAAATTGTATCGTTTTATTTGATTGTTTTTATAATTATCGCACACAATCAAGCGTTGCCGTTGAGTTTGAAATTCTTGTTTTGGGCAACTTTTGGTGTGTTTTGTAAATTTTTCTTAATAATTTTAATGTGTGTATTTTTAAATAAAAAATTGATTTGCAGGTCCGATTTTTATGCCGAATTATTAAATTTAAATATAATATTAACTTTTGTTACGAAAATGTTTTTTGATGAAATCTGGCGGGAATATTTTACTTTATATAGTTAAGAGGTGTATAAATCGTTTCTTAACGTTCAAAGGAGAGTGTTATGCCCGACAAAATTAACAGTATTGAAGATTTGGAAGAAGTCAGAGCTGCTGCGGCAGCACAAAATACAACTGTGCCTAATTACAATGAATGGTATCAGATTATGCAGCAGTTGGAAGAACTCGGTGTTGAATCTACCGGTTCTTATGCGGGCGATAAAGCTAAAATCGAACAGGTTCAGCAATCTGTCGAGGATTATATTCGTGAAGCTCAGGTTGAGCAGGCCGCACAAGAACGCAGAAAAGAATCTCAGCAGGTTAAAGAAGTCTCCGAAACCGACAGCGAACAAACTGTTAAGGCTAATGTTGCTAATGCTACAAGTTCACAGCTTATGGCGGATTATATGAAAATCTATCATTTCTTGCCGTAATTTTCTGGTTTTTGTACTTAAATCCCGCTGCAAAATTTATTCTTTAATTTCGTATGGGTTATTCCAAAGCCGTTTTATGCGTTTTATCGGCCAAAATACAGTTACGGCACGACCTATAAACCTGTCTTTAGGTAAAAGTCCCCAGTATCTTCCGTCTTGAGAGTTCCCTCTGTTATCTCCGAGCATCAGGTAGTAGCCTTCCGGAATATCAAATTTACATTCAATTGCTTCTGAGCATTGAGGGTAGTCGTATGGACTGTTTACGTATGGTTCGTTAAGAAATTCTCCGTTTATGTAAACCGCATATTTACCATCTTTATCGGCTTTTATTTCAACCTTCTCTCCGGGAAGTCCTATCACTCGTTTAATGTAGGCTACATCTTTACAGAAAAAGCCCGTTAATCTTGAAAATACTTTTACAGGTGTGTTTTTTAATCTTTCAAACGGCGGGTAAAATACCATTATATCACCGCGTTTCGGGGTTCTGTAAAATCTCGAAAACCTTTCGACAACTATTCTGTCGCCTTCTAAAAGTGTAGGATGCATTGAGGCTGATGGTATCCAGCGGATTTCTCCCACAAAATATCTTATGATTATTACCATTACTAAGACAAATACTATCGTTTCGATTATCTCTCTTGTAATAGGGTTCATTGATTCGTATTTCGTTTTTATAAGATTATAAAGCTCTTTTATTTTATGCATTGCCTAATATCCCTAAAAGCTCTCTAAGTGCTGTTTTATACGGATTATCCTCAAAGGTGTCTAAAATCCTTTGTGATTTAACTATATAATTATTTAACAAAGTTTTCGTTTTTTCAATACCCTGCTCCAGGTCGGAAGTGTTTCCGGCATAAATTACCGGGGCATTATATATCCCGCATTTTATGTCGTTGTTTGAAGGTTTCAAGGTGTCGGTTTTTAAGATGTTTATAAGGTCATCTCTTATCTGAAATGCTATACCGAAGTTTATTGCAAATTCAGAGGCCTGCGTTGTGTCTTTTTCTCCGTTGAGTATCATTGCGCCTTCTATCGCTGTTCTGAAAAGTCCTGCGGTTTTTTGTTTTGTTTTCGTTAAATATTCTTCTAATGTCGGAATTTGGCCTTTCATAAAATCTTGAAAAATTTCGCCTTTACACATTTCACGCATTGTGTCTGCGCATAGGGCGGTTATTTTAGAGTTATTTAATCGGTTAAGCTTATCAAGGGCAGATGCCAAAAGATAATCCCCGCATAAAACTGCGGTTTTATTGTTAAATTCTTTATTCAGGGTAATGTTCCCCCGTCGTGTTTCGCATTCATCAATTACATCATCGTGAAGAAGCGATGCATTATGGATTATTTCAATGGCACTTTGCAGAATGTAGTGATTGTTATTGGGTTCAAGACCGTTTGCTCGAAGGTATAAAAAAGCACTTGTCGGCCTTATCCTCTTTGATTTCCCTGTCAAAAACCTCTCTAAATAAGGATTTACTTCCGGAAAAATCCCGATTTCTGATTTTAATTCCCCTTCTACCTTTGAAAGATCCTCGCTTACATAATTTGCGATTTTTTGATACTGTTCTTCAAAATCCATGTTTCTATTATATCATGAATTTAATTTATGCTTTTATGAAGTTCTATCGTAATCTTTCCCGAATAAACAAAAAAAAACGGCGTTGCTGCCGTTGAAAATTAATAGGAAAAAGGGAAAGGAAATGTTTAAAAACTTTTTTCTTCATTTGACTTTTTTCCTTGTCGTTATTATAAAATCCGTTGCGAAACGAATTTGTTTTTGAGGTTTTTGTGGGCAGAAATTAAATCTGCCGCCTTACTTATTAACCGAATGTTTTGAATGTTGATTCAGTATTCTTTTCGATAACTTTTTCTACAGCATCCATTTCGGTTTGGATTGCACTTTGTTCTGTGTCTAATTGTTTCAATCTTAATTCAAGGTTTTTATCTTGTGCCTGAATGATTTCGATTTTTGCGTTGATTTGGTCGATTGCTTGATCATAAAGGTATTTTTCGTGTTCGTATTCATTCATAGCATCGTTGTATGCATCTTGATCTGTTACTGTTGATGTTGTTAAGGCATAAGTTGAATAGGTGTTTGTGCCGTCATCGTTCGGAATTGAGATTGACATAAATCTTCCAGATGCATCTCTTTCTACTTTACAATCTTCTACGGCTTTTACTTCTCTGACTTTTGTGTCGCTGCCGATTGTGTAGCAGTTGATGTTTGATAAAATGTTGCCGTTATCATCGGTTTTGTCTTTGTTATTGTCGATATCAGCTTTTTTGTAGAAGTAAGGAATTTCTTGTCCGGTAGTTGTGTTGGTTACATATCTTATGTACCATTCGTTTGTACCGTATTTTTCAGTAAGTTGGACTTTCCAAGCTTCTTCTTCTTTTTGTCTTGCAGCTTTTTGATCAGGATCTGTTATGCTCGGATCTGCATCGCCAAGAACTCTCAACTGTTCTGCGCCTACAAAGTAATCTGTACCTTGAACATTGATTACGCTTGTTGCTGCGGCTACCGGCACATAATCATCTTGCCATTTTGAAAGATAGCTTACTGTGTATGTTCCGTCGGTTTGCGCTATCATTGATGTTATTTCGTTTGTTAGAGAACCATCTTCAAATGTGTAAACTGTTTTGGTGTAATCATCAACTGACGGAGGAACCGGTACAGTCATACCTAACAGATCATTATAGTAGTTTGCAGATTGGTTAGACAATGAGGTACGCTGTTGGTTAATCTGTTGACCTTCGTACTCTACATTGGTCTTACGAGCTGTCAAACCTAAAAATCTAGCTTGTGACGCTGCCATTCCCATGACTGTCTGTTTCCTTTCGTCTTTTCTTGTGTACTTACATGCATGTTTACGACATCATGAGTTTTAAACTTTAATTTTTGTTTTAATCATGTTAAGAAATTGTAACAATTGAAATTCAAGCTAGGTTTTAAATCTGTCTGAAAGGTACGCCAGTATTGCCCCTCCGATTTCTTCATTAGGATCGAAATTTGATTGCGGCGGGGTGATAGAATTCCTGATTAACATGGCTACAAGCGGGCCGAAGGCATCTGGAACTTGTATTTTTCTGTAAATTCCCGCTAAAAATGTTTGTATGTTCGGTGAATTTGTGCCGTTGAAGCGCGATAATACCGGATACATTTTATCTATACCCTTGGTTCCGGCTTCTATGAGGCGGTCTGTTATATATAATGTTTCTGTAATTTCAGCTTCATCATTTGATGTTGACAGTACATTATATATATATGGAAGAGCATTTTCTTTTTGTTTTACAAAAGTATCCACTTTTACCGGATCTACAAGAATGTGGTTTCTGTTCCCCGATGGCATTTGAATTGTTTGCGGAGGCTGCATTTGCGGCGGAACAGAATAACCGTAATTTTGAGGATACATATTATTATATATATATGGTTGTATCGGTTGAAGCATTTTTAAGATCCTTTTTAAGGTGAATTTATACTATGAATATACAAACGGCGGGCCGTTTTTGATTTCAAGAAGAATGTTTTCTGCCATTGTTTTCAGTTCTTCTTTGGGCTTGCCTGCTTTTGCCTGTTTGTAAAATTCGTCCATTAAAGGCTGAATCGCAGCGTCTTTTTTGGATTTGAAGTTTCTTAATTCTGTCGAAACCAGACGTTGCTGCAAATTAACTTCGGTTTCTGCGTTAAGTTTTTTAACTTGAACATCTTTTATCGCTTCTCCGACAAGTTTTCCGCCGTATCCGACAGCAGCAAGCCCCGTTGTCCCGAAGAAAAGGGCTTTAAATTGCTTGTTATCCGTATCAAGCAGGTAATTATAAAAGAATGCTCTGAAATCATCCACGTGGGAATAGAACGTGACTTTCGGGGTTGAACCGCCTCCGCAGCTTGGGTTTGCATCTACCGTAGAGCGCTTTAAATCTTTTAAAACGGATTGAATAAAGTCCTCTTTGTTTTCAAGTTTGAGGTCTTTAAGATATTCTCTTATCTGCTGTTCTGAGGGTTCTATCGACTTAAACAGGTTCTTTAAGTCCGCCATTGTCTGTTTTTCGTTGTCTTTTGTAGAATTTAATACTACTTTTTTAATTTCCGCCCCTGTTTGAGTTATAAAATCGTTGATGTTTCCTTTGCTTTTTGTAAGGTTTTTGAGTGATATAAACCCAAGTCCGACTATTCCGGCAAATGTCGCAAGTCCCATTAATATATAATTAATATTATTATCATGTTTATTATTTGAAGAAGTTTTTGAATCTTCCTCTTCTTTGCCTTTGAACATAATGGCTTTAAAGGTTTCATCGGGAGTTTTGCGTTTTTGAGGTTCGTATTTTAGGTATTTGCCAAGCTCTATTGCTTTTTGAGATAGCATACTTCGAGTTATTTGGATTTTGCCTGCAAAAGATTTAGTTTCAATATCAATAAGCTTTTCCTGAAGATTTTTTTGGATGTCTGCTTCTCGCTTTTTAACCCAAACGTCACGAAATCCGTCAAAGAAGGTTTTGCCCATAAATGCCATTGCGGTCAGAGCAAAAACTCCGGTTCCTGCCGTTATTGTCTTCCAGTTCGGGCATTCTACAATTCTATATAAGGCTTGAACAGGTTCATCGTTAATCGCTACGTTTCTTAGGGTTGAAGGAACTCGTTTTAAGGAATCAATATTAAGGTTAATTTTGGCACTGTGGTGTATAAATGCCGTAATCCCAGCTATTACTCCCATTACGCCTAGGGCTATCCCGCTTATCGGAAGAAGACTTTTTTCGCCTTGAATATCTTTTTCGTATAGTTTGTTCGGCATTTGGGTGTTCTTTGATATTACAAGGGTATCCATCGTTTCATTAAGCGTCAGGGGTTTACTTGTGTCGGTATCTTTTATAAACTGATTGACAAGGACGCCTTCTTTGGTATCGGAGTTTGTCCTTCTTTGCGCTCTGGTCAGGTTCTTTTGCTGGCGAAGAGTCTCATTATCGTGAAATGTGTTATTGTTGACGTTCATTGTCTTCTAAATCCTTTTCGTTTTCGGTCAGTTTTTTATATAAGTCGTGGATGAAGGTTCTTAATTCAAAAGTTTTTTTTGTTTCATCAATTTGTTTTTCGTCGTTGTCGGCGTCTAGTGGTTGGAATATTCCAAACAGTGATTTTACTTTTTTCTTAAGTTCGTTGAAGGTTTCGGAAATTTTTTTGTTTATGGCGGCTTTTAGTTCACCCATCATTGCCGTTAATTTATCTGAAATATCCGCCAATTTTTGTCCTAAGACTTGGAAGGTGTTTGCTATTGCGGTTGGTATATTTTTTATAATATTTAAGGTTCCGCCTATAACCGTGTTAAGTATAAATACCGCAGGTTTTGCGATAATTGCCGGCATGTTTCCTTTGAAAAAGGTTGCAAGTTCTGCCATTCTTCCTCTTGCTGCTTCCATTGTGTTTTGGAAGTTTTGCATTTGAAGCGCATAATTCTGTGCATCCTGCTGTCTTTGCGCTCTTGCATTTGCCTGTGCTTTTAAAAATGCCCCGATTGCGGCGCACTCGTTCCAGCTCATTTCACCGGGTTTTGCTGAAAAGTCGGCTTTTCTCATACCGCCGCCTCCGCCCATTCCGTTACAAATCGGGCAAGCTCCCAGCGGCAGTCCGTGCGGGCATGTGCCGGCTTTTAGTGTTGTTGTTTGCATCGCTGCAAGTTGCATTAAAAAATCCTCTCGTTTGGAACTTCTTCTGTTCTGTAATTCCTTACTTTACGAGGGGACACTTAGAAAAATTATTTCCTCTCCAAAAAGCACGTGGAGATGGTCTTTTTCCGAGTGTTCCGGCTTTTACGGCTGCGGCTACAGCTGGAGATATCCACTCCATTTCCTCTCTCTCTCCAGACTAAAATAACCATAATCGGATGTCAATTTTTTGTTAATTTAAGTAAAAATAAAAATTAATTGTCCGGTTTTATAATTATTTTAGAAAGATTAAAATTATTTGTTTTTCTGTTGTTCAAGTAATTCGGCTATTTTCGCAATGCTTCTCGGAAAATTCTGTTGTAAAAAGTATGTTCGGGTTTCGGTGTGAGAAGTCGTTAATATTTTATTACTTTCCGCAATCGTTTCTGCTGTCGCTGAAATCTTGTCTCCGTCGTGATCCGTAAAATAATCAACATATATTTGCATTTGGGAAGTTGAATTTTTCTTGAAGTTTTCAAGTTCTTCGTTATATATTTTCAGAAATTCCTGATCATTTGAAAGTTCTCCAAAGTCGCTGCCATTCATTTCGGTATCCAAAAAATGCCCGAATTCGTGCATTAGTACACCCATTTGTTCGGTTTCGTCAGCGGCAAATTCCATTGATGGGATATCTAATGTCCTTTCATATTGCGACCAACATCCGCCAAAATCATCTATGCCGATATTTTTTATTCCGCGTTCTGCTATGTCTATCAGCGCATCTCCTGACAATCTTTTTATTGCATTCATTATGTCTTTGTTATTTGTGTCGGTAATCTTCGATAAATCAAGAGTTGTGATTTTATTTTCTTTTTTGTCGGTTATTTTTACTGTGTTTCCGAGATATTCAATCTCATAAACTTTATCATTGCAGGATGATATAAATTTGTTCGGGTTTCCGTCTACCGATTGGAAGGTTCTTTCTTGATTCAGTAAAATTTTCCCGTCTTTGTCGGTTATTTTGTAAGAGCTGATGTAGAATCCTTCCGGCGACTGTTCCCAATAATATTCGCTTTTGGTGCCGTCAGGGGAGGTGAAATTCCGTTGGATAACCTTATTCCCATCCTCTGTGTCTTTTGAACTCCATTGTAGGGGGCGTTGTTTGCTGTTTTTATCAGTTATACTTGAGTTGGTGGCGCCGTTTTTATCTATAATTAGTGTTTCTTTAGATATAAGATTTCCTGATTCATCTAATCTTTCAATGCTGTCTTCAAACTTTAAATTCGTTTCGCTGTAAAATTTAATGGTTTGTCTGATATTGTTTGTTTTGTTTTCTATAATTTTTGCTGAAATTTCTTCTGAAATCTTTTTGTATTGTATTGTTTCTGATATTTTGCCTGTTTCAGTATCAAAAACAAGATAACGTTCTTCCCCTTCTTTATTATCAGTAAAAGGATCTTTAATTTTAACCAGATGAGAATTTATACAGTCAATATCTGTGTTTGGATTTTTTTGCAGAATTCTGTCGATTTCTTCTTTGTCCAGATGTGAGAGCATATAAAGCTCTTTTCCGCTTAATTGCAAGCCTCTGTTTTCGATTTTTAAAAGTTCTTTTGCCCGCGCAAATTTTTCGTCATCAAGTGCAGAAATTTTATTAAGGTATGTCGGGAAAATACTTCTTGCGCGCCCCTCAAAACCCATAAGTTCTTTTACTCTGTCAAAGTTTTTTTCTCCGTTGTCTTTTATTAATGTGTGTATATCCAAAAGTTCATAACTATTTGTTTTATCAGCCTGAAGAAGCTCTTTTGCTAATTTAAACTCTTCGTCAGTAAAATTTATAAAAAATTTAATTTCATCAAACGAATATTTTTTGCCTAAGGTTGATTCTAAATCCTGCTGCATTTTCTTTTGGCGATTAAGTTTCTTAAGCCATTTGAAAACAGGGTTTTCACCTTTTTCAAAAGTTTTTACTTCCTCAAAATCTTTATCGGAAGCCTTCATAAGTTTGTTATAAAAATCAATGGATTCTTCTTCCGAAAGTTCTTCGGCATTCCCGTCTTTTGCAGCAAATACCGAAAGCTCTTTTTTCAGCAGCTTAATCCCTTCATCAGTGAAGATTCCGTATTCGTCACCGAAACTTTTTAAAAAAGCTTCGTCATTATTTATTAGTATTCCGGATTTGATTAAATCAAAATTAGGTTTGATCCCGTTTTTGTAATTCTCCATATTACTAACCTTTATGTATTTACTTATTGTTTTAATCGGTTAATATCATAAAAACTTAAGTAAAATTTTGTAAAGATTACGTAATGTTTGAAATCAAGCATTTATAAGGGGTTTGAAAAAGTCAACCGAATTGTAAAACAATTTTATTTTACACTAGCAAAAAAATATTTTCTTAGGTATTATATAATGCATAATAATATTCATCGGAATTTTATATGCAATTGTTAATTGATAAAGAATTAAATTCAAAAGATAAGATTTTGAAGCCTGACTTCAATTCAAGGACAGGACGCGAACTTCTGGCATTTTATCTGCAAACAAAATTCAAGCAGATATTTGCGTATGACCGCAAAAGCTCAACCCCGCTTTTTAAGGAAATAAATCCTTCGTTTATCGGTCACTTTACAAGAAGGTTAATAACAAATCCTCATAAACGCATATTAATCGGGATTACGGGTGAGTCGGCCTCCGGAAAGTCTACAATTTGCCACGAAATTAAAAATCTTATAGAACAGCTTTCAATGCCTGTTTCAGTTTTGAGTACCGATAATTATTTTAACGATATTTCGGAATTGATTAAAAAATACGGAAGTTTTGATAATGTTCGTGATAACGGTTACGACATAGATGCGCCCGAAAATTTTCAGCTTTCTCTTTTGAGAAAAGATTTGTTAAGTCTTTCCGAAGGTAAAAATATAAAAGCCCCAAGATATGTTCCTAACGGTACCGGAGTTTCAATTCCCGAAGCTTTGGAGGTTAAATCCGATAAGCTTATCGTTGTTGAAGGAATTGCAACGATGTATGAAGAAGTTAAGGATGTTTTTGATGTTAAGATTTACATAGAAACCGAAAATGAAATCAGACGCAGACGTTTTATGAGAAGAGCAACGCAGGAGAGAAATCAAACTGCTGAAAATGCTAAAAAACAATGGAATTATATTTTTGAAGCGGGTCAAAAATATGTTCAGCCCGGCAGAAATTATGCAGATTTTATTCTTGACGGGAATGTGGATTTGAATTATTTCGATAAAATCCTTGAATATATTCATACTATTACTAATAATTTTCAATAAATTTTACAAATCCTTAACACTTGTAACCAATTTTGCACTAAATATTGAAATGTGTTAAACTAAAATAAGCAGATTGTAAAATTCGTTTAAACTGGGAGCGTTATTAGAATTAAATACATTAAATAACTGATACTTTAATTTATTAATTTTAATATAATCAATATGTGTAGAACGAGAACAAGTAACAGGTGGCGAGTGATTAAGACTTTTATGGATAAATTGAATGAAAAGATGGAAGAGATGGGAATTTTCCGGGTAAACAGAGTCGGAATGCTGGTTGTAGCAGTATTTTTGGCAATGCTAGTGTTTGCAGCAGCAGGATGTACGGGAGGCGGCGGAAATTCAGATATATCAGCGAATGCTCCGATGCCGGAATCCGGAGTAAATGAAGCTTCGGTGCAGGATCAAGGTCCGGAAATGAGTTCGGATGTCATTGATGTAGAAGCTGGCAAGGCTGCTGAAAAACCAAATAAAGCATCAAATAAGAAAAAAGAAGCAGAGGGAGAAGGCGATGATGTTGATGTTATAGCCTCTCAGGATGATAAAATGGTTTTAGTAACCGTAGAAGATTCTGGTCGTTCAGATCCGTTTTTACCGTATAACGAAGCTAAAAAAGCTGAAGAATCCAATAAAAGCATAAATTTGGAAAGGGCAAAATTAGAATATGATTTGGTAGATCCGCCAAAGTCTGCAAATTCTGATTCTGATGCTTCCAAAATACTTACCACAAAGGTTTCAGGTATAATGTACGATAAGGATAGTCCTTCGGCGATTTTGAATATAGAGAGTTCGGATTATCTTGTGAGATCGGGTGATGTGGTAAACGGGTACAAAGTTTTATCAATACAGCCAACAGTAGTGACTGTACAGCTGGGTAGTAATGTCTATCAAGCAGGTGTAGGACAGCTTTTGGTTACGGATGGTATTAATTACAACACGATATCAAATTTGGAAAACAAATTTGGCGGCAGTAAAAAATAAGTTAAATAAGCAGGAGCAGATATGAAAAATAAAGTAATGAAGAAAGTTTTAGCAGGTTCAATGTTGTTAGCGTTTACGTTAACAAATTGTTCGTTGCCGGTGTTGGCTTACGGAATTTCCGATTATATAGAGGATAGTGCAAACGGGATTTTGCTGGCAGAAGATATGAGTGGAATTAGAGGATTTAACTCATCTTCGGTCGCTCGGGATGTTTTTTCGGGCGCTTCATACGAAAGCGGCGATGTGCATAAGCCTACGGAAACTATAAAACTTCGTGGGGATATTTCTCTTACTGATAAGAATATACCTGTTACATTGAGTTTAAGAGATTCGGATGTATCTCAGGTAATAAGAATGTTTGCAGACAAAGCAGGCTTAAATGTCATATTTGCTCAAGATGTATCGGGTTCAGTAACCATGGATTTGGTAGATTATCCGATAAATGATGCTTTTGATCTTATTATGGAAATGAACCAGCTATTCTATCTAGTTGATAACAATACTTTGATTGTATATTCAGAGCCGGGCGGTTCTACGATAAACATGAAAGAAATGATAGCTATTCCTGTAAAATACATAGACGCAATGCCGATGGCAAGCTTTTTAAATCAGAATATATTTGGATTGAAAAAGCCCGGATTATCTGGTTCTTATGTAGCAACAACCAATCCGCGTAAAAATGAGATTTTGATTTTCGGAACAAAAAGTGATGCTGAAATGGCTAAAAAGATCGTAGCTCAGTTTGATACAAAACCTGTATTCAGAACGTACAAGGTTAACCACGTAACTCCTGATGTAATGGCAGAAATGATATGTACTCAGCTATTGCCGACAATTATTGACATAGATTCAGCTAAAAAAGGAGATATAGGTCAGATTACGGGTGCAGCATCAGGCGAGAAAGGTTTGTCAATAGGTGGTGGCCAGATTGCTTGCGGTTACACTTCTGATATGCAGACAAGCAGCAGAGGCGGAGGCGGATCAGTTGATTTTGCTTCATTACCGCTTTTGGCACTTGAGGTTTCATATTCTCAAGGGCTGGGTACTATAAATGTAATGGGTGCAACAGATGCTCAATTTGGTATGATTGAAGACTTTATTAAGAAAAACGATATTAAAGAACCTCAAGCATACCTCGAAATTTCAATTATAGAACTTAATGAGGCAGGAAGTAAAACATTTGACAACACTTGGAATTTTATAAGTAAAAACCTGAAAGCTTCATTCTCAAGTGAAACCGGTACAAGTACTCAACCAGTTTATTTCATTGATCATAATGGCAATAAGGTTACGGATTGGGTAGAGGATAAAAATAGGAACCCCAAAGGGCAGTACCCTGCAATGTCATTATCATGGACTATCAACTATATTATAGAAAGCAGAAAAGGACGAATTGTAGCAAATCCGAGAATTTTGGTTACAAACGGTCAGGAAGCAACGATTGACTTGACTTCAGATTACGTAAAAACAGTAACCTCTCAGATTGTACAAGGTGTAAACAATGCAACTTCACAAAAAGATTATGAAATCGGTGATGATAACGGTATAAAAGTTACTTTGACACCGTTCATAAGCCCTGACGGTTATGTAACATTAGACATCAACCCTGATTATGCAACAATCAGCGGTCGTGAGTATACATATAATGATGACGGCGAGCAGGAACTTGCAGCAACATTATTACAAAGACGTAACTTAGAATTGAAAGGTGTACGTATAAAAGATGGTGAAACTTTAATTATCGGCGGTATGATAAGAGATGAAGAAACCAAAAATATCGCAAAAATTCCGTTCTTAGGTGATATTCCATATATAGGAGCCATCTTCAGAAGTACAAACACAGAGAAAACCAAAGAAGAAATGATTATAATGATTACACCTAAAATTATTACAGATAATGAGGATGCAATAAGCGAGCAGGATACATTATAAGCGGTAGCAAAGCAAAATAATGAATGAAGTTTTAAACAAATTAAAAAACAGTGTAAACAATCAGATTCTGAATAAAGTTAATTTTTCGCTTATGGAGGAATATAATTTTGTTCCAATAAGCGTAAAGGATAAGTTTCTGTTTGTTGCAATAAATTCAAAGTCCGATAAAGATGTTGTAATTTTAAGATTGAAGGAGATTTTTCCTTTTCAGATAAAATTTATACAGATAGCGGATAATGATTTGTTGCAGCTGATAAATAGTTTAAAACCGATGTTGGCAGCAGATTCAGCGACCTCAGCGTCACCGGAAAATCAGGCAAAATTAGGTGAACTTTTAATAAAGAAGGGTTATATTTCTGATTTACAGTTGTTGCAGGCATTAGCGGAAAGCAAGCGCTTAAAAATGCCGATAGGTTCAACTCTTTTTAAATTAGGGTTTATAACGCTGCAACAATTAAAAGAGATATTGCATGATCAAACGGGGTTTGAGCTTGTAAGTCCAGAGC
Source organism: Candidatus Gastranaerophilales bacterium (assembly GCA_944323655.1). Classification (GTDB taxonomy): domain Bacteria; phylum Cyanobacteriota; class Vampirovibrionia; order Gastranaerophilales; family Gastranaerophilaceae; genus Scatenecus. Next base: position 286,871 of record CALUTL010000001.1, on the reverse strand, counting down.
AGTTGGCAAAGCAGGACAAGTTTATAAATATGCTGCCTGAAGACTTTATTAAGACAAATAAAGTTGTACCGATATCATCAGACGGCAAGACGATATTATTAGGTGTAGTTTCACCTCTAAAGCCTGATGTATTAAGAGAGGTAATATATTTAACCGGTCAAAATCCAAAACAGTTGCTGATGACTCACTATGAGTATCTGAACTCAATGGATACGTTTTTCTCCGAACAGAGAAAAGAGACCGAAAGAATTATCAAAAAGATTGAAGAAGAATCTGCAGAGATTGAAAAAGAAGAAACCCTGTGGGAGCAGGTAGATAACGAACTTCAAGATTCAACAGGTTCAATTGCGAAGTTTGTAAACCAGATAATTACAACAGCGATAGACAATAATGTTTCCGATATTCACATAGAGCCGAGGTTAACCGGATACATTGTTCGTTACAGAAAGTTTGGTATGCTGCAAAAAGTTCTTGATATTCCGCCGAAGGCAGAGTCTTCGGTAATTGCGCGTTTCAAGGTATTGTCAAGAATGAACATTGCAGAACACAGAAGACCGCAGGATGGAACTTTTTCTATTAAATACAGGGACGGATCTTACGATTTTCGTATAAACACACTTCCCGTATCAGGCAAAGAGAAGGTTTGTATCCGTGTACTTGCGCCTGCCGTCAGTTTGAACGCTGCTGATAAAAACATAAAACTTATAGGCGGCTCGGACGAGGATATTGCAAAGATTAAAAATATGGTAAGTTGTCCGAACGGAATTATTCTAACTTCAGGTCCGACCGGTTCAGGTAAAACGACAACTCTTTATTCGGTATTAAAAAGTTTGAACAATGAAGATGTAAACATAACGACGATTGAGGACCCGATAGAAATTAAGCTTGAAGGAATAAACCAGTCACAGATTAACGCAAAAGCAGGTATAACATTTGCATCTTGTATGAGAGCGATATTAAGACAGGACCCTGATATCATACTTGTTGGTGAAATCCGTGACTATGAAACATTGGAAATTGCGATATCTGCAGCACTTACAGGTCACTTGGTATTAAGTACGGTTCACACGAACTCAGCGGCTGCAACGGTTACTCGTTTAATTGAAATGGGTGCAAAGGATTACTTGGTATCATCAACGTTGTCGGGCGTAATTGCTCAGCGTCTTGTAAGAAAGCTTTGTGATGAATGCAAAGAGGAATATTATCCGACTTATGAAGAAGCAAGCCAGATTTTGGTAAACGAGGATGATATTCAAAAATTAATGAAGACCCCGATATACAGAGCCAGAGGCTGTAACAAATGCGAATTTACCGGTTATAAAGGGCGTTTAGGCGTATATGAAATTATGCAGATAAATAAAGAGATAAAACGTCTGATAGCGATGGGCGCGCATGATTTGGAGATTGAAGATGCCGCTGTTAAAAACGGAATGAAAACTCTTCACCAGTCTTGTATGGCTCATATTCTTGCCGGATATACAACGATTGATGAATTCGTCAGGGTTCTCGGGGTTGTTAATGAATAGGAGTTCCGATGACAATTTATAATTATGTAGCATTAAAGAATAACAAAGATGTCGTAACCGGAAAGGTTGATGCCGAAAGTTTACGTGATGCCAGAGATCAGGTTCGTAAGCTTGGTTTTTTGCCAACAAAAGTTACTGAAGAAAATCTGAAAAAAGAGGACGTAAAAAAGAACGACGGACCGGGAATGATGAAAAGTCTCGGGCTTCAGGACAAGATTGAGTTTACTTCAACTTTGCAGATTTTGGCACAGGCAGGTATTCCGATTATCGAATCTTTAATGTTTATTGAAAACGATGCTGCAAAGTTAAAGCAAAGGCTTGTTTCAAAAGAGTTAAGACGCCAGATTATGGGCGGTGCGACTTTTGCGGATACAGTTTCAAAATATCCTGAAATTTTCGGGCAGGTTTACATAGGTCTTGTAAAAGCCGGTGAAGATTCCGGTGAATTGGAAAAGACGCTGGAACGTTTATTGGAGCTTTTGAATAAAGAGGCGAATATCAGAGGCAAAGTTATCGGAACATTGATGTATCCGATGTTCGTTATTGTATTGGCGGTTTTAATTGTCCTTGTCATGTTGATGTTTGTATTCCCTGTATTTAAAGACATGTTCGATAATATGGGACAGGAACTTCCTTGGATTACGGCAACATTAATGAGTGCTGGTATTTTTCTAAAGACTTACTGGTATTTTGTACCATTGATTTTTATTGCAATATTCGGCGGTTTGTCATTTTTATTTAAGTGGGAGCCGAGCAAAAGAAAAATTGATGAAAACGTATTAAAAATCCCTGTTCTGTGTGATTTGATACAATATTCAAATTTTGCGAACTTCATTGCTGTTTTGCAGGTTGCTTATGACGCTGGTGTTCCGATTATTGAGTGCTTGTATCTGTCAATTTTGACATTAACCAATTTTACGTTAAAAGATCAGGTTGCGATTGCGACAGGCAAAGTTCAGCAAGGTCAGCACTTGTCAACAGCCTTAAGAGCGACAGGTGTCATGCCAAAGATGATTTTGTTTATGATATCAACAGGTGAACAATCAGGTCGTCTGGGCGATATGATGGGACAGGCAACCAAATTTATTGATAAAAAACTTGATACAATTATTGATACAATGACCAAAATGATTGAGCCTATAATGTTGATTGTAATCGGTTCTATCGTACTTGTTTTGGCATTAGCATTGTATTTGCCGTTGTTCGGATCTTATGTGGGGCTATAAAAACTATGAAAAAGTACGTAATTACAGGTGCAACATCAGGTATCGGCAAGGCTTTAGCAGAAGAATTTTCTAAGACAGGGTTAGTGTTTGCCGGATATAGAAATTCCGCCAAATTAGAAGAATTGCAGAAAATTTCTGATAATATAATTCCTTTTTATATAAATATGTCAGACGATTTAGCAATTTCCAATGCTGCGGAATTTATAAAGTCCAAAACCGACAAAATTGATACTTTAATAAATGTGGCAGGAAGTGTATTAGCCGGTGCTGTCGAAAATTTGAAAATTCAAGATTTGAAAGAACAATTTCAAATAAATACATTTTCGCATCTGAAATTTTCAAATGAATTACTTTCACTTATTGAAGGCGGAAGGATAATAAACATAAGCTCAATAGCAAGTTTTGGGATTTTCCCGTTTATTGCACCATATTGTGCTTCTAAAAGGGCACTGGACATTTTGTTTAATTCACTTATGGTAGAAAACAAAAAGGATATCAAAGTAATTTCCATAAAACCCGGGGTTATAGCAACACCTTTGTGGGAACGCTCTATTAATGAAAACATTGAAAGATTAGAAAATGACAAAGTTTATGAAAAAGAGATGAGGTTTTTGGAAAAGAATGCTTTGAAAAACGGAACAAGAGGCTTAAATGTTAATAAAGTTGTGGAAGTTGTTAAAAAAGCAGATGAATTAAAAAATCCGAAAGCTTCCTATTTAGTTGGTAAAGATGCTTTAATAGCTTCAATATTTTCTTATTTACCGATAGACATGTTAAATTTTCTAACAAAACAATTAATGCGAAGAAGAGCTAAAACAAATATAAGGGAATAAGAATTTTAAGAAAAACTAAAAAATCTGAATTATGAAATTCGGAAGATGAATTTTTTATGAAATAATAGTCAAAAGATTTACGAGGAGACAAAGATGTCAAACGAAATTAACTCAGGAATGCCGCAAAGTATAGACAAGGCAAAACTTGTACAGCAATGGAATAAACTATCACCAGCAGAGCAGGATTCAATAAAAAAGATAAATGCGAAAATAGATGAATATTTTGAAAAGCATAAATCAGATGAAAATTTAGATAAAGTCACACTTGAGGATATATTAAAAGGTGATGAAGACAAAGTTGAGGAAAAAAGAACAGACTTACCTGGCGGCGGCATGTTAATAACACAAACAAAAAACGGCAAAGAAGTCGGTAAAATATATTATGACGCAGTTGGAAATCTAATGGGTTCCGAGAGTTATGAATATGATAGGAAAGGCAATGTAAAAAAAGAAACAAAGCACCGCAGCGACGGAACAACAGAGCAGATTACTGAGTATAAAAACGGTCATACAATAAGAATTTTAGAGTATAATGAGGGCGGAAATCTGGAACGCCGTATAGAATACGATAACGGCGGAATGTTTTCAAAGCCGAAAGTAACTGTATATCGTGGAGACGGGACAAAAGAATCCGAGGTTATTCAAGACGGTGACGATTCAAAAGAAATTCATTATGCAGAAGACGGCAAAACCGTAGTTTCAGAGGAATAGTAAAAAATAAAATAAGACATCTTAGTAGTTTAGGATAATTACAAAAAATATTATTCATGCTAGACTAAATTTGTAATCAAAAAAGAGGTGTCGAATGAAAGTTGCATTGGTAAATCACGGATGTGCGAAGAACTTGGTTGATTCGGAGCTTATGCTGGGGCTTTTGAGTGAAAAAGGTCATGAGATTACACTTGACGACAAGGATGCAGATATAGTAATAGTAAACACTTGTTCCTTTATTCATGATGCCGAAAAAGAGTCGGTTCAGTCGATTTTGCAGATGGTAAATGACGGGAAAAAGGTAATAGTGACCGGTTGTTTGCCGCAAAAACATAAAGCAGAATTAAAAAAAGCGATTCCGGAAATAAGTGCAATGCTTGGGACATCGGATTTTAGCGAGATAGTAGAAATTGTTGAAAAAATTGCGGATACAAAAACTGATGAATATATAGAAAAAATTTCAGAAAAGCCGGAGTATATTTATCCTGAAGAGATAGAGCGTCAGCAGATAACAATGGGCGCAAGCTCATATATAAAAATAGCAGACGGCTGTAATTATCATTGCGGCTATTGCATAATCCCTCAGTTAAGAGGCGCATATCATTCAAGAACAATTGAAAATATAATAGAGGAAGCTAAAAATCTTGTTAAAAAAGGGGTTACGGAAATTGACCTTATAGCTCAGGATACTACAAGCTACGGGGTGGATATTTACGGAAAACCTTCACTTGCAAAGCTTCTTGAAGAACTAAATAAAATAGACGGTTTGGGGTGGATAAGAATAATGTATGCTTATCCTTCGCAGATGAATGATGAGTTGATTGAAGCGATAGCAAAACTTGATAAAGTCGTAAAATATATAGATTTACCGCTTCAGCATTCGGATTCTGAAATTTTAAAAGCAATGCGCAGACCTGATTTTGATTATGAGGTTTTAATTAAAAAGCTTCGGGATAAAATTCCGAATGTAGCGATAAGAACAGCATTTATCGTAGGTTACCCGGGCGAAACTGACGAACAATTTGAGCATTTATATAAGTTTGTAGAAAAAATGCGGTTTGACAGAATGGGAGTTTTTGAATATTCGCGGGAAAAGAACACAACTTCATACGATATGCAAGATCAAGTTCCAAAGAAAATTAAACATCAGCGCTTTAAAAAGTTAATGGCACTTCAGCAGAAGATTTCTTATGAAAATAATCAGGCAAAAATCGGAAGAGAGATTCCTTGCATAGTAGAAGGATTCACGGACGACGGGGTTGTTATTATGAGATCATACGCAGACGCACCGGAAATAGACGGACTTGTTTACGCAAACAGCGAAAATCCTGTAGTTCCCGGTGATATAGAACAAGTTTTGATTGAAAAAGCTGATGAATACGATTTGTTCGGTAAAATTGTTTAATCAAATCGGTTAAATTACTTATGTTTGTAAATAAGCTTTGCTCTTTTAACAATACTCTGGTAGGCAGGTTTTAGTGCCTTTACAGCCATATGGCAATCACGTGCAATATTTGCACAAAAACAAGTACAACCGTATGAAATCAGCGTATTAACAAACATATGTGACATAGCGTTGTTAATTCCGATTTTAAGGTTTACTCCGGAAGCGAGTATTGCCATATTTCTTGCAATTTTAGCGCGTTTGTATTTCCTTGTTACCATAAATTTTGAGGTATCTAAATTATTTATTTTCATAATATTCATATAAAATCCCGACACAATTTTTTTTGCTATTTCCCTATAGCATAAAAGTAAATTTTATAGTAATATAAACTTAGTTTTAGTTTATATGGAATTTTTTGATGAAGTTTGCGGAAGACCAACCGGTAGATAAAGAGCAATTGAATGCTATATTCAAGGATATAGTAAAATATTCGCCCTCGAAATTATGCGGAATGCTAGGTAATGCTTTAATTGTGCCGGTTTATACGAATATTCTTCTTCCTGAAGAATACGGGCTTTATTCTTTATCAATCGCATTTTTATCATTTTTATGCATAATATTTTCGGATTGGGTCGGACTTTCGGGTTTAAGATTTTTTCGTTCATTTCAGTTAGCTGACGAATTGCCGAAGTATCTTTCGATGTTAGTTACGATTTTGACCTTTAACATCTGTACGATGTTTGTTTTTGCGTATGTTTTTAGAGGCAATTTTTACGACTTTTTTAATATTCAGCCGAAATATTTCTTTTGTATTTTGTTTCTGATAATTCCTGTTGCAATACGAGCTTTGTTGTTCCAGCTTTTAAGGGCTCAGTTGAAATCGGTTGCATTTACGTTTTCCACCATAATAAACCAGATTTTAACCATGGGTTTATCGGTTTTGATTGTGAAGTTTTTCCATCTTGGAGCATTATCGCTTCTTTTAGGTATGGGGATTTCAATTTCATTAATAGACATTTTGCTGATTTACCAGAGCGGGATTTTAAAGTATTTCAGAAAGCCTAATTTGCAATTAAAAATTTTATTGCCGATGTTTCAGTACGGAATACCAATAGCGGCGACATCATTAAGTGCTTGGGTAATAAATCAGAGTAATAAATTTATAATGAACAGCATCAGCGGTTTTAAAGATGTAGGACTGGTAGGAGTCGCTTACGGTCTGACACTGCCGCTTTTCATGACGGTTTTTTCAATAATTACAGTAGCTGCAATTCCGAGAATTTTTAATATGTTTGAGGAAAAGCAGGATGTAAGACCGATAGTTACGAGGTTTACAGGATATTTTTTGGTGATATCACTTCCTGTAATTACGGTAGTATCAGTTTATGCGCCTGATTTTGTAAATTTATTTGCAAATACAAAATTTTCTCAAGCATACAGACTTATCCCATATTTTTCTTTTGGGTGTTTATTTATGGCATTATCAGATTATACGACGTTACAGTATCATTTAGCAAATAAAACATATATAGATTTTATTTTGAAACTAATTTCAGGAGTTGTCGGGATAGCTGCGAACATAGTTTTAATTCCGAAAATGGGTTTAGAAGGAGCAGGGATAGCGACATTAAGTGCAAATTTTGTATATTTCTTTTTAAGTGCGACAATCAGAATTCCGAATTTGGGGATTTATTTTCCGATGAAAACTGTGATAAGAATGTTATTTGCATTTGTACCTGCGGGGCTTTTGTATGTGGTATTTAAAAACACCGAGATTGCCGGTATAATTCAGATGTCATTACTTTTAATTATATTCTACTGGGTGTATTGGTTGGTATGCAAGAGCATAATAAAAAGTCCTGTATCATAGAAACTTAATAAAAATTAACAAAGTAGCAATAAAAAAAATCTTCACTTTTTTATATAAATATGCATTTAATGTCCGAAAAGTCGTAATATAAAGTAACAAAGAATAGAAAAATAAAAATCAGCCTGTTAATATAATATGACAGGATTTTACCAGATAATCGGATAATAAATTCAGTTAGGGAAAAATTGAAAGGAAATAAAATCATGGCTCAAGAAAAAGCTGGGAAAATGAGGATTGTACTTTCTGCACTAGCATTATGTATGGTTGCACAGCAATCTTTATACAACAATGCGCAGGCGGGCATGATAACCGGAATAGCTCCGGAAATAGGTGCTGACGGTAATAAGATTTATAACATTGATCCGTCTGTAATTAACGGAGATATAGGGTTCAGGCTATATGAAGAGTTTCAGCTTAACAAAGGTGAAATAGCCAATTTGATTTTCAAATATTATGGTTCAAAAGACCCAAAAGATATTAAAACATTTGTAAACTTGGTAGATAACAAGATTGATATCAATGGTTTAGTAAATACAATGCGAGACGGCAATTTTTATAACGGCCACGCGATTTTTGTTTCTCCTAACGGCATGGTAGTAGGCGCGTCAGGAGTATTGAATGTAGGATCATTAACAGTTTTAACTCCGGAGCAGAACAACTATAACAAATTCAAATCTGATTATGATATAAAAGGGCCTTTAGGAGCAGATACAACTGATTTATATACACAGGGTACAGGTACCGTAACTATTGACGGTAAGGTTATCTCAAGAGATTTAGTAGATATAAGAGCCGCAGGTGTGGATATTAATAATTCCATAATTGCTGGTGTCGGTAATAATAAAGATGTACTTACAACGCACAGCCAAGCGGATGTTTTGTTTAATAGTCTAGTAAATACAGACAATATGAAGGCAGGCAACAGCTTTGCAAGTGACAGCGGAAATATAAAAATTACAGCTTATTCAGGTAATGACGGAATAAATCTTGCAGAAGGTTCAACCTTAAAGAATTTTGGAAAAGGTAACATAGAACTTACAAGTATGGGTTCAAAAGGAATAGTAGCAGACGGAGATATTAAAAATCCGAATGGCAATGTTCTGATGCAGACAACTCAAGGTTCAATAGACATTTCTGGTGATGTTCAAAACAAAAACGGAAATATAATAGCAGATAGTGCAAACGGTATTTACCTTGCTCAATCAGGCTCAATGAAAAATGAAAACGGAAATATTGAGCTAAAAAACAGAGGCACAAAAGGCATTAACATCAAAGGTTCCATAGAAAACAAAACCGGAAACCTTTTGATGGATAATTACGGTCAAGAAGGTATTATCTTGGACGGTGCTCCGATTACAAATAAAGGCGGAGACATAGAAGTTATAAACAGAGGCGAAGGCGGAACAACTGTTAACGGAACAGTAACAAACATCGGCGGCAATTCAACTTATACTAACGAAGCCGGTGCTTTGACCGTAAACGGTAAAGTAAATAACGAAGGCGGCAACCTCAAGTTTGATAATACAGGGACAGGCATCGATGTAAACTATGATGCTGATATTTCAAACCAGGGCGGCAACTTGGAAATGTTGAACACCGGAGTTGACGGAATCCAAATAGCTCAAGGTGCAACAGTAAATAACGAAACAGGTAATACAATAGTAACAAACAGCGGTTTGGGCGGAATTTCAGTAGGCGGTTCAGTTTTGAATACCGATGGTAATTCAACCTATATTAATGAAGCCGGCGGATTCATTGTAGACGGTAGTATGACAAATACAAACGGAGATTTGCTTGCGACAAACAATGGCGAAGGCGGTTTTACAATCAACGGACTTGCATCAAACATTGGCGGTAATTCAACATATACAAATACCCAAGGCGCAATGACCGTAAACGGTAACGTAAAAAATGAAGGGGGCAACCTCAAATTAGATAACAGCGGCACCGGAATCAGCATAAACGACGGCGCATTGGTATCTAATAAGAACGGCAACTTAGACATCTTAAACACAGGTGCTGATGGCATATTATTAGAAAAGAACGGAACAGTAACAAACGAAAACACAGAAGAAAATCTTGGCAACTTGAACGTATATAACAGCGGCGATGCTGGCATGAATTTATTCGGAGATATAACAAATATCAATGGAGATTCAATTTACACAAATGAAGCAGGCGGCATAAATGTTGCAGGAAACATTCTAAATAAAAACGGTGATTTAAGCGTAACTAATAAAGGTAAAAACGGAATTTCAATAAGCGGAAAATCATCAAATGAAAACGGTAATTCAACCTATATTAATGAAGCCGGCGGATTCATTGTAGACGGTAGTATGACAAATACAAACGGAGATTTGCTTGCGACAAACAATGGCGAAGGCGGTTTTACAATCAACGGACTTGCATCAAACATTGGCGGTAATTCAACATATACAAATACCCAAGGCGGTATGACCGTAAACGGTAACGTAAAAAATGAAGGCGGAGACCTGAAGTTAGATAACACCGGTACAGGCATAAGCGTAAATGACGGTGCATCAATATTTAACAAAGACGGCAATTTAAATATGCTAAACACAGGTGCTGACGGAATTTTTGTAGACAAGAATGCCGCAATTACAAATGATAACGGCAATATGTATGTATCAAACAGCGGTGAAGGCGGTTTGACAATCAACGGTGTTGCATCAAATACAAAAGGAAATGCCGAATTTAACAATTCTAACGGTTTTGTAAATATAAACGGCAAAATTTCAAATAATGACAAGCTTCTTGCGATCAAAAATACCGGAGATGGCTTAAATATTAACAAAGGAGCTTTTGTTGATAGTGAAGGTCAGCTATTGATAGATAATAGCGGCATTTACGGAATGAATATATCCGGCAGAGTAGATAGCAAAGGCAATGCTGATATTATCAATTCTAACGGTAATTTGAATATTAATACAAGTGCCGACATTAATCACAAATCAGTAGAAAACAACTATATAAATATTTCAAACTCAGGCAACAAACTTTACATTGACGGTAATATAGATTCTGAAAACGGCAAGATGAATATTTCAAACAGAGGTGAAGGCGGGCTTCACATAGACAAGAACGGAACAATTACCGATGTAAAAGTAGAAGTTGACAGCGGTGATGGTGACATAAAATACAACCATACTCCGGAAATCAATATAAGTAATGACAGTGTTGCTTCAATGGATATAGACGGAACGATTAATTCTTATAACAATCACTATAATATTGTAAATGCCGGAAAAGGCGGAATTAATATTAATGAAACCGCTAATATAAATGGAGTTACAGAAGAAGAATCAGCAATAACAAACTTTGGTGACGGCGGAATTAAAATAGCAGGCAACATAACAAGCGGCGATCCGTATTTAGGTGATATTTACGGAGATGCAGGATTAACAATTAAAAATGACAATGCTGTATCAGGAATTCACGTAACAGAAACAGGTAACATAAATTCCAAGAATATAGATCATACTTATATTTACAACAATGGCGAAAAAGGAATTGTTGTAGACGGAAAGATTAACCAAAATTACGCAAAGAACACACCGAATTCTTTGAAAATTGTAAATACCGGAAAAGGCGGAGTTAATCTGACTTCGACAGGCAGAATTAACAATTCATCAAGCACATACATTGAAAACAGCGGCAAAGACGGTATTAAATTTGCAGGCTTAACAAAAACTAACGGACTTACTGTAAATAACAAAGATTCAAATGTAGTAATTGGTGATGAAACAAATAATGACAAATATATAACCTCCGGCGGAGATGTTAAGATAGCGGTAAACAACGGAAGCATTCTTAACTACGGAGTTAACAAGACTTTAATAAACATTGAAAACTCAGCATTGTTGAATATGAGTGCAACAGATGGCACAATCGGTCTTGATGATGGAAATTGCGGATCAGCATGTATCGGTGTAGGCCCTGATTCAAGAGATTTCACAAAATCAATTAATGTAACTTCCGACGGTGCAATCACTGCAACGACAACCCAAGATGCTTTAACTGATGATTTGGTAATCAATATTGCGGGTAAAAATTCTGATTTAAATATTGACCAGGTAAAAGCAGACGGCAAAGTTATCTTAACAACCGCAGATTTTGATGAAAATAACAAAGGATATTCAATTCTGAATGCTTCAACGGATTCTTCAAAAGCAAATATTGAAGGTAAAGGCATTGCATTAATAGCAAGTGACAAAATTGGTGAAGCAGATAACAAGCTAACATTCAACCAGACAGCCGGCAAGTTTAATATGGAAGGTTATGATTTGGATAATCTTACATATCAGCCGAATGCAGAGTATGGAATGGATGTACTTGCAATAAATGATATTAATATCAAAGGTCAGGACGACAAATATGATACAAATGTATGCACAATGATTTCAAGAGAAGGTTCGATAAATGCAGAATTTTCAGGAAACACATACATAAGAGAAGTAACAGCAGACAAAGAACTTAACCTTGTAACACGAGGTGCGGAATTTGTAATAGATAATTTAGGTACAGTTCCTTATACTCCGGAAGATTACTTTGGACCAAACGGAAACAATGCTCCAGATACGGTAATAGTAAAAGCTTTAGATATTAACCCGAACACAAGGGTAGATGATGCAGGACTTGTAGACGGAGTTCACAGTCACTGGGCAGATTCTCATATAATCATCAAAAACGGAAAAGTTGATGATAATGCAAAGATTGTCTTAACCGGTGATAATGTATATGCAGGCGGTTACCGTTTCTATATGGGCAAAGACAGAAACGAAGACGGAAAAACTTACTGGGTATATGATGACAGAACTGCAATGACTGATATGAGCGGAAATGGCCCGACTATCAGAGTAAATGCAGTAAGAGAAGATGATGTAACATCAATCGGCAGACAGGAAGAAGAACGTAACTATTATACAGGCGGCAGTGTTCAGGAAGATGAACCTTGGTACGGCGATGATGACGATGATGATGATCACTTAATTGTTCCTGAACCTGGTGACGATGATGATGACGATCAACCAGATCCGCCGGTAGGTGACGATGACGACGACGATGATCAACCGGATCCGCCGGTAGGTGACGACGATGACGACGATCAGCCGGATCCTCCGGTAGGTGACGATGATGACGACGATCAACCGGATCCGCCGGTAGGTGACGATGATGACGACGATCAACCGGATCCGCCGGTAGGTGACGACGATGACGACGATCAACCGGATCCGCCGGTAGGTGACGACGATGATGACGATCAACCGGATCCGCCGGTAGGCGACGACGATGATGACGATCAGCCGGATCCTCCGGTAGGTGACGATGATGACGATCAGCCGGATCCTCCGGTAGGTGACGATGATGACGACGATCAACCAGATCCGCCGGTAGGCGATGACGACGACGATGATGATTTGCCTGTAACAAGGGATGATGCTAAGCGTACTTGGAAAAAAATAATTGCTGATGACGTCAATATCATCGACAAGCGTCAATATATAAGATTCCGTGTCGCACACAATCCGAATCCTGTAGTATTTGAAAGTGTTCCGACGGTTTCATCACTTGTTGATATTTCAAGAGGCGGTGTTGCTTTGACTCACAGCAATGCACTTAAAGTCGGTGATATTGTTCCGGTTCATATCAAATACGGTGATTTAGATATAGATGCGGATGTAAAAGTAGTTACAGCATCAGACAGAAGAGCCGGTGCAGAGTTTGTAAATCTTGATCAATCAACAGCAAACAGACTTCTTTATTTGAACTTAATGCTTGAAGAAGATCAAAAATTAACTCTGGGCGGAAATAATCAAATATAATGTGAAGTATATTATATAGATAGAGGCTGGCTTGTAAAAAGGCCGGCCTCTTTTCTGTGGAATTAAAACAAGTATAAATTGCTTAAAAAGTTTAAATTCTTTATTGAGATTTGCTTTAAAAATATATTTTTGGTAGAATTAAGGAGTAAACAGAATTTTTGATGAGGGAGAAATAACTATGAAATTAATGGAAGGCAAAAAGGGTGTTATTTTTGGAGTTTCGAACACACATGGAATTGCTTATGCGATAGCAAGACAGCTATATGAAGCAGGAGCCGATATTGCATTTACTTATGCAGGCGAACCGATGGAAAAAAGAGTTCGTCCTTTAGCAGAAGAAATGGGTGCAAAGATTATCATGAATTGCGACGTAACAAAAGAAGAAGAAGTTGCGGCAGTATTCAAAGAATGCGAAAGAGTATACGGAAAAATAGATTTTGTAGTACACGCAGTAGCCTTTGCAGCAAAAGAAGATTTGCAGGGAAGATTTATTGACACTTCACGTGCAGGCTGGGATTTAGCGATGGGTGTAAGCGCATATTCATTGATTTCTCTATGCAAACACGCAGAACCCATAATGAATGAAGGCGGATCAATATTTGCTTTAACTTACCTAGGTTCACAATATGTAGTAGCAAACTACAATATTATGGGCGTAGCAAAAGCAGCGTTAGAATCATCAATGAGATACTTAGCGGCAGATTTAGGCCAGAAAGGCATCAGAGTCAACTGTATTTCAGCAGGTGCGGTTAAGACACTTGCAGCTAAAGGTATATCAGGATTTGACAAGATGCTTAAGGCAGCAGTTGCAAAAGCTCCTCTTAATCGAAATGTTGCTTTGGAAGATGTCGGTAAAGCCGGTTTATACTTAGCTTCAGACTTGTCAACAGGAACAACAGGCCAGATTTTGTACGTAGATTGCGGATGCCACGCTGTATATGCTTCGTTAGAGGAAATGGAAATTATCGCAAATTCTATTCCGAAAGCATAGTAAATTTAAAATATAAGAAAGAAGGCTGCTTTAATAAGGCGGCCTTTTTTCTTGAAATTAAATAAACTTTTTGCTCAAAACTTTTTTTATGTTATTCTTTAATACAGAAGTGTAATAAAGAAGGATAAGAAATGACAGAGACTGCAATAAAGATAGAAGATTTACCGACGGTATATGACCCGAAATCAACGGAAGAAAGCATTTACAAATTCTGGGAAGATGGCGGATTTTTTAAGGCAGATGCGACAAGCGATAAACCGCATTATTCAATCGTAATACCCCCGCCGAATGTAACGGGAGTTCTTCATATGGGACATGCTCTTGATGAAACATTGCAGGATATTTTAACCCGTTATCACAGAATGTCAGGTTATGAAACCCTTTGGCTTCCTGGAACCGACCATGCGGGAATTGCAACACAAAATGTTGTTGAGAAAAAGTTGCGAGAAAAAGGACTGTCACGTTATGATTTAGGGCGTGAAAAATTCTTGGAAGAAACTTGGAAATGGGCAAATAAGCATAAATCAGCTATTTTGGATCAATGCAAACGATTGGGTGCATCTTTTGATCGTTCACGAGAGAGATTTACGTTTGATGAAGGGTGTTCAAAGGCAGTTAAAGAAGTTTTTGTAAGACTTTATGAAAAAGGCTTAATTTATAAAGGCAAATATATTGTAAACTGGTGCCCGAGATGTAACAGTGCGATATCAGATGTTGAAACAGAATACGTAACCGAACAAGGGCACATGTGGGAAATTTCATACCCGTTAAAAGGTGAGTCAGGTGCGATTATTGTTGCAACCACAAGACCGGAAACAATTTTCGGTGATGTTGCGATTGCAGTTCACCCGTCTGACCACAAATACTCAGAGCTTGTCGGAAAAACAGTTGTAATTCCTTTAACGGGACGTGAAATTCCGATTATTGCAGATGAATACGTAGATAAGAATTTTGGCACAGGGGCCGTAAAAATTACGCCAGCACACGATCCGAACGATTATGAAGTCGGAAAACGCCACAATTTAAAACCGATTTGGGTAATAGATGAAGAAGGCAAGATGAAAGCTTGCGGAGAGGTTCCGCCGGAGCTTCACGGGCTTGACAGATATGAAGCAAGAGAAAAAATTATCGGAATGCTTTCTTATAAGAATTTCTTATTAAGAACCCGAGATCATGAACACAATGTCGGCAAATGCCAGCGCTGCGGAACAACGATTGAACCGCTTCTTTCTGAACAGTGGTTTGTGAAGATGGGCCCGCTTGCAAAAGAGGCAATCGCAGCAGTAAAAGACGGTCGTATAAAATTTGTTCCGGACAGGTGGGAAAAGAATTACCTAGGCTGGATGGAAAATATACGTGATTGGTGTATTTCCCGTCAATTGTGGTGGGGACATCAAATTCCTGCTTATTACCATAAGGTAACAGGCGAAATGGTTGTTGCAAGAGAAAATCCCGATCCTGAAAATTACATACAAGATCCTGATGTTTTGGATACGTGGTTTTCGTCAGGCTTGTGGCCGTTCTCTACTATGGGCTGGCCAAACACAGACTCAGAAGACTTTAAAAAGTTTTATCCGACAACAACTTTAGTTACCGGATTTGACATTATTTTCTTCTGGGTTGCCAGAATGATTACGATGGGGCTTGAATTTACAGGCAAAGCACCATTTTCAACGGTTTATATCCACGGTCTTATCCGAGATGAAAAAGGCCAGAAAATGTCAAAATCAAAAGGTAACACTATTGATCCTGTTGAAATTATCGACAAATACGGCAGTGACGCTTTAAGATTTACAATGACATCGCTTTGCACATACGGCGGTCAGGATATTAAAATCAGCGATGAAAGATTTGAATACGGACGTAATTTTGCAAACAAAATTTGGAATGCTTCAAGGTTTGTATTGATGAATTTATCGGGCGTAGACAATAAAGACGTTGATTTTGATAATCTTACAATTGCAGATAAATGGATTTTGAATGAGTTAAATAATACTGCAAAAGAGATTAACGAAAACATAAAAACTTATAGGATAGGGGAAACCGCCCATGTTTTGTATGATTTCTTCTGGAATAAATATTGTGACTGGTACGTAGAGATTGCAAAAATTCAGCTTCAGGATGAAACATTAAAATTGAATACTCAAAGAGTTTTAAGATATGCCCTTGATATGTCATTAAGGATGCTTCATCCGATAATGCCTCATATAACAGAACGAGTTTGGCAGTTGATACCGAAAGAAACATTAACAAAGGCTATAATAGTTGCGGAATTTCCGACATTCAGCGAGACTTTAGAGTTTCCAAAGGAAGCGGAAGAAATGGAGCTTGTATTTGAAACAATCAAGTCGTTAAGAAATCTTCGTCAAGGCTTCAACATAGCAATGTCAGTGAAATTTGATATAGAAATTCGAGCAAGCAAGGATGAAAAACCGATATTTGAAGCGATAGAATCATATATTAAACGTCTTGCGCGAGTAGAAAATATAAAATACGGCAGCGAAACGGATGATGCGCCGAAAAAATCAGCAACAGCAGTGGTATGGGCATCAAAAATTGTTGTACCGCTGGAAAACCTGATAGATTTTAACGAAGAAATAGCACGTCAACAAAAGAAACTTGACAAGCTAACCGCAGAAAAGAAATCGCTTTCGGGCAGAATAAATAATCCGAAATTTGTGGCAAATGCACCGCAAGAATTGATCAAACAAACCAAAGAAAGAATTGAGGAGATTACCCTTCAGGAAAAAACCATAGAAGTACTGATAAATTCACTTAAAAACTAGATAGAAACAAAAAATAAAAACAAAATACGGGCTTAATTTTAATATTTTTTAAGATTTATTGCTAATGGATGTTAAAAAAGATTTACAAATTGGCCATATTTTGTTACAATAAAACTTGTATAGCAGAGATAATCAGTAAAATGGAGTAAAGATGGCATCAAGTGAATTAGATTTTGAAGAATTATTAAAACAGTATGACTATAATTTTCAGAAAGGTGATTTAGTAAAAGGTATAGTCTGCGGCTATGACAGTCAAGGCGTAATGGTAGATATCGGAGCTAAAACGATAGCAGTAGTTCCGACCAGAGAAGCCGCAGAAAAAGACGAAAATGTTGAAAATAAATTGGAAAAAGGCAAAGAATACGAGTTTCTTATTATAAGAGAAGAAGATGAAGACGGCAAATTTCTTCTATCCCGTAAAAAAGTTGATTATGCTTATGCTTGGAAAGAACTTGAAAAAGCCAAAGCTTCAGATGAAACAATTCTCGGCACAATAGTCGGAATAGTAAAAGGCGGTGTATTAGTTGAGATTTCAGGAGTAAGAGGTTTTGTTCCGTCTTCGCAATTAAGAAGCAAAGAAACCGATCTTGAAGTCGGCAGCAAGTTGGAATTAAAGATATTGACGTTAGACAATCAGCAAAACAACTTTATATTGTCAAATAAAAAAGTTTACGAAGATAGCGCTGTTGAAGCTCGTAAGAATGTATTCTCACAAATAGAACCCGGACAAATCGTAAAGGGTGATGTTGTAAGAATTACGGATTTTGGTGCATTTATTGATTTAGGCGGAATAGACGGGCTTTTACCGTTGTCGCAATTAAGCTGGAGATGGATAGATCATCCGACAGATATTTTAAAAGTCGGCGACAAAATAGATGTTGAGGTAATCGCAGTTGACCATGATAAGCAAAGAGTATCATTAAGCCTTAAAAATCTTGAGCCTGACCCGTGGCTGGAAGCTGAAAAACAAATTAAAGAAGGCGATAAGGTTGAAGGTACAATCACAAGAATCAAACACTTTGGTGCATTTGTAGAAGTGTTCCCCGGAGTAGAGGCACTTTTACCTCACAACGAAGTAGTGGAAATTCAAAATAAACAGGATTGTATTTTGCAAGTAGGTGATAAGGTTGAAACTTATATATTGAAGTTTAACCCAACAGACAAGCGCATAGCTTTGACTGTAAGCGAACCAAATGCCTCAACAGAGGAATAAAATATTGCATAATGATTAGTTTAAAGCCGGCTGAAAGCAGTCGGCTTTTTATTAGTTTAAATGGTTGAAATTCAGCATAATTCTACACTAAGCGGAGGATTTTTAATAATCGCAATGTTAAAAATGCTTAATATTGCCGTATAATTTAGATAGAAATATTGACTATTCAAAAAATATAATTATAAGACAAATTGTAGCAGGTATAAAATAAGATTTTATACGAGAAGGAGAGAACTTTATGGGCATGGCAGCATCACAGGCGAGATATTTAGGCTTGACCGCAAGAAAAACCAATGTTGAATATGAAGGACAGCAAATAAACCAGGCTCGTACGGCATTAGCAAACCAGAGTGCGAATACATTTAACGAACTGTTGGCGCTGGAAGTTCCGACAGCCCCGAGCACGCAGGATTATACAACGACACAGTATTCTTATGAAGATGGAACTGTGGCTGAAACAATCACAGAAATGACGCCTTTGGAAAATGATCCTGACGGCTACAATTATTTGGTTACTCATTATCATTATTCGGATGTTTTCACAGGTGTTGAGAACATCAAACGTAATCCGCAAGTTTACGTAAGTGACAGAATTGAAAAGAATGAAGTTGATAAAAATAAAGTTTCAAGTACAACAAATGAAGCGACAGGTGAAACAGTTTACTCAGTAAGAGGATATGAATGTAAGGCTTATGATGAAACCGATACTGCGCAGAAGGAGTTATTTGATACTTTATCAAACAGTTATACTGCTTTACAGGAAGCAGATCCTGCCGATATAATGACATACACTGATTCAGGCGGCAAGCTTCATATGGTATTAAATAGTGAATTAGAAGGCGCACTAAAAGGTGAAAGCGCAGCAAATGACTATTATATGAGCGGCTCAAGAGCAGCGGTTATGGAAATAGAAGCAAACCCGATAGGCATAACGACAGATCCCGAAACCGGCGAAACTTCATATACAGTAAACGGCAATGAATGCACAAAATATGATGAAACAAATGAATCAATGAAGATAGCATTTGACAAGGCAGTTGCACAGAATGCAGAACTTGGCAAATTAGATCCGAATAGCATCTACATGTATACTGATGAAAACGCAGCCGTACACTTTATATCACAGAATGATATAAACGGAGTTATCTCCGGTGATGCTAATGCGACAGATTATTCCGTTGCAACGGGTGTTCCGACAATGCTTGGTAATATTGAGCTTTCAATATACGACCCGACAGATAAAGAACAAAAAGAACAGTATGAGCAGATTTTAAAAGATTGGCCGGATTCAACATTTGCGGCTTCTCCGTCAACAATTTATACTTGGGAAAGCTCAGGTCAAAGGTATTTTGCGTGTTATGAAGATTTGATGTCCTCTTGGGAAGGTGCGACTAATCCTGCAATGCCCACAGAAAATCAGCCGGAATTGAAATACTATTGCGCGCAGGATATTTCAACGAAAATTGAAAGAACAGAAAAAGCACTTATAGATTTCAACAGTGAAGGTCGTGCTGAGTCTATCAGATATGAAAATTCTTCAGCGGTAAGAACTTTGAATACAGAAACGATTACGGATGAAGCCGCTTATAATGATGCAATGAACCAGTATTATTATGATCAGCAGGTTTATGAAAAGAAGATTGAAGATATTAATGCTAAAACTAAGAAAATTCAAGAACAGGACAGAACACTTGAATTAAGACTTAGACAGCTTGATACAGAGCAAGAAGCTCTTCAGACAGAAATGGAAGCAGTAGCGAAGGTTATTGAAAAGAACATCGAATCAACTTTCAAAACATTCGAATAATATTAGTAATATTGTTACAAGAATATTAATGCAGGTACAAAGAGGTAAAAATGGCATACAAAAACGACAGTTATCTGGTAATAGCAAACAAATTCGGCTCTGCAAGCGGGGATGCCAAAGCACAGCTTTTTGAAACTTATGACAAATTGCGTGACTTGACGGTATCCGGAAGCGGTTCAGGAACAGGTTTTGAAATGACCGGCAGTTTCTTGTACAGAATGGCAAGTTTGTTGGCACCATCCTCTTTTGCTAATGTTTTTGGAGCTTCTGAGGTTATGAATATCCCCGGAACCTCTTATGCTTCGCAATTTACGGGAAATTCCGCATTCGGGATTGATTCATTGTATAATTATTCAGGATTTCCGGGAGGCGGTGCTGCTCCTATATCTTGGGGTTTAGACGGGTATGCAACGGGAGGCGCGGCTTCTATTGTTTCCGGTTGGGGAACTGACAGCGGAGTTGCAACGGGCTACGCATCAGGTATTGGCGGAATTGCCGATATCGCAAGCGCTGCGGCTTACGGTGTCGGTACTGCTAACGGTTTTGGTATGGCTGCACGTAATATTGTTCTTCCGATTGCAGGTGTAATTTCAGGATGGGGCGGTATTATGCAGGCAGCAGCTCCTTACCTTGGTGAATACGGGCTTCCGGCACTTGTTATGGGTAACTTGATGCAGGGTACAACTTCGGCCGCTCTTGCCGCTTATCAAAATGTTACGGGTAATATTACCGCAAACGCTGATGTTATGCTTTCTAACAAAGTTCGTAATATTGAAACCGTTTGCAAAATGCTTGATACGCAAGGTGATGTTGTTAAAAAGATGCTTAAAGAGTCCATTGATGGTGACAGCAAAGCTATTCAAAACCTCTAATTTAATTGTAAATTTTGCTTAAAATACCCTAAAGTTTTATTGGTCTTTGCCGATAAATACTTTGTAATGACACAAAGTATGAGTGGACTTGCAACGTTAAGACATGTTAAGAAAATCTGAAAAACATGGCAATTTCAGTATTATAAATGTTTTTATATAGTTGTAGGTCTAAAGTGTAAAGGATTAATATGATTCGTGATACTTTAGAGATGAATATAAAGCGGTTTTTGGACTTTGCGATATATTCAAAGAACTTCCTGATAAGGAAAAACCCGATAAAAGCGTTGATAAATTCGTTTGTAGATGGTTTAAAAGATTTTCTTACAATGAATAAGAAAAGAAAAATGGCACAATACAGATTGAATTATCATATGCATCAATTCAGAAAGATGGAACAGTTGATTGCAGAAAACAATCAGCACACCTTTCTAAAGGGCAACAATCTCAACGAAACCAGATAAAGGAACGGAAAAATGGGTGTCATTACAGATTCCATAAGAATGCAGTATTTGAATAATCAAAAGCTGGATTTGGAATACAAAATTCAGTTGATAACTCAATCGAGAATGGGTTTAACTCAAGCTGCAAGTGATTTAATGCAGGTAGGCACCGATTATTCACCGGATTCACCGGTTGTAAAGCAGTTGAATCAACGTCAGGCAAAGTTGAAAGTATTAGAGCAAAAACTTGAACAGCAGATGATTCAATATCAGACAAGACTACAAATGGTAACCACAGAACTTGAATCTTGTCGAGGAAGGTTATACGGCAATATAGGCAAAGCATTCTCTTATAACTAATAAAAGTTAATTATAAAGAATTTTAATTTCCTGCCTGAATAAACAAGCTTATAATATCGTTAAGCATAGAATATTGACGATGAATTTTTTGAGTTTGATTTTCAAGAAGTCCGATTTGTCTTTTGCATTCGGCGATGCTGTTTTGGCATTCACGAGCGGAAGCGTTAAGATTTTCCTGAGCGGCTTGAGCTTCTTGCAATACACCTTTCATAGAAATTCCGAGAGCTTCCATTGTTTGTTTAATAATTTGAGCGCCGGTTTGCTTAGAAACATTTGCAGGAATTTTAGAAATCAATTGTTTAAGAACTTCAACATTGGGCGGAAGTGCAAACACTTCCGAATCAACTGTAAAATGTTCATTAATTAACGGATGAGAAGCTGATTGTTGTTCCGGAATTGAACCAAAGTTGTATGTGTTTTGGTTTGGAACAGACATAAAGTCATTTGAGGAGTCAAGATTATTTTTTTGACCTTGAGCGCCGTCCTGTAAAAAATCAAACGGAGGCATTGGTTCGTTATAGACCGGTTCTTCAGCGTTTTCTGTTTGAGGTGCGTAATCCTCAATATTTTCTTGCGGCATAATTTCGACATCTGTTTGTTTTTTTAGTGCATCAACTATTTTTTTTCCGACACCTTCGGTCATTCTGTTATTTACCATTTTTTTCCTCAAATTATTCTTATAACTACCAAAATTATACAAAGGACACAAATATATTTCAAGAAATTCAAGGTTTTTAGTTAAAAATGATTACAAAACGTATCAGTTTATTTGACAAAAGAGGATATAAGCTTGCCCGGATACAATGGCTATGGTATATTATAACTCGGGCAAAGGGAATTTTATGAAAAAGAAAGTTTATATCAGCGTTTATGAAGAAGAGTTAGTGTCGGATTATGCAAAAGTTCTGGCAGAAAAGTTTGATTATGAGCTGGTTTCATCAGGCAAAACTCTTGAAAATTTACGTAAAAAAGGTCTGAATGTTTCGGATATAGAGGACATGGTTTTATCTGACGGGTTTTACAAGAAGTCGTCAATGGAAAATCTTGTCAAAGAAAATCTGGATATGATTATAGTAATGCTTCAGCCGGTAGATGATATTGCGGAAAAAACGGATGATATAAGACAATTTACGGAGGCTTTAAATGTTTCCGATTTTGCGATTTTGAGAACCGGAGCAAAATATTTTGAAAATACAATTGTTGTAACAGATGTTGATGATTTTTATAATTCAATAAATGTTAACCCTTATGAGCGTCAAATGTTTGCATTGAAGGCATTTCAATATTTAGCGGATTATGATGCGGCGGTTTCTGAAAAAATCGGGGTTTATTCAGGAGAGGATGAGAGAAAGCTTTTCAGCTGGTCGAAGCTTTATGATTTAAAATACGGTTCAAATCCGCAGCAGAAGGCTGCTTTGTATAAGTCTGACGTGATGGCTGATTACATAATTTTAAACGAAAAAGAGCTTTCGCATAATGATATTTTGAATGTAACAACGGCAGTTAATTTGGTGAGTGAATTTTATGATGTCAATGCAGTTTCTATTGTTAAGCATAACCTGCCTTGCGGGGTAGCTTTGGGTAAAAGTATATTTGAAGCTTATACAAAAGCGTTTGATTGCGATCCTTTTGCGACATTTAGCGGGACAATTGCGTTTTCACAAACGGTAAATTTCGAAGTTGCAAAACATCTTAATTCAATGTCTGTAAAAGTAGTTGTTGCACCTTATTATGAGGATGATGCTCTTGAGCTTTTGAGAAAAAATAACGATTTAAAAGTTGTTCGAGTGACAACGGCATTGAAGGATTTCAAGAAATTTATAACGGAAGAAATTAATGTAACACCTTTTGGAATTTTGGTTCAGGATGCAAATAAAAGCGAATTGGATAAAGATTTGTTTAGAGTTGCAACGAAAACAAAGCCGACAACTGAGCAGTTAGAGGATGCGATTTTTGCTTGGAAAGTTTCAAAATATGCAAGAACAAATTCGGTTGTTATAGCAAAAGACTTTAAAACCTCAGCGATAGTTCAGGGGCAGGTTGATCTTATATCAGCAACGGAATTGGCTTTGGATGTAGCTTGTGAAAATTCGAAAGATGCTGTGATGGCTTATGATGATCCGGTAGAATCAGAAGATTGTATTAATGCGGCAGCTCAAGGAAGGATATCTTTAATAATAGAACCAGGCGGTGCTCCAAATGATTCTGATATATTTGAAGCTGCCGATAAATTCGGCATTGTCGTTGTTGTAACAGGGATTAGAAATCTGAAGTTCTAATGCTTTTGAAAGATTCAGTTTTTTATATCAGAGAGGATTTTTTCTTTTAAATCTTTGTAGTGATTTAAGATATTTTCAAGTTGGGTGTAAAAAAGCTTTTCTCCGTGATTGTTAATTTCGGCTAAGCTTGGTGTTGAATAAGTTTCTTCAATAATTATCGGTTCGTCAATATTATTTTTAACTTTCATTATTCTTGTATTGTTTAATACTGCCGAAGCCCAGAACCATAAATCGTCATTTGTCGGGGCAAGTTTTTTGAAAAGTTCTTCGTTTGTTATATCTTTGAATAGAGTATGCGGGGGGTATAAAACTCCTCCGACTCCGACAAGAATATTCCCGAAAGAGGGGTATTTGTAGCATTTTTTTTGTTTTGTTTTTATTTTGTTATCTTTAAAGGTGATTTTCTTTGTTTTGTGGCAGTGGATATGATTTTGATATTTCAGGTAAGATTTGTATAATCTTTCAATCATTTTGGGATGATAAAAAACGTCATCATCTGCTGTAATTATTATATCTTCCGGAAATTCCTGAATGGTCGGGACAAGCTTTTTATAAGATCGTAAATCCTTGCACCAGCGGATTGTAAGCCCAAAGTCTTTAAGCCTTAAAACCTCATCAGGTAAATCTTTTTCCTGATTTGGAAATTGTTCTTCTGCAAGCCATAAAATAACCATATCTGGTTTAACTGTCTGGCTGAGTAAAGAGGAAAGATTTTTATAAAGGCTTGGAATTCTTTCAGGAAAAGAAGTCAGCGAAACAATAATTTTCGGTTCTCTTTTTTTATCCGTTAAGCCGTTTGTGTTAATTGGGGTGTATTTATATTTTCTTGCAGTGTTGTATCGGAATTTCAACCCGAAAATCGTAATAATTCTTTTGCTTCCGATTTTTTCTTTCCTGAAAAACAAAATTAAACCTCCGATTAACTCTGATTTTAATAAGACTTAATATTTATGTCAACAAATTGTCGAATGCAAGAAAAGACGGCAGTAATACTGCCGTTTACTTTTTATTAAGAACTTTATAAAGGTAACTGTGCAGACCTTTTGTTCTTTTAAAATAGTTTGAAAAAGTTTTTGGAATTATAATGTCTGTTTTTTATTTTTATTATTCTAATTTGTCTTAAACAGATAAAGTCTTAAATTATAAGCATTTTGGAGAATATTTCCAAACAAGCTTTATTTCATTATAAGACGTGATATGTCTAATGTCAATTAATTTAAGAAAAAATATGACTTTATACACCCTTAAATCGTTTGGGTAATAAAGATAGTATATTAAAAGGACGGATAATATGTATAAAAATTTAAAAAGTGCATTCGGCGAGAATTTAAAATATCTAAGGAAATCCAAAGGTTTAACTCAGGAGCGGCTGGCGGAGGATTTGGGTATATCACACAGGCAATTATCCAGAATAGAATCGGGAGACAATTTTCCGTCAGTTGAGACTTTAGAAAAAATAAGTTTATACTTGGAAACAGATTTAAAGGTATTGTTTGATTTTGAGTGGGATAAAAAATATGCGGTATTATCAAACGGAACGGATGAAAGGCCTGTGTTTGAGGTGTCGTTGAATGATACTGTCATAAATCTTGCAAATTACACAAAGAGGTTCACGCAAAAACAGGCGGAGAGTTTTTGGGAGTGTGAAAATATAGAAAATTCCGATAAAAGTATGCTAAATTCGGCAAAAAATATAAATAAACCGATTACAGTGGTTTACAAAGAGGCGGATGGCGAGCTTTCGCATATAAAAACCTATTATCCTGACGGCACGATAGAGGTTGCGATGTCAAAGGAGCAAGTGGAAACGGGAAAAATTCGTAAATTAATAAACGAAGATTTGGATAAAATCGGAGATGACTTAAATAAATTGAATTTTATAAGATTAGCGGCAGAATCCCTTGACAGTCGTGAAAAGTTAGAGCAATTAAAAAATCTGATAAAGGGAATGGAGATAATTCTCGGTTCAAAATAGTAATAAACTTTGCAGGAATTTTATTTTATACTAGAATAGATTTAACTGAAAGGGATATGAAGTATGGAAATAAAATCTTGGAATGATTATTTTTTGGATTTAGCAAAGACTTGTGCAAGCCGTTCAAACTGTATAAGAGCGCAGGTTGGGGCTGTAATAGTCGGGGATGATAAGAAGATAAAAGCGACAGGTTATAACGGGACGCCGTCAAAAGTTGAATCCTGTTATGAAAGAGGTGAATGTTATCGTATAAAAAACAATATACCGTCAGGTACAAGATACGAAACCTGCCGATCAATTCATGCTGAACAGAACGCCATAATACAAGCAGGTCAAGACAGATGCAAAGGTTCAACGATGTATATTTGGGGACACGATTTTATTTGTATTTTGTGTAAAAGATTTATAGTTCAAGCAGGAATAAAAGATGTTTATTTAAAGAAGAATGAAGATTCACCGATAAAATATGTAACAGTAGAGGATATAAGAAAAGAGCTTGATGAAACAAGATAAATTTCCGGTGCGGAGAATTTAAGAGCATAATATAATCTTGCTATGACATGACTTTAGGCGAAAAATCATTAAATAATTTGTATGAAATCTTGTATATTGTCTACATCGAACGGTTGATTTTGAGTAAAAATGACTTAACAAAACCGCGGAGTATAAGTTAATATAAGAAAAGAAAGGCAGGGAACAGATGGAATACAATGCAGGATGGATGCCTAAATATGATTTGGAAGCCAGAATTCAGCACACAAAGCTGGATAGCGGAGTGTATGGAATGGAGCCAATGAGGTTAAGAAGAATGGAAACACCATCAACAGGAGATTTCAAGGCAGTATTTTCGGGGCTTGTAGAGAATCTGAATGCAGAATTGAATGCACCTGACAACCTTTTGAAAGACGTAATGAGCGGGAATAACAACATAGATATTCACGATGTAATGACAGCGATGGCAAAGTCGGAAATCAGCGTAAACGTAGCGACACAGATTACGGGAAAAGTCATACAAGCGTATGATAAAGTAATGCAAATTCAGGTGTAGAATAGTTTAATATACTACATTTTATTAGGGAAAAACATAAAACAACAAAAAACAGACCGGGGAAGAAATGGACTTTCAAAAATTACTTGAGAATAAGATTTTATTATACGGTGTAGTAGCGGCAGCCGTAACAATCGTAATTGCGATTATATCAATCGGGGTAATTGCCGGTAGCGGAAAGAACAGTAATGGGGCAGCCCGAGTAGTCAGTGAAAAAGTAATAAAAGAGCCTTTGGATCTTTTACAGACGGATAATCTTGGAAAAGCGATAGAAATACAGGCACTATTGGCAAGAGAAGGCATTGTTGCAAGCCGCAAAGAAAACGGAACGAAATCGGTAATATTTTTGAAAGAATACACTTTAACTCAAAGAGATCAGGCGCTATTGGCGATAGTAAAAAGCGGTTTAATGGATCAAAATGTCGGGCTTGAAATTTTTGACAAAGGTGATTTTACATCAACCAAAGAAGATAAAAAGATAAGATTAGCAAGGGCAATAAACGGAGAATTGTCAAGACTTATAAGAAAGATTCCCCCGATAGAGAATGCGTCGGTATTTATTTCAATACCGGAGGAATCAATGTTTACCTCAATGCAGAAACCTGTGACAGCGACGGTACAGGTTTCGATTCCAGCAGGAGATAAGCTTGATCCGTTAAAAGTAAAAGCGATAACTAACCTTCTATTAGGAAGCGTAAGCGGGCTTGTTGCGGATAATGTTTCAATTACGGATACAAACGGTAACGTATATTCAAGCATGATAGACGCAGATGACGAGATGTTGTCTAAACTTCAGGAAAATGACAAATACATGCAGCAAAAAGTTTCGCGTCAGCTTGACAGGTTAATCGGTGCCGGAAACTATACTGCAACGGTAAGCACATATTTGCGTCAGGTTCCGATGGAAAGAACAAGGATAGAATATGATCCGACAAAGAAAGCTTCGGTTTCGGAACAGTCATTTACGGAAGGATTAGGCGATCAGACTCGTGACAGCAATGAAAATCCTAATGCGGTAAGTGTATATATTCCAAACGGAATATCAGCAGGAGGTCAGAATTCAAGTCAAGACAGAAGTTACTCTCGTTCAGCAACAGAAACTCAATACGGCGTTACAAAAACCCAGACGAATGAATACTTGAAGCCGGGAGTTGTTGAAGAAATTTCAATTGCCGTAACGATGGAGAAAACAGCGATACCTGCAAATACAACGGTAGAAGAATTAAAAGAGTTAATAGCGACAACAGCAAGCCCGAAAGCTTTACCGGAAAATGTAACGATAGCATTTTCAGATACATCAGAGCTTAACCTTGCAGGCGACAGGCAGGCAAATCTTCCGAAGCCTGATGAAAGCGGCAATCCTTGGTGGATTACGATTGCATTGTGCGTAATCGGTTTAATAGGTGTATCAAGAGTTGTTCACAGCAAGTTGAAGAAAGCTCAGGAAGAACACGAAAAAGAAGTTGCAATGCTAAGACAGAAAGAAGCAGAACAAGACAGATTAATTCAAGATATGAATACAAGAGCGGCTCAACTTACGGAAAGACAGTCAGAATTAGCGCAAGGCTTGTTGGAAGCTCAACAGAGAGAATATCTTGCACTTCATACAACGGATGATTTGGTTAACACTCTTGCAAATATGTCTGCAAATATATCTGAATCAGACGAAAAAGATGCGGCAGATAAGATAAAGAGCTGGATAGAAGAAACATAATTTCAAGTAAAATAAAAATAGGAAAAAGGGAAATTTAATGGCGATAAAAGGGTTTGATTACGCAGAATTTGCAAAAAATCTGACAGCACAGGCAAAAGACATAGTGCCTGCGGACTTTAATGAGAATCAGAAGCAATTTGTAATAAACACCCTTTTCAATTTGTCCAATATGGCAGGAAAGGCTCTTGCCGAAGATAAAGAAAGCAATTTTAATGCCGAACAGGCGATGCTAATTACTCAAATAATAGCAGAGTGGTCATTCCATAAGTCAGTGGACCTTATAAGATCAGGTATTCCGCAGCAATACTGGGATCCTATAATGCAGAAAATAGCTTATACGATTTTTGAGATAGCACAGCAGACATTCAGGCAAAATTTACCACAGGATCAGATATTGCAGCTTATAGAGCATCATGTAAAGAAAGCTTATGATGAATCTATAAAAGAGTTAAAAGACAGGAATTTAATATCCGAAGCGTTAATGGAACAGGCGGTAAAGCAGTCAAACATAGATGCAATGATGCAGCAGATGCAGGATGAACAGCAAGTTCCTCCACAACCTCAGGCCCCGGCGCCGGCTTCTGCGCCTTCACAATCAGCACCGGCAGCAGCAAAATCAGCACCGCCTGTTCCTGCAAAAGCAGGTGCGCCGGCATCTCCGGTTGATATGTCGAAGCCTATTGAAAAATACAAACCCCCGAAACTTCTTAAACTTGTTGCGGTAGCGTTATTGCTTAAACGAGTAACTGATGACAGAGTTCAGTCGATTTTGAACCACTTTGAGCAGGATGACGCAGGAACAGTTTTAAGATATATGTATGTGGACAATTTGGAAGAAAAAGTTGATCCGTCAGTAACAATGCGTGTGCTGGAGGATATAGGAAAAAATCTTCCTTCCGCAACAGAAGTTAATACAAATTTACTTGTTGAAAGAGTAAAAGCAACAGCATCAATGATGGACAGACAGAAGCTGGAATCAATGGTACAGCTTGAAAGACCGAATGTTCGCAGATTTGTTTTCAACGCATTAGAAGGTGAATTTTATAAAATGTCACCTCGAGTTGCGGCGGTTATTGCCTCACATCTTGAACATAGTGTATAATGAAATTGAATCATGATTATCAAAAAGAAAAGAACCGGAAAACCGAAGATTTCCAAACCGGAAATTATTAAGGTTCAACCGGAAGCGGGAGATTTGGGATATGAAACGCTTCCTATGGATGAGCCTGATTTAGGCATGCCGGATTTAGAAAATGTAAATATTGATAATGCACAGCCGGAAGATGAAGAGTTTGAAGCAGAAACCGAACAGCCTCAAGAAGAAGCACAAGATCCTGAAGAAATTGATTTGTTTAATCTAGACAACATAGATTTTTCACAGCGTCATGAAAGACGTCGTGGCGATCGCAGGCGAGGCTTCAGGCGTGTAGATGAGCGGAATTTGATTTCCAGAGCAAGAGAAGAAGCCGACAGTATTAGAGAAGCAGCGGCCAAAGAAGGTTATCAGGAGGGCTTAAATCAGTCAGCAGAGGATATTGCGCAGGTTAAAGAGGCCTTCAAAGATTTTTTGAGCGCTCCGCAAGAGGTTTTTGAGTATATTGCGCCTGACATTTTGGAAATAAGTATTGATATAGCTCAAAAAATAATTAAAAATGAAGTAACTCAAAATCCTCAGATTGTGTTATCCAAAATAACGGAAATTCTGAAAACACTATCAAAAGAGGAACCGAAAGTTACGATAAGGGTAAATCCGTCACAGGTAAGTATAGCAAAGCAGGGGATTCCTGAGATGCTTAATGAGGCGGGTTTGGAAACGAAGATTGTCATATTGCCTGATGAAGAAGTATCAGAAGGCGGTTGTATAGTTTCAACAAATAACGGTGTAATAGATGCGACAATAGAAAGTCAAATCGCAATAGTTATGGAGGCGCTTAAAGAAGTTTAATGGCAGCACAAGGATCAGCAGGGAGTACAAATTTAAGTGAAGTTGCAATGGCGGTATTCGTCTTATTGCTTATTGTCTTGTTGCTTGTTGAATTACCAAACTGGATTGTAAACGTATCAATCTGTTTGAATATAACGCTCGGTGTTGTTTTGCTGATGATATCGTTGTATGTTAAGAAGACTTTGGAATTAGCGGCATTTCCTTCTATAATCCTTATCGGAACAATGTTTCGACTTGTACTTTCAATCGCATCAACGAGGTTAATTCTTTCAAAAGGGGAAGCCGGAGAAGTTATCCACGCATTCGGAACCTTCGTAACCGGTGGTAACATGGTTGTCGGTGGTGTAATCTTCCTTATCATAACGGTTGTACAGTTTATGGTAATCACAAAAGGTGCGGAACGTATCGCCGAAGTTTCTGCAAGGTTTGCATTGGATGCTATGCCAGGTAAACAGATGACGATTGATGCTGACTTTAATGCGGGGTTAATTTCACCGGAAGAAGCAACACAAAGACGTGAAGATTTGCAGAGAGAATCAAACTTGTTCGGTTCAATGGATGGTGCGATGAAGTTCGTAAAAGGGGATACTATTGCGGGTATTATTATCGTACTTATCAACATTATCGGCGGTTTATGCGTCGGATGTCTTATGAACCAAATGCCTATAGCTGATGCTGTTAACCAATATACGATATTGACAATAGGTGACGGTTTGGCATCTCAGGTGCCTTCATTGTTGATGTCAATTGCAGCAGGTATATTTATGACACGTGCTTCTGCTGCTAATTCATTAGGATCTGATGTTACGGCTGAAATTAAAAGTAAGCCGAACGCTCTGTTTTTATCTGCTGGGTTCTTGCTTTTACTGGCATTTACGGGGCATACTTGGTTTTGGCAAGGAACCGGGCTTCCGTTTTTACCGTTTTTCTTGTTTGCAATCGGACTTGGAATTACCGGATTTTCAACCCTTATTAATGCTGATGTTCAATCTCAATTGGGACAATTGGAAAGCGTTAGACAAAACATGCAGGATTTGGTTAACCCGAACAGAATGTATGAGCGTTTGGGGGTTGATATTTTAAGCCTTCAGGTTGGTTCAAACCTTCTTGTAATTGCCGATCCGGATCAGGAAGGTCAATTGCTTGCTAAAATTGCAGCTCTTCGTCAAAGGGTTACGGATGAGTTGGGGTATATTTTGCCGAACATAAGAATTATGGATTCGTCGGCTCTTGATGCTAACGAGTATATGATTCAAATTCGTGGTAATACCGTCGATACAGGGTATGTTTACCCAGGAAGACTTATGGTTATAGCTGATCAGTGGGATTCTATAAAAAGAGAAGTTCCGCAGGATGCAATAATTGGTATTGATCCGACTTATCAAACTCAAGCATATTGGATTACGCCGGATGATGCCAAAACCGCAAGATCTGTGACGGCTTTTGATTCAACGGATGTTATCGTTACTCACCTTCAGGAATGCGTAAGAAAACACGTTGATGAAGTTATGACAAAGACCGATGTCCTTAAACTTATGGAACTTGTACGTTCTCAAGACCCGACTCTTGTCAATGACCTTGTGCCTACAATTATTTCCACAAGCGATTTGAGAAAGATTTTTGTTAACTTAATCAGAGAAAAAGTTTCAATAAAAGATATTATTTTCGTATTTGAAAGACTTTGCGATTACGCAAGATTTTCAAAAGAACCCGATATTTTGTCTGAACGTTTGAGAGCTGCTTTAGGACGTCAGATTTGCCTTGCAAACGTTGAGGATGACAAAGTATTATATGCGTTGACGCTTTCACCTGAGTGGGAAAAAACTCTGGATGACAGTTGTCAAAGGACGGAACTTGGTACAATGTTTCTTTTAAATCCTATGCAGGTGCAGGAATTGATTGAAACAACGGCTTCTACGATGGTGCGTGCGCATCAGGCATGCGGCAGAAATCCTGTTGTTCTTTGTTCTCCAAGAATCAGACTTCCTCTTTATCAGCTTTTGGAACGTCACATCCCGACTGTTGTTGTTATTTCTTATTCTGAACTTATTACTGATATTAAGGTTGAGGCGGTTGATACAATCGGCGAAAGTTACGCTATGTAGGGTGTAGAAATGCTTAAGAAAATGGTTTTATTTTTAATAGGGATTTATCAAAAGGTTTCAAAGCATACTCCTGCTGTGTGCAGGTTTTATCCTACATGCTCTGAATACACCCGCCAAGCAATTTTAAAATACGGACTTAGAAAGGGCGGATGGCTTGGAATAAAAAGAATTTGCCGCTGTCATCCGTGGAATGACGGCGGGTATGATCCTGTGCCGTAAGGTTCTTGATTTTATTAGCTTTTTAAAAGCATTAAGGCAAGCGGTGATTCTGTTCTGCCGTTCAGAGTTTTGTCTATTTCTTTTAGTTTTTGTGAAATAGTTTCCAATTCTTCTGTCCAGATAAAGTTTGAAAGAACATATTCTTCAGCTTTTTTAAAGTCTGCATCTATTTGTATTCTTACAATTTCTGCAAGCATTTTTTTTGCTGTCGGAATCATTTTATCTATGTTTACGTGAATTTTGCCTTCCGAATTAAGCTCTATTGCGCCGTTTTCTATAAAATATTTCGTTTGCATAACCGTTCTTACTCTGTGGGCTTGAGAAAGTGTCGGTTTTGATTTTAGAAAATTGTCTGCCGCAAAGGTTACAAGCATCTGCAAAACCTGCTCGTGGGTGTACATTCCTTTTTCTTCAAGAATATCAAGGAATGCAAGCCCGCCCATATCAGCTTTGTTTTCTTCAATAATACTTTTGTATTTGCCAAGGGCTTCGGTTCCTTTGTTGGGCCCGAGTGAATGGGTGTTTTCATGGCCTATCGTAAACCAGTGGTCTGCTTCATCAAAGTAAAATTTGTGCTGTTCTTTATCTAATATTGCATCAAGCCTTTTTTGAAGCTTTTCTTTTTCTGAAATAAATCGAATTTGTCTGTGATAGACATTTCTCCTGCCGCCTCCGATTGTAAGTGAAAGTTTGTCATCGTTCGGAAGATTCTCGGCAAGCGTAATCCCTGCTCTGTAAGCTCCAACATCTCCTGACAAAACCACAATGTCTGCATCTATCATTGTTTGTTTGGTGTCTTCAGTTTGCGAAATGTTTTGCTCGTATTCATCGTGATAGGGCATGTTTGCTGCAAGAAGCGGCAGGTATTCCTTTATTTTTAAGATAGCCTCAGTGCCTTTTTTATTTACAATACCCACTCTGCCGCCAAGAAAATCTTTTGATATCGGTTTTATATTATTCTCTTCCAGAAGTTTTTTCAGTTCTTCATTTTCAATAACACTTTCAGTCATTTCGTCAGCATAGTTTTCTCTTGTTATTGTAAATTCCAACGGGGTGTCTTGCAATTCTGCCCATTTTTTATCTGCGTATGCGTCAAGCATCGGGTCTGCTTCTCTTAGAGCTACTGCTTGAAGTCGTAAGTATTCATTAAAACTGTCGTTTGTTGATGTGTCTGCGGCTTCCTCCAGTTTTTCGGCTGCCATTCTGAATTCTTCACTGAAATATTTTACGTAATCTATTCCGACAAGTTCATCATCTTTTCTTTCTACAACTGAGCGCTGGTTGAGAATTTGGCGAACTTCTTCCGTTTTGCCGTCATTTAACATCTTTATAAGAATTTTATGAAATTCTTCCTTTGTTAAATCTTCAGGGTACAAACCTTTTCCGGGGCATTCCGTTATGCCTTTTGCAAGATTTATTTTTGTTGTTTCTCTGTCTATTGCGCACATTCCTTTCTGTGCTGAAAAAAGTATATGTGTCAATTCTGCTTCTTTATTGCCTTTTAGAATCTCGTTATCGAGAAATGCTTCAAAGGCTATATTATGATGGTTGTCCTGGCGTTTGAAAACCTTTTCTATAAAAAATGCCGCTTTTACTAGGTTTTTAAGAGCTTTTTTATCTCCGTCTTCCAGTGCTAAATATTCGGGAGCATCTTCTTCTAGCATCTTTTTTGTGCTGAGGTAGTCTTTATTTGTTCGTTTTTTTAATTCTTCTAAAGAATAATTAAGTTCAAAAGTTTCCATAGTATCTCTCTCCCGTGTATTATTTGCTTTTTAATTATAGCATTTTTTATAAAAATTGCAAAATTATTTATGATAAGTTTCGCCTTTGATAATCTTAAATGCCCGATAAATTTGTTCAATAAGAATAAGTCTTGCAAATTGGTGCAGAAAAGTCATTTTCGACAAGCTAATCTTAAAATTTGACCTGTTTGAAATCATTGGCGAAAGCCCGTAGGATGAACCGATTACAAAAATTACTTCTGCAATTCCTTCTTTTGTAAGATTGTCGATTTTAACGGCAAAATCTTCAGAGGATAGCATTTTGCCGTTAATTTCAAGGGTTATGACGTAAGATAGAGGCTTGATATAAGTAAGAATTTTTTCTGCTTCTTCATCCAGTGCTTTTGAAATTAAATGTTTATCCTTTATTTCAACCGGCTGAAGCTCAATGATTTCAAGGCTTGTATAAGGTGTCAGGCGTTTTTCAAATTCTTCAATTCCGTCTTTTAAAAATTTCTCTTTAAGTTTTCCAAGCGCAATAATTTTTATAATCATGGTTACGCGCCTGTTTTTTCAATGTAAACAGATGTTGACGGGAATGCAAAGTTAAGCCCTTCTGCTCTGAATCTTTTAATTGCTTCTAATAAAATTTCGGATTCAATCTTTTTGTATTCATTGTAAGAACCGGTTTTGGCATAAGCTATACATCTGATGTTAATAGAACTGTCCGCAAGGGTGTCTGTAAAAACCAGATAATCATTGTGAATGTTTTTATTTTCATGAAGGATTTCTTCTAAAATATGAATTGCTCTTTCAAGTTTTTCGTCAGGTGTGTCATAAGTCAGCGCAAAAATTTCATTAATTCTTCGTTTTTTTGCGGCAGAAACATTGCATATATTGCTGTTTGAGGCACTGCTGTTCGGAACAATATACAAAAAATTGTCCAGAGTTCGGATTTTTGTGGACATTAAATTTACATCTTCAACGTATCCTTCAACTCCGTTTACTATGACGTAATCCCCTATTCTATAAGCTTTGTCGCTGAAAATAGAAAGTGTGCCGAAAATATTTGCGATTGTTGCGTTAGCTGCAAAGCCGACTGCTAAACCTGTAATTCCGAAACCTGTGATAAGTGACGTTACCGAATATCCGAAGCTTTGAAGGAAGGAGGCTACAATAAAGAACACTATTAAAAATTTGAAAATTCTATCCAAAATCGGTAAAAATTGGATTAACTGGTTTTTAGAATCTTTTGCTAAGGCATGTTCTTTAATTTTGGAGCTGAATATATCAACAACTTTGAAAAGAACCATAATTAAAAGGATATTAATTACAATGCCGACAATAAAATCAAAGTGAGTTGATTTTAAAAGCTGGTTAATCTTATCAAGGTGGTCGATTATGCTGTCTATAAGTTCCATAAATACTCCTTATTTTAAACCTTTCAAAAAAGAGAATAGCATAAAAAAGAAAAATATTGCAAAAAAAAAATGTTTGGGTTAGAATCTTCATGCGAAAGCGAAAGTTGCGGAAGTAACTCAATGGCTAGAGTCCCTGCCTTCCAAGCAGGTTGTTGCGAGTTCGAGTCTCGTCTTCCGCTAATAAAGAACACTCATCGTCAGATGGGTGTTTTTTATTAGCCTGAATGACTATGGACGAGAAATCATTTTGAGTTCGAGCGGCCTGCGAGCAAAGTGCGGAGGCTTGAGTGTGAAAGAACTATATTCTTGAACACTCAACCGGAGACACGTTTAATGCGAGCAGGCCAAGACAGTCTCGTCTTATTATAAATCAATATCCGTAGTAGTAATTATTTGTTCTTATAGTTCCGTTTATATTATGATTCATTTGCCCATATATAGTATGATTTACCTGTATAGGTTGTCTAAGGGCATCCGCCGCATTGTTAATTGCCTGTATTTTTTTCAATTCCTTTATATTTTCCAAATACTGCTCATAAGAACCGTCACAGTTTTGATCATAACTTGGAGTATAAGAATTTGGAATATAAGGATCGGTGTAATTTAAAAAAGTTTGATCATATATACGTTTAGCTTCACAATATTTTATTATATATTGTTCCACACTACCATCGCAAGCAGGATCATATTCTGGAACCCGCCAATAATAAACCTTTTTCCTTTTATTGCAGCGACATTGGTTTTTTATATAATCAGGCTGACTCGCTATACATTTTTTGTGACATGGTTTCTTTTCACAATTCACAGCATTGGCAGGAAGCGCAATCATAAGTACTAATAAAATCGACAAAACCTTAAATTTCATTTTTTATTCTCCTTTTAATTTCTTCTTCTGAAATTGGCAAAACTTTTATTCCATTTTCAGATGATTCATTTTTAATAATGTAAGAATTTGTATTACTTTGTTTCAAAGAAAAATGAAAATGTCCACTTTTAGGTACAGCATTATCCATCATTGGTTTTATATCCTTATAATCAGCCAATAGAAATAGTTCCTTATCAATTAACCGCAACAATAAAAAACACCTTGAACCTGTATTTAACTCTTCATCAATCAAGAATTTCTGTTCAGGTCTTATCCCAAACCAATTAGCGGTCAATGCGGGTGAGATAATTAATACAGAATTTTTAAATAGTTTTGTTCTTCCGATTCTTTTTAGATTTAATTCATTTTCTAAAAATTCTTCCTTCCATTCTTGATTATTCATAGCTCATCAGTCCTTACTTTAAACATTCCTAACACATTATAAAACATCATTAAAATTAATATATCTTATTAATAATTTTTACACATCATATGATTATAGGAATATTTACACACAAAAATTGTCATAACTTATTATGTATTTTATTTGAATAGACAATTATTCTTTTATATGGAGGCTGTTATGACAAACATTAAACAAAAATTCGGTAAAAGAGTAAAAGAACTTCGAAAAAACAAAGGATTTACGCAAGAACAGCTTGCCGAACGTATTGGAATAGAACCTCCTAACATTTCAAAATTAGAAAAAGGAACCCACTTTCCACTTCCTGAAAATATTGAAAAAATTGCAAAGGCCTTAGATGCAAAAGTTGTAGATTTATTTGATTTTGAACACTTTAACAATAAGAATATTTTATTAAAAGAGATTCATACTTATCTTGAACATGCAGACGAAAAAGAAATTGAATTCTTATACAAAATGATCTATAATTTGAGTCTATTTAAAAACAATTATAAATCTAATTCTTAAGAATTAGTCCGATGTTGCTAATTTACGTAAATAAAAGTTATTCTTTTGAGTGGTGAAAAAGTCCTGAAAACAGGGTATAGTATTATAGTAAGCTTGTTATATCCAGGCACTTTTTTCGGGGTTGCGACAAGATTTTTTCTTTTGCGGTTTGGTTTAAAATATAGCAAGCTTATCCCCTTTAAAAATCAATCTTCTCATAATATAAGTTACATCTTTAATACTATGTACAAAATTTTATAAATATCAATGGTTTTCACGTTTGATATACTAAGGCTTGGCAGAAATGACAGGTCTTTTTTTTGTCGAAATTTATATCTCAAGTACCGGAATATCATTTTCCAGTTTTATTTCAAATTCGGTACCTTCGGGAATTACAACTTCATTTCCCGGAAGAAACAGCGCCACAATCGGTGCAATAAAAAGATCTGCGGTTTGAAGCAAGGCTCCTGTTAAAAAGTAAAAAGGTTTTGTGACGGTGCTTACGCACTCGTCTGCCGTGGTTTTGCAAGGATCTTTATATATTGTATGGATTGTTCCGTTGCTTACGGTGTCTGCAAGGTTGTCTTTATAATTTGATGGCCCTGCTACTACCCCTAAAAGTACACCTTTTTTATTCATTTTAGTTATGTATGCCTCTGCCGGATAAGTTATGTTCTCAAGTTTTACCTGCTTAATCATAACCTTTAGCGTTCCGCTTGAACCGCATTTTCTGGGCGGTTTGTTTTTTACTATTTCTCCCGTGAATACAAGTTTAACAGGATCCTTGTCCGTAAATACCCTTTCAGGATACATAGATTCAAATTTTACTTCCGCTCCGCCTGTTGTTTCGTAAGACATTGATTGCATTGACTTTACGTCGAAAGTTCTCCCCTTTTCAAGCATGGTAGCCGCAAGTTCTTTTCCTGCAAGACATTTGTAAGCCGATTTGAAAGCTTCAACTGTACCGTTTCTTTGAACCGTGATTGCTTCATTCGGACAGCCGAATGTTTGGGCTTCATCAACAAGGTTGATTTCATCAGAAGTTTTATTTTGTTGGATTTCGTCTGCGGAAGTCG
Organism: Candidatus Gastranaerophilales bacterium; assembly: GCA_944323655.1. Lineage (GTDB taxonomy): Bacteria > Cyanobacteriota > Vampirovibrionia > Gastranaerophilales > Gastranaerophilaceae > Scatenecus. Next base: position 247,728 of record CALUTL010000001.1, on the reverse strand, counting down.
CGGTTTCTTCAGATAAGTTGTCGGAAACTTGTGTTTGTGAATTTTCTTTCTCCGAGTAATCCGCAGGTACGGCTAAAGGAATATTTGAAATTTCATCATTAAAATTTCTTTCTTCAGCAAAACAGGGTGTAAAAGTTTGGGATAATATTGCACTAAGCAATAAAGCACTAAATATCTTTTGCATTGTTTAAATCCTTATAAAAAGTGGGGTAAACGTTTCAAGATATCCAACCGATAGCCTGAACATATATACAATAAATCAAAGAATCTTATTAACAATCGTTCAGAAAAACGATTACATTAAAAATGTTCAAAATAGAATTATTATTGATTAAAATTCAGTTTAAAAAAAATAAAATTAAGCTTAAACAGCCTAAAAACAGTGAGAAGTGGCAGTTAATACCAGCCGCATGGACAAGTTAAATTTTCAACTTGCCTAAAATGATATATGACGTAACTATATACAAAAAACGGATTTATGTGCTAAGATATAATTGTTGAGATATAAAGAAGGGAAAATTAAATGGCGAAGTTTAGATATATTTTACCGGCGGTTATGTTATCGTTAGTATTCGGAATAAGTGCAATAACAGGGGTTTCATTTGCAAACGGTGCTGGAATAAATCTTGAAAATCCGTTAATTTCAGTTGCGGCACCTACTGCTGCTAAAACGTATTTAAGTGTGAATCCTCTTGATATGGTTAATAATCCGTCATTTTATCTTAACAAAAATGTAAAAATTAAAGCGAGATTTGATAAATTTTCGACGCTTGGACTTGATTACAAGCCTGCGATGAAAAGTTCGGAGGATTACATATCATTTTTAATCCAGCGTCCGGATGTTTTGGATCATAATGTTCCGTTATCTGAGCTTAAGATTTTTATTAAGCGGACAGAGGCCGAAAAGCATATAGATCTTGATGCCGGAGATATAGTTGAATTTTCGGGAAAGGTATTTTCGAATGCTTTAGGAGATGTTTGGATGGATGCCGAACAGTTTAATGTTTTGTCGAAGAAAAATAAGGGTACCGAGAAGAAAGCAAATTAGACTTTTAATTTAAGAGAAACTTTATTTGAGGAGTTATGGAATGACTGAAGCTGCGCAAACAGAAAAATTTTTAACAATACACGGACACTTTTACCAACCGCCAAGAGAGAATCCTTGGTTGGAGGCAATAGAGCTTCAGGACAGTGCGCTTCCTTTCCATGATTGGAATGAGAGAATTAATAAAGAATGCTACAATCCTAATTCAGTATCAAAAATAGTAGACAGCAGAAACAGGATTCTTGATATAGTAAACAATTACGAGCATATGAGCTTTAACTTCGGGCCGACACTTCTTTCATGGATGGAGCAGTTTGCCCCTCTCACTTACGAGCGTATAATAAAGGCGGATATAGAAAGTATCGGTGAGCATGACGGGCATGGAAATGCGATGGCGCAGGTTTATAATCACATAATCATGCCGTTAGCGAATGAAAATGACAAGATAACTCAGGTAAAATGGGGTATAAGGGATTTTGAATACCGTTACGGCAGAAAACCTGAGGGCATGTGGCTTGCGGAAACAGCAGTTGATGATGATACTTTGAGGGTTTTAGAAGAAAACGGAATAAAATTCACTGTACTATCACCTTATCAGGCTTTGAAGGTTCGACAAGAGGGGGATAAGAAGTGGACGGATGTAAGCTGGGGGAATATTGATCCTGCAAGATCTTACAGATATTACATCAAATCAGCTCCGGGCAAGTTTATAGATTTATTCTTTTACGATGGCGCAATTTCAAAGTCGGTCGCTTTTGATGAGCTTTTAAAAGACGGAAATAAATTTGCGAAACGCTTAAAGGACGGAATTTCGGATTGCAGAGATTATCCTCAGCTTGTAAATATAGCAACAGATGGTGAAAGTTACGGACATCATACCAAATTTGGCGATATGGCGTTAGCTTATGTGCTTCAGATAAAGGCGAAAGAAGAAGGCTTTATAATTACAAATTATGGAGAGTACCTTGCAAAATACAGAAGCGATTATGAAGTTGACATAAAACAGGCTTCAAGTTGGAGTTGTTTCCATGGTGTCGGGCGTTGGAAGGAAGATTGCGGCTGCTCAACAGGCGGGCATCCGGGATGGAACCAGAAGTGGAGAAAGCCTTTAAGAGACGCACTTGATTATTTGCGGGACGAACTTGTAAAACTGTTTGAGGAGGAGGCTCCAAAATTCTTTAATAAGAATTGCTGGGAGGTTAGAAATAATTATATAGATGTAATTTTAGACAGAAGTTCATTGAGTGTAAACAAATTTCAAAAAGAGAATTTTCAGCCGAATTTGTCGGATGAAAATAAAGTTAAGGCTATGGAGCTGCTGGAAATACAGCGACAGGCACAGTTGATGTATACAAGCTGCGGGTGGTTTTTCTCTGAAATTTCAGGGATTGAAACCGTTCAAATCATGAAATATGCGGCTCGTGCAATGCAGCTTGCGGCAGTCTTTACGAAGAAAGATTTTGAAGCACGGTTTACAGAAATTCTATCTGAAGCCAAAAGTAATATCACGGAATACGGAACGGGCAGAGATATTTTCAACAATTTTGTAAAGCCGTCAATCGTTACAACTAAGCAAGTTGCAAGTTTATGGGCAATTTCATCTCTATATCAGGATTTTGAAGATGAAGAAGATGTCTATTGTTATAAAATAATTCGTGACGATTATCAGAAAATTCAAAAAGGTAATTCAAATTTTGTTGTGGGGCATATTGAAATTCGTTCAAGAATTACAATGCAGAAATCAAATTTGATGTTCGCTTTAATGCAATATTCAGGCGGGGATTTTCATTGTGCAATAAAAGAATATTCTGACGATATTGAATACAACAAAATGAAAAATGATTTGATAAAAATATTTATGCTTAACCCTCTGACAGAGATTATAAGGGCATTGGATGAAAACTTCGGCAAGGATTACTTTACGCTTAAGGATATCTTTATAGAGGAAAGACGCAAAATTTTGCAAAGACTGTTAAAAGATAAGATGGAAAAATTTGCGCAGATTTATCAGGATATGTATGACGAGGGCAAAGGTTCAATTTATCATATGCAATCACTCGGACTTGCAATTCCCGATGAATTTAAGATTGCAGCCGAATATGCGCTAAGCCGCAGATTTAACGAATTGATAAAAGATTCCAACGGTTTTGTGGAACCTGCAGTTTTGCAGCAGGCAACGGATATAAATTACGAAGCGAAATCTATGGGTATAAAATTGGATAAGCAGCCTTCCAACAAAATTTTCAGTAAGAAAATTCTTCAAAATATCAACAGGCTTGCATACAGTTTTGAAATTCAGCAGGCAGATGTTGTTTTGGAATTGTTTGATTATGTTGAAAAGTTGGAATTGGAGGTTGATATATCTGAAGCGCAGAATATATTCTTTGCAAAAATTTATCTTAATATAGAAGATATAATTTCCTCAAGTGTTAATACAAAACGCAACAGTGACAAGCGTTTTGCCGAAATGCTTCTGGATATCGGCACGAAACTTAATATCAACACTGAATTTTACAGAACAAAACTTATAAAAATATAAATTACCAGTCGTAAGAACCGTATTTTTTATATAATTCAATGGTGTTAGAAATTTTGTGTTCGACAGATGCAATTTTTTTCAATACATCAGGCGAGGGGTTTTTCTGTTTCAGAAGTTCAAGTTCAAGGAGATCTTCTTTAGCTTTTCTGACACGTTGTTTGGTATTTTCTCTTTCCAGAAACAGCCAGCCTTCAAATCCGCATCCGGGAGGAACAATTGACCAAGGTGTTGCCGGGCAGTGCTTGCACAAGACCGGACGTTCTTCATAAATTGAGCATAAATTGTTATCCAGAAGATATTTGCATCCATAGAAAGTTAATTTGCTTTCATCGTAATTGTCGTCTTCTTTCAAAAGCTCAATTACGTTATCCACGACTTCGGCGTCGATTTTTCTGGCAGCTTCAATAGACGGGTAAGGTACAAAAATCCGCAAAAATTCGCAAGCTCCTTCGTCGTTTTCAGCCTGAAGCTTAAGCAATTCATCATAAGGTTTAGATGTTGTAACCACTCGGCAGCAGCGTCCGCACATTTTGCAAAGCTCCTGAGGTCGGCGGGCAAGGTATGTTTCTTCGTAATTTCCCATAATTTAATTATATTCAAAATTTATTTTTAAAAAAATATATTTAACATTTCTTAAACTTTCAAAAATAAGAGCAATAAATTATAAAAAAAATACTTTTAATATATAAGTAGTTTAAAAAGGTAGTGTTATGACATCAGTACAAAATCAGGGAAATCAACAAATTCAAGGTGCGATACCGCAAATAAAGCCTGCATATTCTCATCAATCTTCAACCCCGCAGGTTCAGTCGGTAACTCAAGGGTATAATACAGTTCCGACAATTCCGGCGACACCGATAGCTCCGCCGACTCTTCAAGCACCTGTTGTTCAGCAGTCACCGGCAGCGCAAACTCAGCAATCACCGAGTTATGCAGGGGTAAATATTCAAATTTATAATCCGTCGGTCGGAATTCCAAATATAAATCCGACGGGCAATATGCCGCAATCACAGTCCTTACCGGGGATAGCTTATCCTTCGAATTATTATACCCAGCAATTTGCACCTCAACCGCAGCCGCAAATTATAGCCCAAGGTGGCCAAGGCGGAAATGCAACAGTTTATAACACAAATAACGTGCCTCAGGAATCCTCAGGCGGTATTGGCAATTCGTTAGGAAACAGTCAAGATACTTCAAATGCTTCAGCAAAAGATATAACTAATTCAACAACTACAACGACCGAAAATAAAGAAACAACCAAAACGGAAGAAAAGAAGAAAACCGAAAAGCGTAAAGTTGTTGAATTAACGGATGAATATATTAAAAATCTTGAAAATTATTTAAACAGTCAAGACAAAGAAGTCCGAATGATGGGTGCAAAAGAAGTTGTTGCAAGACTTCAGGAGGACGACAGCAGAAAAGATGATCCTGCACTTACCGCATTAATAAATAAAATGCTTCAGGATCCTGACCAGCATATAAGAATTCTTGCATTAAGCATGTTGGATGCAAGAGTTTGCACAGGAAACGATTACACAGTAAATGTCTTGAAGAAGATGCAAAATTCAACCTCAGGTTACGGACAGGATGCGGCACAGGCAACAAATATTCTTCTGAAAATGTCAGGTAAAGTAGTTGAAAAGGAATTTGAAGTTCCGGAAAATTCCTCAAAGAAATAAGGTTATAGAAAATGAACATTATAAGCGCAGTAAAAAATAATTACGGTAAATATATAGCCAAAGGCGTCGGAGCCGTCGGGCTCGGGCTTATACTGCGTGATGCGCATAATATCGGAAAGCTTCAGGCAGATGTCCGCTCGCAAAGCAGAGATGCCGATATAAGCATGGATTTATATGAAAATTCGCAGCGTTTGGATTCTCCAAGCCTTTTGAAAAGTGAAGTTAAAGATAAAGTAATGAAATGGCATATGGACAGTAATGTCCCGTCATTTTTTAATTCCGCAATCGGATATTTTTCAGGCTTAGGCTCAATGCTTGTTGAATGCGTTGTTCCTTTAGGGCTTTCTGCCGTTGCGCTGCTTGCAAAAGGTAAAAAATTAGCTTGCGGTAGTGCTATTGCTCTTGCAGCTTACGCAGGATTTAACTTCATTAAAGATGGGCTAGGGTTAGGTACAACTAAGTTTTTGCAGAAATAGATTTTATAATTCTTTTCATCTTAAAAAATTCGTTTGTTAATTCTCTGCCGTTTTTTATTCCGATAAAATTTGCGTAAAAATCAATCATTAAATGCTGCGAAAATCTGTTTTGACCGTAATATGCCTGATGGGATTTTTCGATAATCTTTTTGGAAAGTTCATAAATTTGCATCTTTTGTTCAGCATCAGCAAGTAATAAAAAACGGGAATAATTTTGAAAATCCAGAAGTGCCATTGGCATTACAAGGTCGCAGTTGAGAAATCGTGTTGTTTTGCGTTTTATTATATCAACTATATTAAAAGCCTTTGAATTTTCGTCCATTAGAACATTTTGAGAGTTTACAAAATCAAACATGTGTAATCTTTTGTGAATTGTCTTTATCTCTTTTTCAAAATCGTCGTAACTTTCTTGGGGAAACTCTGAAACTTTTCTTAAATAATCAATAAAATCGGGTAAATCTGCTTTTGTAACCTGCTGGTATTTTTTGTTTTCAAAATGTTTTATCCCGCACGGAAGCCCGTTTTGTCGTATTATTACCGATGCAAATTCGTTTAAAGAAGCAATTTTTTGCCCCAGATTAAGTTCAGGAAAGTAGTCTTTTTCTTGTTTTAGAGAAATTTTTTTTAAAGGTGCTGCCTCAAATTTGTCAACTTTAAGCATAAATGTATCATTTTCACAGATAGAATAAACTGTGCTTAAAAAGCCTTCGCCTGCTTTAAATTCCGGTGACAAAGACTTTTTTAAAAGTTTTACGGAATCATTTCTGTCAAAAAAATTACGAAAATTTTCGTAAGTCTGCCGGCTTTCTCGTCTTCCATTAAATGCAATTTTTTCAGATAAATTAATTTTCATTGCGGGTAAATTTACATCTAAATCATTGTTATTTTAGTAAGTCAGGGCGTTTTAATTTAGTTCTAATCAGCCTTTGGCTGTTTCTGAATTCCGTAATATCTTTGTGATTCCCGTTTAACAATACTTCAGGCACTTTTAGTCCTCTGTATTCTCTCGGTTTTGTATATTGAGGATATTCCAGAAGCCCGTCAGAAAAACTATCATCTTCGGCACTTTCTATTTTGCCTAAAGTCCCCTCAATCTTTCTGCTGACTGCATCAATTACACAAAGTGCAGGAAGTTCTCCGCCTGTTAAGACAAAGTCTCCTAAGGAAATTTCTCTTGGTTTTATGATGTCGCGGATTCTTTCGTCAAATCCTTCATAATGCCCGCACAGGCAGATTATCTGATTAAATCCCGCAAGCTCTTTTACAATTCTTTCGCATAAAGGTTCTCCCTGTGGTGAAAGCATTATCGTGATTGAATTCTCAAGCTTTTCGACACTTTCATAAGCTTCCACATAAGGCTGCGGCATCAAAACCATTCCTGCTCCGCCTCCGTATGGGGTATCATCCACTTTTCTGTGTTTGTCGTGTGTAAATTCTCTCGGGTTTATTGTATTTACTTCAATTACATCTGCCTCTATTGCTCGTTTTAGGATGCTGTATGAGCAGTGGGTTTCTATCATCTCAGGAAACAGTGTTAATACGTCAAATCTCATTCCAGAAGCCCCTCTATATTGTTTATTGTTATTTTTTTGTCTTTAAGGCTTACCTCTGTTACTATTGCCTGCACAAAAGGGACAAGAGAAATGTGTTTTGATTTGGTTTTTACCGATAGCAAATCGTTTGCCCCGTTATTTGATACCCCGACGACAAACCCAACCTTCTGGCCGTTTTCATCAACTACATCCAACCCGACAAGCTCGTCTATCAAAAACTCATCTTCTTCAAGCGATTCTCTTATCGTTTCTTCTTCTACAAAAAGCAGACTTCCTTTATATTCAAGAAGTTCGTCGATAGAATTTATTCCGTTAAATTTGACTATCGCTGTGTTCTTTTGAACTCTTACGTTTTTTATTTTTAACGGTTTGTATTCATTTCCGGATTTCACAAAAACTTCTTTTAAACCGCAGAAAAAATCTTCCTGATTTCTTGAAAATCCGACCTTTGCTTCTCCTTGAATGCCGTGAAAATTCAGGATTTTACCGACTGAAATAAATTTTGTCATGACTCGGCTGTTTCTTCAACTTCAACTTTTTTAGGTTTTCTTCCGCGTTTCGGCTTTTCTTCCTCCGGAACTTCTGGATTTTCAGCAGGTTCAGCTTTTTCAACTTCGTTTTCTGTTGCGGCAGCCTGTTCTTCAGCAGCTTTTTTTGCGGCTTTTTCTGCTGCTTTAGCGGCAGCCTTAGCCTCTGCTAAAGCTTGATGTTCTTCCATTTTTTTCTTAAATTCTTCCGGAATATCGGTTCTGTCCTGATTCCATCTTTGTAATCCCATTTGTGAACGGATTAAGCCAATTCCTACGTGAACTCGCCATTCATCCATCTTCAACTGTGCCGCTATAATCTTGTGGCAGCCGATTGGAGGCAACGGAAGCAATGGCTCATACAAGCTCTTGATCGCAAAAAGCTGATCAGGTGAGATTGCAAGCTTACGTTTCGGAAACGGTATTTTCGGAAGCATAAGCTTTTGTCTTACAAGATTTATACCGAAAAATACTTTTCTCGGTTCAAGTCCGATTTTTTCTCCGATAACTTCGTGCGCATCAGGGTTTGGAAGCGGAAGCATCGTTTTGTAGAGCAATTCAATTTGTTCAAGCTGCTCCTTGCTTACTAAAAGCTGTTTTGGAGCTTTCGGTTTGCCCTGAGGACGTCTGTTGTTGAATCTGTTATTACCCTGTGGGCGTCTGTTATTGTTAAATCTGTTGTTATATCCGCCCTGTTGAGGTCTTTGATTGTTACGGCGCTGGTTGTATCCGCCGCCTTGATTGTTTCTGTTATAACCGCCTTGACGATTGTTGTCACGTCTAAAGCCGCCTTGGTTATTGTAATTGCGCTGCTGCTGCGGTCTTCTGTAACCTTGGTTTTCGTTTCCGCCGCTCGAGTAGCTGTTATAGAACTGCGGTCTGTCTTCTGTACTATAACTTCTCAAATTCTGCTGTTCTCCTTCACCAGCCGGTTGGGGAGCACTGTATGATTCTCCACTATCGCCGGAGGTTGGGTTTATCATCATCTTCTTATCAGGATACAGACAATCCGGACATATTACTCTTTTGGGGTTTTTTGTTTCAAATTCACGCCCGCACTTAACGCACTTGTTTACATACATATTGAAAGCCTCTTAATTAGAAAAAATAATTGCATAATAAAAATTAATTTAAAAAAAGATTACTCCTCGGTAAAATATAAATATCAATATACTTAATATTCATATAATAACACAGATATAAAATATTTGCAAGTGGGGATTAATTATTTTTCTACCCAAAAAGTCACCGGACCGTCGTTTATAAGCGATATTTCCATCATCGCTCGAAATTTACCTGTCTTAACAATAAGTCCGGATTTTGTTAAAAGTTTTACAAATTCCTCATACAATCCGTTTGCGATTTCAGGATTGGCTGCGTTATCAAAACTCGGACGGGTGCCTTTCTTGCAGTCTGCGCATAGGGTAAACTGTGATACCACAAGTATTTCGCCTTTTATGTCCTGAATTGAAAAATTCATTTTTTCATTTTCGTCTTCAAATATTCTTAAACTTAAAACTTTTTGTGAAAGTTTTTCGGCATTTTCAGATGTGTCTGTTTTTTCTACTCCCAAAAATACAAGCATGCCGGCATTTATTGCTGAATAAATCTCGCCGTCAATCTTGACCGATGCTTCTTTAACTCTTTGAATCAGCGCTTTCATTTTCTTTATCAACCCTTCCTTTTAACTGTCCGCACGCAGCATCTATGTCTGAACCTCGCTCTAACCTTACCGTAACCTTTTTCCCCGAATGCTCAAGCAAGTATTTGAACTTTTGGATCGAATTGTTTGACGGACGCTTGTAATCGTTCTTTGCCGTCGGATTGTAGGGAATTAAATTTATGTTGCATTTGATGTCGCTTAAATATTCAGCAAGCTCTTTGGCGCTTTCTGTTGTGTCGTTTAAATCCTTTATCAGTAAATATTCTATCGTAATTCTTCGCCCTGTTTTGTTTACGTAGCTTTTCATCGCTTTTTTTAATTCCGACATATCGTATTTGTTTTCTATCGGCATAATCTGCTTTCTGATAGTGTGGTTCGGGGCGTGTAGCGAAATTGCCAATGTCGATTGCATATCGTTTTCAGCTAGTTTATACATTTGAGGGATTATTCCGCTTGTCGATACAGTTATCCTTCTTGCGCCTATCTGGAAGCTTTCGTTAAATATTTCCATCGCTTTTAGTACGTTATCAAGATTTAATAAGGGCTCTCCCTGCCCCATAAATACAATATTTGTTACTTTTAAGCCCGTATCTCTTTGGATCGTTAAAACTTGTTCCAGAATTTCTTTATAGGTTAAATTCCTTATAAATCCGCGTTTTCCAGTTGCACAAAATGAACAATTTACCGCACACCCGATTTGTGAGCTTACGCAGGCTGTCAGGTTCGCACGATTGTCAAATCGCATTAAAACCGTCTCTACACACTCGCCGTCAGGGTATTCAAGTAAATATTTTATTGTCCCGTCTGAACTTACCTGCTTGACTTTTATTTTTACATCAGTTACCGTCGCTATTTGCTTTAATTCTTCTCTGAATTTTACCGACAAATCCGTCATATCATCAATTTCTTTTACAGATTTCAGGTAAATCCAGTTGTGAATCTGGCGGGCTCTGAATTTGGAGGCCTTTAAGGTGTCCGTTATTTCTTCGATTTCTTTTAAATTTAATCCTGATAATATTTTCATTACTTCACCGGAATTTTTTCTTTGTAATATTCCACAACCTCAATCATAGCATGAAGATAAAGCGTTTGTTCCTCGCTCTTTTCTCGCCAGAGGTAAAATCCGCATGATGTGGGCAATATACATAAAGGATTATCAGGAAAGTCCCGACATATCTGCGGTCTGTTTTCGTAATCCGAACATCTTTTGTCTTCTGTTAGTTTCGGACAGTGATAAAAATATACTTCGTCCTCTTTATTTTCTTCTAAAAGCGCAATGTATTCAGGATAAACTTTTCGGGCTTCTTCTTTATCTTTGTAGGGAACAAAAATACTTAAAAATTGCTTCGAAAAATTGTCGCCGTTTTCTGCTCGTCTTTTTAATTCTTCGGGTGAATATTCACTGCAAGCTAAGTTACAGCAGGTTGCGCATCCTAAGCATTTGTAATCAGAACGCTCTTTTAAAATGTTTTGAAATTTTATATAAACTTCTTTCGAAATTTTATTCTCTAACAGGTTTAGAAATTCTGTCTGCCATTTTCTGCCTTCACTATCGGGCGGAAATTCCGTAAAAATGTCAGCCTCAAGCCCTTTGGGTTTAATCCCTTCTGCAAGTTCTTGAATTTCATTTACTGCCTGCTTAAATTTTTCCCTAAATACGGTTCGCTGTTTGTTTACTATGCTGTTTAAATTCTCCATAGCAAAATCATAGCATAAAAGCCTTTTGTATTCTTATTCTGGATTATTATTCAAATTAAAAGCTTTTCCTATTCTTCGTTCTGTGAAAGCATATTGTATGTATAATCCATTTTCTTATCAAAAATATTTTCGTTCGGATCGTCTAATATTGACATATTTGCATAATATGAAACTGTGTCAATAGAGCCGTTGCCGACATTTTTATCATCAAAATCCATTGCGTAATAGAAGGCTGCCATTTCTTTTTCTGAAATTACGCCGTCACCATCGTGGTCAAGCCTGTTAAATACATTGTTGTTGTTTTCTTCCATGTTTTTGATTTCGACATCTGATAAACCTTCATTCTGGAATTTCATAAATGCTTCTTTGCTGATTGTTTCGCCGCCATCTCCGTATTTTGTAGAAATAAACTTGGTCATTGAGCTGCCAAGTTTTTGGAAACCTTGGCTTAATGCCGTTTGTATTTGTTTGATTTCTTCAGGTGTCGGATTTTTCTTTGACATTAAAGCTGATATCTCATCCGAAATTACGGAAATTTTTACATCTTCTGCATTTGTCATTTTATTAAACAAGTTATTTGCAACGCTGCCGGTTTTAAAGTCTCCATCTGCAGGCGTTTGGGCCACTATGTTTGCTTCACTTGCACTTGATTTTGATGTAGGGATAGTTTTTTGATTATTAGCGGCATTCGTGTTTGATATAGTCTGATTTCCTCTTATAGGTGAGGTCTGGGATTTTGTAGCCGCATTTCCCATAAGAAGATTGCCTATTTCACCTAAAGCCTTGCCGGCTGCACTGAACGCATTGCCAGTAGGATTTTGTGTTGTTGGTTTGGGTTGTAACCAAGCGCTGTCAGAATTTATTGAAAATCCGCCCATAATAAATCCTCGTTTATATTACTTTAAATATATAAAGTATATATACCCAGCAAAATTTCATTTATTTAAATTTTTGTTAATAAAAATTTACAAAAAAGCTAATTTGTAATATCCCATCTTCCGCAGGTGCCGCCCCAGCGTGCAATGATGTTGCCTTTTATGTCTTTTATTTTTTCAACGTGTTGAACTTCATCATTTCCTTCAATGATGGTGATAACTTCACAATTGTTTGAACATCCGTTGCATTCGCAGGTGATTGAGTGGAAGTGCATATCGCCGACTTCCCAGCCTTTGAATTTCGTTGAAGCATCTGTGTATTGGTGATTTTCCATCGCTAACAATGCGGCTCCTATTGCACCCATTGTCTGGTGGTTTTCAGGAACAATAACTTTGTGGCCTAGGGCTTCTTCAAAAGCTTTTACCATACCTTGGTTTGTTGCTACTCCCCCTTGGAATGAGAATACAGGTAAAAGTTCCTTTCCTAATGCAAGATTTGACAGGTAATTACGTACAAGAGCCTGACATAGACCGTAAAGCAGGTCTTCTACAGGATAACCTAATTGTTGTTTATGGATTAAGTCACTTTCTGCAAATACTCCGCAGCGGCCGGCAATTCTTGCAGGATTTGTTGATTTAAGTGCGGTTTCGCCAAACTTTTCTATCGGAACATTTAGTCTGTTTGCCTGTTGGTCAAGAAAACTTCCTGTGCCTGCCGCGCAAACTGTGTTCATAGCAAAATCTGTTACGATACCGTCACGTAAAATTATAATTTTGCTGTCCTGACCGCCGATTTCTAATATTGTTTGTACTCCCGGTACATTTATGCTTGCGGCAACTGCGTGGGCCGTGATTTCGTTCTTTATAATATCCGCTCCAACAAGTGCGCCTGCTAAATTTCTGCCTGAACCAGTGGTTCCTACTCCCATTACGTTATAGTCAGTTATTTTTTTTGAGTAGAGTTCGTTTAAACCCTTCTGTACTGCCATTACAGGCTTACCTGCTGTTCTTAGCATGTAACTGTCTACGTATTTCCCTTTTTCATCAACTAATGCTAGTTTTGTTGTTACTGATCCTACGTCTATCCCTAAATATACTGTTAAACTCATATTTTCACTTCCTTATTTAAAGCTGCCGAAGGCTTTGTTTAATTGTTTTACGGCTATTGTAAATTCTTAACCCAACTCTAGCATAAAAAAAACATGCCGTAAATATATATTTTAAGTTTCTTCTTTAAGTTTTTTGAGGGATTCTTTCTTGGTTTCTTCAAAATGTTTTAATATTAATTCCGTATTTAATTTTGAATTATTTGACATATAAATTGCTCATAGGATTTTCTAAAAAAAGTGCAGATTATGTCTGCACTTTTTTTATTTATTTAGTTATTTAAGAAATAATATTTATTGTTTTAAATTTAATTTATTTTGTTTATCATATTTAACAAAGTTTTGATCTTCCGAAGATTTATTGCTTTTTTTATCCTGACGAGCTTTTAGTGTTTTTAATTCTGTTTCAATTTTTTCAATTTGAGTATGAAGATATGAGGCGCTTTTGTGGCTAGAAGCGGAATTAATACGTCCATTTCTAATAGCATTATATTCTTGTTTAAGTTGATTCAATTCTTTTTCAAGTGAATGAATTTTTTGTTCTAAAGCTGTTTCAGATTTTTGGGAGTTTAATTGGGTTTCATTATCTGTATTTTCAGAATTTAGGAGTGCTTTCATTAATTTTTCTTCACTCTTCTGCTTTTTAATCTTTAAATCTTCTTCTTGCATTTCTTTATTCAGTGCTCTCAAAGTTTCAAGCCTTTGTTTTAATACTTCATAGTTATAATCTTTTTCCGCTACGTCAGGGGAGCCGGCTTTCAAGGCTTCATTCAATTCTGCTTTTGCTTTCTCTACTTCTTCAGCAAGTTCTTTTTCAGCTTTTTGATTTGCATTTAATTCAGTTTCCATTTGCTGTTTTTTTTCTTCGTATTCTTTTGCTATTGTTTCAAGTTTTGGAGCTATGGCTTTTTTAAATTTTTCTAATTCATCATTAATTATTGTTTTAAAATCTTTTGAGTTGTTTGGAATGTCTTTGTGCTTAAGTTCCATATGTTCACCAGGATTGTTATCATAGTATTTTTGTATATCCTCTGCTGTCTTCATAAGTTTTGCTTTTTTATCTTCAATCTGATTTAAAGCAGGTTTTTCTTCAGACTTTTCTTCTTTCTTGTAATAATTTTGAATGTCTTCATTAGTTTTTTGTTTTTCAAGTTTTTTCTTATCTTCTTCTGAAAGGTCTGTTCCACTAATAGTTATATCGTGCGGAAGCCCTGTGTCATTGATCTGATATTCACTCATAAAAATTTTCTCCTTTTATTATCTACACAGAGGATGTATTCGGCAGAAAGAACTTATAACTTTAATTTTTTTTAATAAAGTTTACATAATTTCACAAATGAAAATCGCCCCGATTTTCACCGGAGCGATTCTTTATATGAGAAATACTCATATTCCCTAGTTTTTGTTTTTATTTAGCCTTCTGTTTCTGCTTTTGCTTCAACGTTGGCTTTTGACGGGATTCTCATTGCATAGAATGATCTGATTACGAAAATCAAGGCGATAATTAAGAATACCCATCCTGCAATCGGTGCTATTTCTCTGAAACTTGCTGAAATTGCGATTTCCATTGCAAGAAGTCCGAATAATGTTGTGAATTTGATAATCGGGTTCATTGCAACTGAAGATGTGTCTTTAAAAGGATCTCCCACTGTGTCGCCCACTACTGTTGCTTCGTGAAGCGGGGTTCCTTTTTCAGCCAAATCAACTTCTACGATTTTCTTAGCGTTATCCCAGCAGCCGCCTGCGTTTGCCATAAATACTGCTTGGAATAAGCCAAATACGGCAATTGCTATCAAGTAGCTTACAAAGAATGCAACAGGTGCTGATGTCATACAGCCAGGTGCTGAAAGACATGCAAATGCTAAAGCAAATGCGAATAGTGCGATAAAGATATTTATCATACCTTTTTGTGCGTATTGTGTACAAATTTTTACAACTTCTTTTGAATTTGCAACATTTGCGCTTTTTTCATCTGCTTCACCGAGTTTGATGTTGTCTTTGATGTATTCGGTTGCAGAATAAGCTCCTGTTGTTACTGCCTGCATTGAAGCTCCGCTAAACCAGTAGATTACGGCGCCGCCAGCCAGGAAGCCAAGTAATGTATAAGGATTTAATACATTCAAAATCATTTCAGGCTCTAATCCAAGTGTAGATTTTATGACTAAGATTAAAGAGAAAATCATTGTTGTCGCACCTACGACAGCTGTTCCGATAAGTACAGGTTTTGAAGTTGCTTTGAAGGTGTTTCCTGCACCGTCGTTTTCTTCTAAGTATTTTTTAGCGTTGTCAAAATCAGGTTTAAATCCGAAATCTTTTTCGATTTCTTCTGAGATATTCGGAATATCTTCGATTAAAGACAATTCATAAACTGATTGAGCGTTATCTGTTACAGGGCCGTAAGAGTCAACTGCGATTGTAACAGGCCCCATACCCAAAAATCCGAAAGCTACAAGCCCGAAAGCAAATACTGACGGATAAATCATCAATTCTGACGGAATAAATGTTGATGCAACATAAGCTAATCCCATCAAAAGAACAATTACCATACCAATCCAGAATGCTGAGAAGTTACCTGCAACAATTCCTGAAAGGATTGTCAATGATGCACCGCCTTCACGGGATGCTGTTACTACTTCTTCAGTGTGTTTAGCTTTAGGTGAAGTGAATATTTTCGTAAATTCAGGAATTAATGCTGCTCCTAAAGTTCCGCAAGAAATTATGCAAGAAAGAATCAGCCATAAATTCCCTTCCAAACCTCCGAGAAGCCAGTGGCTTACTCCGAAAGTCATACCGATTGATAATATTGAAGTTAACCAAACAAGGTTAGTTAAGGGTTTTTCAAAATCGAATTTTTGAGTTTTTGCTGCGTAAATTCTGTCAGCTACACCGTTAATCCAGTATGCAACAACTGAAGTTACAATCATTAAAAATCTCATTACAAAAATCCAGGTTAAAAGTTGAACTTGATTTTCAGAACCTGCAACTGCAAGCAAGATAAATGAAACAAGTGCAACACCTGTGACCCCGTAAGTTTCAAAACCGTCAGCAGTTGGGCCTACAGAATCTCCTGCGTTGTCGCCTGTGCAGTCTGCTATAACCCCTGGGTTTCTCGGGTCATCTTCTTTTATACCGAATTGAATTTTCATTAAATCTGAGCCGATATCAGCAATTTTTGTAAAGATACCGCCTGCCACACGAAGTGCTGATGCGCCTAAAGATTCACCGATTGCAAACCCGATAAAGCAAGCACCCGCAATTTCGCCCGGTACAAACAATAGAATTGTAAGCATCAAAATCAATTCAACTGATACAAGGCATACACCGATTGACATACCGGCTTTCAACGGAATGTTTAAAACATTTAGGGGCTGTCCTTTTAATGAGGCGAATGAAGTTCTTGCATTTGCTAAGGTATTCATTCTGATTCCAAACCAAGCAACGGCATAAGAGCCTAATATACCGATTACTGACCAAGCAAGGATAATTAAAACGTTTTTCAACGGCATTCCCTGCAAGTAACCGAAATAAAATGCTATACATAAACCGATTAGCACTTCTAATACAAGCAAAAACTTACCTTGTTGAATCAAGTAAGTTTTGCAGGTTTCAAAAATAGTGTTGCCTACATCAGCCATCGCTGCGTGGACTTCCAATTTTTTAATTCTTAAAAATTCAATAAATCCGAATATTAAGCCGATTACCGAAATTACAATCCCGATTAAGAGAAGATTGTAACTTGAGAGGCTTGCGTCTTTAATACTCGGAACAACTAAATCAGCTTCGCTTGCAAGAGCAGGCGAAACAGAGCAGAACAATGCAGCAAGAAGAGCCGCCATCGTTCCGGATGAAAGTAATTTCTTAAACATAAACTCTCCCTCTTTAAATTAAGTCGTTACACGCAGATATTATAATCTAAATTAAGATTTGTGACAACTTTGTAACAATAAATCATACGCTTAGAGGGGGATTTTGTGCTAAAATTTTTTTGTAAATCGGCGGGGGAAAATGAATAAAGAAAATTTGATTAAATTATCTCTAATTTCAGAAGAAACTCAAGCGGATTGTCCGTTTAAGGAGGGTTATGACTGTACTGTTATAAGGCATACTGATAATAATAAGTGGTATGGTTTAATTTTTGAGATGGACGGCAAGTTATACATAAACTTAAAATGCAATCCTGATTTAGCGGCAGTTTTAAAGGATGAATATCCCGCAATTACAAGTGCTTGGCATATGAATAAAAAACACTGGATTAAGGTTGATGTGAATAATATTGATAAAAAAGCACTTTCAAAACTTATCAAAATAAGCTACGATTTGACAGCCTCAAAAAGAAAAAATCATAAACTTAAATAAACATCTTCCTGTAATTTAATTTCAAACTCGCTTCCGGCAGGGATTGAGACCCTTCCGCCTTTATAGCCTATTGAAAATACCGGAGAACCTGCAAGATTAACGACATAAGCAACAACACCGACAACTGTCGGTATAGGAGAAATTATTACACCAACGGGATTTTCCGCAAGCTTTTGTGAGGTCACACGGGTTTTCTTGTAGAACTTGTGCCCTTTTTCAACCTGATTTGCAACACCTTTCCAGTACTGGCGCTTGCCTTTTATGTTGTTTATGAAAATCTTTTTGTGATTGGCTTTTGTGACTTTCCCGTGAGCAGAATAAGTACGGCCTTTAAACTGAACCGTTTCTATTTTCAATTCTACAAGTCCGCCGTTACCCGTAATCTGCGGAAGGTGCGAATCAACAACAGATGCAGTGAATACGGTTCCTGCGGGAATTGTCACATACCTCTGGTAAACCGGTGTAAGAGAAGTAAAACTGACTTTTGAGCCGGGTTTCAGATAATCAGAAACAAGATTGTTTGATTTAAGACGAAATTTTGTGCCTTTTTTGATTTTGATTGCAGTGAAATCATCCTGTGTTAAAGTGGTTCCGGGAAGATTTTTGTTGACTTTTTTTCTTGCAGGTTCTGTGACTGTTGGGGTTGTTTTAGGAGGGGCAGATGTCGTTGTCTTTGGTGAAGTTGTTGTTTTGGGTTGAGTTGTTACTGTTTTGGAAGGGGTTGCAGTTTTTGGAAGCGGAGGTAAGTTTTGCTGCTCAAGTTTTGAGGGGTTGTAATTTTTTCTTATCTCCTCATCCACCGACAAATCTAGTTCCAAAGCCAAAGCAGGCGTTATTGTTAAATATAAACCTAATATCGCAACAACTATTCTTTTCACAATTCCCTCTCAAAAAATAACGTCACTTTTACTCTGCCTTGTAAAAAGCTCTAAAAGTGACGTTATAAATTTATACTATTCAGCTAAAAGCTCATTGATAGCTTTTGCGGCTTTTTTGCCTGCGCCCATTGCGTTGATTGCGTTGGATTCGCCGACAGGTGCAACGTCCCCGCCTGCGTAAACAGTCGGAATATTTGTTGCTCTGGTTTCGCCGTCAACTGTGATGTAGCCTTTTTTATCGGTAATTATTTCAATACCGTCGGCTTCTGCTGATCTTTGTATAATCGGGTTCGGGCCTGTGCCTAGCGCAACGATTACAGTATCAAGTTCAACTGTTTCGATTTTTCCTGTCGGAACAGGTTTTCTGCGTCCGCTTTCATCGGGTTCGCCAAGCTCCATTACTTCCAATTCAACGGCTTTTACATAACCGTCTTGGCCGAGAATTTCTTTTGGTGCATACAAGAATTTGAATACAACGCCTTCTTCTTTTGCGTGGCGAATTTCTTCAAGTCTTGCAGGAAGTTCTTTTTCTGTACGTCTGTAAATGATGTAAACTTCTTCAAAACCTACTCTGACAGCGGTTCTTGCAGCGTCCATAGCAACGTTTCCGCCGCCGAATACCGCAACTTTTTTACCCACTCTTAAAGGAGTCGGGCTATCGGGTTGTCCTGCGTGCATCAGGTTTACCCTTGTCAAAAATTCGTTAGCAGAGAATACTCCGTTCAAGTTTTCGCCGGGAACGTGAAGCATTTTCGGCAAACCTGCGCCCGAGCAGATGAATATTGCGTCAAATCCGTCTTCTTTTAATTGTTTAATAGTAATTGATTTCCCGACAACGACATTTGTGTGGAATTCAACTCCCATAGCTTTGAGGTTGGTAATTTCTCGGTCAAGAACGGTTCTTGGAAGTCTGAAAGGCGGAATTCCGTATCTTAACACACCGCCGAGTTCGTGAAGTGCTTCAAAAACAACAACTTCGTGACCTGCTTTTCTCAAGTCTGCGGCTGCTGTAATTCCTGCACACCCAGAACCGACTATTGCAACTTTTTTGCCTGAAGGTTTAATTTCCGGCATATCAGCTTTTGTGTTGTCGCCGACGTATCTTTCTAAAGCACCGATTGCAACGGGAAGTCCTTTAATTCCTAAAATACATTTGCCTTCGCATTGTCTTTCCTGCGGGCAAACACGGCCGCAGACTGACGGAAGCATACTTGTTTCACGAATAATTTCGCCTGCTTTATCCAGATTGCCTTCCTTAATTTCGTGGATAAATTGCGGAATTTGAATGTTAACCGGACAGCCTTTTACGCACTGCGGATTTTTACAATTCAAACATCTTGAAGCCTCGAGCTTAACCTGTTCCGGTGTAAGATTGCTTTCTACCGGATCAAAATTTGAACGTCTTTGAATTTTATCCTGCTCTATTACTCGTTGTCTTTCTACAGCCATTTTATATCCCCTTCTTATATATAATCTACTTTTAATATCAGTATTGTAATTAAAAAACGTAATCAATGCAAGAATTAATTTAAAAACTTCATAATCGCTTGCAAAAAAGGCTTTAAATTGTAAAATTTCCTTATGGATATTCAATCAAAGACATTAAAGACTTTAGAATTTGACAAAATACAAGAAAAAATATCGCTTTTTGCCAAAATTTCTCAAAGCAAAGAATTAGCTTTGGGGGCTAAAATTTACGATGAATATTCCGAAATTATTAAGGCATTAAATTACACAAAAGAAGCGAAAAGTATTTTGGATTACGCAATAGATTTGCCGATAGGTTTTGTTGCGGACGTAAACCAAATTCAAAAAAGTGCTTTAATTAGTTATTTAACGCCGGAGGAATTGTCGGATGTTGCGCAGACACTTCGTTCTTCACGTCTTGTCAAAAAGTTTTTATCGGACAATTCGGAGTCTGTTAAAATCCCGCAGCTGTTTAATTTATCTCAAAATCTTTTGCAGGCAAGGGATTTGGAAGAAAAAATCTTTGATACTTTTGATGAAAATTTAGAGATTAAAAAGGATGCAACCCCTGAACTTAAAGGTTTGTGGGCATCGTTGGGCGATAATGAAAAGAATTTAAGAACAAGGGTTAATGATTTGTTGAATTCTGCGGAATTTTCAAAACATTTGCAGGAAAATATATACACAACCCGAGATGACAGGATTGTTTTTCAGGTGAAAGCGCCTTCTAAGAATAAAGTTAGAGGCATAGTTCACGATGTGTCTGCAACAAATAAAACTTTTTATATTGAGCCTGAAGAACTTGTTCCTGTGAATAACAAAATTCGTGAAATCAGAGCGCAAATTCACGCTGAAGAAGTGAGAATTTTGGTAGAGCTTTCTTCTCTTGTGAAAGAAAAAATGACTGACTTAAAAATTGCCGAAAGAACGCTTGCCGAAATTGACTTTCATTTTGCAAAAGCAAGGTATGCCGCAAGAATTCAGGCTGTTGAACCCGAGATTATTCAGCAGGACAATGGGGAAAAGATTGTAATTTTTGAAAATATGCGCCATCCGCTTCTCATCGGGACTGTTGAGAATATTGTTTCAAACAATTTTGAGATTGGAAGAGATTACAAATCCATTATAATAACAGGTTCTAATACAGGCGGAAAAACGGTTACGATAAAAACAATCGGCCTATTTTTGTTAATGGCAAAAGCGGGATTTTTTCTCCCTTGCACAATGGCAAAGCTCTATCCGTTTAAAAAAGTTTTTGCCGACATCGGGGATGATCAAAGCATTTTGCAAAGTTTGTCCACTTTTTCTTCTCACATGAAAAATATAATAGACATTGTTGAAAAATCTGATGAAGAAACTTATGTTTTATTGGACGAAATTTGTGCCGGAACCGATCCTCAGGAGGGTTCTGTTTTAGCAAAAGTTATTCTTGAATATCTGGCACAAAAGAAAGTTCTTTCAACGGTTACGACACATTATGGCGAATTGAAGGCGCTTGAGTATTCAAATCCGTATTTTAAAAACGCATCTGTCGAATTCGATACAAACACTTTAAACCCTACCTACAAGCTTTTATTAGGAATCCCAGGACTAAGCAACGCAATCGCAATTTCTGCAAATTTAGGTTTGAATAAAGAAATAACCGAAAAAGCCAAAGAAATTCTGATAAATCAAAAAGATCCCTCAATTTTGGTTGTTGAAAAGCTTCAGGAAACACAGCAAAAACTCAGTGATAATCTTAAAAATACCGAAATTGCAAAAGAGGAAGCTGATGAATTAAAGAAAGAATATGAAGAAAATCTTGAAGCAATCAAAAAAGATAAGAAAAAAACAATCAAAAATATAAAGAATAAATTTGATTACGAAATGCTTGAGGTTAGAGCGGAACTTAAAGAAATAATAGATGATATGCGCAAAGAAAAGACCGAAAAAATTGCGCGCAGATCTTATTCTCGACTTGCAAAACTTGAGCAGGGATTTAGAGAAAAACTTGATGAATATGACGAAAAAAACAGTTATCAGCCTGTAGATTTTGAGAAAATTCAAATCGGAGAAAAATTAATCGTAAAAGAGCTTCATCAGCCTGTTGTACTTCTTTCAAAGCCCGATAAGAAAGGCAAAGTTCTTGTTCAGATGGGAAACATAAAAACAAATATGCCTAAAGATAAGCTTGCACCTTACGATAAAAAATACGAAACAAAATCAAGTATATATAAACCTGTGATGACCGAGCGGTTTGAACTTAGAAAAACTGAAATTTCAAACAGGCTTGATTTGAGAGGGAAAACAGTTGAGGATTCACTGGACGAGCTTGAGATTTTTCTGGATCACGCAAGTTTAGCGGGCTTTAGTGAAGTTACGGTAATCCATGGTCACGGCACAGGTGCTTTAAAGTCTGCTGTCAGAGATTTTTTAAAGACATCTCCGTATGTAAAAGAGTTTCGCCCCGGTGTTGACGGCGAAGGCGGTGACGGAGTAAGTGTAGTTGGGTTAAGGTAGTTTTTACATTAATAAAATATTCTATTGTTTGTAATTATATAAAATAATCATTTTCTGTGTTATAATGTAGGGTAAGAATTATATTAAGGAGTTTGGTATGCTAATTAGTGAATTAAGAGAAGAAAATGAGCTTATAGATTTGTTTTGCGGGCTTGCTGAAACCCCGTCGCCATCAATGCAGGAAGAAAAAGTGATTGCATTCCTTGAGGATTACTGCCGCAGAAACAATCTTGAATACAGGCTTGACGGTTATAAAAATGTTTTGATAAAAGTTCCTGCAACTGACAGCACAAAGCCGCCGTTGCTTTTGTCCAGTCACATGGATGTTATCGGCGATGACAGCCCTGTGGAAGCTTATTTGGACGGAGATTTGATAAGAGCAAAAGGCAGAACACTCGGTGCTGACGATAAAGCAGGATTAGCCAATGCACTTTATTTTGCAACAAAGCTTTCAAAATCTTCAATGCCTCACGGTGAATTGGAGCTTGTGTTTACCAGAGATGAAGAAAACGAAGCATCGGGAATCAGAAATATTGAATTTGACAAGCTTAATTCTAAATATGCCCTAGTTCTTGATAGTGACAGCTTGGGACAGCTTATGACATCAGGCGCAAGCTATACTACCGTAAAAATTCACGTAACAAGCTTTAAAGGCGGACATTCCGGAATTGATATCGCAGATCCGACAAGAGAAAATGCCGCAAAACTTATTGCTGATATAGTTTCAAATCTTCCGCAAGGGGTTTACTATTCCGAAAACGGTCAGGTTGTTACTTCCTGCAATATCGGCGGAATAATTTCAGGTAATGTAAAGGTTACAAATATAATTAACACAACAGCTGAGGCAAGCTATTCTATCCGAAGCTCTAGCAGAAAAATGGAAGAAGAACTTAAAAATCGTATGATTTTTGAAATTGATGATTTTAATAAACAATATGAAGGAATTGCAAAAGCTGAAATAGTTTTTGAAGAACATCTTCCGCCGTTTGAAAAAGCCGAAGATGATTATATTCCGATATTGTTCGAGGCAGTTGCACGAAAAGTAGGGGTAACTCCTGAAATTTCATCTTTCCACGCAGGGGCAGAAACTCATATTTACGCAAACAGAACAAATTCCAAAGGCGAAAAATTCCTTCCGTTTTTGGTTGGACTTGCTGATGTTCAGAATATGCACTCATCAGAAGAAAATGTTAATTACAAATCCATAATCAAAGGTCAAGAATTGCTTGAAGCTTTCTATAAAGCTTACAGTGATTAATTTAATCGGCCAAGAGGATAATTTAATTATACAAAAAGAGCAGTTATTATAACTGCTCTTTTTATTGAAATTTACTTTAAGCTTTACACTTATATAGCAAGTGTAGTAGCTTCAATTTCGAGTTCTATCGGCATTTCCTCAATAACTTCTACTTTTTTAGCTTCCGGTTTAACCGCAGGTGCTGATGCTTTGGCAGGTGCCACAGGAGCAGGAGCCTTAACCATCATTAAATCAGGATTAGCTTTGTAGTTGCGATAATCAGCCATAATTTTGTTAACGAAACGTCTGGTTTCAGCATACGGCGGAACCGCATTGTAACGTTTAACATTTCCCGGCCCTGCGTTGTAAGCAGCAAGTGCCAATTCCATAGAACCGAACATTTTGTACATCATCTTGTAGTACATAATTCCGCCTTTGATGTTGTCATTCAAAAGGTATGGATTTAATCCCATTCTCTTGGCAGTAGACGGCATTAACTGGAAAACTCCGACTGCTCCGTGGCTGCTTTTTGCTTCGTGTCTGAAACCTGATTCGGTTCTTGCAATAGATAAAGCAATAGCAGGATCTACTCCCATCTCAAGTGCATGTTTTACAATAGTCGCTTTTACGGTGTTGACATCCGCAGCCTGCGCGGGGGTATTGCAAAGTATACACGCGAGTGCAAAAGTGATTAGTAATAGTTTTCTCAAAATGTAATCCTCTGGTTGTAAATTGAAAATTCTTGAATGAACTAACCTCTCTCCTTATTTTTTGTTCAAGGTGTTAACCTTCAAGAACTAAATTTTATATACATATAATATTACAAAAAATTTAAATTTCAAGCCCTTGTTCTTTAAGTGTGGTAGAAACACTTACACGATGGTGCTTTTGGGAATGTTAAGAATGTAAATTTCGTGTCAAGCAAAAGTCAAGTTTGTTAAGTTTGTGATAATTTTTTTTTATGATAGAATTTTTATAGGGAATTAGAGTTTAAAAAGGAGATATAAATGGAAAATAAAAAGCTTGCAACAATCGGTGTTTTTGGCGGATCAGGATTTTACAAATTTCTTGAGGATATTGAGGAGGTAAGGATAGAAACACCTTACGGAATGCCGAGCGACAATCTTTTCATCGGTAAAATCGGGCCTCATAAAGTAGCTTTTATGCCAAGACACGGAAGAAATCATTCTATTTTACCTCACCTTTTAAACTATCGTGCAAATGTTTGGGCTATGAAGTCAATCGGGGTTGAAAGAGTAATTTCTCCTTGTGCTGCCGGAAGCCTTCAAAAACAAGTAAAACCCGGCGATTTTGTAATTTGTGATCAGTTTGTAGATTGGACAGACGGAAGAAAATCAACTTTCTTTGAAGGGCCGATTGTAACTCATCCTTCTGCTGCGGAAACTTATTGCCCGGAGCTTAGAAAGCTTGCGATTGAAACAGGCAAAGAAATCGGACTTACAATTCACGAAACCGGTACTGTTGTAGTAATTAACGGGCCGAGATTTTCGACTAAATCGGAATCTAAATTCTTTACAAATCAAGGTTGGGAAGTTATAAATATGACCGCTTTTCCTGAAAATTATCTTGTCAGAGAAATGGATATGTGTCCTTTGAATATTTCATTAATAACTGATTATGATGCGGGGTTAGTCGGGGATGTTCCGCCTGTTTCTCATCAGGAAGTGACAGAAGTATTTGCGAATAATCTTGCTAACCTTAAAACATTACTCTTTAAGATGATTGAAAAAATTCCGGCAGAACGCAACAATTGTGTGTGCGGGCAAACCCAGAAAATGTCAAGGTTATAAACTCTTATAGGAGGTTAAAAATATGATAAGAGGCTTAATATTCGGTATAAACAATATATTTTTAATTTTCTATATTTTGATATTTACAAGATTATTATTAAGCTGGGTGCCAAGATTGGATTGGTATAAGCAGCCTTGGAGATTTGTTTATCAATCGACAGAACCTTATCTTGCATTGTTCAGGAGATTTATTCCGCCGATTAGAATGATTGATATATCTCCGATAGTGGCACTTTTGGTGCTGCAGATTGTTCAGCAGCTTATAATTTTTGCGCTTTTCCAATTTGTTTAAAGCGGTTAAGTAGCGGATAAAGAGCTTTATTCCGTTATCTTAATATATTGTTTTTTTTTCGGGTTTGGTATAGAGTTTAAATATTATGAAAATAATAATTTTTGGCGCAACAGAGGTGGGATGTCTTCTAGCAACAGAGTTTTTTGAAGACCATGACATTACGATAATAGATAAAGAAGAAAACCGTACGGATGAGTTTAACAAGCTTGACATAAGCTTTGTTCAAGGTAATGCATCTGATCTTGAGGTTTTAAATCAGGCAGATATAAAGAATGCGGATATATTCATAGCTTGTACGGCGATGGATGAGATAAATATTGTAGCTTGTCTTGCGGCAAAAAGGTACGGAAAGATAAGGACGATTTGCTTTGTAAGCAAAGAAGAATATAAAAATACACTTACTTATGAAAAAAATGATGATTATTTTACGGATGTTTTCATAGATTATATAATTTGGCCGGAAGAACTTCTGACGCAGGAAATTTTCAGAATTGTTACAGTAGCGCACGCTTTGGATGTAGAAAATTTTGCTGACGGCAGGGCAAGACTTCTTGAGTATAAAGTTAAGGAAGGGCTTCCGATAATAGGTCAAAAAATAAAGGACATAGGATTTACGGAAGAAACTTTGATAGTCGGAATTACCAGAGGCGGGGATTTGTTTATACCGAACGGTGAAACCGAAATATTAGCGGAGGATAAGCTGATATTTATGGGGACATCGCATTCTTTGGATATTTTGGCGGGGACATTCTTCCACGAGAAGGAATGCGTTAAAAATGTTGCGATAATCGGCGGCGGAAACGTCGGATTGATGCTTGCAAAGAGTCTTGAAACTTTGAAAATTAAAACAAAAGTTATAGAAAAAAATCTTGAAAGATGCCATTATTTGGCGGAAGAACTTTGTAATACTTTAGTTATCAACGGTGACGGTACGGATTTGAAACTTTTGGATGAAGAGGATATCGGATCTTCGGATGTCGTGATAAGTGTTACGAATAATGATGAAAGAAACCTGCTTTGTTCGCTTCTTGCAAAACAGCTTGGGGTTAAAAGAGTTATCGCAAGAGTTTCGAAGGTTTTAAATATACCTCTGTTTGAGCGGGTTGGGATAGATATAGCGATATCTCCGAAGAATTCTGCGTTAAATGAGGTAAGAAACGATTTGCAAGAAAATGATGTTGATATTTTGGCAACAGTAGAGCAGGGGCAGGGAGAAGTTCTTGAGATAGGAGTTCTTCCGGAGTTTAGCTGCAGAAAAATTATGGATTTAAATCTTCCAAAGCGTGCGATTATCGGTGTAATTCAAAGAAAAAATGCGGTAATTATTCCGAAAGGTGATACGGAACTTCGTTCTGGCGATGTATTGATAATATTTACGCAGGCGGAGGATGCTCCTGAGATTAAGAAATTCTTTAAGGTGAAGTAGGATGCGATTAAATTATATTGCAAATGCGCTCTGTCTTATTTTAAAATATATAGGATTAGTTATACTTATACCTATTATAGTAGCGGTTATTTATAAGGATTATAATTCGATTTATCCGTTTTTGATATCGGGTTTGGCGTCAATTTTAATCGGATATATTGTCAGAAAGTTAATAAAAGATGCATATACTGAAGATAATTTGAACGACATTAAAAAATCGGAAGCTCTTTTGGTTGTGGCATTATCGTGGATTTTATTCGGGGTTGTTTCAGGACTTCCGTATTTATTTTACGGGTTAAGCCTGACGGATGCAATGTTTGAGGCGGTTTCCGGAATCACGACGACTGGTGCGACAATCCTTACGAGTTATGATTATCCGGCGGCATTTTTCTTTTGGCGATCATTGTCCCAGTGGTTGGGCGGTTTGGGGATAATCGTGTTATTTATAGCGATTTTGCCACAGTTTGCGGTTGCAGGGCGTCAGATGTTTTTTGCGGAAGCTCCCGGTCCGACGGAAGATAAAATTACTCCAAGAATACGTAACACTGCCGGGGCTTTATGGAAAATTTATGCGGGGTTGACTTTTGTAGAAGTTATATTGCTGCATTTTACAGGAATGCCGTGGTTTGATTGTGTTTGTAATTCTCTTTCGACTCTTGCTGCTGGCGGGTTTTCTCCAAATTCGCTTAGTCTTGCCGGATATAATTCAAATGCGGCAATTTGGATAACGACATTTTTTATGTTTTTGGCAGGGGCAAGTTTTATTCTGCAGTATAAAGTTATTGTTCAGAGAAAGCCTTCATTAATTTTTAAGAATGAAGAATTTAAAGTTTATACCGGCATGATATTAATAATGTCATTGCTGATAGCAGCGGCATTATACTTTAATGATGGTTACAGTATTCATGACGGCATAATGCACGGATTGTATCAGGTGATTAGTATTACAACATCGACTGGAAGTGCGAGTGTAGACTTTGCAAAATGGAGCTTTTTGCCGCAAGTATTATTATTTGCGGTAATGTTTATGGGATCTTGTGCAAGTTCAGCGGGTGGCGGTATAAAAATGACCAGGTGGATGTTGGTTTATAAATCAATGAAAAATGCGATTACAAAAATTTTGCATCCGAATGCGATTTTGAATGTTAAAGTGGACAATGCAATTGTTCCTCACGAAATATTAAATCAGACTGTTGTTTTTGTGTTCTTTTATTTTTTATGTTTTGCAGTCGGAGCGTTTTTGATTTCCGTAATAGAACACAGTGCAACAATAGGTTTAACAGGTTCAATAACCGCATTAGGCAACATTGGTCCTGGTTTTGGAAGTGTAATAGGGCCTATGGGATCATTCAGCAACTTGCATGAAGCAACTAAAATAATAATGATAATTTCAATGTTGGTCGGAAGGTTGGAAATTGTTCCGTTTTTGGTAATGTTTCAACGAGAGTTTTGGTCATTTAAGCGTCAAGCTTAAAAAATAGGTTGACTTAAGAAGAAATGTTATTAAAATATAATATTTCTAAATGATTAAAATGAACAAATAATATAATAAAATCGTTAATTAAATGAGTGCAAGTTTTTGAGGAATTTTAATTGAACATTTCCGTCAAAATAAAAATATTCTTTGTGATTGCGGGCTTATTAATATCTTTTACCCCTGTATTTTCAGCGGAAGTAGCGGCAGTACAAAAAGGAATGGTTTTGTCGCTGGAAGATTGTATTGAAATTGCGCTCAAAAACAGCCCTAATATTAAAAAATCAAGATATAATTACAGGTTAAGCAAGACTGATGTAAATATCGCAAAGTCAGATTTTTTCCCGACGTTAAGTTTAAGTACGGGGCTTAACTATAATGACAGTAAATCCAGATTAAGAGATTATAATAACAACTATTATAATGCTCAGGCATCTATAAACCAGATGATTTGGAACTTCGGGAAAACCAATGCAAGAATAAAAATGCAGAAGTTTAATATGATATCATCTCAGTTCAGTTTTGATAATATGGTTTTGTCGACCATTTATACCGTAAAAAACAATTATTATGCGGTATTAGCGGCAAAAGCTGCGATGGATGTTAATAGAGCAAATGTTCAGATAAATGAAAGAAATTACCAGAGAACTAAGGCTTATTTTGATGAAGGGATAAGATCAAAAATTGATCTGGTCAATGCGGAAGTTTATTTAAGTGATTCAAAAGTTTCACTTGTTCAGTCAGAAAATCAGTTTAAGAATGCAATGGTAAAGCTTAACAATTCAATGTACATAGCTTATGCGCCGGAATATGAAATTAAAAATACCGAAACGTTTAACTTTAAGCGAAATGAAATTCCGGTAAATTTGGAAAAAATTTCGGAAAAACATGATTTGAGCAAGCTTCCTGATAATATTTCGGATGCAACATTAACTTCTTCGGTAGAGAAACTTAACGTAATGGAGAATTTCAAATTTGATCCGTTTCCGTACACATTTGAGAAGTCGGTAGAAATAGCGATTGATAACAGACCTGATTTAAAGGCTTATGAAAATACTTTAAAAGCGATGAAACAATCACTTTTATACATAAAGCGACAATATTATCCGACATTATCCGGAACTGCGGGATATTCGTTAAGAGATGAAAAATACAGTACGAATTCTTTTAATATGGGGCTGACTCTGAACACATCGCTGAATATCATGAGTCAGAAAAACCAAGTGGATGCCGGAAAAATTCAGGTAGAACTTGCGCAAAACGAGATTGATTTATTAAAGCAGAACATATATTTTGAAGTTCAGGCGGCATATATAGATATGATACAATTAGAGAAGCAGATTCCGTTATTGGCAGTAAAAGTAAAGCAGACTTTAGAAAATTTGGAGCTTGCAGACGGGCGGTATTTTGTCGGAATAGGCGATTATATAGAGCTTCAGGATGCAAAAGTAAATTACAACAATGCTCAGCAGGCTTATGTTCAAGCGGTGTATAATTACAATGTGGCAAGAGCAGCTTTAGAACAGTCAATGGCAATTAAACCTAATGTTAAAATCAATATTGAGGATAAAGATTAATGGAAATTAAAAAGTTTTTTAAAAAGCGTTATATACTTACATGTGCAGTGCTTTTAGGCGTGGTTATAAGTGCTTCGGGTTATGTTGCGGTAAAGAATAAAGTAAGGTATATAACTCAGCCGATAAAACGCTGTACAATTACGGAAATAGTAGAGGCTTCGGGAACAATAAACCCTGTAAACACGGTTAGTGTCGGTTCAACAGTATCAGGGCTGATAAAAGAGATTTATGTAGATTTTAACTCAGAGGTTAAGAAAGGTCAGTTGATGGCACAGATTGACCCGGCGAATTTTGAGGCAACAGTACAGCAGAATCAGGCACAAATTGCAAATGCCCAAGCTAATCTTGCAAAACTTCAAGCGATAATGGATTATGATTATAAAATGTATATAAGATACAAAAATCTATATGCGAAGAATTTTGTAGCCAAAAGCGAATTGGATCAAGCAGAGAGCACCTACAAATCGGATTTAGCGCAGATAAATTCAGCAAAAGCACAAATAACCCAATATCAGGCATCATTAAAAACAGCACTTACAAACCTTGGCTATACCAAAATAATAGCACCTGTAGACGGAACGGTAATTTCAAGAGAAATAGACTTGGGCCAGCCGGTTGCCGCAAGTTTTCAGGCCCCGGAACTTTTCACAATAGCGCAGGATTTAACCCAGATGCAGATTGAAGTAAATGTATCCGAAGCAGATATCGGTAAAGTTAAAGAAGGTCAGGATGTTACATACACTCTTGACGGTTATGCGGACAGCCTGTTTAAAGGTAAAGTTACTCAGGTAAGACTTGCCTCCACAACGACAAGCAACGTTGTTACTTATTCGGTAATAGTTGGTGTTAAAAATGAAGATTTAAAACTTAAACCCGGAATGACAGCGAATGTTTCAATAATAACCAATAAAAGCGAAAATGTACTTTGCCTGCCAAATATTGCGATGAAATTTACTCCTTCAACCGATGGCACAAAATATGAAAAACAAGGAATATGGCTTTTAGAGAAAAACAAACCCGTAAGACATGAAATTAAAACAGGCGCAGGCGATGATGATTTTACAGAACTTATATCAGAAGATATAAAAGAAAATGATTTAATAATTACTGGAGTAAAAGGCAAAAATCCAAAGACGTCGCAAAACAAACCGCGTCCGAGAGGAATGTTCTAAAAAGGATAACAATGGCACTAATAGAAGTAAAAGATGCGATAAAAACATATCAAACAGGCGAGGACAGCTTTAATGCGCTTAACTGTGTATCTTTAAGCGTAGAAGAAGGAGAGTTTGTCGCAATTATGGGTGCTTCAGGCTCCGGCAAATCAACGTTTATGAATATGCTTGGAACCCTTGATAAACCAAATTCCGGAAGCTATTATCTAGACGGAATTGATATGCTTAATCTTTCACCAAACGAGGTTGCCGAAATACGTAATGTAAAAATGGGTTTTGTATTTCAGGGATTTAACCTTATCGCAAGAACAACAGCCCTTGAAAATGTAGAACTTCCGATGATATATAAGGGAATTCCTGAAGAAGAACGGATTGAGAGAGCAAAAGCCGCATTAAAAATAGTCGGTCTTGAGGCAAGAGAAGATCATATGCCGAATCAAATGTCAGGCGGTCAGCAGCAGCGTGTGGCGATTGCTCGGGCAATAATTAACGACCCGCCGCTAATTTTGGCGGACGAGCCGACAGGTAATCTTGATACCAAAACGAGTATTGAAGTAATGGAATTTTTTGTTAAATTAAACGAAAAAACAGGCAAAACAATAATTCTTGTTACTCACGAACCTGATATTGCGGAATACTGTAAACGGGTTGTAAGGTTTAAAGACGGCAATATCATCTCGGATGAAATTAACAAAAATCGCAAGTTATGCGGATAAGGACAATATATGATAGATTTCAAATCGACCTTAAAAATGGCAATAGTATCATTAAAGATAAACCGAATGCGCTCAATGCTGACATCATTGGGTATAATTATCGGTGTAAGTGCGGTTATAATAATGCTTGCGGTGGGTTCAGGCGCAAGTGAGAGAATTGCCAGGGATATGGAATCAATGGGAAGTAATCTTCTTATGATACGTTCAAGCTCCGCAACGACAAGCGGGGTTAGAATGGGATCCGGTACAAAGCCTTCTCTTACATTGAAGGACGCTGAAGTTATCGAATCAAATGCGGCAGGGGTTTTGGCCGTTGCACCATACTCAAGCGCAAGCGCCCAGCTTACCTACGGGAACCAGAACTGGGCGACTACTGTTGCGGGAACTACTGCTTCGTATCTTTTTATAAGAAATTATGAAATTATAGAAGGCCGAAACTTTATTCCTGTTGATATCAAAAACAGCACAAAAGTTGCGATTATCGGGAACACCGTTGCGACAGAGCTGTTCGGAGATATGAACCCGATAAATAAAACAATGCGTATAGGTAATGTGCCTTTTAAAATTATTGGACTTCTAAAGACAAAAGGTGAAAGCGGAATGGGAATGGATCAGGATGATCTTGTGTTTATTCCGATAACAACCGCTCAGAAAAAGGTTTTCGGGACAGATTTTCCCGGAAGCGTAAAGATGATAAATGTTAAGGCTCAAAGTGATGAAACTTTAACGATTGCATCTGACGAAATAACTGAAATTCTTCGCCGCCGACATAATATCGGCAAAAATCAAGAGGACGATTTTGAGATTAGAAATTTAGCGGAAATGCAGGAAACAATAAAATCTTCTGCTCAAACTATGTCGCTTTTATTAGGAGCGATTGCGTCAGTTTCACTTCTTGTCGGCGGAATCGGGATTATGAATATTATGCTTGTATCTGTCACCGAAAGAACTAAAGAAATAGGTATTCGTATGGCAATCGGGGCAAAAGCTTCCGATATCAGAATTCAATTTTTGATTGAATCATTTTTGCTTTCAATAATCGGCGGACTTATCGGGGTTATAATAGGAGTCGGCGGGGCTGAACTTTTACATCTTTTGGCAGGCATGTCTATTTCAATTTCAACTTTTTCAATAATTCTCTCGTTAGGTTTTTCAGGAGCCATCGGGGTTTTGTTCGGATACTATCCTGCATATAAAGCTTCGCTTTTAAACCCGATTGAAGCTTTAAGATATGAGTAATGTATTTAGATTATCAATCTTATTTTAAATCTGTTGCGTAGAGGCTTGTTGTTGTATTATAATAAAGAAAATTGTCTGCTTGTTTAGTTGATTTGTCTTAAGCAGGGTGATTATACAGTAGATTAATCTGTAATAAGAATAAAAATTGAGGAAAAATTTATGATTAATGTTGGTATTGCGTGTGACGAAAACTATTCAAAATATGCAGGGGTTGTTATAGCTTCTGTCCTCAGTAATGCTAATCAAGAGGATAATTTGTGTTTTTACATTCTGACTGATGGGTTGAGTGAAAAAACACAATCTGAAATTCTTAAATTAAAAGAAATAAAAAATTGTGAAATAAAATTTATTACGCTTGATGATAAGCTTTTTGAAGCTTACAAAAATATAAAAACTCATTCTTACATTCCAATATGCGGATGTTACAGATTAAAACTTTCAAGTATTTTGCCTAATGTAGACAAGATTATTTATTTTGATTGCGATGTTGTTATAAATAAAAGTTTGAAAGAGCTTTATGGATCAGATTTAGGTGAAAATATTGCAGGCGGGGTTAGAGATATTAACCGCAGAATGTTAAAACGTAATCCGTCTTATGTAAATTCGGGCGTTCTTGTTATGGATTTGAAAAAAATTCGTGAACAAAATATTGAGGATGAATTTTTAAACTGGACAGAAAAAAATATTGATACGATAAAATTAGGCGATCAGGAAATAATTAATGAAGTTTTGAAGGGTAGAATTCAAATCCTTGATGACAGATGGAATGTTCAATCAAGCAACTTCACAAATCGTTCAAGTTATACCCGCCATCCTTGGATTATTCACTTTGTTTCAAAAAGAAAACCCTGGCATTTCGGATCTTTCAGTTATCACAAAAACTATTATTTTAAATATCTTCAGCTAACCCCTTGGGCTTTGACGGAGGAAGAAAAGAAATATTGGTATAACAAAAATAAAGTAGTTTCTTTTTGTGGTTATTTAAAATACAGACCACTTTTTATGTTTAGACCAATGTTTTACAAAGCTTTCTTTTACACTTATATAAAACCGATAGATTAAAATTTTACGACTTTTGGATTTAGTGGGGCGGTTAATCTTAGTCGGCTGAGAAAATTTCTCTGATATCGTCTATTGTAAGCGATTTTACGATATTTCTGTCTACTGAAATTACGCTGTCAACGAGGTTGCGTTTAATTGTTTTAAGTTTTTGAATTTTTTCTTCAACAGTATTTTTGGTAATAAGCCTGTAAACAAATACTTTCTTAGTTTGTCCGATACGATAAGCACGGTCGGTCGCCTGATCTTCCACCGCAGGGTTCCACCAGGGGTCGTAATGGATTACGTAATCGGCGCCTGTAAGGTTCAAGCCTGTACCGCCGGCTTTCAAGCTTATTAAGAATATCGGAATGTTACTGTTATTAAATCTTTCAACAGCAGCCTGACGGTCTTTTGTTTTTCCTGTCAAATATTCGTAATCAATACCTTCTCTCTCAAGCCAAGCTTTTACGATATCAAGCATATTTACAAACTGGCTGAACAAAAGAACCCTGTGACCTTCGGAGATAATTTCTTCAAGCATAACTTTAAGTTTTTCAAACTTGCCTGATGAAAGTACGTGTTTAACGTTTTCTTTATCATAAAGCCTCGGGTGACAGCAAATCTGACGTAATCTGAGAAGTGCTGAGAATATGGACAATCTGCTCTTTTCAAGACCATTTTGTTCAATTGATTTGAATAATTCTTCTTTGGTTGAATCAAGAACTTGTAAGTAGAAGTCCTTCTGCTCATCCGTAAGCTCACAGTATGCAATGTTTTCAACTTTATCAGGCAAATCTTTTGCAACATCACGTTTCATACGGCGCAAGATAAACGGATAAATCTGAAGTTTAAGCCGTTTTTCAACAGTTTTGTCGCCTCGTTCCATAATCGGATTGACATAGCGATAATTGAATTCCGATACGCTCATCAAAAATCCCGGCATTAAAAAGTCAAATACAGACCATAATTCTTCAAGCTTGTTTTCTATCGGAGTACCTGATAGTGCAAGTTTATGATCTCCGTTTAATTTCTTAACCGCTTGTGCAGTTTGCGAAAGTGCGTTTTTAATATTTTGAGATTCATCAAGAATAATGTATCTGAAATCGTATTTTTGAAGTTTATCAATATCACGTCTTACAAGCGCATAACTTGTAATTACGACATCATAATTCGGAATTTCTTTAAAAAGGCTTTTTCTGTCAACACCGGAAAGTTTTAGACAGCTTAATGTCGGTGCAAATTTCTGTATTTCAGCTTCCCAGTTGAAAACAACTGTTGTCGGGCAGATTACAAGAGTCGGCGCAGGTCCGTCAACTTCTTTTGCTTTTTGTACAACTGCAAGCGCCTGCAAGGTTTTTCCAAGCCCCATATCGTCTGCCAGAATTCCGTTTAGCCCGTATTTATACATAAACCAGAGCCAGCCGTAACCCTTAACTTGATATTCACGAAATTCTGCGTTAATATCTTTGGGCAATTCAATCTCTTCGGCTGTTGAAAACGAGGACATTTGTTTCCAAAATTCCTCAAACTCATCACTCAAAACAAGCTCAACATCAAGGTTTTTAAGTTCGTTGATTAAGCCTGCACGGTATGTTTTTACGGTAAATTTGTCATCGTCGTTTCTGAATACATCAAACGAGTTAAAAGCGCGCATCATTGCGTAAATATTCTGCGCCGGAAACTCGACAAACCCTAAACTTCTGATTCGGCTGTATTTTTCTCCGCTTTGAATTGTGTCATAAATGTCGCTGAAAGAGATTATTTCATCTCCGACTTGGCCGTAAAGGGTTATGTCAAAGCTGTCAGAAGCTTCCTCGCTGAAGTTGATTTTTGCACAAAGTCTGAACGGTTCCTCCATTAGCTTGAAAAAGTTCATATCGTCTTTTTCTTCAAATTTCCACCCTTCGCCAGCTTGTTTAATATAATAATTGTAAAAATCAATCGCATTTTCTTTTTCTAAAGCAAGGTTATTGGTTTGCATAGGAACGAATTTGCAGGCTAAAAGCATGTGATAAGCTTCGATTTCGTGCTGGTAATTTCTTTTTATCCAATATACAAGATCTTCACCTTGTTTTTTGATTGTAATGTAAGGTGATTTTTCTGCATTTTTGGAAAACGGAACCTTTACCCCGTCATATTCAAATTCCAAAGTCGCT
The DNA here is from genome assembly GCA_944323655.1 of Candidatus Gastranaerophilales bacterium. Classification (GTDB taxonomy): domain Bacteria; phylum Cyanobacteriota; class Vampirovibrionia; order Gastranaerophilales; family Gastranaerophilaceae; genus Scatenecus. The sequence continues at coordinate 211,226 of CALUTL010000001.1, read as the reverse complement.
TTTAAGGATTGGTCGTAATCAATTCCCATTGTGACAATGTTTAGAGGCGGGCGTTCTTCAAGCATTAGCTTGCTGATTGTTTCAGAAACCTCTACGTCCATAATTTGCTGCAATTGCGGAAGTTCTTCGTATATAAACTTGCCGCCCTCTGAATCTTTTAAATCCGTAAAGCTTGATTTGATAAGATTTTGCGGCAGTGCTTGGATCGCAACATTTGTCGGGAAAATCAGATTTTTATAACGTCCCCACTTTAGGTGTCTTGAAAAATATCGAACCTCTTCAAAAGGTATAACGTCATCTTTATCAGGTCTTATCCATTCAAGGGATAAAAGAATTGTTCCTTGAGTGCCTGCGTTTACGTAAAGTTTAAGTTTCCATTCTTCATCGACAAATTTCAGGCGGTCTTTTGTTTTTTCATCAAGAACTTCGTCAGCTTTTGACAGAAGCGTAAACATCGGGCCGAATTTTGTAATCGGAATATCATACCAGCCGGCTTTTTTGTCCTGTCTTGAAATGGTTAAAAGCTGTTGGAAGATTGCAATTTCAACCTTTTGGGAATTATTTAGCTCAAAATTTTTATCTTGTTTTTGAGCTTCAATCAATGCTCTTAGAATCGGTTCAATTTGTCTTACGACTTTTCCTGTTTCCCTTGACATTACAAGGACTGAAAAGAAGTTTGCCTTACGTTTCGGGTTAAAGTGGAATATAAAATTTCCTTCAGGCTTTTCTGTGAGTGCCGTATTTTCATCAGGGAAGTTCGGTTCTATTCCGAATTTTGTCTCAAGCCAATCTTCATAAGCGTGTTCATCAATAGCTTTAAGAGCAACTGCAACAGCGTGCTTGCACCATTCTTCTTTAAGAGGGCAGTTGCAGCGGGCTTCTACTTTATTTTTTTTGAAGATTAAGTCTGTTTTGTAGAAGTCCTGAAAATTCCCTTTTACCTTGCCCATGTAAAAGTTTTTCTCAGGATAAGTATCAAATACCATATCTTTAAGGTGGTATTCATATCCGCGTCTCCAGCTTCCGGCGCTTGCATGGTCTTTTATATACTTGTAATTAAATTCTTCAACACTCATGAAAATCTTGGGAGTATCTCTTTCTTTTCTAAGGGTGTAAACTTCGGATATAGAAGTAAGATTACCTCCATAAACCCTCAATACTCATATTATACATGAATAACAAAAAAAGGCAAGTAGTAATTAAAAAGGAATTACATACCCATCAAATAATGATGAAAACAGTATGAAAATGCGATTCCAAAAATTGCGCCTGCAATTACTTCAAGTGGTGTGTGGCCTAAAAGTTCTTTCAATTTTCCGCCGATAGCCTGTACGTTATGTTTATAGAAATCATCCATCATTTTATTTAAGCAGGCTGCGGTTTTACCTGCGGCACGTCTGACGCCTGCGGCATCATACATTGTGACAAGTGCATATCCTATTGCAACCGCAAAAATTACGGAATCGAATCCGGAAATAAGCCCGACTGATGTTGAAAGCCCCATTACACCTGCTGAATGTGAACTTGGCATTCCGCCGGTTGTTGTGAATATTTTAAAATTTATTTTTCTTGATCTGATTGTAAAAATAAAAAACTTTATGACTTGTGCAAAAAACGCAGCGGCAAGTCCTGATATTATTGCTTCATAACCTGTATTTAAAATCTTTTGTATCATCAATCCTGCTCTCTATTTAATTTCGTATTTCTATTTTATCACAAGCATAAGATGTTGCAAACTATCATTTTTAAGTTATTGTTGCGGGAAATTTTTATATTAAGCTGCTTGTTTGCTGATTTTTATTAAAATTTCTTCAAAAATTTCTGAATTAAAGTTGTTATCCGAGAGAATTTTACGGCATTCTTTGATAAGTTCGGATAAATCTTCTTTTGCTTTTTTAATTCCAAAGAGGGTTGTATAGGTAAGTTTTCCGGCTTCTTTGTCTTTGCCGGGGGTTTTGCCGATTTCGCCGAAGGTTGCTTCCTCATCAAGAATATCGTCTGCTATTTGGAATGCTATCCCGAATTTTTCGGCAAAAGCGGTTAAGGCTTCAATTGATTTTTCGTCAGCTCCGCCGATTATTGCGCCTGTTCTGACAGAAAGCCTGAACAGGTCACCGGTTTTGTGAAGATGAAGATATTTAAGAATTTCAGCTTTTTCGTTTTGTGAAATTTCAGAACCGTTGTTTTGTTTTCTTTCGTTTTCGATATCGACAACCTGCCCTGCGATTACGCCGTATGCGCCTGCGGCATAAAAATATTCGTCAATAATTTTCAAAAGTTTTTCAGAGGAAAGATTTTTAGAATTTTTTAAAATAATTTGCGGCGCAAAGGTTAAAAGCGCATCGCCTGCAAGAACCGAAATTGCTTCAGGAAAAACTTTGTGGTTGGAAGGCTTGCCTCTTCTGAAATCGTCGTTGTCCATACACGGAAGGTCGTCATGGATTAAGGTTTGAGCGTGAAGCATCTCTATTGCACAAGCTGTCGGCAAGGTGTCTTCAAGCTTTGCACCAAATAACTTTGCGCTTTCAATGCACATTATCGGGCGAAGTCTTTTGCCAGGAAGCAAAACGGTATATCTCATAGATTTGAATATATCTTCAGGGTAAGTTATCGGAATATATTCATTTAACTTTTTGTCTACTATTTCAATGTAATCTTTCATCTGCATAATTCTGACTCCGTTTTGCATCCTTCGTTTTCAAAATTTATTCATCAATATCAAATTTTTTCAGATTTTGTTTTAAGGTATTTCTTCCGCTTTCTCGTTTTTTAGTGCTGATTTTTGCGATTTGTTTGTTATGTACAAGTTTTTTCGAATGCTCTGTTTTAACCCCTTCGTATTTAATTTTTTCTTTGTAGGATTTCGCTTCTTCGACGAAGGCAAGATAACTTTCATATCTTGTTTGGTCTATTTTATCAATATTTGCAAGCACATGGCATCCGTCTTCTTTTATGTGCAGGCAGTCAGGGTATTTGCATCCGTCCTTAAGCGGTGCAATCTCATCAAAAAGCCCGCCGATTTCTGTCGGAAGCAGAAAATCAAATTTTACGTTGCTGAATCCAGGTGTGTCAACGATTCGGGTGTTTTCTCCGATTTTCATAATTTCGGAGTGGCGGGTTGTATGAGTGCCTCTTTGAGTTTTTTCGCTTACGGATTTTGTTCTTAGGTTAAGTTCAGGATTAATTGCATTGATAAGACTGGATTTTCCGACTCCTGAGTTTCCGCAAAGAACACTTGTTTTGTCTTTTAAAAGCTTTTCAAATGTTTTAATCCCGTTATGTTCGGTCGCTGAGGTGTAAACTATTTTGTATCCTAGCGGTTCATAAATATCGTGAATTTTTGTCTTTAAATTCTTCTCAAATTTCAAATCGCTTTTGTTAAAACATAAAACCGCAGGAATTTTGTAATATTTTGCAAGCGCAATGTACCTGTTAAGCTGCAAAAAGCTCAAATCAGGCTCTTTAAGCGCAGAAACGACAACAACCTGATCAATGTTTGAAACGGATGGACGGCTTATGAAATTTTTTCTTGGGAGAATTTCTTCAATAACGCCTCCGTCAAATTCTACAAAGTCGCCGACGAAAATTTTTTCCTTACGTTTTTTGAGAACTTCTCGGATTTTGCATTCGAAAATTTGTTCTCCGTCATCTACGTAATAAAAATCAGAATGAATTTTATAAATCTGCCCTTGCATAAAGTAATCTTAGCACAAAAAACTAAAACCTGAGCGGATAATCTTTAGGCACAGTCCAGCCGTTCATCTGAATTAAAGCCGCACAATAGGCCCTTTCCTGTTTATTTGCCTGATAGCAGCCATAATAACCATTTAAAAGCATTTCTCTGGTTCCATCCCAGTTATACATATAAGGCTCCACACCCTTTTTATAATAATATTTATTATCTTTATCATAAGGAGCAAAGAAAAAAGTAAAATATTTAGTTCCTGAAAAAGTCGTATCCCGGGTTGTTGAGCCCGACTCATTTTCAACTACATCATAATCTTTTGCCTCAGGAAAAAATATAAATGAACTTCCACTAATCTGAAGCAAACTTCCATCTTCAAAGTAAACCAGAATTTTACCTTCGCCGGTTCTTTCTTCCACTTCTGTATTAAGCGCAAACAGATATGGTTTTAAATATTTATTAAACCAAGGAGTTACCAGCGATTGGGTCTTATCAGCATTACCGTCTTCACCGGTAACAAAGCCGTTTGGAACTTTATCCCAATATTCTTTAGGCCCGTTATCAAGCTCTGAACGGAGTATTGCCTGATTAATCGTGCTGTAGAATTTTGCAAGACGCACCTCCGCAATCTTTTTACGATGATTTGACATAAGTGCCGGAAGTGTCATTGCAATCACAACTCCAAGAATTCCAAGGGTAATCAAAACCTCAGCCATAGTAAACGCTTTATAATTCATAACAGCTCCTTTCTTATGAAATTTTATTGAATATATAAATATAATATTGATATATTCAATAAAATATTACATAAGTTGATATTAAAAGTCAATATTTTATACTTTTTATATGAACATCACAGACTGGAATAATGACGAAATACTACGCCTAGTCATGGCTAAAGGTCACATTACTCAAAAAATTCTTCTTGAAATGCTCAAAGATAAAGCAGGCGAAGATATTCCGCAAAGCACTTTTTCGTGCAAGATTAAACGCAACGGCCTGAAACTGGCGGAATTTCAGCAGATTTGCACTATTCTCGGCTATGAAATTATTCTCAAACGGAAATAAATCCGCTCCGCCGCGGAAGGTTTTGTTAATATAACCCCTAAAATTGTTACAATTATTTGAAGTTTAATACTTTTATGTTATCATCAGTTTAAGAGTAAATGATTATACTTTGAAAAAGGGGAATAATATGATTTCAGTAAACGACTTAAAAACAGGTTTGACTTTAGAACTGGACAACGGTTTATGGTCAGTTGTTGAATTTTTACACGTTAAGCCGGGAAAAGGAGCCGCTTTCGTTAGATCAAAACTTAAAAACGTAGAAACAGGGCAGGTTGTAGAAAAAACTTTCCGTGCAGGCGAAAAAGTTGCAAAAGCAACTCTTGACAGACGTGAAATGCAATATCTTTACAAAGAAGGCGCTGAATACGTTATGATGGATAACGAAACTTATGATCAGCTTCACTTGACAGAAGATCAAATCGGTGACGGTCTTAAATATTTAAAAGAAAATATGAACGTACAGGTTCTTCTTCACGACTCAAGAATAATCGGTGTAGATATTCCTGCTCACGTAGAATTGGAAGTTGTTGATACCCCTCCGGCAGAAAAAGGAAACACTGCTCAAGGCGGTACAAAACCTGCTAAACTTGAAACCGGTGCTGTTGTAAACGTTCCGTTCTTTGTTTCAAACGGCGATGTAATAAGAGTTGATACAAGAAGTAACGAATATTTAGACAGAGTTTAATTTAAGTAACGAGTGCGGCGATTTCTTGTAAATTGTCGCTTCTCAAAGAAAGGCTAAAAATGAAATTTGAAATAGATTATATTGAAAAACTTGCGAAGGTTTTGGCAGATAATTCGTTGACTGAAATTTCACTTGAAGACGGCGATCAAGCTATAACAATCCGCAAAGAAATGTTTACAGGCGCACCTGTTGCAGTTGCAGCTCCTGCACCTGTAGCCTCAGCACAGCCTCAGGCTGCTCCCGCTGAAGCTAAAGAAGAAGTTAAAAAAGGTAAACCTTTGACTTCTCCGATGGTCGGAACTTTCTATATGGCACCTTCTCCGGACGCTAAACCGTTTGTTGAAGTCGGTCAAACAGTTAAGCAGGGGGATGTTGTTTGTATCGTTGAAGCTATGAAGCTTATGAACGAAATTGAATCGGAATTTTCGGGTACAATTACCGAAATTTGCGTAAAAGACGGTCAGCCTGTCGAATTCGGTCAGGTTTTGATGTATGTAGAATAACAAGAGAAGTGTGAAGTGAAGAATGATTTTTTATTCTTCACTTCTTTATATATCGAATTTTTATAAAAGTTCGAATATTTAGAAAAGGGATTAAAATGTTTAAGAAAGTGTTGATAGCAAACCGCGGCGAAATTGCGGTAAGAATAATAAGAGCTTGCAGAGAAATCGGTATTCCGACAGTTGCTATATATTCTCAAGCCGATGCAAATTCTCTTCACGTAAGACTTGCAACAGAGGCATATTGTATCGGGCCTGCGGAAAGCTCAAAAAGTTATTTGAGTATTCCGGCGATTATATCAGCGGCACTTGTAGCGGGAGCCGACGCAATTCACCCGGGTTACGGATTTATGTCGGAGCGTGCGGATTTTGCAGAAATTTGTGCAAAACACGGAATCAAGTTCATCGGGCCGACAGCAGAAGCTATGCGCAAAATGGGCGATAAGGCCACTGCCCGTAAAACTATGATTGAGAATAACGTTCCTGTAACTCCCGGAACCGGAATTTTGAAGACTCCTCAGGAAGTTAAAGAATTTGCTAAAAAAGCAGGCTATCCGATTATTCTGAAAGCTACTGCTGGCGGCGGCGGCAAAGGGATGAGAATTTGCCGTTCGGATGAAGAGGTTGATGTTAATATGAACCTTTGCCAGTCTGAGGCTCAGAATTTCTTCGGCAATCCTGATGTTTATGCTGAAAAATATCTTGAAAATCCCAGACACATTGAAGTTCAGATTTTGGGCGACCAATATGGCAACGTAGTTCACTTGGGAGAACGTGACTGTTCAATCCAAAGACGTCACCAGAAGCTTTTAGAGGAAGCTCCGTCCCCTGCGATTGACGAAGCAACCAGAAAAGAAATGGGTGCTGCGGCGGTTAGAGCTGCAAAAGCCATAAATTACGAAGGCGCCGGAACTTGTGAATTCCTGCTAGACCATGACGGAAGCTGGTATTTTATGGAAATGAATACCCGAATTCAAGTTGAGCATTGTGTAACCGAAATGATTTCAAATATAGATTTAGTCAGAGAACAGATTATGGTTGCATCAGGCGAACCGCTTGACTTTACTCAAGATGATATCGTGTTGAGAGGTCATGCTATTGAGTGCCGTATAAATGCTGAAAATCCCGAAAAAGATTTCATGCCGAACCCGGGACAAATTACAGGTTACGTAACTCCTGGAGGTTTTGGTGTAAGAGTGGATTCTCACGTTTATCAGGATTACAAAATCCCGCCATTCTATGACAGTATGATAGGTAAACTTATCTGCTGGGGCAGAACAAGAAATGAAGCCCGCAGAAGAATGTATAGAGCCCTTAAAGAATACGTCATAACAGGAATCGAAACAACAATTCCGTTCCATCAGGATATAATTGAGGATCCTGTATTTATGAGTGGAAACTTTAATACCGGCTTCATTGAAGATTTCTACAAGCGGACTGGAAAAAATAAAAAAGAAAAATAAACATAGTAAAAACCCGATTGTGAAGTCGGGTTTTTATTTGTTTTGCAAATTTTTTATTTTGTCATGCTGAACTGGTTTCAGCATCTCAAAGAAATTCTGAATAAAATCTGCAGACAAAAACGGAATAAAAAACAGGATTCTATAGCAAATAATTAAAAATCAAAAAAATCTTTGACAGGGACATCAAGCGCTTCCGAGATGTCTATAAGAAGTCCGAGACTGACACAGCGTTTTGCGGTTTCAATTTTTGCGAGGTGTTCTCTTGAAATATCAAGTTTTTCGGCAAGCTGGTTTTGCGAAAGCCCTTTTTGCTTACGCAGATTAAATATATTGCGTCCTAATTGTAAAATTTTTGTAGTCTTATTGTTCACAAAATAATTTTATGTGTTATATTATAAATTGTATGTAGTCTAAAAGAGAACAAAAAGAGGACTGTTTATGAAACACACAGGTTTTACAATGGCTGAAGTATTGATAACACTGGGAATTATCGGGATAGTTGCGGCTATGACTTTACCGTCATTAATTAATAATAAGCGTAACAAAGCTTTAGAAACTGCATTTAAGAAAAATTATTCCGTAATAGAGCAAGCATTGAATATGTATTATGCTCAGAACGGCGAAAGATTGACAAAAGATATTATACAAAGAGGGTATTTAAAAGCTAATATTATTGAATATTTTAATGTTTTAGTTGACTGTGGAAGAGGTTCAGAATCTTCAGCAAGTGCTCTAGAGAAAACCTGTATACCAAATTATGAAAATAATGGAGATATTGACAAAAATTCTACCAATTATAAAACTTTTAATGGAAAGACAAACATTAATTTAAGCCCATTTGATGATGGTCAATTTGTATTAAACGACGGAAGTTTAATTTTACTTGAAGATGCTGGATCCAGAAATTTATATATATCAGTGGATGTAAACGGTTATAAGCAAAATCCAAACAGGCTTGGTCAAGATTTGTTTATGTTTCAGATTAGCGAAAATGGCAAGCTTCTTCCAATGGGAGCGGAAGGAACTACTTATTACAGTGAAAATGATGAGTACTGTTCTCCAACGTCAACAAATGATATGAATGGTGCCGGGTGTACAATAAAAGCATTAACAGAAAAAGATTATTTTTCAAAACTTTAGTTAATTAAACAAGCAGATTGTAGTGTTCATTATAGAAGTCGCCAAATCTGTCATTAAGAATTGCTTCACGGCACTTTTGCGAAAATTCGACAAGAAACTGAATGTTATGAATGGACAATAAAGTTGCTGCTGTACTTTCGCCGCATCTCCAAAGGTGTCTTATGTATGCTTTTGAATGATTTTTGCACGCATAACAATTACATCCTTCGACAAGCGGCGATTTATCATCTTCGTAAGCTTTAACTTTAATATTACGTTTGCCTTCCCAAGTGAAGAATGAGCCGTGGCGTGCGTTTCTTGTAGGAAGCACACAGTCAAACATGTCTACTCCTCGTTTAATCCCATCCAACAAATCCTCAGGAGTTCCGACTCCCATAAGATATCTGGGCTTGTTATTCGGCAGAAGAGGGGCTGTAAATTCAACAAAATGATTCATAATATCTTTTGTTTCACCGACGCTTAAGCCTCCGATTGCATATCCGACAGCATCAAATGAGGAAATGACAGAAGCGCTTTCTTTTCTTAAATCATCAAAAAAAGCACCCTGAACAATCGGAAACAATGCTTGGCGAGGATTAGTTTTAGCTTTAAAGCATCTTTCAAGCCACCTGTGAGTGCGCTCCATTGCTTTTTTAGCTTCATCATACTCACAAGGAAACGGTGCGCATTCGTCAAATGCCATAATAATATCGGCTCCTATATCCTGCTGAATTTCCATTGAAATTTCAGGTGATATAAAATGTTTTTTGCCGTCTTTTGGATCTCTGAACTCTACCCCGTCTTCGGTAATTTTTCTCAAATGTGCAAGTGAAAATACCTGAAAACCGCCAGAATCTGTCAGAACCGGTTTATGCCAGTTCATCCAGCCGTGAATTCCGCCAAAATCTCTTATTCTTTTTGTGCCTGCTCTTAAATAAAGATGATAAGAATTTGCAAGAATAATCTGTGCGCCCGTATCCGCAACCTGATCGGATGTCAGAGTTTTGACGGCAGAATTTGTTCCGACAGGCATGAATATCGGGGTTTTTATAATCCCGTGCGGAGTTCTGAAAACCCCTGCTCTTGCGCCTGTCTGAGCACATGTATGAACTATTTCATAATCGAAAAATTCATTATTTTGCATCGACATCTTCTGTTACAAGTTCCATCATATTCTTATAATCAGGACAAAGTTCTTCGGGCTTAAAGTAGATTGCGATTTCTCTTTCAGCACTTTCAACGCTGTCTGAGCCGTGAACTGTGTTATAAGATTTTAACTGTGCATAATCCGCTCTGATTGAGCCTACATCTGCTTCGCAAGGATCTGTTGCGCCAAGCACATGGCGGATTCCCTGTACCGCAAGATAACCTTGAAATACCATTGCAACAATCGGCCCGCTTGTAATATATTTTACAAGATTCGGATAAAACGGCTTTCCGATGTGTTCTTCATAATGTTTTGCAGCAAGTTCTTCGGTTACCTGAAGCATCTTCATTCCGATTAATTTATAACCCTTTTTCTCAAAGCGGCTGATAATATCTCCAACCAGCCCTCTCTTAACTCCATCCGGTTTGATTGCTACAAATGTTCTTTCTTCTGTATGCATAGTCCCTCCATTCATGAAAATTATATCATAAAAACTTTTTTAGGTTAAGCTCTGCCTGTTGTTTGTATTTGAATGTTACCTTTAAGATTTTTAAGCTCTTTTCCCAACACCCCAAGCATAATTGTGCATAACGTAATAGCCGCAATCACAAGTCCAATCCAAAATCCTTTTAAATTCATATTCATTTTGAAAGCAAGGTAGCTTCCTAATGGTAAAAATAAAAGCCAATATGCAGTAAAGTTTGAAATTAAAACAATGGTTGTCTGTTTCATACCTTTAAAAATTCCGGAGAGTGCAACCTGCAAACCGTCAAAAACTTGAAAGATTGAAAGAATATACAATATCGGTACAGAAATTTCAAAAAGTTTTTTGTCCACAGTAAACAATCCGACAAGAAAATTCGGAAATGTCGAAAAGATAATTGCGCTAAAAAGCATAAATCCCACAGACATAACTAATCCGACAAAAGAATATCTTTTAAGTTCGTAAATATTTCCTGCCCCGTTTGCAAACCCGACTTTAACAGCAATTGCATTTGATATTGCAAGCGGAACCATAAAGGATATTGTAGTTAATGTGCAAATCAAATTCTGCGCAGCTGCATAAATTCCGGACACTCTGCCCATTATTATCGCAACACTGTTGAATGCAATAAATTCAACAATTATCGCGCAAGAAATTGGAAGTCCGATTTTAAGCAAATTTTTATAATAATCAAAGTCTTTGTAATTGCGGAATTTCATTATTTTAAAGCAATAAATAAGCAGACAAAATCCCATAAAATATCTGACAATAAAACTTGCAATTGCAAGGCCGACAGCACCTAAAGACGGTATTGGCCCAAGTCCGAATACAAGAATTATGTTAAGCACAACGTTTAAAAATACAGAAAAAACAGTTACAAGATTCGGAACTAAAACGATTTCAAAAGCTTGTAAAAATTCTTTCAACGCTGCGTGCAAGTACCCGCCAAATGTCGCAAATGCCGTAATAAGCATATAATCCTTTATCATCGGCACAAGTTTCTCTTCAAAGTGAAGAAAATCTATCAGCGGAATTGATGCAAGCACTGCAAACATTATGATTAAGCCAAGAAGCATTGAAAATCTTATCGTCGGATAAAAATACTTTTTAGCGGATTTTCTCTCCCCCCTGTAATTTGATAACAATGGAGAAACACTTGCAATCAAACCTATTCCGAATGTTTGAATACAATTTGTGATTGCCGTTGCAATGCTTATTGCCGCAAGCGTGTCTGTTGAATGTCTGCCGGCTATAAGCACATCTCCGGCTCCAATAAGGATAAACCCGAGATTCCCCATAATTATCGGAAGGGCAATGTTTAAAAGTTCTTTAGCATAATGCCTGAATTTTAATCTACTCATTATGCCTCAATTATACTTCAAAAATATTATTAAACAAATAAGTCCGATTTTAATTAAACAAATTTAACTGCGGAACGGTTAATTCTTTATTATCCTGTTTTTTGCGGGTTGCAAGATTGTTTGAAAAATCTCTCTGCATTTTATTCATCAAATCCTGTGAACGCTTGATGACAGAGGAAGGCAAACCTGCCATTTTAGCAACTTGAATCCCGTAACTTTTGCTGGCACCACCTTGAACAATTTTGCGTAAAAATTCGATTTCTCCGTCGGATTCGGTTATTGTTATTCTGTAATTTTTAATCTGCGGATATGTGTTTGTCATTACGTTTAATTCGTGGTAGTGAGTTGCAAAAATACATCTTGCCTTAATTTTTGTTGCGATAAATTCTGCGACGGACCAGGCAATCGCAACTCCGTCATAAGTGCTTGTGCCTCTGCCTATTTCGTCAAGCAAAATAAGGCTTTTGTCGGTTGCGGAATTTAAAATGTGTGCAGTTTCAATCATTTCTACCATAAATGTCGACTGGCCTAAAGTTAAATCGTCAGACGCTCCGACTCGTGTAAAGATTTTATCTAAAACACCTAGCTTCACATAATCCGCAGGAACCCATGAACCTATTTGAGCCAAAATTGCAATTAGGGCATTTTGCCTCATATAAGTCGATTTTCCTGCCATATTCGGGCCTGTCAAAATCATAAATTGAGTTTTGTCAGTCGAATTGCTTTGAAGCTCCAAGTCGTTTGCGACATATTCTCCAAGTGGTAAAATCTTCTCTAAAACCGGATGTCTGCCGTTTTTAACAATAAAATCACCGGTTTCGTCTATTTCAGGTTTACAATAATTGCTCTCGGCGGCCGTTTGGGCTAGAGAAGTTAATACATCCGCTCTTGCAATACAATCTGCTATTTCTCGAATTTTTGTGACAAACTCTTTTGAATATTCCCTAAAATCCGTAAATAATTTATATTCAAGTTCTGTCGCCTTAAATCTTGCTGACAAAACATCGTCTTCGTGTTTTTTGAGTTCTTCCGTTATAAACCTTTCGGCGCCCGTAAGTGTTTGTTTTCTTATATAGGTTGACGGAACAAGGTTTCTGTATGAGTTTGTAACTTCTATAAAATACCCGAAAACTCTGTTATATCCGACTTTTAGGTTTTTAATCCCTGTCGCTTCTTTTTCTCTTTCTTCAAAATCTAAAAGCCACTGCTCTCCGTTTGTCAGAAGATCTCTGTAATAATCAAGTTCTCCTGATACACCCTCATTTATGATTCCGCCTTCTTTTATAATCATCGGCGCATCTTCTTTTATTGTTCTGCCGATAAGGTCGGAAAATTCTTTTATCTCATCTTTATATTGCGCAATCTGGTTGAACGGATTGTTTGAAAGTCCTTCGGCTGCTTCAATAAGTTCCGGAAAAAGATTCAATGATGCCATCAGGCTCAAAAAGTCTTTAGGGTTTGCGGAATTGTTGCTCAGTCTTGTTGCAAGGCGTTGTATATCATAAATTTTTTCTAAAACTTCAATTAATGAAACTCGAATGTCTGATTTTTCGACAAACTCGCTTACGGCATCCTGACGTTTTTGAATGTCCGAAACTCTTTTTAATGGCTGGCATATCCAGTTTCTTAAAAGCCTTGCGCCCATATTCGTTTTGGTTTTGTCAATTGCCCAAAGAAGCGAGCCGTATTTATTTTTTTCTCTTAATGTTTCGACAAGTTCAAGATTTTTTCTTGTCCCAGAATCTATAATCATAAATTCCGAAAGTTCATAAGCTTCGATTTTTTCAATCTTCGGTACATTTTCTTTCATGTTTTCCCAAACATAAGCAATTAATGCGCCTGCTGCGCGGAATGCGGTTTTATATTTGTCATAACCGAATGCCGTAAGGGCGGCAGGTGTAAATACCGCTTTTAAATTGTTGTCTGTCATTGAAAAATCAAAAACATTAGACGGAATTTTTGTGCAGTTATATATTTGCGTAATGTTTTCAGGAAGATCAACTTTTTCCTCGGGAACTATTTGAAAAGGTTTAATCTCACCTCTTGTTGCAGGTGCTATAATCTCTGCTGGTGAAATCCTTGCAAGTTCTGACATTAAAAGCTCAAGCGGTGCTTGAGTTACTTTAAATTCTCCGGTTGAAATATCTGCGTATGCAAATCCGTAAAGCCCTGACTTTTCATCCTTAAACATTGCCGCAATATAATTGTTTTTATTTTGGTTCAAAAAGTCACTTTCGGTAAGCGTTCCGGATGTGACAATTCTTGTAACTCCTCTTTTTACAAGCCCTTTTGCAAATTTTGGATCCTCAAGCTGCTCGCAAATTGCAACACGAATGTTTTTTTGGACAAGCTTTTCAAGATAGTTGTTTATGGCTTTATAAGGAATTCCTGCAAGCGGAATCCTTCCGTAAACAGGGCCTGCGTCGCGCCCTGTAAGAGTTAACTCAAGCTCTTTTGACATTAAAACAGCATCTTCAAAGAATGTTTCGTAAAAATCTCCGAGTCTGTATAACAAAACAGCCTCCGGATTTTGGCGTTTTGTCTGCATATACTGCTGCATTACCGGAGTTAAATCTTCAATTTTTACATCCCACGAATTTATTTGATTGATTTCTGATTTTGACATAGCTATAATCAAATTATAGCATGAAATAGGAAAACTGTATGGGCTGTTTAAAAAATATTTTTATGGCAATATTACTGGCACTTGCTTTTGTCGGTTTTATGTCGCTTGGCGGCGGAAGGCTTGCGGGTGATATTATTGATAATTTTTTAAACCCGCCCAAAGATGAGCTTGTTAAAAAAGCCGAAAAAGTCGGTGATTTTTCAAAAATTGATGATGAATTTGAACTTGAAAGAGCCGCCGGAATGCTTGGCTACAACGGCGTTGTCGCTGAACATAAGGCTTCCGGGCAAAAGCTTCTTGTGATTGATACGAATAATAAACCGATTTTAACTCAAGAAGATATTAAATCTGACAAAATTGAGGATAAATTAATCGGGCTTACTCAAAAAGTAAAATATCAGGCTTTTCAGGTCGAGGATTTTAAAATCACCAAACGAGGAACTCTAAATTCTTTTGGTAAAGATGTTCCTTATGTTAAGTTTGAGGCAAGAGCCAAAAAACTTCCGATTGGCGATATTGCAGGGATTATTTCCGTTGTTGAAAATAAAGACGGTGAACAAAGGCTTCTTGTGGCTGCCAATGAAAAGAAGCGTTATTCACAGTTGATTTCTGATGAGTTTTTCAAAGCGGTTAAATAAATTATACGTTTCCTGTTGAACTGTTGCGGTCATCTTCAAGCTGTTTGATATCAATTTCACCGTCTGAATCATCTGAATAAGTGTTCATTACAGGAATATCAATTTCGACATTGACGTCTGCGTCAACCATTTCAATATCAGTTTTCGGAAATTCTTTTACTTTTCCGTCTTCCATTTTAACAGCGACTTTTCCGCTCAAGAACTGTAAATAGCAAACTTTACCGAGTCCTTCGGGCGTCATAACTGATGATCCGACAGGAGGCATACCTTTTGCTGCATCAATGTAGTTTGAATATTCATAAGTTAAGCAGCATAATAATCTTCCGCAGGTTCCTGAAATTTTACCGGGCGCAATCGGCATCCCCTGATCTTTTGCAAGTTTTACGTTTATCGTCGCAAACTTCCTCAAAAAACTTGAACAGCAAAACGGGCGTCCGCAAATCCCCATGCCTTCAAGAATTGAGGTTTCATCACGAACTCCAATGTGGCGAAGGTCAATTCTTACTCTTGTAAAGGTTTGGGTTAAATCCTTTAATAATGCCCTGAAATCTACCCTTTCAGGTGCCGTATAGTAAAAAGTGATTTTTCTTCTGTCAAAGGTTATTCTGCATTGTACAAGGTTCATTACCAGTTTGTGCTGTTGAATAAGTGCTTGGCATTTGAAAAACGAGGTTACTTCTTCTTTTTTGATGTCCTCTAAAGTTTGTAAATCTCTTTGGGTTAAAACTCTTATTACATTTAAAGGTTCGGGCTTGTTTTTGTCTTTCTCCCAAAGCTCCGAAATTTTTGAGTTTACTCTGACTGCTTTTAGCGCTTCTTCGCCCTTATCGGTTCTAACAAGCACCATTTGACCGTCTTCAAGCGTAATGTTGTCCGGTATATTCAACGGGTAAAATGTGTTTTTTATATAATTTACGGCAAATTTCATCTCTAAACGTATCTTTCTTCTTCTTTTAGTTTTCTGTTCATTAATTTTTCAAGCAAAGCTCTTGGCGTGATATCAGTATACACAGCCTCATAAATTGCCTCTGATACCGGAACTTCTATTCCGAGCTTTTTAGCTAATTCGCAAATCGCTTTTGATGTTTTAACTCCTTCAGCAACTGAGCCCAGTTCCGATAAAATGTCATCAATTTTTTTACCTTTTGCAAGCATTGAGCCGACTGTATAATTTCTTGACATCGGGCTTGAGCAGGTCGCAATTAAATCCCCCATACCGGATAGACCGTATAAGGTTGACGGGTTTGCGCCAAGCTGGATGCTTACTCTAACAATCTCTGCCATCCCGCGGGTTAAAAGCGAGCCTGTGCAATTATCCCCTAGCCCCATTGTTTTTGCAAAACCTGAGGCGATTGCGATTACGTTCTTCAAGCTTCCGCCAAGTTCAACCCCGATTACATCTGTGTTTGTGTATAATCTAAATCTGTTCGGGACGGAACAAGCTTTTTGGACAAATTCCGCTGTTTTTATGTCTTCGCAAGCAACGGATGCTGCTGTCGGAAGTCCTAATAAAACCTCTTTTGCAAGTGTAGGCCCTGAAAGTATTGCAAGTTTTTGCTCCGGTAATACCGATTTTATTACCTCTGACATCCGCATTAATGACGGAAGTTCAATCCCTTTTGAAGCATTTACTAATATTTGTTCCGACTTTATTCCTGCTGTTTTAAGATTTTCGCAGACATCTCGTGTGCCTGAAGTTGCTACTACGTTTAAAATTATATCAGCATCTTTTATCGCTTCTTTAAGATCCGAGGTTATCTCTACTTTGTCTTGTAATTGTACTTCTAAAGGTTTTGACGTGTGTTTGTTGTTTATCAAATCTTCGGATAAGTCTTTTTCTCGTCCCCAAATCGTGACGTATTCAAAGTTGTCTGTCAAAAGCCACGCTAAAGTCAGCCCCCAACATCCTGCTCCAATTACTGTCAATTTCATATTATATTTGCCCTCATTTTCTTTCTATTATACTGCTGTGCCTGCTTGTAACAGTTTTCTTAAAACCCCGCGGTGTTTCTTTAATTCTGTTCTGGCTTCTTCTATATCAAGATTTAATTCCAAATTTACAATTGCGGTTTTTATCTCCCAATTGCATTTTAGAAGTGCCGCCAAAGCTTCGCTATGCGAAACTCCCGCAATTTGTGCAACTATTCGGATGGCTCTGTCTTTAAGTTTTTCATTCACTGCTTGAAGATCTATCATGAAATTCTCATAAGTCTTGCCTATCTTTATCATAGCACCTGTTGATAGCATATTCAATATCATCTTTTGCGCAGTACCTGCCTTCAAGCGGCTTGAACCTGCTATTACTTCAGGGCCTACTTCCGCACAAATTACAAGTCCTGCTTCTTCCGCTATTCTGCCTTTATGATTGCAGGTGATTCCGATTGTTTTACAGCCGACTTCTTCTGCTCGTTTTAAAACTCCTAGCAAATATTTAGGATTTCCGCTTGCTGAAATTACGACAGCGACATCGTCTGAGGTTAATATAGCCGCATCTTGATATCCAAAGTCAGGGTTGTCTTCTGCCCCTTCTATTGAATGTCTTATCGCTGCATCTCCGCCTGCTATAAATCCTGTTACCATATCTTTGGGAACACTAAATGTCGGCGGACATTCAGATGCATCCAGAATCCCTAAACGGCCTGAAGTTCCTGCTCCAAAGTAATATAATTTCCCGCCCTTTAAAAATTGTTTTGCGATTAAATCAATTCCTTCTGCTATGTGCTCCGCTTCGTCTTCTACCGCAAGAGCTACAAGCTTGTCTTCATTGTTCATCTTTTTTACAATTTCAATCGTCGGCAGGATATCTATATCCTTGGTGTTTTCGTTCCTGAATTCCGTAATAATGTCGCTCATCTTACAACCCTTTCTTTATAAACACTAAAAACTATTTTCTTTATGCTAAATATGCTTTTGCTGCGGTCTTCTGATTAGGACTCATTTTAGGCAGAACCTTTTCAAATGACAGCCTTGATTTATCTATTAAAAACTCACGAAGTTTACCTGTTTTCGGGTACATTGTCTCAAATACGTTTTCAAATGACTCATAAGCAGGTTTTACGTCAGGATGTTTCTTTAAAATGTTGTAATTGTTGAACCATTGTGCACAAGCTCGAACAGGTAAAAAATATGTTTTTTCATTTTCTGCACCTGCAATTGCTTTAGCTACGGAAGGGCTTTTAGCACCTTCTTTATAAAAAGAAATCATATTTTGCGCCGCTGAACTTTTCTTGCTTAAGGGTGCAGACGTGTAACAAGCATTTATGAAAAAATTTCTTACTGAATCTATTTTCATACTCATATTGATTAACTCCTATAATTTCATCAAATTAGCCATTTCTATAGCTGATTTTGCGGCGTCAGAACCTTTGTTGCCTGCTTTTGTGCCGGCTCTTTCTATTGCCTGTTCTATATTATCAGTCGTTAATACTCCAAATATTACAGGAATTCCGGTTTGAAGGCTTACTTGTGCGACTCCTTTTGATACTTCTGCGCTTACATAATCAAAATGCGGGGTTGATCCTTTTATTACTGCCCCAAGTGTTATTATTGCATTATACTTGCCGCTTTTGGCAAATTTCTGCGCTGCTATAGGTATCTCAAATGCGCCCGGAACTTTTACTATATCTATATTATCCTCCGATACTCCGTGGCGCTTAAGTTCATCTATTGCGCCTGAAAGAAGTTTCGATCCGATAAAATCGTTAAATCTTGATATAATTATGCAAAAATTTTCATTTCCTGCTACTAACTGACCTTCGTATGTTTTCATAATCTTTCTCCATAAGCCTTGAGGTTTTTATAATATCCCTTTTTTATGTTTTCTCAAAGCCCTAACCTTTGTCTATGCAACTATTTTAACTCATTTATGCTTATTTTACAACAAACGGCAGAAAAATCTTATAAAAAATATATAATGACGCCAGTATTAGTAAAATTCCGCTCAGTTTTAGAAGCATATCAGAAAATTTATAAAATCCTTTCCAGTTTTTGAGTTTTGAAGTCAGTACTCCTGCAAAAATTAGGATAATCCCTTGCCCTAGTGCAAATAAAAACAGCATTATCACTGATTGCGCAAGGCTTGCGGAAAGCGATGCAAATGCCATTATCGCTGCTAAAATCGGTGTAGAACAAGGGGTTCCGGCAAGCGCAAATACTGCCCCAAGTATTATCGGATATAAAAATACGTTTTTCCCGTCACTTTGTGGCATTTCTTTTATTACGACAGGCATGTCAAAGTCCAAAAATCCTACAAGCTTTAAGCCCATTACAAGAACTATTGACGCAAGGATTAGTCCAAAATATCCGCCCGCAAATGATACGAAAACTTTTCCTGTTAAGGCGCATATTATTCCGATTATTGAAAATACAATCGCTGTTCCGAATACAAAAAACAGCATTTGCAAAAATGTTTTTGCACTTGATCTCTCTTTTGAATATCCGCCGATATACCCGACTATTAAAGGTATCATTGCTAACGAACAAGGAGAAATTGACGCTACTACTCCGCCTAAAAATGATAACCAAAAAAGCAGTGCTATATTCCCGTTGTTCGTAAACAATTCTACATAATTTTCCATTATTTTAGCCCTTCTAAGTATCCTTCCAAAACTTCTTTATCTATCGCTCCTTCTACTCGTCTTACCTCTTTGTTGTTTGAGTCAAGAAATATCATAGTTGGCACAAGGGTTATGTTATATTTTTTTATCTGATCATTCGTAAATGCTGTTCCGTCTTGGACTGAAATTTCCGTCAAAACTATGTCGTTTGAATATTTAGGAAAAACTTCCTTGAATAATTTGTTCATAGTTTGACAATCCAAGCACATTGTTGATGTGAATTTTAATACCTGCGGCTTGCCTGTTACAATAACTTCTTCTGTTGAAGGTACTTCTACATTTGTTTTGGCGGTTGTCGGATTTGAACTGCTCAAAATCCAAAATGCTAAAAGCGGTACTATAAACACTAATGCTATAATTACAATGTTTTTTTTCATGAAAATTTCTCCTTTTCGACTTACATAATATCATAAACCAAAAAGGATTTTCTCAAAACTCCAACAGGGTATTTTTTATTTGTCCGATTGGGGCATTTGTTTTAGTTTGTCAATGTTTCTTGCCACCATTAGCATGTTGGCTCCAAAATATCCTATTACTCCGCCTGCCGGAATCGTGAATAAACCTCTTACCCATTTTTTAGGACTTAAAAAGGATAATGCACCCAAAATACCGATTCCTAACAAGGTTCCGCCTAAAATCTTCTGCGTTTTTTGCATTTTGTTTATTTGTGCTATTATTGATTCTGTACTGTATTGAGGTTTCGCTTCATTATTTGCAGGTGCAGACATTTCACCTTGCAAAGCTTCCTTTTTATCAAATTTGTCCTCTTTTGCGTTTGCTCCAGACGCTTCCGGTGCTATTCCTGCCGGCTGCTCAGCTTTTGCATCCTTTACTTCAGTGTTTTCGTTTGCTCTAAATGAATAAACATTACTATTTCTTACAGAATTTACGTACATAGGCAGACCTCCTGTCTGTATTAAATCAAAACAGGATTTTTTTTGCCTTTTTTTTATGGCTTGTTTACAAAAATTTAAAAATCCTCAGGTACAAAAAATGTTGCCTGTTGTAGTAATTCCCTCGTGTGTTCATAGCAGCACGAATTTCTGGTTATTTGCTGGTATTCTCTTACTATGTTTAAAACATCGTCTACTGACATCTGGATTATCCGTCGTTTACCTTCTATTATTCTTGCCATATTTTTATCCTTTCAAATCAGTATACGGCAAATCTTTCAAAACCTTTTACAATATCGTTCTTTCTGTTTAGAAATCCTCGTTCTAATTTGATAATGTTTTTACAAGCCGATTTTTTCATCAAGCTTGAAGTAATCTACAAGCGCAAAAATCGATATTAATTCGTTCATAAATCTTTTCAGTTGTTTGGGGTTGTTGAGAGGCGTAAATAAATTCCCGACTTCAAAAAGATTTTTTCCCGTAGATATTGCAAACATCAGACTGTTTCCGTAAAATGAACACTTTGCACCTCTTGAGCCAAAAGCTGTTCTTATATTGTTGAATCTTTCCATAAATGCCGTTGTGATTAAATATCTACCTTCGACCTCGTCTGATGAGTAGGCTCTGTATTTGCTGTTAAATTTCGGATCTTCAAGTTTTATTTCTCTTAATATATTCTTATCTTTGCTGCATTTTTCGTATAAAATCGATGCTACCATTGCTATAAAGGATATAAGACTGTAGGACATAATTTCATAATCTCTAATGTAAAATCCGCTTATAACTAAAGCTAAGGTGAATAAAAATGTTCCGGTGGTAAACCATCTGTTTTTTATGTTTGAATCCCATTTTGTTGCTATTATTGTTTTGTTTTTTATAGTCTTGTTTGCATCAAAATTTATAATAACACCTCTAAAAACATCACGGTATGAACGGTTTTTGC
This sequence comes from Candidatus Gastranaerophilales bacterium, assembly GCA_944323655.1. Taxonomy (GTDB): domain Bacteria; phylum Cyanobacteriota; class Vampirovibrionia; order Gastranaerophilales; family Gastranaerophilaceae; genus Scatenecus. The sequence continues at coordinate 189,998 of CALUTL010000001.1, read as the reverse complement.
CTGATCCTGTTTCATACCACATGTGAACTTCGTTGATTGAAAACTTTACTCCTTTATAACTGCCTGTAAAATTGTCGTCACTTGTTAAATGATTAAAACTTGAAAAAAGGTCGCTTGCTATATATTTGCACTCATCTATCGGAAGATAGGTTGTTGTTTTGTTTTTTGAATTATACCAGCTAATGTCCCCAAAGGCATTTAATATTTTGGGCATGCAGCTTTTTTTTAATTTCTTTGAAAATTTGTTATTAAAAGGAAACGGAATCAAAAAACAGGATACAAATAAAAGTATATCTAATATGATGAGAATACCATTTGTCGATGCTGCTTGTATACTTGAGTGTGTATAGTGTAAAACTATTAATAAAAGACCGATAATTAATATTTCTATTAAAAATATTTTAAAAATAATAAATTTTCTTTCTTTCTCATATTTTTCCATCATCGGTGCTATTTTTTCATAGTAGATTTTATGAAAATTCATCCTCATCTCAGAGGTCTTTATTTCTTTTTCAGACATTTCTTTCTCCTTAATTTTCCAACAGTATAGCAGGTTTTGAAAATTTAAACATAATCCGAAAAATGTATAAAAAAACGAGGAAATTTTTTAAATTCCCTCGTTTTCTTTTTATTATTTTGAAGTTATTTATTCTTCATCATTGTCCTGCTCATCTTCAAGCTGGAAATCAGGAGCACCGAACATTCCTTCAATTTCTTCCAGAATTGCGGATGGTTTTCTTGCTTGATTTCTTTGAGCAACTGCACGTTTTCTTGCTTCGCGTTCTTTTTCTTCATTTGCATTTGTAAGGTGGTGGAAGCCTGTACCTGCAGGAATTAAACGTCCGATAATAACGTTTTCCTTCAAGCCTCTGAGCATATCCTTCTTACCTTCAACGGCAGCTTCTGTCAGGATTCTTGTTGTTTCCTGGAATGATGCTGCTGATATGAAGCTTTCTGTGTTCAATGAAGCTTTTGTTATACCTAACAACATGTATTCGCAAGTCGCAGGTGTCTTTCCTTCTTCTTCTGCCTGTTTGTTGATATTTTCAAAGTGCTGAATTTCAACCAATTCTCCCGGAAGAAGGGTTGTATCTCCCGCATCAACAACTTTAACTTTCTTTGTCATCTGGCGGACAATTATTTCAACGTGTTTGTCGGCGATTTCTACACCCTGTGAACGGTATACACGCTGAACTTCATCTACCAAATACTGTTGCGCAGCTTCCGGTCCGCAAAGTCTTATTACATCGTGCGGATTTAAAGGACCGCTTGTTAAAGGTTGACCTTTTGTGATTTTTTGTTTGTCTTGAACGATTATATTTGCATCAATTGCATATTTGATTTCTGTTCTTCCGTTTTCTGTTGCAAGATATAGTCTTGGAAGATCTTCATCTGTTTCAATTTCCGCAACACCGTCTGATTCTGCAAGGATTGCGCAATCTTTCGGTTTACGGCCTTCCAATAATTCTTCAACTCTCGGAAGACCTTGAACGATATCGCCTGTTTTCTGTCTTTCAAATACCAATGTCGCAATAATATCACCACGAAGAACAAGTGCGCCTGATTCAACCTGCAGCATCGTTCCGGGGCTGATTAAGTATGGACGACCGTTTCTTATTTTTACGGTGTCTTTGTTAACTGCAACTATCTGGCCTGATATCGGTGATCTGTCGCCGTTGTCCGAAAGAATTCCGTCTAATTTGATGAAATCACCTTTTTTAACACTTGCTTTTCCGCCGATTTTTACATCTGTTTCATAGCTGTCGCAGATAATCAGCAATCTTCTTGCATCTTCGTTGTCGTGTTTAATTGATGCGGTACCGTCATTAATTGCAAGTACTTGTGTCTTTGCTACCGGTGTCTTCGGATCAATTACCTGACCGTCTTTTACAAGAAGTTCTGTTTGCAGCGATGTCATCAATTTTGAATTGCCTTCAAATTCACGACGTACAATTAAGTTTTCAAGAACAACAATTCTTAAGCTTCCGTTTTCGTCAAGTTCTACCATACCTTTTAGGTGTGACAGGTAACCCTGCATTTGTAAAACAAGACTTGTTCTGGTAATTGTTGAACCGTCTAGGTTTCTTACTCTTGCACCGTCTTTGTATTGAAGTTGAGTTACAGGAACAATGTCAATTAAATCGTCTGTTGTGTTAAATTTAATTGAAACATCCTTCTGCTGAACTTCCAATACCTGAACAGGTCTTATAAGAATTTGTACAGGCTGATTTGCGATGTTGTCTTCGTCAAGTGACAATGTTGTATCAATTTCTTCATCCAAATCATCAATATCAATGTCATCATTTGCTGAATCCATAATTGTGATGATTGATGTTTCTTTTGCCTTGATTCCGTCAGCTATTACTGTACCTTTCTTAACAACTTCGCCTTCGTCAACTTTAAGCTCTGATATGCTTGAAAGTTGATGTACTTCACCAGGTCTTACGGTAATTTCGTGGATAATATCGTTAAATTCTTTAAATTCAACAATACCGTCAATGTGGCAGTACACGTCTTTTACAACTTCTGTGCCTGCTGTAACGAATGTTCCGTTTTCAACCATCTTCAATGAACTGTCTTTGGATATCTGGTGAATTTCTTCAGGGATAAACACAACCGATCCAGGTTTTGTTATAATCTGGTTTTCATCAACTTCAACGTCAACGTATCTGATTTCACCTGAAGATGTTACTGCACATTCATCATCCAAAAGCTCTGCTATTATCATTCCGTTTTCTACCGGTGTATCTACAGGAGCTTTAACGATGTATTTTTCACCTGTTTTGTCCACTGTCCAAAGTTGTTCTTTTTTGGTTTGCTCAAATGTTGCATTTTCAGGCTGTAATGATGCTATAACAATTGTCAATTCTTTACCTTGAACAATTTTCTTTATGTTTTTGCCTTCAAATTTAACATCTTCTATTACAAGATCTTCTCCAAAACGAACTTCTCCGCCGTGTTCAGAAAGCATTAATGTCTCGGCAAGTTTTTCGCCTTCGGTAACTTTCTGTTCGTCTTTTACAAGAACTTTAGATCCGCCCGGAAGGTTGTATACATCGCCTCCAAGAACCCAAATGATACCTTGTTTGTTTGTTGTTCTTGAAATGTTTCCTTGACGGTCTTTCTTTTCATCTGCTATGAAGTCTTCGTAGATAACTTCACCTGACAAATCCGATGTAATATCTTTTGTCGCTTTTTCGGTTAAACGTGAACCGTCTCCTGATGATACAGGTTCGTATGTCGCTAACTTAAAGCCTTTTTCTACCTGCATTCCGTTTTCAAAGTATACGGTTGAACCCGCTGGAATGTGGTATTTATCGGTTCGTTTTGCACTTTTAATTTCGATATCTGCTTCATAGTTTGCAACTTTAACTACGTCCCCGTGACGTGTTCTTACTTCGCGGGTTCTTACGTTAGAAACAATTTCACCTGCTGATTTTGCTTCTATTGACTTCATTGCACCGGCACCTTTGAATACACCGCCCGTGTGGAAGGTTCTCATTGTAAGCTGTGTTCCGGGTTCACCGATTGACTGGGCTGCTATAATACCGATTGCTTCACCGATATCAACAAGTTTTTGAGTTGTCATTGCCCAACCGTAGCACTTCTGGCAAATACCGTATTCAAGTCCGCAGGTTAATCCTGAACGAACTTTCAACTGCTGCAGGTTCAAATGTGCTACTTTTCTGATATCGTCACGGTTCATTGTTGTCCCTGATTTTACAAGAACTGTTCCGTCTGTATCAACAATATCTTCTGCTATCGTTCTGCCTAAAAGTCTGTCAATTAACGGTACAATTACTGCATCTCCGTTTGTAATCGGTTTCATATTGATTGATTTTGTTGTGTGGCAGTCGTCTGCTCTAATAATTACGTCCTGTGCAACATCAACCAGACGTCTGGTTAAGTATCCGGAGTCAGCTGTTTTTAACGCCGTATCTACAAGACCTTTACGTGCACCGTATGAGGAAATGATGTATTCTGTAACGGATAAGCCTTCTTTGAAGTTTGCTTTAATCGGAAGGTCGATAATCTGACCTTGTGCGTCTGCCATCAAACCTCTCATTCCGACAAGCTGGGATACCTGTGATAAGTTACCTCTCGCTCCGGAGAATGCCATCATATATACCGGATTTAATTTATCAAAGTTCTCAACTACCTGTGCTGTTAATTTTTCTGTTGTTTCTGACCAGGTGTCGATAACCTTTGTGTATCTTTCTACTTCGGTGATTTCACCTTTTAAGTATCTGTTTGTTGATTTTTCAATTTCTTTTTCTGCTTCCTGTAAAAGTTCTTTCTTTACTGACGGAACCTGCAAGTCCGAAATTGAAATTGTTGTGCCTGATTTTGTTGCGTATTTGTATCCTAAATTCTTCAGGCTGTTTGCAAGTTCTGCGGTTTTTGCCCCGCCAAACTCAAGATAAATTTGCGACAGAAGGTTGTTTAATCCTTTTTTATCCATCTGTTTGTTAATATATTCAAGAGTTTTCTTTGAATTTGTATATGTTTCCATTCTATATTTCCTTTTTCTTAATATAGTTTACATTTAATTTCGGTTTTGAATTAAGCAAGTGCTTTTCTTACCGCTTCATTGAAGATTATTCTTCCTGCTGTTGTTTCTATTCTTCCGCCGTGTTCGTCACGAACTACGATTTTGTCGTGAAGATCTATTACACCGACTTCCAATGCTGATATTGCATCTTGGAAATTGTAGAAATATCCTTTCGGATCTGATTCCGGATTTTTTAGGATTGTCAGGTAATACATACCCAAGACCATATCCTGTGTCGGTGTAATTATCGGTTTTCCGGTTGCAGGTGCAAGGATGTTGTTTGTTGCAAGCATTAACATTCTTGCTTCTGTCTGTGCTTCAATTGAAAGCGGTACGTGTACTGCCATCTGGTCACCGTCGAAGTCTGCGTTGAATGCTGTACAAACAAGCGGGTGAAGCTGTATTGCACGTCCTTCTACCAATTTCGGTTCAAATGCCTGTATACCTAATCTGTGAAGTGTCGGGGCACGGTTCAATAATACCGGATGTCCGTCAATTACCTCTTCCAAGATATCCCAAACAATTGCTTCGGAACGTTCGATTTTCTTTTTAGCTGATTTTATGTTTTGTACGTATCCGCGCTCGATTAGCTTGTTTACTACAAACGGCTTGAATAATTCAATCGCCATTTCTTTTGGCAAACCGCACTGATTTAAGCTTAATTGCGGACCTACAACAATTACTGAACGACCTGAGTAGTCAACACGTTTACCTAACAAGTTCTGACGGAAACGTCCTTGTTTACCTTCAATAATGTTAGATAATGATTTTAATGCTCTGTTGTTCGGGCCTACTACCGTTCTGCCTCTTCTGCCGTTATCAATCAATGCGTCTACAGCTTCCTGAAGCATACGTTTTTCGTTTCTTACGATGATTTCCGGTGCGCCCATTTCCAACAATCTCTGCAAACGGTTGTTTCTGTTGATTACACGTCTGTATAAGTCGTTTAAATCTGATGTTGCAAAACGTCCGCCGTCTAACTGTACCATCGGTCTTAAATCCGGTGGGGTTACAGGAAGCACGTCCATTATCATCCAGGTAGGATCTGTTTCTGATGAAATTAAACTGTCTAACAATCTTAGACGTTTAATTAATTTACTTTTCTTTTGAACTGAATTTACAGAACCTGCTAATTCTGTTCTGATTTCTTCTGCCAAATCTTTGGTGTTAATTTCTGACAAAAGTTCTTTTATTGCTTCTGCGCCGATTCCGACTTTTAATGTAGAATCTTCGTTTTCTGCCATGTAATCTTCATATTCTTCTTCGCCTAAAAGCTGAAGCTTTTTGAATTGGCTGTCGCCCGGATCTAAAACTACGTAATTGTTGAAGTAAATTACCTGTTCAAGATCTTTTAAAGTCATATCAAGAAGCAAGCCTAAATATGAAGGAATCCCTTTTAAAAACCAAATGTGAGAAACAGGTGCCGCTAATTTGATATGCCCCATTCTCTGACGTCTTACTTTTGAATCTGTAACTTCAACACCGCATCTTTCGCAGATTATACCTTTGTGACGTACTCTTTTGTACTTACCGCAATAGCACTCCCAGTCCTTTGACGGTCCAAAAATCCTTTCGCAGAATAAACCGTCACGCTCAGGTTTTAATGTACGGTAGTTGATTGTTTCCGGTTTTGTAACTTCACCGTAGGACCATTTTAGAATCCTTTCCGGTGACGCTATACTGATTCGTATATAGTCAAAATAATCAATACTTGTTGACATTTTATATTTTTCTCCTTTGTTATTGAGTAAAAAGCGTTTTGACGGGTGAAGGGGGTTAATTCCCTTCACTCATCTTTTCCACTTAATTATAAATCTCCGAATGTTGTCGGTGTTTCAAAAAAGTTGATGTTCAGTAACTCTGAATCTATATCTGACAGAGTTCTTTTCGGAGCTGATTTTCTCAAATCATCCATATCTGTCATCAAGTCAACTTCTGCGCCATCCTTTTTGGCTACCGTTATATCAAGGCCGATTGACTGCAATTCACGAACCAATACCTTGAATGATTCCGGAATTCCCGGTCTTGGTATATTGTCACCCTTAACGATTGCTTCGTATGCTCTGTTTCTGCCGTTTACATCATCGGATTTGATTGTTAACATTTCCTGAAGTGTGTAAGCTGCACCGTAAGCTTCCAGTGCCCAAACTTCCATTTCTCCGAACCTCTGGCCGCCAAACTGAGCTTTACCGCCTAACGGCTGTTGGGTTACGAGTGAGTATGGACCTGTTGAACGTGCGTGAATTTTATCGTCTACAAGGTGTACAAGTTTCAGGATGTATGAAAGTCCGACTGCTACAGGTTCATCAAACGGTTCACCTGTACGTCCGTCTATCAATCTTACTTTTCCGTCTTCTGTTACCCAATCACAACCTGATTCTTTTATACCTTTTAAAAGTTCTTGTTTTGTTGTGATTTCTGACTTGTTATCGCCGTACATTTCATCAAACGAAGGTGCTTCATAATAGTTACCTGTCAAATATGCTGCCAAACCTAACAACAATTCATAAGTCTGACCTACGTTCATACGAGAAGGTACACCAAGCGGGTTCAATACGATATCTACCGGTGTTCCGTCAGGCATAAACGGCATATCTTCTTTCGGTAATATTCTTGATACGATACCTTTGTTTCCGTGACGGCCTGAAAGTTTGTCACCGACCGATACTTTACGTTTTTGAGCTATATAAACTCTAATTACAGTATTTGCGCCGGGCGGTAATTCGTCCCCTTTTTCTCTGTCAAATACCTTAACGTCAAGAACTCTTCCGCCTTCGCCGTGAGGTACTCTTAATGAGTTATCTTTTACATCTCTTGCTTTTTCCGCAAATATTGCTCGTAAAAGTTTTTCTTCAGGCGGATGTTCTGATTCACCTTTCGGGGTTACTTTACCTACCAAGATGTCATCTGCATATACTCTTGCACCGATACGTACAATTCCGCGTTCATCAAGGTGTCTTAATGCTTCTTCTGATACGTTCGGAATTTCTCTTGTGATTTCTTCCGGTCCGAGTTTTGTCTGACGTGCGTCTATTTCTAACTTTTCAATGTGTACTGATGTAAAGATATCATCGTGTACGCATCTTTCTGAAAGCAAAATCGCGTCTTCATAGTTATAACCTTCCCAAGGCATATACGCTACTATTACGTTTTTACCTAAAGAAAGTTCTCCGAAGTTTGTTGACGCACCGTCTGCTATTACGTCACCCGCTTTAACCTTGTCGCCTTCGTGAACGATTGGTTTTTGGTTAATGCAGGTATCCTGGTTGCTTCTTAAATATTTCATTAACTGGTAAACGTGAGGTTTGTTATTCTTATCTCTGATGATAATTTCTTCACCAACTACACGCTCAACCGTTCCGTCAACTTCTGATACTACAACCATACCTGAATCTTTTGCGGCTCTTGCTTCTAAGCCTGTTCCGACTACCGGTCTTTGAGTAATCAAAAGCGGTACTGCCTGACGTTGCATGTTTGATCCCATCAATGCTCGGTTAGCGTCATCGTGTTCGATAAACGGAATTAATGATGTCGCAACTGAGATTACCTGAATCGGAGATACACCGACATAGTCGACTTTCTTCGATTCGCCCATTGTGAATTCTGATCTGTAACGTACAGGTACGTATTCAGCTTTGATGCTTCTGTCAGGGTTCAACTGAATGTCAGCAGGCGCTACACGGAAGTTTTCGTCTTCATCTGCTGTCAAGTAGTGAACTTCATCGGTTACAACGCCGTCTTTAACTACAAAGAACGGAGTTTCTACAAATCCGTAGTCATTTACTTTTGCGTGCGTTGCTAATGAACCGATCAAACCTGCGTTCGGACCTTCAGGTGTTTCTATCGGACATATACGTCCATAGTGTGACGGGTGAATGTCACGAACTGCAAATCCTGCACGTTCTCTCATCAAACCGCCGGGTCCTAATGCTGATATACGTCTTTTGTGTGTTAATTCAGCTAACGGGTTTGTCTGATCCATAAACTGTGATAACTGTGAACTTCCGAAGAATTCTTTTAATGATGCGACCAAAGGTTTTGTGTTTAACAAGTTCAAAGGTGTTAAAGTTTCTGAATCCTGAAGTGTCATTCTTTCTTTAACGATTCTTTCAATTCTTGAAAGACCTACTCTGAACTGGTTTTGAAGAAGTTCGCCGACTGAACGGATTCTTCTGTTGCCCAAGTGGTCGATATCATCAACCGTTCCTTCATCGTAGGTTAAGTTAATCAAGTATTCGATTGATGCTACGATATCTTGAACTGTTAATGTTCTCTGGTTTTTCGGTATGTTCAAGTTTAATTTTTTGTTTAATTTATAACGACCTACACGACCGATATCGTATTTCTTTTCATCAAAGAAACGAGCTTCCAAAATTTGGCGGCCGCCCTGCGGAGATGCAGGATCTCCCGGTCTTAGCTTTTTATAAACTTCGATTAATGCATCGTCTGTTGTTTCTGCTGTGTCTTTATCTAATGTTTTCTTTAAAAATTCAAAGTGAGTGAACAATGATTCCATTTCTGAAACTGTGATACCCATAGCTTTCAACAATGTTGTAGCTAAGATTTTTCTGTTCTTGTCGATTTTTACGTAGATTAAATCGTTGGAATCTGTTTCTATTTTCAACCAAGCGCCGCGGTTTGGTATCATGGTTGCGTTGTATAAACGTTTTCCGGCAGGTGATATTTCACGTTTGAAGTATACGCCGGGTGAACGTACAATCTGTGATACGATTACACGTTCCGCACCGTTTACAATGAATGTACCCTTGTCGGTCATTGTCGGAATGTCGCCGATATATACTTCCTGCTCTTTAATTTCACCGCTGTCACGGTTTACAAGTCTTATCATCACGCGTAATTGTTTTGCATAAGTTGCGTCATGAATTCTTGCTTCTTCAACTGTGTATTTCGCATTGTCGAACGTATAGTTCGGTAAAAAGTGCAGCTCTAATCTGCCTGTGTAGTCTTTAATCGGAGAAAATGAAAGTAATTCTTCTTTCAATCCTTCTTTTAAAAACCACTCAAATGATTTTTTTTGCACTTCAATAAGATCCGGTAAATCGTCCAAACGGGTATGAGGAATACCCATCGGCGTTACTCTTTCTGCATATTTTGTCTTAGACATCAATTCACCTCATTAATAATGGTGTACGTACTACAAAAAAATATTTTAACTATCTAACTTAAGGCTGTAAACCTTTTATCTGTCTGCTTTTTAGACTGATAAACTTTTATATGTCATTCGGGGGAATTTTAATTTGGGCACAACTCTCCCGACTTTAATTTTTCATGTTACTTCATCGTAATACATCAATTTTTTTAGTCAAGAAATTTCCAATCGTTTTTAAAATTCATCTTAAATTTTCTTTACATTGCGTTATAAATTTTTGCTATTTGGGCATAAAACTTTCTTTGTTACTGCGTTTGGGCTTGCTTAATCCTGTCGGTTTTATAAGTTTTGCTAAATCCCCAAAACTTGCGCATTGCAAAACTTTCTGCTATATTGTTGGAATGAAAAAGGTTTTAAAATTTTTACTTTTATTTTTTGTATTTTTGGGTGTTTTTGCGACAGGAATTTTACCTGTTTTTTGTTCTGAATTGTGGAGTGAGCTTACGCAAAAAGAACGTCAGGAATATGTTGATAATTGCCTAAAAAATATCGGCTCTATCCAAGTTCCCGAAATTTCAGAAAAAATATTGGAAGATGAATTCGGGCTTTCGACAAACAGAGATCCGAATTTTAAACTTCATAGTCAGGGGATAACTCATATTAATGGCGCAAATTCTACCAGAACTTTTACCCGTTATCAGCCTCAGGGTCTTTATCTAATGGGTACAAAAAGTCCTGTTGCTGATGTTCAGGTCGGCTATGTTATTAATAAAGATAATTATATGCTTGAATTTAATAAAAACGGTAGTTTTCAGTTTGTAACCGTAAGATCAGATAAAACTTCTGAGGGGATTTATTTTGAGAAAATATACAGTAAAAATTTGAATCTTAAATCTACTATATATTATGATTATCCCTATCGGGTTATTTTTGATAGCAATAACGAGGTAGAAAAAATATTTGAATACGGTCAGGCTTACAATATTAGAGGAAAGAAAATTAAGTTAAAGGGTTGAATATGAAAAGATTTTTGATTTTGTTTTTTATAATTTTGGGTTTTTGTACAGGTCAGGTTTTCGCAGAGAAAACCTCTGAGGATAATATTGTTTTAAAAGGGGAGGCTGTTTTTAATTGGCTTGATATGTCGCAGATTGAGCGGGATACGATTATCCAGAATTATAAAAATATAATTTTTGACGATGATACCGTCTACAAATATAAACGTAAAGAATTTAAAAAAATGCACGATGGGTTTGTCAAAGATGAAGATGTTAAATACCATTATATAGAAGCGAAAAACGGAATTACGGAAACTCCTTTGTATAGATTAAGCGCATTTTTTAAAGGCAAAATTTTAATTAGTTACGCAATTCAATACAAAAATAATCCAAGAACTGTTTATTATTATGATGCAATCGGGCATTTACAGTATGTTGATATGATATCTGAAAATTACCCGAATTTCCCATACTGGTCAAAGCAGTATCGGGTAAACGGCAAAATGGTCAGCGCTATTTATTTTGTGTCGCACGATATGCAGTATATGTACGAACCCGATGGCGAATTTCAGGGCGTTTGGTTTATGGATAAAATGTATGACAGAAACGCTAAACAAACTCTTACAAGGTCTAACTGGTAAAATTTTATGAGAAAGTTTTTGATAATTTTTGCTGTTTTATTTGCCGTAATTTCTCAAGTTTTTAATTGTGAAATTTCTTATGCTTATGGTGTGAGAGTTCAGAAGGATTACAGGTTTACGACTCAGCAGGACAGAAACAAAAGAATAAAAGCTTATCAGGAATATCTTGAAAATGAAGGGATTTTTGACGAAGATCATTACGCAAGAAAAGAAGCTTATAAAAAGTACCGTAAAGATGAAGATTCCAGAGCAAATCTTAATCATATAAAACACGGCAAACCCTTGCCCAAGAAAGGTTACACAGTTAAGGGCAACTACTATAAGATGGCTGATAAAATTCTTTCAGGATATTCAATAATTTATGACGATAATCCTTATGTTGAATACGTTTATAATACTTTGGGAGATTTGTATGAGGTGATTGTTTTGAAGGGAGAAGAACATATTCTGCCTCATTACAAAATAGTTTACGCTTTTAACGGGTATCTTCAAAGGGTTATTTTTACAGCTATTGACGGGTACGATTATATTTTTCTGCCGACAGGAAAATTACAAGGGGTTGTTGTGGACGGCAAATTGTACAATAAAGTCGGACGGCCTGTTAAAGTTTGGCTTTTATAGTTCTGAGGCTTAGGAAATTTTTAAATTAATATAAGGGAATTTCAGTGAAAAAATTTTTAAATCTTTTAGTATTTTTATCTTTTATTTTTGCGGGCGGAAATTCTGCTGCAATCGCCGAAGAAAGCAAAGTTCAGCCTCCAGTTATTACGAATGAAAAACTTAGAGAGTATAAAGATTTTATATCGGAATTTGAAATTAAGGAAAAGGAAATTCCTGACTTAAAATCAGAAATTGCTGCTCATCAAAAAGATATTAATTATGAGGAAAATGTTCAAAGGGCTTTGAAAGAAAAAACAGAGTCGGAAAAAGGTTATAAAGTTAGGGCAAATTGCGGGCGCAAAAATGAGATAAAAATTCTTTTAAATTATTCCGTAATTTATGATACAAAACCTAATAGAGAATATATTTATAACGTTTCAGGAAGTTTATATCAAATAGCCTATATTTATGAAAAATATAAGGCAATTTATTCAAATACGGGGAGATTGGCACAGATAATTATTCCGATAGATAAAAATTTTTCTTGTGCATTTAGCGGCAAAGGCGCATTCCAGGGGGTTGTGGATACGGAAGGGAATCTCTATAACAGAAGCGGAAGTCGACCAAATTTTGAAGATGTAGAAGATGAAAACTAAACAAATTTTTTATTAAATATTTACCATCGGATTTTACGCGGATAATTTTTGGGAACTTTCCAACCGTTGCGTGCAATTATTGCTGTGCAGTAGTTAGGGTTGTTTCCATCACAAGAATAGGTGCTTCCTGTATATAATGATTCATCTTTACCGTCCCAAGCGTGCATATATGGTTCTACTCCTTTATTGTACAAATATTTCCAAAGGTCAGTATTTTCTATCGGGTAAAATTGAAATGCAAATGCGCATAAGCCAAAACTTTCTTTTTTGGGTAATTTTAGGCATTTTTCCGCATTGCTTGGAAAAAATATTATCTCGCGATTTTCATGAGCCTGAAAAGCAAACGCACTCCCGTCTGTTAATTCGTATAAATAACGTTTTTGTCCATTTCCGTCTGTAAATTCTTTTTTATACAGAATATTTAAATACGGTGCTAAATATAATTGGAAAGCTTGGTCTGTAGAATCAGCTTTGTTTATATAGTTTCCATCCTCATCTTTTTCTTCTTTTATCCAGTATGTCCAGCCTTCAAAATCTCCGTTTACATTTTTTGATAGTAATACTGCTTGATTTATTATTGAGTAGAATTTTTTTAATCTGGTTTCTACAACGTGTGTTTGATATTTCTGAACTAAGGTTGGCAAGGTCATGGAAGCCACAAGACCTATAATCCCTATAGTTATGAGAACTTCTGCCATAGTAAATCCGAAGGTGCTATTTCTGTTCATATCTTCCTCTTTTAAATATTATAATATATTATAATATTTATTATAACATAGTGTAATTTAATTAGCAATATATGATTGTTAATATTTCATTATGTTAGAAGATGAATTTTTAAAAGAGTTTGGTTTCAAGTTGAAACTTTACAGATTAAAAAGAAATTATACACAGGCTCAATTAGGGGAAATGGTTGATATATCTGAGCATAGAATAAGTCAGATTGAAAACGGTAAATGTAATTTGACGCTAAAAACGGTTAATAAGATTGCAAATGCTCTTGATATAAGCAGTGCGAAATTATTTATGTTTGATGAGTAATAAAATAAAAAGCCTCAGATTATTGAGGCTTTACTATTGATATTACGTAATTGTTATTGAAATATTTATTGGCGGCTTCGATTATGTCCGATTCGGTTACGGAATTTATGAGTTTTATGTATTCATCGTCAAACTCGTATCCTCTGCCTGAAATTTCGTACCAGCCAAGACTTGACGCTTTTTCAAGATTGGTTTCTCTTGCTATTATGTAATTTCCGATAAGTTTGTCTTTCGCTTCTTTAAGTTCTTTTGTGCCGACAAACTCTTTTTTAAGCCTGAAAACTTCTTTTAATAAAAGGTCTTTAGCTTTATCTAGGTTTTGTGGATTTGTGCCTATGTAGACAATAAAAGAACCTTTCAGAACATTCGGAATATATCCGGAACCCAGTTGATAAGCAAGCCCTTCTTGATCTCTCAGGTTTTTGAATAATCTTGAACTCATCCCGGAACCCAGCAACGAATCCATAACCTGTAAGGCTGCATAATCTTTCTTACCGTCCACTCCGCAGGTTTGCCAAGCTATGAATACCCAATCGGTTTTAGTTTGAGGCATAATTTTTACGGCTTCTTTTTGTGATGTCAGGCGCCCCATTATTTGTGAGTATGTTTGGTAGTCAAATTTTTCGCCTTCTTTTCTGTTGTCGAAAATTTTTGTAAAATCTTCTATTGCTTTTTGGCTGTCAACGTCACCGTTTATTGAAATTACGACGTTTTCGGGATAGAAAATTTTGTTGTAATAATTCACGATTTCCTCGTGGTCTATTTGCGGGTATGTTTTTTCAAAAATCTTGCTGGTGTATGAATACGGAGTCCCTTCAAAGATAAGATTTTTGTAATTTTCAATCGCAACTTGAAGCGGAATATCACGATTTTGTTTTATTTTATTTAACTTCTCTGTTCTTGTTTTTTCGATTTCGTAATCGTCAAAAGTTGCGTTATTAATTACTTCGTTAATAAGTTCAATTGTTTTTTCGTATTCGGGTTTTGTGGTTAAGATATTCACCTGAAATGCATCAGCTTTGACAGAGGGAGATATTTTAATCCCGTTGTCTTCTAAAATTTGCGCAAATTCTGTCGGAGAATATTTGCGGGTTCCTCTCATCATAACATCTGCTGTCATTGTTGAGGTTCCGGGAATTTTGTCAAGGAAGGTTCCGCCTTTTGCCTGAATGCTGATTGCGATTATTTCATTCACGTCATTCGGGGTAAGGATTAGTTCTGCACCGTTTGAAAGTTTGTGTTTTTTTGTTTCGTTGTTTTCGCTCAAAAGTGTTGCCGGCGTTGCTTCTTTTGTCGGAGTTTTAGAGGAAATTCCAACTTCCTTAGTGTCTTCCGGCAGAACTACTGAAATTGCGGATTTATCAAGTCCGAGGTATTTGTTTGCAACACGTTTCACGTCTGAGGGGGTAACTTTTTTTATGTTTTCAAGATAGTTTTCGTAATATTTTATGTCGCCTGTCACAACGTATATGTATCCGATTTCCTGCGCAATATTTGAAACGGATTCTCTTGAATAATATGTATCTCTTTCAATTACGTTTTTGGCAAGTTCGACTTGCTTTTCGGTTACACCGTTTTTTTGTATGTTTGAAATTTCTTCAAAGATTGCATTTTGAAGTTTTTCAAGGTTTTGCGGAACAAAATTTGCCGAAATATAGAAAATCCCGTCATCCCTGAAACCTGCGTTGGAAGCTCCAATTGAGTATGCAAGCTGTTTTGAATCTTTTATATTTTTATAAAACACGCTAGAGCGCCCGTCACCGAGGATTGTTGATAAAACATCAAGAGCATATCCGTCCTTATCGTCAGCTTTTACACCGCGAAATCCGATAAGCATATAACCTGCTTGCGCCGGAAGATATTCTGTTTTTGTTTTTTGCTCTGTGAGAGGTTTTTCTGAGGGGAAAGTTAATTTTGCGGCTTTTCTGTCGTCAGAGGTAAAATATTTATTTATAAGCGCAATTGTTTTTTCGGAATCGACATCCCCTGAGATTATGGTAATCATATTAGAGGGAGTGTAGAATTTGTTGTAATAATTCAAAATTTCTTCTCTTTGAATTGTGCTTATAATATCACGAGTTCCGATAACCTGACGCTTGTAAGGGTGGGTTGTGTATAACATTTCCATCAAATTGTCATAAACAACGCTTTGCGGTTCGGTTTCGTCTTTTGCAATCTCTTCTATAACAACTTTTCTTTCTTTTTCAAGCTCTTTTCTTGGGATAAGCGGGTGAAGAAGCATATCAGCATGCAATTCAAGCGCAAGGTCAAAATAATTCGACGGAATTGTTATGTAATAATGCGTAAAATCTTTGCTTGTCGCAGCGTTTGTGATTGCACCCTTGGATTCCAGAATTTTATCAAATTCTCCCGGCGGATGGTTTGTGGAGCCTTTAAAGAACAAGTGTTCCAAGAAATGCGAAACCCCGTTGTTGGAATCATCTTCATTAATTGAACCGGTTTTAATCCAAGTGTCAATTGTGACAATCGGATTTGTGTGAACTTCCTTAATGATAACCGTCTGCCCGTTATCAAGATTGTAAACCGAAGCTTCGGAAGCAAATACTAAATTCCCCGCTGCAAGAAATGCAATTATAAATAAAGCTCTTTTTATCATATCCCCTCTCTTTTTTTATTTTTCAAAATTATTATAGCATAATTTTTTTTATACCGAAAATAAGACAATCGGCTTAAAAAATTACCATTTTAAAGCTTTTTTGAACACAAGCCATCCGCCTCCTGCGGCAGCAGCAATAAGCGTTAAAATTACCGAAAGCGGAGTTTTTCTTTTCTTTTCAAATTTTTGAGAATTTTCTTTTTGATAAATATCTTTAGCAATCTGCTTAAATTGATAATCAGCCTCTTTGTCGTTATACAAAACAGGCTTATGTAGGGCGTTTGGCGGGGTAAGAATTCCCACATTCAAAGGCTTTTGCATTTGATTATTTACAACATTATTCACTGCTACACTATCTGCCATATTTATATAAAAACATAAATCATTTAAAAATTGCCTTTTTGTAAAGTTTTAAAAATTAAAAAACGATTAACCTTGACAAGAAAAATGAAATGCTATAAAATAAGAATTATTATCACTTATGGTGAAAAGATGAATTATTCAAGGCAAAGAGAAGCTATATTAAATACATTAAAAGAATACGTTGTCCACCCGACAGCGGAAAGTTTGTATGTAAAAGTTCAGGAGAAAGATCCGAAAATAAGTCTTGCAACATTATACAGAAACTTAAATCAGCTTGTAGAAAACGGGATTATAAAAAAGATAGACGGATTTTATGATTCTGCGCATTTTGATCATAATACGCATGAACATTATCACTTTATGTGCAGAAAATGCAAAAGAGTATTTGATATACCTTCTGAAGTTGCACCTGACTTAATCCGTAAGACGGAGGCGTCAACGGGATTTTTGATAGAAAATCATGATATAATATTTTCCGGCATTTGCAAAGATTGCCGTAGTAATGTGGATAATTAACAGTAAAGGAGAAAGTAATGGACAAATTTGTATGTACAGTATGCGGTTATGTTTACGATCCGGCAGAAAATGACAATGTAGAATTTGAGAATCTTCCGGATGATTATACCTGCCCTCTTTGCGGTGTTGGCAAAGATATGTTTGAAAAGCAATAAGCACAAATATTAAAAAGAACAGGAGTTAAGATGGAATTAAAAGGCAGCAAAACCGAAAAAAATCTGCAAGCAGCATTTGCAGGCGAATCAGAAGCAAGAAATAAATATACATACTATGCTTCTCAAGCCAAGAAAGACGGATACGTTCAAATAAGCAGAATATTTGAAGAAACTGCAAATAATGAAAAAGAACACGCAAAACTTTGGTTTAAAGCACTTCACGGCGACAAAATCGCTGATACAATGACGAACCTTGAAGATGCAGCTTCAGGCGAAAATTACGAGTGGACCGATATGTATGCTCGATTTGCCAGAGAAGCTAAAGAAGAAGGCTTTGATACAATTGCGGCATTGTTTGAAATGGTTGCTAAAATCGAAAAAGAACACGAAGAAAGATACAGAGCACTTCTTAAAGCAGTAAAAGAGGGAACGGTTTTTGAAAAATCCGAAAAAGTCCTATGGGAATGCGGAAATTGCGGACACGTTGCGGAAGGCGAAAAAGCTCCTCAAATTTGTCCGGTCTGTAAGCATCCTCAAGCTTATTTCTTTATGAAAGCCAAAAACTATTAATAAAAAAATTAAGACTTTGCTTTTGCAAAGTCTTTTTTAATGTGATATTATATATTTGTGTTTAAATAAATCGGAAGGGATTGCTAAATTGAATATACAAGGATCAGAAACAGGAAAAAAAATACAACAGGCATTTGATTTTGTAACAAAAAGAAGAACAGAGTATGAGATTTATGCTCTTATAGCCGAAAAGAACGGGTATGAAGATATAAGCAGATTATTAACAATGTTTGCCGAAATGGAAAAAGAACATTCAAAATTATGGTATAAATGGCTTAATGACGGCGAAATTCCGGATTTGACAAGCTGTCTTGAAAAGGCATTGGAACAAGAAAAAGAAGAAATTGAAGGCGAATATGAGGCTGCCGCTAAAAAAGCTCAAGAAGAAGGTTTTGAACATATTGCAGGATTGTTTAAAAATATAGCAAATATAGAAAGAGTTCACCTTGAAAGATTGAAAAAAGCTATATGGAAGCTTAAAGATGATGTGGAGCCGAATTATGACGGAACTTATAATTGGGCTTGTTCTGTATGCGGTGCGATATTCAGACAGGTGGATGAGCCGAATTACTGCCCGCTGTGCGTTAAGGAGAATGTTTTCTTCTATAAAAACCCGAATAATTAGAATATAAATAGTAAAGGAGTAATTGAAATGAAATTTCAAGAAATTAAAAACAACATTTTTTATTGCGGTCTTAATGATTGCGATAGAAGAATTTTTGATGAGCTTATTCCGCTTGAACACGGAACAAGTTACAATTCATACCTTGTAAAAGGCAGCGAGAAAACTGCAATAATAGATACAATGTATCCGCCAAAAACTGTTGAGTATTTAAAAAGATTTGCGGAAAATCAGCTTGGCAAAGTTGATTATATAATTGCAAACCACGGTGAACAGGATCATTCAGGGTCGATTCCCGCACTTTTGGAAAAATTTCCGAATGCGGTAGTTTTGACTAATTCAAAGTGTGCCGAGAATATTAAAAATATGCTTCATGTTCCTTCTGAAAAAATAAGAGAAGTTGCAGACGGTGAAGAAGTTTCTTTAGGCGACAAAACTTTGAAATTTATTTTTGCCCCCGGAGTTCATTGGCCTGATACAATGTTTACTTACATAAAAGAAGATAACGTAATTTGTACCTGCGACTTTTTGGGTGCGCATTATACATTTTCGGATGTGTTTGCAGTGGAAAGCAAAGAGCTTGAAAAAAGTGCAAAGAGATATTATGCGGAAATTATGATGCCATTTAGAATGATGTGCAAAAAATATACTCAAATGATTAAAGATTTGAATGTCGATATGATTTTGCCAAGCCACGGGCCTGTTTACAAAAATCCGTCATTCATACTTGATCTTTATGCAGATTGGACTTCTGATTTACCGAAAAATCTGGTTGTTCTTCCTTATGTTTCAATGTATAACAGCACAAAAGAGATGATTGATCGTTTGGCAGAAAAATTAAATGCGGAAGGAATTGAAACTTTTAAATTCGATATAGTTGACGATGATTTGGGTGATTTGGCAATGGCATTAGTCGATGCTGCGACAATAGTTATGGGAACATCAATGGTGCTTGCGGGCCCTCATCCGATGGCAGTTAATGTCGCTTATCTTGCAGCTATCTTAAGACCGAAAGCAAAATTTGCTTCCCTTATCGGTTCATACGGCTGGGGCGGCAAGCTTTTTGATATAATCGTAAACCTTCTTGCTCCTTTAAAACTTGATTTGATTGAACCTATTCAAGTTAAAGGAAAACCGACAGAAGATGATTTCAAAAAAGTTGACGAAATGGCAAAAACAATTCTTGAGAAACATAAATCAATAGGAATTGCATAATTAAAATTAAAACGGGTTTAAAAAGCCCGTTTTTTTTGATTTTGAAATAAAAAAGGCGGCAGGATTTGATAAATCCTGCCGCCTTATAATCAAAAATTTTCTAAATATTTTTTAGATAATTTAAGAAAGTTCTAACACCTGCGCCTGTTGCACCTGCAATAAATTCTTTTTGCGGTTTTTCAAGGAACGCAGTTCCGGCGATATCAATGTGGCACCATTTCGGGCCGGAAACGAATTCTTTAAGGAAAATTCCAGCAATAGATGCGCCGCCTTGACGTGAACCGGTATTTTTCATATCGGCGATGTCAGATTTAAGGCTGTCTTTGTATTCAGGAAACATCGGAAGTTCCCAGTAGGTTTCGCCGCTTGATTTTGCGGTATCAATAAGACGGTTAATCATATCTTCATCGTTGCCCATAATTCCTGAAGCTACTGTTCCAAGAGCAACCATGCAGGCACCTGTAAGTGTTGCGATATCAATAACCTCATCTACACCAAGTTCGCAAGCATAGCAAAGCGCATCAGCTAAAGTCAAACGGCCTTCGGCATCAGTGTTGTCAACTTCGATTGTTTTACCGTTTTTGGCAGTTAAAATGTCTCCTGGTTTGTAAGAGCTTCCTGACGGCATATTTTCGCAAGCTGCGATAATCCCGTGAACTTCAACATCAGGTTCAAGATATTTTAATGCGCTCATAACCCCTAAAATGCAAGCTGCACCTGACATATCATCTCTCATTGTAAGCATTGACGATGCCGGTTTAATATCAAGCCCGCCCGAATCAAAGCAGATTCCTTTTCCGATAAGAGCAATTTTTCTCTTTACGTTTTTGCCTGTATATTTCATGTGAATGAATTTTGGCGGATTAACGCTTCCCTGTCCGACAGCAAGAAATGCACCCATTCCCATTCTTTCGATTTCGTCTTTGTCATAAATTTGAGTTGTAATTCCTTCAAGGTTTTTAGCGACATCTGCAAGCTTAGCCGGAGTAACAATTTGCGCAGATTCGTTTGCAAGATCTCTTGTAAGCTTCATTGCGTTTGCAAAAATTACTCCTTCTTTAACTTCTTTTTCGCTGAATTTTGCAAAAGTAATTTCGTCAACTTTGTCGACTTTTTTATTTTTGTATTTGTCAAAAGCGTAATCAGCTATCAAAGCTCCGATAGCGGCAGACTTGCCGTAATCAGCGTTAACATCAAAATCAAAGCAGGCATTTTTAGCTTTAATCTGCTGTAATTTTTTAACTGATTTAGCAACAGCTTGGCGCATTTTGTTTGCATCAAATTCTTCTTTTTTGCCAAGTCCGATGATAAGAATTTTATCAGCGGGAATTTGACCTAAAGTGTGCATTAAATATGTTTCGCAAAACTTCCCTTCAAAACGGTCTTTTTCGACAGCGTATTTATTAGCAAGTTCCACGGTAGTTTTCTCTCCCTCAAACTTGCCGATAACAAGGACTTCGCAAGGGGTAGAGTTTACGTTTTCAGATACTTTAATTTCCATGGTTCTCTCCTTCTTAACGACTTAATTATACACATATTTTGAAGAATTGTAAATTTATTTTTTATAAGGTTTAAAAAAACTGTTTTGAGGTTTTACATACTCAGAATGAAAATTTTTCCGGTACAATCTAATAGAATTACTTACTCCAAATTTCCATCTAAGAAAAATAATTTATATGGATCAAATTCGGTATGCGCTTACAATATTAATTTTACGAGCTTGAAGCAAACAACAGGAAATGAAAATCTTTTTATAGATACTGCATTTTATAGAGATTTACCTACATTAATAGGGTTTACCAAGTTAATGCAAGAACAATTTCCCGACGGTGCGGATATAATGGATTTTGCTTGCTCAAACGGAGAAGAGGCAATTTCACTATATTCCCTGTTAAATGATAAGGATGCCCCAAAATATAAAATTCATTGCTATGATACCTCAGATAAAGCAATAGAGTTAGCAAGAAATAACATATATTCAGTTAATAATCATAATCATTATGATTATTTTTTATTATATTCAAATAATGATAAACTCAAATCAGATGTAAGAAGATGTTTTAATGATTTAATGGAAGAAATTTCTCGGCCTGATATTAACCTGAATGACGAAAGATATGTTGAATATCTAAAAACAATTAGCGTATATTTTAATGAAAAATATTATAAAGTGAAAGACCAATATAAACACAATTTTAAATTTGAAAAAGGCGATATAAGAAATATTTTAAATATTGAACCAGATAAGCAGGTAGGAGCAGTATTTTTTAGAAATGCGCTATATCACATCACAAATAATCATGTATTTGACAATGTTTATGACAAACAAACAATTGATAGAATTTGGAATACGGATAAATACGCAGCGATTCAGGATGTGGTGGATAAGGTTTATGAAAAGCTTTTACCCGGCGGATTTTTGGTGCTGGGTAACGATGAAAAAGAGCATATATATCAAGCAGATAAATATACACCAAAAGAAGAAATATTTTTTGATGAGCGTAGTATGGAATATTTAAGAATAAAATCACCGCTTCTAAAAGCGTTGAAAAAAGATGGGAAATTTGTACCTGTATGTTCAACAAAATGTGAGACATCGTCAATGGGTGATTTAACTGTATATACGGTGTGGCAAAAGGTAGAAAAATAAGGGATATATAATTATGAAAATTACGACAAATCAAAATTTAGGGTTAACAAACACAAAACAACAGATATTTACGGCTCAGCTAAGAGGATCAGCTGTGAGGAGTGCAATAAAATCTGCAAAAGATTCGTTTCAATTAAGTGAGATAAGTGAAATTTTGGACAATGTAGGCAGAATGGGAGATAGGAATACATTAATAGAATGTTCTTATGACGGTTTGGTAAGAGTTTCAAATACCCAAATGGGAAAGCTTGTTTATCAGGCTAAGTTAAAAACAAATGAAACCTCAAGCAATCCTTATTTGGAAATGTTAAGAGCGTTTAACAGCAGAAGTAATGTTAACAGATACGAAAGCGGGCTTATAAACAGATTATTTTTGCATAATAAAAATAAACAGAGCTTATATAATTTATTAAAATCATATAATTTTGCACCAACCACAAGACTTCTTATTGAATATGAATCCTCAAAGTATCCTTCAATAGTTCAAAAGTCAGATACAGAAATAGTTTTTGAGAAGATAGATGTTGAAAAAATGAAAGAACAAATGTTGAAAACTTTAAGTACACATTTTTAAAAACAATGTATCAAAAAATAAATAACTACTATACAAATGAGTATTTGCATGATATGATATTGACAGATGTAGTAGGTAAATATTTTTTGGATATATATGCAATGAAATTCATTTAGATATTAATTTAGTGAAAGCTCGATAGGATATATGTATCGGGCATTGCGTGTATTATTAAAAAATAGAAAAGGATAAGGTAAAAAACTTCATGGATTTTTTATTAATTATCGCGATTATTGTGGTAATAGCATTAGTCGCTGTGCTGATTATCCAGCAAAACAAAGTTAAGTCCGTATTGAGTGACATTGAAAAAGACAGAAACGCATTAGAAGAGAAAGAGAAGTTACTATTAAAGGAAGCTAAAATTAAGGCAATAGAAGAACTTCAAAACGACAGGGACAAATTAAACGAAGAAGAAAGAGAACGCAGACAGGAAATTGCAAGATTAGAAACAAAGTTGGCAAAACGAGAGGATGTTCTTGAGGATAAAATTCAGGAATATACAGACAAAGAAGTACAAGTTCAAAAGAAGTTAGATGAACTTTTAGATAAAGAAGATTATCTTGCGGAAATAGTTCAGAAACAGACAACAGAATTAGAAAGAATTGCCGGCATGAGCGCAGAAGAAGCAAAAAATATGCTGCTTGATCAATTAAAGCATGATTTAGCTCAGGAGCAAATGCAATTAATAAGAGAAAACGAAGCGAAAATAAAAGAATCTGCACTGGAGAAATCAAAAGAGATATTATCTACAACAATGCAGAGATGTATGATAGAGCAGGTAGTAGAAACAACGGTATCAGTAGTAGCGTTGCCGAATGATGAGATGAAAGGCCGCATAATCGGTCGAGAAGGCCGAAACATCAGAGCCTTAGAAACTTTGACAGGAGTAGATTTAATCATTGATGATACTCCTGAAGCTGTTGTATTATCAAGTTTTGATCCTGTAAGAAGGGAAATTGCAAAACTTGCTTTGGAAAAACTTATTGTAGACGGCAGAATTCACCCTGTTCGAATAGAAGAAATGGTAGAAAAAGCCAGAGAAGAGATAGAAAAGAAAATTTGGACAGAGGGTGAGAATGCAGCTTTAGAGATGGGTGTAATGGGTTTAAATAAAGAGCTTACAAAAACCTTAGGACGCTTATATTACAGAACAAGCTACGGTCAAAATGTTTTAAAACATTCACTTGAAGTCGGTCATATTGCAGGAATGCTAGCAGCAGAATTAGGCGCAAATGAAATGATAGCAAAACGAGCAGGCTTGTTGCATGATATCGGGAAAGCTGTTGACCAAACACAAGAAGGTACGCATATTCAGCTAGGTGTAGAACTGGCTTCAAGATATGGCGAGCGTCCGGAAGTAATTCACGCAATTGAAGCACACCATGATGACGTAGTCGCAAATACAATAGAGGCTGTGTTGGTAAAAGTTGCAGATGCGATTTCCGCAGGCCGCCCCGGCGCAAGACGTGATACTTTGGAAATTTATATCAAACGTCTTCAAAAAATTGAAGAAATCGTAAACAGTTACGATGGTATAAAACAATCGTTTGCAGTACAGGCAGGACGTGAGGTTCGAATTATCGTAGAGGCTGAAAAATTTGATGATTTAGCATCTCAAAAACTTGCTCGAGACGTTGCAAAACGAATTGAGGATGAGCTGGATTATCCGGGACAAATCAGAGTAACGGTAGTTCGAGAATTCAGAACAACAGAGATTGCAAAATAAATAAAGAATATTGAAAAAACTTTCGTGAATAAAAAAGCGAAAGTTTTTTCAAAATAAAAATTTAAAAGGTGAATTGATGTCAGGTGATGAAAAAAATATAAAAATACTATTCTTTGGCGACATTGTCGGAAAACCCGGAAGAAATGCCGTAAAAACGTATCTTGAAAATATTCCTGAAAATGAAAGATATGATTTTGTGATTGCAAATGTAG
This sequence comes from Candidatus Gastranaerophilales bacterium, assembly GCA_944323655.1. Lineage (GTDB taxonomy): Bacteria > Cyanobacteriota > Vampirovibrionia > Gastranaerophilales > Gastranaerophilaceae > Scatenecus. The sequence continues at coordinate 165,180 of CALUTL010000001.1, read as the reverse complement.
AAAATGCATCGCACGGTTTTGGTCTGACCGAGAAAAATTACCATGAATTGTCCTCTTACGGAATAGATTGTATGACATCAGGCAACCATATTTGGGATAAGAAGGATATTTTTAACTACATAGACAGTGCCGAGAAACTTTTGCGTCCTATGAATTATCCGGAAGGAGTTCAAGGGTTTGGGAGCCGAATTTTTGAATTCGGAGAATATAAAATCGGTGTTATAAATCTCTTGGGCAGGGTTTTTATGAACCTTGTGGATGATCCGTTTAAAATTGCGGAAAGAGAAATTAAAAAGATAAAAGAGATAACTCCGATTGTGATAGTGGATTTTCACGCAGAGGCAACAGCAGAAAAAATATGTCTTGCAAAGTTTTGTGCGGAATTAGGTGTGAGCTTATTTTTAGGAACGCATACACATGTGCAGACTGCGGATGAACAGATTTTAAATGAAAAAACGGGATATATAACAGATGCCGGATTTTGCGGTACAATTGATTCGGTTATCGGAATGGAGTATCAGACTTCATTGAACCGATTTTTGAAAGGGATTCCCGAGCGTTATGATATAGCAGAAGGCGATATTGCGCAAATTAATGCCGTAGAGGCTGAAATTAATTTGAATATGGGTTATACTTCTGCTATAAGAAGGATTTTTTGTAGCATAGATAAAGTAGAAAAGGATGAAAGTCAATGAAGAGCGATTTGCATATTCATACATATTATTCGGACGGTGTTTTCAGTCCGGAAAAAATCGTTGATACTGCGCTTGATGTAGGGCTAGAGGTTATAGCTTTGACAGATCACGACAATGTGCTTTCTTATGATGTCGCAAAAAATCATTTGAAAGAAGTCGGCGCGGAAGATAAACTTGAAATTATTCAGGGTGTTGAAATTAATACACTTTATAAAAATTATGAAGTTCATATTTTAGGTTATTTCTTTGATTCTCAGAACAGTGACTTTAAAAGATTGTTGAAAATCCAGCAGGATGCACGTATTGAACAGACTAACGAAATAATTTCTTTATTAGCCAAAAAAGAAGGAATAAAAATAAAGTTTGAAGACATAGTAAAACAGGTTGCAGAAGGCGGAAGTATAGGTCGTCCGCATATTGCAAAAGCAATTACAAATGCAGGCGGGACATCAAATGTTATGGAGGCTTATGCAAAATATATTCACGATGACAGCCCTGTTTATGTTCCGAGAAAAACGGTTTCTCCGCATGATGCAGTTGAGATTATATATGATGCGGGCGGAATTCCTGTAATTGCGCATCCTCATGATATTGATATTGCTGAAAACTTAATAAAAGAGCTTATGAATTACGGTTTAAGGGGGATTGAAGCATATCACAGAAAGCATTCACCCGCGTGTGTGGAATATTTTTCATCAATGGCCGAAAGTTTGGGATTGATTGTTACAGGCGGATCGGATTTTCACGCTCCGAATCTCGTAAACGGACAGATAATCTTAGGCAAACATTTTGTTCCGGAATGGGTTTATGACAAGCTCATCAAGGAAAAGAAATTAATGGATATGGCATAAATGGCAAAGAGAAAACTTTTAAAACTTGAATATATGGTAACTATATTTATTATCATTGCGGTAATTCTTATAATAATTCCGATAGATATAGAAAGTACCGTTCAGGCAAATTTTATATCAAGGTGGAATGATAAGTTTGCCAGATTAGAATATATGTTTGACGTAATTTCAACGCATGAAAAAGATGAGATTTTAAAGAGTTTTAAAAGAGCCCAAAATTCAGAAGAACGTGAAACAATTTTGATGAATTTGATAAAGCCGTACTTTAGACTACATAAGGAAAAATTGCCTAAACGTTATACTGTAAAATTTTTGAATAATAATAAAGTTCCGATAACCGACAAGTATTATTTTGAAGACTTGTACTTTGGCGAGAACGGTCTGATTGTAGGGATAAAAGATATTGACACCAAAAACTCCGACGAATTGGAATTTATGATGATGTTTGATATAAACGGGATTTTGCCGCCGAACACTTGGGGTAAGGATATTTACGGTGTTGACATAAAAAAAGGTTCAATAAAACCTTTTGGGGCAGATTTATTGATGGAAAAATTACAGCAGGATTGTTCCAAAAACGGAACAGGTATAGGGTGTTCTTACTATTACAATATAGGCGGTGGATTTAATGATTAAAAAGGTATGTGTATTTGCAAGTTCGAGTTCAAAAGTTGATAAATGTTATAATGAAGCAGCGGAAAAGTTAGGATATCTTTTGGCAGAGAACGGCTTTGATATTGTATATGGCGGAAGTTCATTAGGTTTGATGTGGGCTTGTGCGGGAACTGCTTACAAAAACGGTGCAAATGTATATGGTGTTATGCCCGAAAGGCTTTATAATATGGGTGTTGCAACAGACAGCGGAGTAGAATTAACGGTTACAGAATGTATGCGAACAAGAAAAGCCGAGATGGACAAAATGTCAGATGCTGTTGTTGCACTTCCGGGAGGTTTTGGCACATTAGAAGAATTGTCGGAAATGATTGTTCAAAAGCAGCTTGGATATAATAACAAACCTGTGATTATATTAAATACAAACGGTTTTTATAACAAGCTTGTTGAATTTTTTGACACGATTATAATGCAGAATTTTGGGAAAGGCGGACATCAGGAAATTTATTATATTGCAGAAACTCCTGAAGATGTTGTTAAGTATTTGAAAAATTACAAAGCAGATACTAAACCGGTTACAAAAGAAGACATATACGTTAAATAAGGCAAAGATATGCAATATGTTTCGATAAAAAAAGTTATAAAAGATGGCAGAGAAGTTTTTCAGGTTCCTGCACTAAATTTAAAAAATTCTCAAGGTGCAACAAAACAAAGAATAGCTCATCCTTTAGGGGACGATTATTTGGAATTTAACACTCTTGAAGATGCGATACGTTCTGCCGAGCTTTCGGGGTTTAAGTATATTCTTCCTGATGGCACAAAGCCTCTAGAGGCAAAAAAAGAACAGCCCTTAAACAATAATATTGATGATATGGTTTATAATACTCTGATAAAACAGGTTAATGACATAAATCCGTCCGTTGTTGCAGCTTCAATCACAGCACTTGGCGAATTAGGGGATATAAAATTAATCGACCTATTTATAGAAAAAATGGGCGAGGATAATGATTCTGTAAGAACAAGCGCAATTAATTCCATTTTGACTTTCGGCGAAGCAGGAACAGAAAAACTTCTTCAAGCTTTAAAAGATGAAAATTGGGTAAGACGAAATTCCGCCCTTATAACCTTTTCCCGCTTGATTGATAATGAAACCGTTAATCCCGAAAAGATTTTGCCTTCATTAATTGAAATGACGGAAGACAAAAACACAATCGTGAAAACTTCTGCAATCCAAACTCTTGGAAAAGCTTATAAATTATACAAAAAAGATTAATTTTTGCGTTTGTGAAATTTAATATTTAAGCATAGAAACAACTTTGCCGCAGTCGTTAAGCTTTTCACGTCCTTGTAAAGCTTCAAGTTCAATTAGAAAAGCAATTCCGACAAGATTAGCGCCTGTCTTTTTGACAAGTTTGCAAGCCGCTTCAGCCGTTCCGCCTGTTGCAAGAAGGTCATCAACTATCAAAACATTTGCTCCCTCAGGAAGTGCATCTTTATGAATTTCAATTTTATCAGTGCCGTATTCAAGAGCATATTCCTGAGAATAAGTTTCAGCAGGAAGCTTATTCGGTTTTCTGATAGGTACAAATCCGGCATTCATTTTATATGCCATCGGCATTCCGAATATAAACCCTCTTGACTCAATTCCTGCGACATAATCAATCTTTATATCTTTGAACTGGTCGCAAAGATAATCTATCATAATTCTTAATGTTTCCGGTTCTTTAAGAGCTGTCGTAATATCTCTGAATATAATTCCTTCTTTAGGGAAATTCTCAACGCTTCTTATTTTATTTTTAACATTCTGAATTGTAATTGTTGTCATTTTAATTTTATTCTCCTTTTATATTTTAGTTAATTTTTCTTCGTCAATATTTGCTTGTTCTTCCATAACAAGTCCGTGAGCTGTTTTACCCCATTCCATGTCTTTTTTGAAAAACAGGATTTTAAATGTTATGAATAATACCAGCGGGAACCATATTATGAAAAGGTAAACCGAGGTTTGCAGCGCTTCAAACATAGCATCAAGCCTTGGTAAATTATCGTAACGTCTTAGAGCGTAACGAGCTGCAAGAAAGAAGCCTAACCCGATAATGCAGCCTAAAACTATTGATGAATAAAGTGTTTGAGTCGGTGCGTCTTTTGCAAGAATTTTGAAAAGTCTGATTAGAATTTCTAATATAAACCACCCCGGCATAATAAATTCTGATACGTATGCCGTCATATCTAAGCTTGCTCTTAATGACATTTTTCTTGAGAAAAGCACCTGATCGAAATATTCAAGATATCTTCGAATTGTTCCCTCAAGCCATCGTCTTCTCTGTCTGAAAAGCGGCCAGATGTATATAATTCCTTCTTCATAAACAATAGCATCAGAACAAAATCTTATATCCCACCCCTTAATGTGAAGCCTTGTAGACATATCAAGGTCGTCTGTAATTGTATAATTATTCCAGCCTCCGATATCTTCTAAAGCTTCTCTTTTAATAAGTTCGCCGTTTCCTCTTAATTCAACAGCTCCCTTAACACAGTTACGGGTTATTTGAAAATGAGTATCCATAGTGTATTCATTATTTTGGCAGCGAGTGAGAAGGTTGTAATTTTTGTTTCTGATAACCTTTCTTGCTTGAACAGCCCCAACATCCTTCGGTTCTAATTCAGGAACAAGTTTAGACAAAAAATCCGCTTCAACTGTGGCATCTGCGTCAAAAACCAGAATTGCATCACCTTTAGCGATTTCATAAGCATCATTTAAAACAGCGGATTTACCCGGAAAAGCATCTTTATCTCTAATAAGTGCCGTAATCGGTGTAAATCTTTCTGCCAGTTTTTGAATAACTTCTGCTGTATTATCCGTACTTCTGTCGTCAATCAGAATAATCTCAAAGTTTGGATAATTAAGGCTCATAATGTTTGCCGCCGTATGCTCAATAACCGATTCTTCGTTATGACATGGAACCAGAATGCTTACAAACGGCTTGTAATCAGGATTTATAATTTTGGGGTGTTTTTGAAGATGCCTTTTTTTTAATTTGTATGCAAGGTTCATAAACAAAACGTAAATTGCCATTGCTGAGCATAATAAAGCAAGCCCCCAAATCGTATTGAAGTAACTTTGGAATATGTAAATAAATATCCCCATGCCGAAAACTATTATAAATAAAACGATTCGTTCCTTCATAATAACCTCTGTATTAAGCTTATATTCTTAAATTCCTCTCCCTAATCAAGTAACATCAATAAATATTGTACCAAAAAAACAGAAAAAATGGCACAAAATCGCATAAATAATGTAAAAATTCCTTAAAATACTTGCATATATTTGAATTTTGGCTATAATAGAGCATGTACATAAAGTAAAGGAGTTTGATTATGAACAAAGAAGAGTTAGTACAAGAAGTTGCAAAAAAAGCTAATGTTACTCAAAAAGAAGCTGCAGAAGTAATTTCAGCTTGGGTTGATACAATCCAAAAAACAGTTGCTAAAGGTAAAAAAGTAACTTTAGTAGGCTTTGGAACTTTCGAAGCACGTAAAAGAGCTGCAAGAACCGGCAGAAACCCGCAAACTGGCAAGGAATTAAAAATCCCTGCAAAAACAGTTCCTGCATTTTCAGCTGGTAAAAAATTCAAAACTGTTGTTAACGGAAAATAGTTTGAGGATTTTAAAAGAAAGCTTTGGCGCCGAGCATTTGCTCGGCGCCTTTTTTAATTTAAAAAAATTTTAAATTCGGTTACAAATTTTCCAAAGCCGCGATTTTCATTGCGTTAAAATCGGGAGTTTGTCCAAACCAGATTTCTTGTGCGCTTATTGCCTGATAAATAAGCATGTCAAGACCGTTAATTGTTCTTAAGCCCAATTCTTCCGCTGTTTTAAGTAGAATTGTTTTTTTAGGGTTGTAAATTACATCGTAGACAATTCCGTTTTCTTTCATTGTTTCTAAAACCGGTTTTTCAATCGGTGTCATATCGGCAGAACGCCCTTGCATTCCAATAGGGGTCGTATTTACCAGCATATCGTATTTTGACAAATCTCTTACTTGATCAATTTGGTATGCATCAAATGTAATTTGAGGAAATTTTCTTCTCATATAAGCCATATAATCCATGGCATTGGGGATATTTCTTGTGTAAACCCCTATATAACTTACGCCGCATTCTGATAAAGCAAGAACTGCCGCCCTGCTGGCTCCTCCTGTGCCAAGCAAGGCAACGGAAGAATTCTGCAAATTAATATCTTTAGGAATAGCTTTCTTAAATCCTGAAGCATCAGTGTTGTAGCCTTTAAATGTTTTATCGGAGCTTATTTTTACGGTGTTAATAGCGCCTGCAATATCTGCGTATTTGTCAACGCTATCAACAAATAGTGAAATCGGAAGCTTAAGCGGAATTGTAACGTTAAAACCTGAATAATTTTCACGCTTGAAAAATTTAACTCTATCAACCAAATCTTCCGGATCGGTCTCTAAAATTTGATAATCGGCCTTTATTCCGAGGCTTTCAAATCCGGCTTTATGAATATATGCAGAAACCGAATGTCCCAAGGGAAATCCTATAAGTCCGAATTTTTCCATATTACCTCCTTTATTTTTGCAGAAATATTAATTTTCTTCTGTTAATTCGCTTGTGTCAGAAGTTTGTTCTTCAACTGTTTTGTATCCGCAGGAGCGGTTTGAGCATTCTATTGTAGTCCCTTTTTTAAGAACCTTTTTGACTAGTAATGCGCCACAATCCGGGCAAGTTTGGCCTGTAGGTTCATTCCATAATACAAAATCGCACTCAGGGTATTTATCACATCCGAAAAATACCGTTCCGCGTTTTGATTTTCTTTCTACGATTAAACCTTTACCGCACTTCGGGCAGGTTACACCGGTTGAGCGGCGGTAGGGTTTGCGGAATTTACAATTTTCGTTTGTGCATTCAAGATATTTGCCATACGGACCTTGTTTGAATACCATATCAGATCCGCATTTTTCGCATTTTTCTTCGCATTTGGGCTCTTCTGCCGGTTCATCTTCAAAATTTTCGGTAAGTGCATTCATTGACATTACCGTTTTGCACTCCGGATACCCGGAACAGCCCAAAAACTGCTGCCCTTTTCTGCTTGTTTTTACTAACATCGGACGTCCGCAGTTCGGGCATTTGATGTTGCTTTCTATTTTTACCCGTTCGGTGTTTCCTAAAGCTTTATTAACTTCCGCAATGAACGGCTCATAAAATTTTTCAAGAACTTCATTCCAAATGGCTTTCTTTTCTGCGATTTCGTCAAGTTTACTCTCCATGCCGGCTGTAAACTTATAATCCATAATATCTGCGAATTGATTTACAAGCTGTTTTGAAACCGTTCTGCCCAATAGTGTCGGGTGCAAAGCTTTATCTCGTTTTTCTACGTATTTTCTTGTCTGAATTACCGTGATAATTGTTGCGTAAGTTGACGGACGGCCGATTCCGTGTTCTTCAAGAGCTTTTACAAGAGAAGCTTCATTATATCTCGGCGGAGGCTGGGTGAAGTGTTGTTTCGGGTTTATTTTCTTACAAACCACTTTGTCGCCTTTTTCAAGGTCGGGAATTTTGCTCTCGGCTTCCTGCTCGTCTTCTTCCGCATCGTTGTAAAGCTTCAAAAAACCGTCAAAGGTTATTTTTGAGGTGCCGGCTTTTAGAATACAGTCACCTGCTTTAATTTCTATTGATTTGTTCGCAATTTCTGCGTTTGCCATCTGGGAGGACATAAATTTGTTCCAGATTAGTTTGTAGAGCTTGAATTGGTCATTATCCAGATATTTTTTTATGCTTTCGGGAGTGCGCTCAGGGTAGGAAGGGCGAATAGCTTCGTGTGCGTCCTGAACATTTTGTTTCCCTTTGGTATAGATGTTTGGGGTTTCGGGATAATATTTTTCGCCGTAATTATTTAAAATAAAATCTTTTGCCATACCTTGAGCATCATCTGACACTCTGACACTATCCGTTCTCATATAGGTGATTAAACCGACAGGGGTTCCGTCTATTTCTATACCTTCATATAATTTTTGCGCTACCTGCATTGTCTTTTGTACGCCAAAGCCGAGTTTTGAACTTGCGGCTCTTTGCAGTGTGGAAGTTATAAAAGGTGCGGTTGGTTTGCGTTTTAGCGTTTTTTTCGTAACCTTATCAACCTCAAATTCCCGATCAGGACTTTGAAGATAATCAACTATTTTTTGCGCTTCTTCCTGATTTTTAATCGTTTTCTCTATTGTTTTGTTTTTATATTTTGAAAGCTCCGCCTCAAATATTTTGCCGTCTTTGTCCAAATCAGCATGTATTGACCAGTATTCCTGCGGAACAAAAGCTTCTATTTCATCTTCTCTTTCGCAAATCATCCTTAGGGCAACCGATTGAACACGACCTGCTGACAGGTTTCTGTTTCCAATTTGTTTCCAAAGTACGGGGCTTAATTTGTAGCCTACAAGTTTGTCCAGAATCTGTCTGGTCTGCTGGGCTTTTACCATATCCATATCAATGCTTCTGGGGTTTTCTACGGAATATTTTACGGCTTTTGGCGTAATTTCGTTGAATACAATTCTTGCTATCTTTTCGTCAGGAACTTTTAAAAGCTGGCGAACATGCCATGCTATCGCTTCTCCTTCACGGTCAGGGTCGGATGCAAGATAGATTTTGTCCGCTTTTTGCGCCAGATCATTCAATTTTTTTACAACGGCTTGTTTGCCAGGGATAATTTCAAATTTTGGCTTGAAATGATCCTTAATATCAAAGCCCAAATTCTCTGTTGAGGGGTCTTTTGTCGGAAGATTTCTTACATGACCAAAGCTTGCCTCTATTGCAAAGCTGTCACCTAAAATCTTTCTGATAGTTTTCGATTTTGCTGGAGACTCGACTATTACTAGCGCTTTCTCTTTTTTAGATTTTGATTTTGTGGAACCTGTTGTTTCTGCGGCTTCGTCTGTCTTTTTTGCCGTTGCTGCTTTTGCCATTTATACTTTATCCTACCCTCTTATATCTGTCGCCGTTGACTTGTTTTATTATGCCTTTAAGCTCCATGGTTGTCAAGTTGATTAAAAGCGTATCAAAATCAAGCCCTGTTTCTGTCATAATTTCGTCAACGCCTTTTTCTTCTATCTCTATTGATTTTAAAATCTTTTCTTCGGTTTCGGTTATATCGGTCAAATTTATTTTTAACTGTTCTGTGATTTTAATTTCCCAATTAAGAGCTTCCAGAATATCAGTTGAGGATGTCACAAGCGTTGCGCCGTTTTTGAGAAGCTTGTAAATCCCTTCCGTATTCGGGTTTGTGATAAGCCCCGGGATGCACATCAATTCTCTACCCTGTTCTAAAGTTAGGTGCGCAGTAATTAAAGCGCCGCTTTTTATTGAGGCTTCCGCAACAAGAGTTCCGTATGAAAGCCCCGATACAATTCGGTTTCTTTGCGGAAATCTGAATTTCAAAGGCTCAAACGTCGGGTAATATTCAGTAAAAATTACCCCGCTTCCGTTTTCGATTTTGCGGTACAAATCGGCGTTTGCTGTCGGGTATACAAAGTCAAAGCCGCTTGCGATTACTCCAATTGTTTTTAAGCCGTTCTCAATCGCAGCTGTATGGGCTGACGTGTCTATTCCGGAGGCAAGACCTGAAACTATGCAGATATCAGTGTTTGCAAGCTGTGAAATTATTAGATTTACGGCATCCTTTGCGTATTTGCTGGTCCTTCTTGAACCGACGACGGCTAAAGTTTTTTCAAAATTTATGCTCTCTAAATCACCTTTGTAATAAAGAATTGATGGCGGATTATCAATGTTTTTAAGCATAAAAGGATATCTTTCATCATCAAAAGTCAGATATTTTATCCCTCGGTTTGTGACTTCTGACAAAGTTTTTTCTGGCTTAACTTTGTCTCGCAGCTTCAAAAAATTCTCGGCTTTTTTAACACTTAAACCTTCAATATTTTTTAAATCATTTGAAGAAACATTAAAGGCTTTTTCTATATCTTTGAAATATTCAAAAAGCTTTAAAGTAAAAGAACTGTCAATTTGTTCTATTGATGAAAATGCTACCCAATATTTACTTGTCATTGATCTGTTTCTTCTTAATTCTTTCCATTAAACTTTTTACGGAAGCTTTTTCTTCGTCCGGAATATTCATTTCGCAATATGATTCAAAATATTCAAGCGCATCGTCGTAATCCCCTCTTGCTAAAAACAGAATTGCTGCTTTTTTATATGCAGGGCTGCAAGCGTCATTTACCGCTATTGCTTTTAAAAAGTTTGACAATGCTTTATCAATTTCGTCATTTGCTTCGTAGGCTTCGCCAAGGTAAAAGTAAATCCATTCGTTGTTGTCTTTGTATTCCAGAACATTTTCAAAGTTTTCCGCTGCAAGTGCGTAGTTTCCAAGTTCAAAATGTACTTTGCCTAAATCATAATAAGCATCATAATTTTCGGGTTGTTTTTCGAGAATTTTTTCCAATTCGTCAATCGCTAAATCAAGTCTGGCATCTTCCATGTAAAACCTTGCAAGGTAATGCGCAATTGTCATTTCTTCAGGCATTTCGTAAATCCCTTGAGAAAGCAGTTGTATTCCGCTGTCAAAATCGCGGGATTTATAGTATACATCTGCTAGGTTTATGTAGACTTGCGGAAGTTTCGGGTTAAGCTTAATGGCTTTTAGAAAATTATCTTCGGCCTTTTCCAGGTTGTCTAAATTGTAGTAGCAAAGCCCGATGTTATTTCTTATTTCTGCGGTGTCCTGACCTTTTTCTACAACGGAAGAAAATACATCAAGTGCTGTTTTATAATCTCGTTTTTTAAATGCTTCTAAGGCTTGTTCTGTTTTTGTCATTTTTACTCCTATAATCCAAGCTTCATATCGTCATCATCACCGCTGTCGCCGATGTTTTTGATGACTGTTCTGGTGTTGCCTTCGGCATGGAAGTCTTTCGGATTAATTATCATTCTTATTTTGTCTGCGTAAATTGTTCTGGGACCTTGAGTTATACTCGAGCGGCCTACAAAATATACTTCATTCGGTTTTTTTGTTACTTTGTCAGGATATACCGCAATTTTCGGACCCTGCGCAAAATAATCCTGATACCAAATTCGAACATCTCCGCTTGCATTAAATGTGTTTGTATCTTGTGAATATTCTTGTATTTTGGACTTTAAGGTTAAGGTTTCCCCATTATCCATTGTTGCGTTTGACGTAGTGTTTCCCGTTGCCGTCAAAATTTTAGTCGAGGCATCATAGTAGAATTTGTCTGCAAAAGTTTCATTCTCTTCTCTTTTTACCCTTGCATTTCCAACAAGTTCAAGATTTTGCAAATCCCCGTCTTTGGTTGTTTTTATTACGGCCTTGTTTGAGAAAGTTGATATTTCCTTATACAAAATCGTAACAGCGCCTGTTGCTGTCATTACACCTGTTTTGGTATCGTATTCCTGTACGTCTGCGTTAATTACGACTATAGGTTTTTTACCCTCAAATACTATTGACTGCGAATCACCTTCCGCTCTTACAACTTTTGTGATTAGTGAAAGCTTTAAAATGTTTGCTTTAACTTCTCTTTTTTTGTTTTTGGTTATTTGATATGCGTAAGGCTTGTCGTAAAAAGTTGCTGTGTCAAGCTTTTGATCCTTTGTTACTCCGACATCGGCCTTTTGCCCTTCAACCTTTATATCGCCGACCGTCACTTTAACGTCGCCGTTAAATTTAATTTTGCTGTCTTCTTCATTATATGTTTGTGTCTTGGATTCTATTATAAGATCCGCTGCTTGAGTTGCAGCTCCAAACAGTAACAGTATTACAGTCAGAGATATTAAAACTTTTTTCATTTATTCTCCTTTTTATCATAAAGCTCAGAGCGGGCATGCCCTGTTATTTTAAATCTTTCGTAACCCGGCGCAATTTCACCTTCCTCTGCGTGTGCGTAAAATTCTCCGTTTTTAATTATTCTTACGTTTCCGCGAATTTTTACGGGTTTGTCTGAGCCTGCCCAGGTTAGTCTGTCTGTCAAAAGCATTGTGCCGTCTTTTATTACAATTCTTGTTCCTTCATACAGGATAATCTCGTTTTTCTTTGAATTGTATGTCCCGTGCGAAGATTCAAAACTCATTGAAACTTCTCCGTATTCGTCATAAAAATTCCCTATAACATTATTCATCAATGCAATTTCATTTGTACTGTTATAGGTTCCGGTCTCACCGTAAATTTCCCAATATTTCGTAGCTTCTTTGGTCTCTGTTAAAATAAGCCCGTTAATTAATGCTTCCTGCTTATCTTCCTGCGTTTGAAGCTGGCTTCTGTTAAAATTGTGCGTGATAACTCCTGCAGATATAAACGCCCAGGCAAGCACTCCTATAAGTGTTAAACCCGCCAGTATATAAGCCTTCTTCTTTCTGTCTAATTTCGTCCACCAGTCCATATCAAAAATGTTATCACAAACTTTAAATTTTAGACAAAATCAGATTAAATATCTTAATATTTCAAAAAGATTTTTTGCTTTATAAATTTCTTTTGTAATATAATTAGCCTATAAAGGGATATTGTGAAAAGAAAAGAGGTTTTATATGGCATTAAGATATGACGCCGGCGAAGTTGTTACAGCTATGGTTACACCTATGAATGCGAACAGGGAAGTTGATTATAACAAAGCTGAAGAACTTGCTAAGTATCTTGCAAGTAACGGGAGTGAAGCCCTTCTTGTCGCTGGAACTACAGGAGAAAGTCCGACTTTAACCCACGAAGAAGAACTTGAACTTTTAAGCACAGTTAAGCGTGCGGCAGCAGGTAAAGCTAAAGTTATTTTCGGCGCCGGTTCAAATTCAACCGAAACTGCCGTTAAAATGACTAAACTTGCTTATAAAGAAGGTGTAGATGCAATTTTATCGGTTGTGCCTTATTATAACAAACCTTCTCAAAAAGGGATGGTTGAACATTTTTCAGCAGTTGCTAAAGCTGCGGATTTGCCGATTATTTTATACAATATTCCATCCCGTACAGGTGTTAATATGCTGCCTGAAACGGTTGCGCTTCTTGCGGAAAAATTTCCGAATATCGTTGCTTTAAAACAAAGCTGCCCAGATTTGGATTTGATATCGGAGCTTAAACTAATCTGCCCGTCTGATTTTGCAATTTACTCAGGCGACGACAGTCTTACTCTCCCGATGCTTTCTCTCGGGGCGCACGGTGTAATTTCTGTTGCATCCCATCTGTTCGGATCTGAAATTAAATCTATGATCAGAAACTTTAAGACCGGGGATGTACTTGCTTCAAGAAATATGCACAAAACTTTGTTCGGAATATTTAAAAAGCTCTTTATGGCGCCTAACCCGGTTCCCGTTAAGGCAGCGTTGAAGCATAAAGGCTTAATTGAAGAGTATCTAAGACGTCCGCTCGTCGAGCTTGATGAAGATCAGAAAGCAGAATTGTTTGCGGTTATTGACAGAACTAAGGCAGAATTAGCCGATTAGGGCTGTAGTTTAGTTTTATATTTTTAACTAAAATTAAAGATAAAAAATACATTATAAGAGGAATAAAAAAGTGAAAAACAAAATTATTATGTTCTGGGTAATTATAGCAATTGTAGTAACAGCGATTGCCGTAATATTGATGAAGCCCACAAAATTAGGACTTGATTTGGTCGGCGGTTCAAGACTTGTTCTGGAAGCTCAGCCTACCGAACAGGTTAAGGAAATTACACCTGAAACTTTAAGCCATTTACAGTTTGCAATCGAACAGAGAGTTAACAAGCTTGGGGTTGCTGAAACTGTTGTTCAACAGGTCGGGGATAAAAGACTGCTTGTTGAAATTCCTGCCGTTACCGATTTAAAAGAAGCTAAAGCTTTTATCGGTGAAACTGCTCAATTAGAATTTAAAAAACCGGGTAAAGCAGAAAATGGTGTTGTAACCTGGGAATCTTCGGGGCTTACGGGTAAAGATCTTTCAAAATCGCAGCTTACAACCGATTCAACAGGCCAGTGGGTTGTATCTTTAGAGTTTAACGCTGAAGGGGCAAAGAAATTTGCGGAACTTACAGAGGCTCTTGTAAATCAGCAGATGGCAATTTTCTTTGACGGAGAACTTCAATCTGCTCCTGTAATCAGAGAGCCGATTTACGGCGGAAATGCTCAAATTTCCGGCGGCGACAGCGGCTTTGCTTATGAAGAAGCTCAAAGAATGGTTGATTTGTTGAATGCCGGCGCACTTCCTGTGCCTGCTGAAATCGTTGAAGAAAATACGGTCGGGCCTACTCTTGGTGCTGACAGTGTTGCGGCTTCCAAAAAGGCCGGTATAATCGGGCTTTCTACCGTTATGATATTTATGATTTTGTTCTATCATGTGCCGGGATTTATTGCGGATATTGCACTTGTTATTTATAGCTTAATCCTGTTTGCTTTATTCAAGACAATCCCTGTTACGTTGACTCTTGCAGGTATCGCAGGTTTTATCCTGTCTATCGGTATGGCGGTTGATGCTAATATTCTTATCTTTGAAAGAACTAAAGAAGAACTTAGATCAGGAAGAAATTTATTTACTGCTATTAATTCAGGGTTCGATAGAGCTTTCACAAGTATTTTCGACTCAAATATGACAACAATAATTACCTGCTTAATCCTTTATCTTCTTGGAACAAGTGTTGTTAAAGGGTTTGCTTTAACTCTTGCTTTAGGTGTTATGGTTTCAATGTTTACCGCAATTACGGTTACTAAAAACTTTATGCACTTAATCTTCGGAACAGGCGAACTTAAACATCCGGGATTGTTCGGGCTTAAAAAAGAAGAAATCGGTGCTGCTTATCAGGCTGCTGAAACTCAAAGAGAAAAAGCACGCTTCGGTATATTGGATTAGTCAGGAAATTTAGAAAGGTAAAATAAAAATGTTTAATACAGGCAGAAAACACTTAGTTCATGTTGTTAAATACAGATGGTGGTGGATGGCGCTTACATTACTTCTTCTGGTGCCGGGAATTGTCGCAATGTTTTATTCTTGCTTTACATACCCGAACCACGCACCATTAAAAGTCGGTATTGATTATACCGGCGGAACTATTCTTCAGTATGGAGTTGAGGAAAAAATTACAAATAAAGAGCTTGCCAAGACTCGTGAAAATCTTGAACAAAAAGGAATTGAAAATCCTTATCTTCAAATCTTAAACGTTAACAGTGACCAGCAAAAAAATACAAAGTCTGAAATTCAGTCAATAATTTCAGTCAGAACAAAGTTTATTGATAAAGATTCAAATGACACCGAAACAATTACGGAAGTTTTGGGTTCTCAATATAAAAATCCTGAATTGATGTCGGTAAGTTCTGTCGGCCCTACAATGGGTAAAGAGTTGTTTAAAAATTCTTTAATTGCCGTTACTTTGGCGTTCTTAGGAATTATCGCATATCTTTCATTCAGGTTCAGGTTTGATTATGCGCTTGCTGCGATACTCGGGGTTTTCCATGATGTGTTGTTTGTTGCAGGGGTATTTTCAATTTTGGGACTATTCTATGATGTGCAGATTGACGGGTTGTTTATTACGGCGGTGCTAACCGTAATTGGTTTCTCTGTCCATGATACAATCGTTGTTTTCGACAGAATCAGAGAAAATTTGAGATATTATTCTAAGAAAATGTCTTTCGGGGAAATCGTTGATGCTTCGGTTAACCAGACTTTGACAAGAAGTATTAATACTTCTCTTACAACTTTAATTACACTTCTTGCTCTTTATTTCTGGGGCGGGGTTACGACTAAAGACTTTGTCTTTGCAATGATTCTCGGTATTATTATCGGAACTTATTCTTCAATTTTCTTCTGCTCAATGCTTGTTGATTTCTGGAATGACAGGCAGCAAAAAGCAAGAAAAATTGCGGTTTAGGTTTTAGTATTTGAAATTGTAAATAAAAAGACCTTCTTTTAAAGGAGGTCTTTTTTATTGTATTTTTTTTAATATTAGAAAAATTATTTTTTACTAAAGTATGGAAATATCATTACAAGGCTGCGTTAATAGCCGCAATCATACCTTCTTCTCTTGCAAGGTTTTTCCCTGCGATATCAAAGGCCGTTCCATGTCCGGGGGAGGTTCTTAAAATATCAAGCCCTATTGTCATGTTAACTGTGCTATCGCCAGCAACTGTTTTTATCGGAATTAACCCTTGGTCGTGATAGTTTGCAATATAGCAGTCGTAAGGAAGTTTTTTGCCTTCTCTGTAATTTTTTCCGGCATCAATAAAAAGAGTGTCAGCAGGGTGCGGATAGGTTATGTTAATTCCCTTTTTCAAAAGCGCTTTTACAGCGGGATTGAGAATATCAAGTTCTTCTTTCCCGAGAATTCCGTCTTCACCCGAATGCGGGTTGAATGCGCATAGGGCAAATTTTGGGGCTACAATCCCAAGGTGTGACTTGAAAAATTCCTGTAAATTTTTTACTTTTTCAGTTACAAGTTCTTTTGTTACTTTAACTCGCTTTAATGCACAGTGGCGTGTAAGAAGCAGAACTCTAAAGTCTTTTGCAACAAAAAGCATTTCAGCTTTCTGATTTTTATTTGCAAGGTATTTTTGAAGAATTTCTGTTTGTCCTTTGAATTTATGTCCTGCAAAATAAAGCGCATTTTTAGCTACCGGTGCAGTGACAATGGCATCAGGTTTTAATTCGCAGGCTTTTTTTACGGATTGAAACGCAAACTCTCCGCATTCAGCCATAACTTTTCCGGGCAAAACCTGTGCGTTGTAAGGAATTTCAATTATTTCATAATTTATATCCAATTTGCCGTAATAGTCCAAAATCCGTTTATTAGATATTAAAACGATATTTTCTTTTGGTAATTGAAGTTTATTGAGAGCTTTTATTGTAATCTCAGGACCTATACCGTTTGGATCGCCAGTAGTAACGGCAATTTTTTTCATAACTAATCCTCCAAAAATTAAAAAAGCACTTCTCTGTATTTTACCCATTTTGGTCGGGTTTTAAACATTGAAATCTATTCGTGATGTTCGCAATATTTTAAAATGTCAATTAAAGTGTTGAGTCCGCCGAGGTTTCCTGATTTTGTAATAATCCATTGAGCATTATGATCAAGAGAAAGCGCAATTGCCGGCGCAACTTCATCTACAAGCTGAAGCTGAGTTGCCCCTATTGCCTGACAGCATTTGTAGGAGGTTTCTCCGCCAAGTGTGATAAGAATAAAGGCTTTTTTTGAAGCAGCTTGTTTTGTGAGTTCGGAAAGATAATCGGTTATAAGACAAGCCAAACTAGATTTTGTTAAATCTGCCTCCAAAAGCTCCTCGCTGAAGCCGTCAAAGTCGGTTATTAAATCTGAGGTGTGGACAACAACCGTATTATTCTGCCCTAAGTTATTCACAATTCTGTCTGCAAGATCCCCAAAATTCCAGCTTATTATGTCTTTAAGATCAGGTTCTATAAAGAGTGTGTTTTCAAATTCGTCGCATTCTTCGAGTCGTTTAATTTGTTTTGCAGTAATTTCTGTTGCACTCCCTGAAATTACAAGTTTTGGAAGTTCAGGAATTGTTTTATTTATATCGTGAGGCTTCAAATCCGAATACCACAAATCACTTAAAACCTGTGCTGCAGCTGCGGTTCCGGTCGGAAGAATATTAAAATCAGATTTTGTTATTGCCAGCATTACCTGCTCTATATCCGTTGTTGACACCGCATCTGCTACAATAAGCTTTTTCCCCTCTTTTATCAGGTCATTAAGACATTTTAAAATCGGCCCTGCGCCTTTCATAACTGTCTTTAATTCAATCGCACCTACAAGGTGTTCATAACTTTCATCAAGCTGGCTTTTTAAAAGTGTCGGAAGATGGGATTCTCTGATTGGAGAATGAGGATCTCTTGCCATTTCCGTTCTTTCTATCGGGATACCTTTTAAAAGATGATATCCGCCGATTGTAACCCTGCCTTCGGACGGAAAAGCCGGTATTATAACGGCAGCATCCCAATTCAAAACCTCAAGCATTGCAAGAACTTCTATTGCAATGTTGCCTCGAATTGTTGAATCTATTTTTTTATAAAAATAATCAGGATTAACTTTGTCAATAAGGAATTTTGTTGCATCTTTAACTGCATGATAAGCAGTTTCCGGATCGGCATTTCTTGTTTCTGTCGACATTACCCAAGTTTGCGTCCCTTTTATATTGAAAGGTTCTGCATCATAATTTAAAAGGATTTGAGTGTTTGCTCCGCGCAGGTGAAACTGCAAACCTGTATCGTTTGCTCCGGTTAGATCATCTGCTATAATTCCTGTAATATTAGAACTGATTATCATTTTCCAAATCTCTTTTTGAACCGAGAAGTCTTATATTATTTGCAATAATAAAGAAAGATTCTCTTTCATTACCTGTCGCTTTATCGGTCCATTTGTTAGTGCTTATGCGTCCGTCTACTACAACCTGCATGCCTTTTTTAATGTATTCGCCTGCAAATTCTGCAAGTTTATCCCAAACGTCAATTGTGAACCAATCTGCTACTTCTGATTTCGTTTTTGAATCCCAGCGGTTTACAGCCATTGAAAACTGTGCTTTTACTTTACCTGATTCAAAATATCTGATTTCAGCATCTCTGCCTACTCTGCCTACAACTGTTGCTGTGTTCATTCAAACCTCTTTTCAAAATCCCTTAATCTGAACTACATTTCGTATTCTACTATAAAAATAAAAACTTCTCAAATTCACATTGCTATTTGTAAAAAAAAGAAATATTTTTAATATAAAGTATAGATTTTTAAAATTCACATAATAAAATTGTTTTTATAATGAGATGATTTAGATTAAAATTTTATAAAGGATTAATTTATGGCGGTTTTGGCAGGCGAAAGCTTAAAAAATAAAGATGTGATTAATGTATGTTTTTCGAGTGATAATAATTATGCAAGGTATTTAGCTTTATCGCTTGCAACAATATTGGATTCAAAAGAGGATGATGATAATCTTCATTTTTATATTTTAGATGGCGGTATTTCAGATGTTGCAAAACGAAAACTTTTGAATTTGAAAAAGATAGCTGATTTTGATATTGATTTTATAAGTGTAGATGAGGAAATATTTAAAGATTGTCCGCTTGAACAAGGTGCTCGATTAACCAGAGCAGCTTATTACAGGCTATTAATAGCAGATTTTATTCCTGATGTGGATAAAATATTATATATGGATTGTGATATTCAGGTAAAATCATCTTTAAAAGAGCTGTTTTCTTCTGATATTAAAGACTATTATCTTGCAGCAGTTGAGGATATAGATGAAGTAAAAAACAGTAATCGTCTAAATCTGAAAAAATATTTTAATTCAGGTGTTTTGCTGTTAAATTTAGCTAAATTCAGAGAAAATAAATTTACTTCAAAAGTCTTTGATTGGATTGCTGTACATAAAGATCAAATTGTATTTCATGATCAAGATGTTTTGAATTTGTATTTTACGGATAAAGTTAAATTCCTTGATAAAAAGTGGAATCTGCAGGGTATTTTAAAGAGTGTAAAATTTAGAAAAGAATATAAAGAAGGAAATTTAATTCATTTTATTGCAATAGGAAAAAGAGACTTTGTTTTTATGGCATTTCCTATAGCTATGAAAACAGATTATAAAATAGAGTTTTTACGTTTATTTTTGAGCAGCTTGTCAAGTATAATAGGACGAAATATCTTCAATGTCAGAAATGAAGATGATTATAATAAAGTAATAACTATATTAGGTTTTAATATTATAATTCCCAGAAAAAAGAAATAGAGATTTCCTTGTAATATTATTGTGCAGGTGTTAAAATTTTGTTTGTAGTTAGTTAGGGGGATCCGCCCCGTATTTAGGTCTTTTGAATGTTATCAACTGACCGGAAAGGATAAAAATGGAAAAAAACAACGAAACTTTACACACTTTGAGGCACTCTTGCTCTCACATCATGGCGCAGGCTGTTCAAAAGCTGTTTCCGTCTGCAAAGTTAGCAATCGGACCTGCTGTTGAAAACGGCTTTTATTATGATTTCGATTTGACCGACGGGCATGCTTTTACGCAGGATGATTTGGGCAAAATCGAAGAAGAAATGAAAAATATTATCAAACAAAATTTAACGTTTGAAAAATATGTTATTCCTGATGTTGAAAAGCAGATCAAACAATTTAAAGAAGAAGGCGAAATTTACAAGGCTGAACTTCTTGAGGAGCACAAAAATGACAATCCGACTTTGTATTTAACAAAAGATAAAGACGGAAATGTTTTGTTTAACGATCTTTGTGCAGGGCCTCATATTCCGAACACTTCGTTTATTAAGGCAAATGCGATTAAGTTGTTAAAAGTTGCCGGTGCTTACTGGAGAGGTAACGAAAAGAATAAAATGCTTCAGAGAATTTATGCAACGGCATTTTGGAATAAAGAAGATTTGCAAGCTTACTTGACATTCCTTGAGGAAGCAGAAAAGCGTGATCACAGAAAACTCGGCGCAAAGCTTGATTTGTTCTCTACAAGAGATGAACTTGGCGGAGGCCTTGTATTGTGGCATCCGAACCTTGCAATCGTCAGAGAAGAAATTGAAAACTACTGGAGAACAGAACATAGAAAACGCGGTTATGTTATCGTAAACACTCCGCATATAGCTAAATCAAAACTCTGGGAAATTTCAGGACATATGGGACACTATAAAGAAAACATGTTCTTTATTCAAAAAGACGAAGATTCTGAAGAACAGTTTGTTTTAAAACCTATGAACTGTCCTTTCCATATTTTGATTTATCAGGCAAACAGACACTCATATCGTTCATTGCCTTTAAGAATGGCTGAACTTGGAACTGTTTACAGAAAAGAAAAATCAGGCGCACTTGCAGGTTTAACTCGTGTTCAAGGGTTTACGCAGGACGATGCGCACGTATTTTGTACGCCGGAACAGTTGGTTGATGAGATTAACGAAATTATCGACTTTGTAGCTGACACAATGGCAATATTTAATATGTCATTTGAGGTTGAGTTGTCAACACGTCCTGAAAGTTATGTCGGCGAACTTGAAAACTGGAACAGAGCGGAAGCAGGCTTGAAAGAAGCAATGGAAAGACGCGGAATGAAATATGAGATTAACGAAGGCGACGGAGCATTCTACGGGCCGAAAATTGATTTCAAAGTTAAAGATGCAATCGGCAGAACTTGGCAATGTGCGACAATCCAGCTTGACTTTAACCTTCCTGAAAGATTTGATATCAAATATCAGGATAAAGACGGCTCAATGAAAACTCCTGTTATGCTTCACCGAGTAATCTTCGGTTCTATGGAGCGTTTCCACGGAATTTTAATTGAACACTTTGCAGGTGCATTCCCGACTTGGCTTGCGCCGACTCAGGTGGCAATAGTTCCGATTTCTAATGAAAAACACGCTGATTTTGCAGAAAAAGTTTACAAAAAAATGCGTGCTGCAGGAATCAGAGCTAAACTTGACGACAGATCGGAAAGTATGAATTACAAAATCCGTGAAAGCCTTCAGGATAAGAAAATTCCGTACGTAGTAGTTGTCGGCGACAAGGAAATGGAATCGGAAACTTTGGCTGTCAGAGCAAGAGGTATCGGACAGGTCGGTACTTTTGCTGTTGATGAATTTATCTCAAAAATTGAAGATGAAATCAAAAACAGAAATATTGATTCTTTCGCAAAATCTCTTGTGAACGCTTAAAAACTTAAACTTTAATAATGTTAAAAGGCAGGTTTTAGAGCCTGTCTTTTTTAATTATAAGTATTTAGAATTTATTAAGACTGTTGGTCGTCTGTAGCAGATGATGATTTTGAATTTGCTATAAAACTTGCACCAAGCCCTGCGATACCAAGAATTGCAGCACCTATTCCGCCCCATTTTAAGGCGTTTTTCTTATCAAGATTACTCATTATTTCTTTTACGGCCGTATGTAAATTCAAATCGTCTAAATCTGCATTTTTATCAAGCGGTTTTAATTTCTTATTTTTTATGTCAAACAAGTTTTTAATTCTTTCTTTTTGTTCAGACATATCTTCAGGAGAAAATTTCACCGTTTCTCTATATTTGTCAAACTTTCCGTCAAGAATCCCGTCGCCAAATTCTTCTTTTAGTCCATCTAAAATATTATTACTTAGAGTTTTTATCACTTCAGAGTTAGATAAACCCTTAAAATAAGCTTTTGTTGAATCTTGGGTGTTTTCAAGTGAACCTGAAGCTGCAATTTTTTTTAGATCGCTGATTAAAACTTTACAATCTTCTTCTTCTAATTTTAATTCTTTTTCACTCACTTTTTTGACAAAAGTATCAGTAAGTTCTCCGTTTTTAATCCAGGGTCTTTGGTAATAACCGAATGCACCTCCTGCAATTGCTCCTGTACCAACACCTGCAGCTGTATAAAATGCTGTTTGGCTATTATTATTTTTTTGTACAATGTTTACGTTTTCTATTGGCATAACTACACTTCCTTTTTTTTTAATGTTCGTGAATTTAAAAAATTGCTATTTAATTTAAAAAAAACTTATATTGTAAAAAATCTTAATAATCAAATCGTTTTAATTTGAATTTTTTTCGGCAAAAAAGTTTTCGATGCCGTCAGCAATAGCTTTTCCTGTATTTTGTTGAGTTTCCGTATCAATTAAATAGGCGTTATCTGACGGGTTAATCAAATAACCTACTTCAATTAATAAGCTGATGGCTTGGGTGTTTCTGACAACGGCAAAACTTCCCTGTCTTACCTGATCATCAGAAAACGGAAGCTGTGAGGTCATTGATTTTAGAATGCTGTCAGCCAGAGGTTCTGCCTGCGGGTAGTAGTAGAAAACACTTGTGCCTGAGTGTTCATTCGGATCCATATTGTCAGGGAGCGCATTTCCGTGAATGCTTATAAATACAGAAGCTTCATTCTCATTTGTCTTTTTTACCCTGTCTAAAAGACCGACAGTTTCATCTCCGTATCTTGTCATAATCACATTTGCCCCGCGAAGCTTTAATTCTGTTGCAAGCATCTTTGATATTGCAAGATTTATGTCTTTTTCATTATGTCTTAAACAGCCGATTGCTCCCTTTTCATCTCCGCCGTGACCTGCGTCAATTACTATTTTTATGTTTTTAAGCGGGCGTTTTTCGTTGATTTTAGGAAATTTTCTTACCTTTAAAATAAAGCTGTTTCCTTCAAACTCTCCGCTGTATCCGATAAGTTTTTGTTTCAGTGGAAACGTGAAGGAAAATGTATTCTCTGGATACCCTTCAATATTATAGAATTTAACCACAAACGGGTGTTTCCCTTCAATTACGTAAGGAACTTTTTTGTCAAAATCTATTTTAAAAATATAATAATTTTTATCATCTATAACGTTTCTTTTAATAAGTTTTGCGGGGGTGAACGTATCTGCTGAAACCACATCTTTTATATTTATCCAAGCGGATTCTGTTTCGTTTAGCTTCACTTTATAAAACCCGCTTTTTTCACCGATAACAAGAAGCGGAATACCTTTTTGGTAATGCGCTATTCTGTTAATCCCGCTATCAATGGGAGTGGATCTAAGCGGAGTGTTATCTTTTACAGTCATAAAAGATTGCGCCGTATCATAAGGAAGTTCGGTGTTTCTTGTTGTGTAGGCTGAACCTAAAGGTTTTGGTCTTGTGATATTGAAAATCTGTTTTTCATCACCTGCTTCAATCACAAATTGGTTGTTTCCTGTATTTAATTTTACAGCATAAGCAAACCCGCCTGACGGGTGAACAGGAATTTCTTGCCCGTTTATTTTCAGAGGAATTTCAGTTGAAGAATTTCCGACAAAAAAAGTTGAGGGTGAATTTATCGTAACGTTATTTTGTTTCGGATAAACAACGTCGAGTGCAAAAACGCTTTGAATACTTAAACCTAATAACAATGTTAAAATAAACAACCTGTATTTCATTCCACGATTATAACCCTTAAAATTTAAAAATACAATTATGTTAATTTATGGGGAAGTTTATTTTTTCTTTTTGTTTTTTACAATTTGTTTAAGGGACGTTTTTGCGTATTCTATCGCTTTAATCTCATCATAAAAAACATTTTCTTCTCCTGTTTGGCTGATTATAGAGTGTTGGGAGAGTTGATTTAATACTTGTTCGTTTTTGATTACGAGAAGGATTTTAATATGTTGTGATTTAAGTCTTATGATTATATCTTCCAGCGCAAAAATAGCCGAAATATCAAGAAGATCATCCGCTTCATAGTTTATAATAATGCATTTTGTGCCGAGAACATCCTCAAATTTTGATATCATCTGAGTTGCTGAGCCGAAGAAAAACTGTCCCGTAATATGAACAACGCGGATTTTGTGTTTGTAATCAGTTTCAAGGATTTTTTCAAGCTTCATAATATCTCTGTCGTAGACTGATTTTTGAATAATATTCGCTTTATCAGCGACACGTTTTGCGTATAAAAGTGCCGCAAGTGTAATTCCTGCCCCGACTGCAAAAATAAGATTGTAGAAAACAGTCAGCAAAAATACAAGAATTAAAACGTATAAATCATCTTTCGGCGCAAATTTCACAACTTTTAAGAGCTTAACATCAATTATATCAAACCCGATTTTAATAAGGATTCCGGCAAGCACGGCAAGCGGAATTTCAGCGACAAATCCTGAAAATTTAAACAATAATAAAGCAAGGATAACAGGATTAACGACAGCTGCAAATTTCGTAGTTGCGCCTGTATTTAAGGCTGCAACAGTTCTCATCGTGGCAGCAGTTCCGCAAAGAGAACCGGTCAGAGCGCAGGCGACATTTCCTAATCCTTGAGAAAACAAAAGCGTTTTAGGGTTGTGTCTGCTTTTTGTCAAACTGTCTGCAACAAGTCCTGTTAGCATACTTTCGGCAGAAAGCACAATCGCAAGAGTGAGCGCAAACGGCAAGTATTCAGCAAGTTTTATTATCTCAAACACTGGGACAGCGATTTTAGGAAATCCGACTGTAATTTCCGAAATTTTCGGAACATCAAGCCCGAGTTTAATTGAAATTAAAGTGCACAAAATAAGTGCGATTATTTGTGACGGAACATATTTATTTATCTTTTTAGGTATCCCGAAAACTATTAAAAGAGTAAGCATCCCAAGCCCTAAAGCCGGCATGTTTGTGTTTTGGAGGTTAAGGATAAAGCTTTTTATTCCCTCAAAAGTATTTGAGACTGAAGGGTGTCCGATTAAAAGGTTAAGCTGTAGAAGAATAATAATTATTCCGACACCGTTCATAAACCCTGAAATAACTGGATAAGGAACATATTTAACGATATCAGAAATCCTTGTTAAAGAAAAAATAAGCTGTAAAATTGCTGCAAACATAATCACAACGATTACAGCAGAAAGGTCATATCCTAAAGCAGCAGCAACAGAAGCGACAACAATTGTCATCGGTCCTGTCGGGCCTGAAATCATCGGGATTTTAGACCCGAAAATCCCTGCAACAAGGCATAAAACAATAGCCCCCCAAATTCCGGCAGAAGCACCAAAGCCTGTCGCAACCCCAAATGCAAGCGCTTGCGGCAGTGCAACAATAGCCGAATTTATTCCGCCAAAAATATCCCCCGTTAAAATCTGAACTTTAGATTTGATATCCATTACGGGCAGTTTAACAAAAACAAACCGTCAGTGCAATTATTTAATATTTTTGCTGAAATATTCAAAACTATTCCTTCACTCCGCCCTGCATAATGTCGTTGATAAAATACTTTTTACCGGCAAGAAAAACCCCGATAACAGGAATTGTGCAGATCACCGAACACGCCAAAAGTTCTCCCCAAAGCGTAATTTCTCTAAAACTTCCTTTAAAAACCGCTAATCCGACGGGCAAAGTTCTCATACTTTCGGTATTTGTCACAATTAAAGGCCACATAAAGCTATTCCAGGTTGTGACAAACGTAAATATTGCAAGGGTTACGACAGTCGGCAACGCAAGCGGAAGCGCAATTTTGAAGAAGGTTTCAAATAAATTGCACCCGTCGATTCTGGCGGATTCCTCCAAGTCCTTCGGAAATCCCAAAAAATATTGCCTCATCAAAAATATTCCGAATCCCCCGAAAATCCCCGGCAAAATTAATGCTGCATAAGAATTTATCAGATGTAATTCCCTCATCAAAAAGAAAAGCGGAATAATGTTAACCTGCGGCGGAATAAGCATTGTGATAAGGATTATAAGAAACAAAATATTTTTATATTTGAAATTTAACCTTGCAAAAGCATACCCTGCAAAAGAAGCAAAAATTACCGTAAAAAAGGTTGTGACAGATGCCACAATCAGGCTGTTAAAAAAGTACCTTGCAAGCGGAATTTGCTCAAAGACATTCCTGTAATTCTCAAGAGTAAGGTTCCCGTAAAATAATTTCGAAGTTTGAGAAAATATTGCGCTATCGTCTGCAAAAGACAGGTTTACCATCGCAAAAAACGGGTAGAGCATACTTATTGCAATACCGATTAAAAGTACATAACCCGAAAAAATTCTGAAATTTCTCATAAATGAATTATATCATAGAAATTAAATCAGAAGATTTAAAATAGAAAGCGCATATAATACAACCTAAAACCAAACTTTAAATTTCTAAACTATAAAAAACAATAAAGCAAACATAAAGCAAAGAGAAACAGAACTCAATAAAAACCAAGTGTGCATTACAGGATGCTGATATTGCCAGATTTCTTTAATTGTGGATGCTGCATTTTCTATTGTTTGCATAATTAATCTCCGAAAACTCTCTTCTTACATTATCTATTTTCTACATATTTCAAAAAATATCATCACCTAATCGGTTGATTATTTTAGACCTTTAGGGTATTATCCGGTTATGGGACAGATTGAACTTTTAATGCCTGCGGGCAATATGGAAAAACTTGAATACGCAGTACGTTACGGGGCGGATGCCGTATATCTGGGGGTTGTTGATTTCAGCCTGAGAGCAATGAGAAAAGGCAGCTTGATTACTCTGGAGAATTTAAAAGAAGCCGTTGCTCTGGCGCATAAACTCGGTGCAAAAGCTTACGTAACTTTAAATATTTTTGCGTTTAACAGTGATATAAAACTTTTGGAAGAGTGTGTGAACAAGTTTAAGGAAGCTGAGCCTGACGCTTTTATAGTAAGCGATTTCGGGATTTTTAACTTGTTAAGAAAGTCAGCTCCGAACGTTCCGATTCACGTAAGCACGCAAACAAATACCTTAAATTATGAAAGCGTAAAATTTTGGAAAGATTTAGGTGCGACAAGGGTTATTCTTGCACGAGAGCTTCCGATAAAAGATATTGCCGAAATAAGGAAAAATGTTCCTGATATTGAGCTTGAATGCTTTGTTCACGGCTCTCAGTGTGTGTCATTTTCCGGAAGATGTTTGTTAAGTGATTACTTTACAAAGGGTGAGAGAAAAGCAAATCACGGGAATTGTTCACAGCCTTGCAGATGGAGTTACAAGCTTGTTGAAAGCACCAGACCTGATGAATATTATGAAATTAATCAGGATGAAAGAGGTTCTCATATCTTAAGCCCGAAGGACCTTTGCCTTGTTGAGCATTTGAGAGAAATGATTGATGCAGGTGTAGATTCATTAAAGATAGAAGGCCGTACAAAAAGTCTTTATTATGTTTCCGCCGTTGCCAAAACTTACAGAGAGGCAATTGATGAAGTGTTGAAAAATCCTTATGCGGATATGAAAAAGTATTTTACGGAACTTCAAAAAGTCGGAAACAGAGGTTATACAACAGGGTTTGCATTGGGTAATAATGACAGTGAAAGTTACAGTTATGATATTTCAAAAGGGCTTGCGGGTGCGGATTTTCTTTGCGAATTTAAAGGGAATAAGGAGCCTTTGAAGCTTGATGAGGGTGTTTTTTATCCTGTAAAAATCAAAAACAAAATGCTTATAGGGGATGAAGTTGAGGTAATAACGCCGAACGAGCAGTTCAGGGCGAAGCTTCTTGCCGTAAAAGACGAAAACGGAATAGATTTAGGGCTTGCAAACACGAATGATGATGTTTATCTGTTGTTTGATAAGGCACCTGAGGATTATAAATATGCGCTTGTAAGGACAATCGGAGTAAAAGCAAATGTTTCTTAAACCTGATTATAATTTAAAAAGTATTTATGATATAGATTTGGAAGATTTAAAAAATCAAGGAATAAAAGCTTTATTGTTTGATTTGGACAGCACTTTGATGGCGTCAAAGTCAGGGAAGTACAGCGAAGAAACTATTTCTTGGCTTAAAAACGTGCGTAAAGACTTTTATGTAGCCGTAATTTCAAATAATAAAAATCCTGATTATATTGAAAAAGTAAAGTCAGTGACGGATTTTCCTGTATTGTTTGATGCCGGGAAACCTCGTTCAAAGGCAGGTCGGATATTTTTGGAAAAAGAGGGTGTAGATCCTTCAAAATCCGTAATGATAGGTGACAGACCGTTGACAGATATATTATTTGGCAAAAGGTTAGGCTGTAAAACTATATTGGTAGATTCAATAACAGCCGATAGCGAAAAAAAAGTAGTACGTTTAGTAAGAGGGCTGGAAAGGTTATGTATCCGACGTTAGCGGTTGGTGGATACAGGGTTGAATTATTTTGGATAAAGTGTTATAATATAGTATAAACAAATTTAGATGAGGATTTAAGAGAATGCATCAAGGCGGTTCACCCGAAGGAATCAGGCTTGGGAGTTTAATAGCAATACGTGAAGCAAAAATTGCCGGGTTTTCGATAGCAGAAATGCTTGTCGTAATGCTTATAATGTCATTTATTGTAATAGGTGTACCGGCGATACATTTTAAGAAAAATGAAGTAAAAACGAAACGCAGTCTTCACGGGCGGTTTGAGTGCTATTATAACGGGAATACGCTAATGTCGTATTATGTAAATGAGGAAGGCGCCAGTGAAACTCCGGCAGTAGGAGGTGCAGGATGCACGTTTACCCCTCCGAAGAATGCTGTATATTTGTTAATTCACGCAGTAGGCGGTGGCGGCGGCGGTTCGAATACTGCCGGTGGAAAAACAGTCACTCCTAAGACAGAAAACAACACTTATACAACCGCAAATGATTTTCCTGAATGGATGCAGGATGTGCAAGGTTTTGGGCAGCTTCCTGTGCCTACAACAATGCCTCCGAGTTATGTCGGAAAAAGACAAGGCAGCTATGCAACCATCAGGTACGGAAATGCCGGCAAGCCGGGAAAAACACAGTCAATATTTTTCCCGAAATTAACAAATGTAGAGATAACGATGTTGCCAGGTAAAGGCGGAGCATTAGGTCGGCCTGGCGAGACAACAATAGTAAAATTTAACGGAGAAGATGTTCCAATCCTTGAAGCAGAAGGCGGTGCCGCAGGCACTGGTTCTGGACAATATCCGATGTGGCTTGACGGAAGAGGTTCAATTTGTCAAGTAAAAGATTTGGAAGGTCGAAAACAGAATTTATCAGATTTTACAGACAGCATAGAAATGGATGAAAATACCGAAAAAATGGAGTCTCTTATAGCTGATATACAAGCAGGAAGCGGCGGAGCCGGCGGATATGGGAATATAACTACTGATTATACTGTAACATATACAATAAGAGCAGGAGGTACCGGTACGGATGTTGATGTAAGTAATTACGTTAGAAAAATAACCTGTGATAATCCATCGCAGTGTGATGACGGAAGTGAATCAGATACATGCCCAGCGCAAGCCGGTAAAAATGGAGCGGTGGTAATATTATGGTAAAAAAGAATTTAAAGCCTGGATTTTCATTATTTGAAGCCTGTGTTGTAATGTTAATAGTCGGGATATTTGTAGCATTATGTGCAAATGCATACTCTAAAAGGCACGTTACATACCAAGAATCAGATGGTCACGGCCGATATGAATGTTATAAAAATGCTGCAGGAACTTTGATGCAGCGATATGTAGAAAATAATAACCCCCGAAATGTAACAGGTAATACTTGTGTATTCAGACCTCCAAGATATGCCAAATATCTTTTATTGAATGCAATAGGGGGAGGATCAGCCGGTGATGCGGGAGAATTTAAGTCAGTATTTTACAGTTCTTTAGACAAACCGATCACAGTAGAGCCGGGCAATGTAAATGGTCAAACTACAATTAAAATAGACGGAAGTGTCATTTTATTGGCAGATGCAGGACGAGGTAATATGAATGCAGCAAGTGTCGGAGCTGACATAGTTTCTCAGTGCCGATTTACCTACAATAAATATAACTGTGGAACCCCAAGATGTGAACAAGACGGTTTGAATTTATCAATAGCATTTTGTAATGATAGCGGTTTTGTTACGAATAAAATACCGATTACGGACATAAAAAAATATAGAACATCTTATTCAGGTAATAAGCTTGTATATAGAGATTTATCGGATTTTACGGGACATGGAATCGCACCACAGGATGCTTTAGCATTACTGGATATTGCTGGTTCTTATGATTCTTTTTATACAATAGAAGTTACATTTGATACAACATTGTCAAGTGTATCGCAGATGGAAAGCTATTTGGATTCATTAGGAATTGAAGACGGAATAGCAGCCGTACAACCCGGCAGGGCAGGAAAGCCAGGAGGCGTTGTAATTATTTGGTAGTAGTATATTTTATTATTGCGGCCAAATAACATAATAAAGAATGTTATTTATAAAAAGCGGATGTTTAAAAAAGAGGCAAATGCTTTGAATAACTTAATAGGTAATATGAACAACAATATATAAGGTGAACAGAGTATGAATAAAAAAACGAGAATTTATCGCGGTTTTTCAATGGTTGAGATGATGCTATTGCTGGTAATAGTATCATTAATGCTGGCATCAGGTGTAACCGTAATATCCAAGAAACACGTAAAAGTACCGCGTTTAGCATCTCACGGTGCGTATATATGCTATATCAACAAGGATGGAAATCTTCATCAGGAAAAATACCTTGGAATAGGACTTGAAAACAAGATAATGGATGAAGATACAGATCAGTGTGTATTTACACCACCTGCAAGGGCTGCTTATTTACATATTCAAGCCACCGGCGGCGGTGGCGGCGGCGGTGCTTCCGGATATAAAGGCGGGACTCTGTTCAGATACCAATCCAAAACGGAAGTCCTTTCACCTTTCGGGTGGACTGACGATATTTTAAAATTGAAGGGTATGACTCTAAATGAACTTCAAAAATACGGCGGTAAAGTTTGGGCTTATGCTGATGGTACCGGCGACTTTGGCGATGGCGGTGCTGGCGGTGATGTTTATTACATCAGGCAGGATTGCGCAAATAGAGCCTGTTTAGCATACAGAGAATGGGAATATACGGGAACACAAGAGAAAGAATGTGTTCCTCATTATGCTAATCAGACTGTGACATACAAGAAAAAGAAATATAGTTATTATTGTAGAGAGTACTGTTATGGTCCTACTTGTGATGATTGTGAAGATTGGGAAACTGAAACATGTTATGGAAGTGATTGTTCAGATGAGGAATGTAGAAGTTGGAATGAAAAGCGTTGTACTAGTGATTGTCCTGAGTCCGATTGTTATCAATGGAAAAATAAGGATGGGAAACGTGAGTGTATCTATGGATATACTAAATCTACCTGTAGGTATGGTACTAGACGAACAGGAGACTGTGATTGGGGATACAATGATTCAACCTGTTACAGTACCTGTACAGAGACCTATGATATCCCTGTCGATGCAAGTTGTTCAGCCCGCAAGGCTTATTTAACGGTTGATGTAGAAAACTGGTTTGCAGAAAATGTAAGCGCAAGACCTCCTTATAGAGAGGAACTTCCAGACAGTCCTCCGACATTGGAAGATGGAAAAGATGTTGAAGAGCGTGTTGTAATGCGTGATACAGGTACATCTCAAACGGTATGTAACTATGGAAGCAACCAAATATATACAGGAACAGGTATTTTCGGTTCGTTTATGGCAGGAGAAATACCGGGAGTAACTTGTGATAATTCATCTTTAAGTGCTGCATTTGGTGAACAAATGGTTAGCATGGGCACAAACACTACATCAGTTCATTCAACAAAAACCGGAGGAGTTTCTGAATTTTATGATGTAGTAGCCGGCGGAACAGAAGAAAAATTCCCAATGTTTATGTTGACAGAAAAAGAAGGATTAAGTGCTTTCGGCGAGTCATGTACAAATACATTTAACGGTACTTGTGGCGATGCAAACTCAAGTAACAGACACAATTATGATACAAATTTCCGCAATCCGGCTACTGGAACAAATTATAATGATAAAAAATACTTACAGAATAATTGTTCATTGTCAAATTCATATACATATGATGACACAAGTTCGTGCAGTGGTAAGAGTATAGTATCAACAGAATCAACGTGGACTGAATCACGTCAGTATATAGATTATTATACTTGTGACAGGAAAGTACCGGGTTCAAGCGGTTTTGAATGTATGTTCAGTTATGATCAAGTAAATGATCCTAATGAAACGATATCATGTGCATATGTACCAGATGTAGTTAAAGGCGGAGAGGCTGGTAAAGGTAAATTCTGTGCATTAAATGATGTAGCAGTAACAACAGGTTTGAATTACAAAGGTGAGTCAAATATTACTGCCGGCATAAGAGGAAGTGACAGACTCTTAACCGGAGCAGGATACAAGACCCTTTATACAAAAAATGAATGGCAATACCAGGATGGCGGTTATGCAGAAAACGGAACCGCTTCTCAGGGGTCAGCAGAGATAAAAATTACTGGTGGCAACGGCAACTATTGGTGTGAGCTTCACAAAACAAAAGTGCCGGGTAAAGGTCAAGGTGCAAGAAGACAAAATGCCGGTAAGGCTGTTCCGGTTGAAGGTCAGGATGCTCCTTATGCCGGTGGTAATGAAGCAGCAGTAGGCAGTATCGACGGTTCCGGATATTCAGAAAATACCGCCAGAAAATGCGGAGGTAATCACGTTGGATTTTGTCTTAAAGCATCAGGTACTAATAATGCTATAAGAGAAAACGGTAAATATACATATAGTTACACTTGGAACACTAACTATCTTCAATATGGAGAAGGCGGAGATGCCGGTGAATACAGAGTTAAGATTATAAGAGCCTTTAAAGATGATGATATTGAGATAACTCTAGGTCGTGGCGGTGCAGCTGGTTCACATCCTCCGGATGGTTCAACAGACCGTACAATTTGTAACGGACAAGATGGCGGTGATACTATTGTCGGTGATATTCTAACCGCAAAAGGCGGTAAGGGCGGTAAAGGTTGTATCCCGACAGTTACCGAACAGTTGCCGTACTGGTATGAAGGCGGAGTATTTAACGCAGAGCAGCCGGGTACAAATGGTAAACTGGCAAGTGTTACAAATTACAAGTCAAATATCCTTAACCTTGTTCTTCCGGTTGACAACACTGTCTTAGGTGCTTGGATTGCAGCTTCAGGTGCTGGCGGCAACGGCGGTGGTTCTTATAACGACTGCTGGGCGAGTGAATGGGTTCGTACTTTTGAAGGCAAATCTATTGAGGAAAGATACGGTCCGCTTGATGCTAACCAACTTGAAACTCGAGGTTGCAGAAAAGGTACATACTGGGGACATACTCCAGATCCGGAAGCAGGTACTTCAGGTGTTGTTCTTATAAAATGGTAAACGATACAGACCGGCTTTAATGCCGGTTCTGTTTCTATAAAAGGCTATATTGAGCAAAAGCGGGCTTCTCCTATAAATATATGGAGAAGCTTGTTTTTGTAGAAATTAAAAAATAAGCAAAATAAAAAGTCCCTTTAAGTGGGACTTTTTAAATAAATTGAGTATAAATTCTAGTTAATTCCTTGTGCTGCCATAGCTTTAGCAAGTTTTGTAAAGGCTGCTATGTTTGCGCCTGCAACATAATTGGAGCCTAAGTTGTAATTTGCACAAGCTTCACAAGAGGAGTTAAATATGTTTATCATTATTGCTTCAAGCATTTTATCAACTTGATCGAATGACAAGTAATATCTCATAGAGTTTTGGCTCATTTCTATTGCTGAAGTTGCAACTCCGCCTGCATTGGCTGCTTTCGCAGGCCCTACAAGCACGTTATGTTCCAAGAAATAATCTGTTGCCTCTTTTTCACAAGGCATATTAGCACCTTCTCCTATTGCTATTACTCCGTTTTCTACAAGCTTTTTAGCTGAATTCAGAGTAACTTCGTTTTGTGTTGCACACGGAAGTGCAATGTCTGTTTTGATTTCCCAAATCGGAGAATCTTCATTTGTTCTTTCAATATACTTTGCATCCGGATGTGTTTTTAAATAATCTTTTATTCTTCCTCTTTCAACTTCTTTAATATGCTTTACTGTATCAAGATCAATGCCGTTATGATCATAAATACATCCCGAACTGTCACTCATTGCAACAACATTTGCACCAAGCATTTGAGCTTTTTCGCAAGCATATATCGCAACATTTCCTGAACCTGAAATAGTTACGGTTTTTCCTTCAAGGATAAGCCCGCCGTTAGCTTTAAGCATTTCTCTCATAAAATATATAAGTCCATAACCCGTTGCTTCTGTTCTTACGAGTGAACCGCCGTATTCCAATCCTTTGCCTGTTATAACACCGCCGTCATAACGATCTCTTATGCGGCGATATTGTCCGTATAAGTAGCCGATTTCTCTTGCTCCAACACCTATATCTCCCGCCGGAACATCAATATCAGGACCTATGTGTCTTTGAAGTTCTGTCATAAAGCTTTGACAAAAACGCATAATCTCCATATCGGATTTCCCTTTAGGATCAAAATTGCTGCCACCCTTTGCACCGCCTATCGGAAGACCGGTTAATGCATTTTTAAATATTTGCTCAAATCCTAAAAACTTCATTATTGACTGGTTTACGCTTTTGTCAAATCTTAATCCGCCTTTGTATGGCCCTATTAAACCGCTGTATTGAACTCTGAAGCCCCTGTTTACTTGTACTTTTCCGTTGTCATCAACCCAAGTTACCCTGAATGAAATTATTCTTTCAGGTTCTGTCATTCGCTCAAGAATTCCTAATTCTTTATATTCCGGATGCTTTTCTAATACCGGCTTTATTGTTGCTAAAACCTCTTCTACTGCCTGTAAATATTCCGGCTCATTTGGATTCTTTGCTTTTACTTTCTCAAATACTTCATTAACATAATCACTCATATTTCCACTCCTTACAATAAATTATTATGATTATACATTGACTCTTAAAATTATTCTACTACTTCACAATTCTATATATAAACTTCTTAAAATAAAGTTATGTTTTAGAATTTGTGTTATCATGAAATGTATGGTTAGTTAAATGGAGTGAAAATATGTTTGAAAAATTAGAAAAATTGCAAGTCGTAACATTAGCCATAATTCTTACGTTTGGAATAGTTGCTGCAGCAAAGATTGTTACTGGAACCTTTTCAAAAGATACAATTACCGTTACCGGCTCAGCTTTCCAAATTGTTAAGTCGGACAGTGCAAGATTAGAGTTTGAAATTACGGCTAAAAAGGCGGACAAGCTTTCTGCATATAATGAAGCTCAAAAACAGCTTCCGATTGTAGTAAAGTATCTGGAAGAAAATGGAATTAATAAGGAAAATATCGAACTTGGCGCATCAAGAGGGTATTACAATTATAAAAGAACTCTAAACGGTTATATGACAAATGAAGTTGAAAATTATGTTCATGCGCAGCCTATTATTATTACCTCTAAAGATGTTGATAAAATTAAGGAGCTTTCAACCAATTTAGATAGTTTAATTTCTCAAGGGATAGATGTGAATGTTTCATTACCTTTGTATTTTTATTCTGGGATTTCAGATTTGAAGGTGAAATTGCTTGAGGAAGCGACTGTTGACGCTAAAGAAAGAGCTTCAGCTATGCTTAAAGCTACAAATAACAAGGTAGGAAAGATTCAATCTGTTAGAATGGGCGTTTTCCAAATAACTCCGGCCGATTCTACAAATGTTTCGGATTATGGAATTAACGATACTTCAACTATTGATAAAAAAGTAACTTCTGTTGCAAATGTTGTTTTCAGAGTTAAGTAAGGAGATTCAGATATGAAAAAGGTTAGTTTTGCAATATTAGCGTTTATGTTTATTTTCGGGAATATTCCTGTAATTGCCAATCCTGCAATGGATGCAGGCAGTATGATGAATATTATTAACTCTCCGATGGGGGTTGGCGGATCTCAAATCCATGATTTGAAAATGATTGATGATATGAAGTTCAGATATCAGGAATACAATGATTATAAAGATGTTCAGGAAAATAAGCAGGAAAAAGCCGCTAAGGAATTTAAACTGACGGAGCCTGCGATGCAGAAAATTTATAACAGCAGACCTCAGCAGAATGTTCAGTTCGTTGAGAAGAACGGGCAGATTAAAATTCAAAGTATTCAATAAAATTCATTAATGTTTTATTGTTAATGACTTTAAGCCTTTTGAATTTAAAATTCCGAAGGCTTTTAAATTTTGAATTTTAGTTGCTTTGACCGGCTCTGTAACCGCACCACACAAAGATAAAAGGTAAAATTTTCTCTAACTGTGATATAACAGGGATTTTTGCAACTGCAAAAGCTCCGACAGCATCGTCAATGTTTGCAACAGAATCTATAAGTGTAAGCTTTCTGTCCGGAACCTTGTCATTCGGATCGTTAATTTTATTCGAAATAGCAGCAGCCAGCTTCATTCCTGCTAACAACGCTGCTAATATCGCACCGACTCTGAGCGGAAGATTGTTTTTATATTTTGAATTATCAATAATTTTCGTTACAGGATGAACAGCTAAAAGCGGAACTGTCGCATTCATAAATTGAAATACCCCTTCATCAATTTTTTCTTTTTTCTTTTTTGAGCCTATCAGACCGCCTAAAACTCCGCCGATTATCCCAAGCCCGCTTATTGCCATCATTTCCGGAATGCCGTATTTTAGCTTAAAAATGTTTAACGGATTCTTAAGCGGTAATTTTTGTTTTCTTGCAATTAGTGCAGTTGAAATTCCAACACCTCCGGCCGCTCCAAGAAAAGACTTTATTTTTGTGTGAGGTTCTACAGGTTCCGTGGTGTGGTTACGGTAGCTTCTTTTTGTTGTTTGAGCATAAGTTAAATGCTTTTTTTTAGCATTTATGATGCTTTTAAAAGAATTAAAAGGTTTTTGGGGGGGATTGGTAATGGTAATCTGTGTGGACATAATTCCTGCCTTTTCCACTACAATTATAATAGAAAAATGTTTAAATTACTGTTGAATATGATTGGTTATATTTACAATTTGCAATATTAAGCAGTTTTTTGAATTTTTTTTCTGCGGTTGTTTTTTAAAATCAGCACAAGCGGTATAACTAAAATACACATTACTGCAAGAACGTGAAACGCATCATAAAAAGAGCAGAGCTTTGCTTGAACAAGCATTTGATTATAAAGACTTCCGGCTGCTTTTCTTGCGGCGGTGTAATGATTGAAGAAGGCTGAGAATTTCGTTTGTGCTGCCATAAGCCTGTAATGAAACATCGGATTTTCGCCGGAAAGATTTTGGACAAGATAATTCTGATGTACTTGAGAAACTCTTGCTATAAAAGTTGCAGATACTGATGTTGCAACTGCGGTTATGATGTTTTTAAACATAGCGTGAAGTGCTGCAGCGTCATCGTTTCTTTTCGGATCAAGAGTCTGGAATGCAAGTGCTGTCATCGGTATGAATGCTGCGGGTACTCCTATACATAAAAGAATATTCGGTATAATTACGCTTTCCATAGAGGCGGTTAAATTAAGACTGCTTAACCAGAATATGGAGCCTCCCATTATTAAAAGCCCGATAATCGCAAGAAGCTTTGCTTCCACAAATCTTGAGATTTCTCCCATTACCAAAAGCCCTATAAAGCAGATTACGGCTCTCGGAAACATTGTTAAGCCTGACATTGATGGACTGTAACCTAAAAGGCTTTGTACGAACATCGGCACAAGAAGTAAGGTGGAATATAACATTATATTTATAAATGAACACGCTATTGTCCCGAATAAAAAGTTTTTGTCCTTGAATACTCTTATGTCAATAATCGGATATTTATATTCAAGCTCCCATACGTAAAATAAAACAAATGAGAATATGCAAATTCCCGTAAGCCAGCATATCCAAGTGGTGTCGAACCAGTTATACTGTTGACCTTTGTCTAAAATTACCTGCATACAGCCCATTGCAATTACAACAGATGTAAACCCTACGATATCAAATTTCTTTTTATATTTTTGTTTTGGAGGTTTGTCACTTTTTACAAACAATTTGATAAGTAAAAATGAGAGCATACATAACGGAATATTAACAATAAAAACCCATTGCCAGCTGTAATTGTCAGTTAAATACCCTCCGAGAAACGGTCCTGCAAGCGGTGAAAACATAGCCGCAACACCAAACAAACCCATCGCAACGCCTCTTTGCTCAAGTGGAAAAACCTCCAGCAATACAGCTTGACAAAGCGGTAATATACAGCCGCTTCCTATACCCTGTACGATTCTTGCTAAAATAAGCATCTGCAAATTTGGCGCTACTATACACATAACGGCACCAAGACAAAATCCCCAGATACTGTAATAAAATAAAAGTTTTTTCCCTATTAATCTTACCAAGTAACCGGTAATAGGAAGCATTATACCACCAGAAATTATGTATGATGTAATAACTGTATTTGCTTCGTATTGTGTTGCACCATAATATCCGGCAATGTTCGGCTGACATACGTTAGTTGCTGAGGATGCTGCAAGCGCCATAAATGACGGCAGTAAAACAGCAATAGCTACTATATAGGGGTTTATTTGTTTTTCTTGTGTTTCTGCCATAATTTTAATCTTTTAAAAGGCTTTACCTGTTAGTAAAGCCTTATCATATCTATTTAACTTTTACTTTCGGTACAACTGACATACCTGGAACTATATTATAACCTTCAAGGTTTTCATCAAATAATATTTTTACAGGAACTCTTTGTACGATTTTTACGTAACTTCCAACAGCATTTTCCGGTGGAAACAATGATGATTTTGCACCGGTTGATCTTTGTATGCTGTCTACGTGTCCTTTGAATTTTTTGTGAGGATATGTGTCAACTTTAATCCATACAGGCTGACCTTTTTTCATGTTTGTAAGTTGTATTTCTTTAAAGTTTGCGACAACCCAAACCCTTTGTGGAACTATTGAAAACATTGGCTGTGCTATTTGAATATAGTTTCCCTTTTCAACTGTTCTTGCTGAAATCATACCATCTTCAGGGGCATAAATTTTTGTGTAGGATAAGTTGATTTTTGCTTGATTAACTTCAGCTTTAAGTCTTTTTATTTCTGCCTGCTGTGAAACTACCTGTGCTTTATATGCTTCTAACGCTGCTTTTACGGCTTTGTTATTTTCATCGGCAGCTTTTTGGTTTGCTTGTGCAACTGTCAGGGCATTTAGGCTTTTGTCATAATCTTGCTTGGATACAATACCTTCTTTATACATAGCAGCATAGCGGGTGTAATCTTTTTCCGCAAAATCCAATTTTGAAGATGCTGAATTTAATTCTTGAATCGTTAACCCTACTTTTGAAGTGTTTTCGTCAACTTGCCGCTCGATTACTCCGAGTTTGGCTTGTGCTTCGGATAATTTTGCTTCCGCCTGATCAAGTTTTACCTGATAATCTGTCGGATCTATTTCGACTAAAAGATCATTTTGTTTCACTTCCTGGTTGTCATCTACATATAGATTAATTACTTGCCCTGCAACTTTCGGTGAAATTTGAATTATATGACCTTCCACAAATGCATCATCGGTTGATTGGTAAAAGGTTGATTCTATTGCCATAAAAATCCCGATAAATACAAGTATTATTGCACAAATTGACGGGATAATTACTCTTTTTTTCTGATATTCGGGGCGTTTACTTTTTAATTTTTTCTTTGCTTTTTTTTCAAGTTCTTCTTTGTCAATGTGTTTTATTTCGTTGCTATCTTCATTCTCAAAAGGTTGGTTAGTGTTTTGTTCGTCCATAAAAAACCTCTCTAAGTGTAATAAAATTATTATTCAAAATTTGTCTTCTAAATCTATACTAGCACAAAATAAAAAAACACAAGCCCCCACCGAAAACTATTGTGCTAAAAGCTTTTTAGAGGAATTTAATGTCGCAAAATTGTATTGAAGAAAAAATAAATATAAAATTTTAGTAAGTGGAATTTAATTTTGTCCTCCCCTTGTCAAAAAAAAATTTTTTATGTTAAGTTAAATTTGGAAGGAATTTATCATTATGAAATTTTATAAAATACTATTTATCCTTGTTTTGTTATGCAATTTTTCTGCAGTATACGCAAAAGGAGCTGTTGAAGCTGATAATTACAGGCTTGAATACGTCAATATTAACTGGTGGAAAAATTACAATGATGAAAACCTGATTAATATAATGATGAGTGCGTATAACAACAATCAGGATTTAAAAATTGCAACGATAAAATCAAAACAAGCAGATCAGGCAGTAAAGGAAGCTTTTGCAAATGAGCTTCCGAATTTAAGATTTAACGGAAATATCGGCAGAGAACTTACTTCAGCGGATACAAGATTTGGAGATCTTTTAATTCCTGATTATTCACAGACAAGGTTTTTGTTACCGCTTACAATGACTTATGAAATTGACATTTGGGGCGAAAACAGGATGAAAACTAAGAGTCTTGAAAAGCAGCGTGATATTATTAAGCAAAACGAACGTGCTTCTTATATTAATTTGACCGGAGAAGTTGCTTCTAATTATTTTAATCTGGTTAAATTGGACAAGCTTATAAAAAATCAGGAACGTCTTGTTGATATTCAAAAGAAAATCGTTCAAATGGAAGAAAAAAAGTATTCAAACGGGCTTTGTTCAATTGACGAAGTTTTGATTGAAAAACAAGCATTAACAATTTTTGAAGAAGAACTTAACGATTATAAGAACAAGCAAGATACAGTTTTAAATCAATTAATTGTTTTGCTTGGTGACAGAAATGTTAATGAAGTAAAAAGAAGTTCATATGAAGTTCTTTCAATGCCTATGATACCGGACAGCATTTCAGCTGCTGCAATCGAAAAAAGACCTGATTTAATAAAAGCAGAGGATTATATTAAGAAAATAGGTTATGATGTAAAATCTGCAAGGCGTGATTTTTTGCCGAAATTCGTTTTATATGGGCAAGCCGGATTTAATTCATATACAAATCTTTCGCATATGTTTGGCGGTCATACGTTTTTATCAAACTTTGGTATTTTGCCATCTGTGGATTTGTTTACCGGCGGTGCTAAAATGGCACATTTAAGATTTAACAAGCTTGAATATGAAAAGGCTTCACAGATTTATGAGAAGGTTTTAATGACATCAGTTCAGGAGCTTAATGACTCTTTAAACACAGCAAAAACATCAAAAGAGAATTATTCAAAAAGCTTGGACAGATTAAACTTAGAAAAGAAAAAATTCTCATTGAGTGAAAAGAAACTTGATATAGGCGCCAAATCACAGTTGGATCATTTAAAGGAAGAAGAAAATCTTATCTTAAGTGAAAGAGCTGAAATTTCCAACAGGATTAATTACTTAATTTCAACAATAAATTTGTATAAAGCAGTCGGCGGAGTTGATTATAATAAAACTTCGGAAGAAAATATATAGCTTAATTTAGTTGTATAAATTTAGTAAAAATGAATAGATATAACAAAAATGGTTCCGAGAGATAATCGGAACCATTTTGTATAATATTACCAAAATTAGAATTAATTGTAAGTTCTTGTGATATTAGTATCTTTCAAATATTCTTTTTCAAGATCACCGGTTACATAAATTCTGCCGTCAGCTTGAACGAATATATCAAAAATATCAGGTTTTTCGCAATTTGCTGAATATCTGCAATTAGGCTCTTTTTCTCCGTTTGTATCCACTGTAATTTGTGCATCATTAGCAAAAGTAGTTGTAGGCAGATAAAAAGCAATGTTGTCGGTGGTTATAAAACTAGGAGCTCCGAAAGTTCCAGCGGCACCTACTGTTCCAGGACATCTAATAGCATTGTCATCTACAATGTTAACTTTCATTGCGAAAAGTTCGCAAAATTTGGAATCTCCACCGTAGGTTTCACCATTAACTTCTACGTCGTTGGTATTATCAAAACCAACATCATCACTGGTTTCAGAGTATAAATAATCGTCATTAATAAGTTCAGTTACAATCCTTTCGACTGTAGTGTAGGCTTTTTTAAACATTAATTTTTGTCTGTCAGGTTGTGCGTTTTTTATGATAGGTATAATTAAAGCTGCAATAACACCTACAATCATCAGAGTAACAAGAACTTCACCTAAAGTGAATGCGAATTTTTTATTTTTCATATAATTCCTCTTTCTTAATTATGTATATTATACCACTATTTATTTATACAATATCATTATAGAAAAGTTAGTTTACAAAAAAATCATACGTATAGTTTGTTTTTAAGATGAAGGATGTAAGAGTTCTTGACCGGTGCTATTCGGTATGTTATAATAAATATATAATATTTAGGATTGGAGCGGAGTTATGATTAGGAAGTTAAAGTCAGTTACGCTAGCTGAGATGTTAATATGTTTGCTAATAATAGCTATTCTTGTTGTAATGGCGATGGTTACTATTAAGCCTTATGACAAAACCTTTAAATGGTTATATGTAAGGATATATCATGTATTAGAGACAGCCGTTTATAATTCAATGATGACAAGAAGCGAATTTCCTGCTAATTCGACAGCTTTTTGTAATATGTTGTTAGAATACATAAACTCTCCGGAGAACAATTGTGCAGCTGGAGATTTAACTCGTGAGGCAACAGATTTTCCAGAGGCGAACATAAAGATAAAAGCAAGTAACGGGATGAATTTGTGGATAGCTTCAAACGGAGGTGCACCGTTTACGCATACAGAAGTTATAGATGGGAATACAGCCTCAATGAGATATTATGTAGTGTATGCGGATATAAACGGAGATAGAGCGCCGAATCTTGCGCAAAGACCTGAAGCTATAATGGAGCCTTGGACAAGTGACAGCAAGTTGGTAGATGTAGTGGCATTTGTAGTTACGGAAGCTTCGGTTGTAATACCGATAGGGCCGCCGGAAATTGATACTCGTTATATGCAGGCAATGACAATATATCCGCCAGAAGATGAAAACCGTCCTGAGGGGCACCACTCAAAACCCGGCACATATTATTGGGCAAAGAACGAAGCTTGGGGCAGAGGTAAATCAATTTCAGAACCGATGTCATTGGATTTCCGTGCCGATTTTCCGGCAGACAGTCCGTTCTATGTAGATTATCCGACTGAGAACGCCGTAAATACAGGAAAAGGTTGCACGCAAAATAACAACCAAGTTTCACCTTGTTATGTCAAGGTTGAAGACTATAACTAAAAATATTTAAATTCATCGAATTGTTAATTTAAAAAAAAAGCTTCTTTTGTATATAATTTAAAAGAGGCTTTTTTAAACGTCGAAAAATATAAGGAGATAATAAATGAGAGAAAAAGAAAAAATGGTTTCAGGAAAATTTTATAATCCGTCAGAGAGCGAACTTTTTTATGACAGAATAAATGCAAAAACAATATGTCAGAAATACAATCAGATAAGCCCGAAAGAGATACAGGAAAGAAAAAATATTTTAAAAAAGCTTTTTGGAAAAACAGGTGAGCACATATTTATAGAGCCGAACTTTTATTGTGATTACGGTTACAACATAGAAACTGGAGAAAATTTTTATGCAAATCATAACCTAGTGATTTTGGATTGTGCAAAAGTGAAGTTTGGCGATAATGTAATGATAGGTCCTAATTGCGGTTTTTATACGGCAGCGCATCCGGTGAAGGCAGAAGAAAGAATAAAAGGAATAGAATTTGCAAAACCGATAACAGTAGGAGATAATGTATGGTTTGGCGGGAATGTTTGCGTAATGCCCGGGGTTACGATAGGAGATAATGTTGTAATTGGTGGGGGAAGTGTTGTAGTAAAGGATATTCCGTCAAATGTAGTGGCTTGCGGAAATCCGTG
Source organism: Candidatus Gastranaerophilales bacterium (assembly GCA_944323655.1). Lineage (GTDB taxonomy): Bacteria > Cyanobacteriota > Vampirovibrionia > Gastranaerophilales > Gastranaerophilaceae > Scatenecus. Next base: position 121,098 of record CALUTL010000001.1, on the reverse strand, counting down.
TAAACCTGTTAAAAGTTTATAATTCTCCACATAAAATCCGATGGGCGGATGTTTCCTTTTTCTTACCAAAACAAAATGTGTTTGGAAATGAATAAGGAAAGGAAATTTATATGAACAGAAGAATTAATCTGGTGTCAGACGCCGAAAAATTTTTAATAGAATTAGAAACTTTTGATGCAAAGCCTCTTTCAGAAATGCCAGCGGAAGAAGCAAGAGAATTTTTGCATGCCGTACAAAGGAAATACCCGCAAAATATAAATGCAGAAGTTACAGATAGAAAAGTAATATGCAGAAATGATGCAGAAGTAGAAATAAGAATTGTAAGACCTGAAAATTCCGAGAATGAAAAACTTCCAGCAATAATTTATGCCCATGGCGGCGGCTGGGTAATGGGGGATAAGGAGGTTTACGATACATTAATCAAAAAACTAGCTATAATGTGTCATTCTTCCGTAATATTTGTGAATTATAACAGAGCGCCTGAATTTACTTACCCCGGAGCGATAGAAGAATTTTGCGGGGTATTGGAGTATGTGAGCAAGAATTATGAGGAGTTTAATATAAATCCTCAAAAAATAGTAACAGCAGGCGACAGTGCAGGCGGAAACATAGTTATAGCAAGTACGATGAAAACTCTTTACGAAAACGGATCAAAAATCAAAGCTCAGATTTTATTATATCCAGTAACAAGCGCATCAATGGATACAAAATCTTATGAAGAATTTAAAAACGGGCCGTGGCTGACAAAAAAATCCATGGAATATTTTTGGGATGCGTATATTCCGGATAAAAAGACGAGGAAAGAAGTTTATGCAAGCCCATTAAATGCGGATATAAGTGAGATTAAGAATTTTCCGCCGACACTAATAATAACTGCAGAGAATGATGTTTTAAGGGATGAAGGGGAAGAATTTGCTATAAAACTTGATCATGCCGGAGTTTGTGTAAGCAATATGAGGGTTAACGGAACAATCCATGACTTTATGATGTTGAATGCACTATCGGATTCAGCTTCGACAAATGGTGCATTTGCCGGTGTTTGCGGCTTTTTAAAAATAAATTTGCAATAAAAATGAACAATATTAATTTCTGATTCGTTATAATAATGTAACAACTTTAAAGGAGGCTTTTAAGATGACAGAAGAAATCAGAAATGAAGAAATTAAACAGGAAGAAAAAGTGTGCAGATGTGAACAAGATATGTTTAAGAAATTCGCCTTGATAACCGCAGGAGCATTCACAGGATGCTTATTAGCACTATGTGTTTATACAAGTTTTGCAAAACCTCCGGTACCTCCGGCACCGATGGGATTGCCGCCGGTAAGTATGCAGCGTCCGTGTCCTCATCATGAATTCGGACGTCCGGATTTTGAATCTCACCAAAAAATGGAAAGAAGACATCACCGACATGGCGATTTCCATAAAAAACACCTCAAAGATGATATACAAAAACCCCAACCAGACCAAGAAAAACTCTCTAGATAAATTCCGATGCCGGAGCTTTAGCTCCGGCTATTTTTTATTGTGTAAAATAAATTGGAATTTAAAATATAAATGTTTAAATTTATAGATTTTTTGATTTTGAATTTGTGCTATACTTTATTGGTATGAAGAAGATATTAGTTTTAATATTTTGTATTTTTATATTCAGCCATACGGCAATCGGAGAGGAAGTTAAGCAGGTAAATCTTGATGAAGCAATAGATGCGGCATTGAAGAATAATATTGATTTAAAAGCTGCGCAAATAGACATAAGTATAGCAAAAAATGAAATAAAGAGTGCAAACAGGCTTCAAAACCCATCAGTAGATGCGTTTTATTTTATGGGAGGCGCAGGGAACGGCGAGCCAAAACAAATCGGAGTCAGCCAGAATATAGAGATAGCAAAGCGAAATGCAAGAAAAAATTTAGCAAAGTCAAATTTGGAACTTGTAGAGAAGAATGTTAATTATACAGAATTTGACTTAAAAATGGATGTAAGAGAAGCTTATATCAATTTAGTTGCGGCAAAATCAATTTTAAATACCTTAGAACAGCAAAAAGAGTTGCAGGAAGAACTTCTGGAAATAGCTAAGGAAAAAGTAAAAGACAAAAAAGAGCCTGTAATTGACGTATTACAGGCGGAGATATCTCTTAATCAAGTTATAACACAGGTAAATACGGCAAGAGTAAACGTAAATACAGTGAAATCTCAATTTAACAAAATTATAAACGATCCGAATAATGTAATATATGACAGTAAAGATAGAATATTTGCGGAAGAAAACAATTTTAAAGAGATGTTGACCCCACCTCCGGATTTTGAATTTCCTGATTTTGAGGAGATAGTTCAAAGAGCATTAGCAAACCGTTATGATATAAAGATAGCGAAGCAGCAGATAGATGTTGCAGAAAAGAATATGACAGTTGTTTCAAGGCAGAGGATTCCCGATTTAGCGTTAAGCGGCGGATATGCTTATCAGATCGGCAAGTATACTGATTCAGGAAATTTTAACAGCGGGGCTTATGCAGGAGCGAGTCTTGTAAATATTCCTTTATTTTACAATTATTCTCCGGAAATTCAAAATGCGGCATTAAAGTTACAGCAGGCGGAATTAAAATACGAATCCGCCAAAAACAAGGCAGTAAAAGATGTAAGTGCGGCTTATGAAAGGTTTTTGACGGCAGTAGATAACTTGAATTACTACGAAAATAAAATTATAAAAAATTCGGAGGAATTAATAGAAATATCCAAGGACGGATATGAGCAGGGGAAAGCAAACATAACATCATTAATAGTTATGAAGCAGTCATACATTTCAATAATAGTCGGATATACTTATGCTCTAGCGGAGTATTACAACAGTTGGACAAATTTTTTGCGAGAAGTTAACGATGAAGAATTCGAGTTATTGTAAAAAAAATTGATAAAGTAAAGAAAAATTATAAATCTAGTGACAGAAATTGAATTGTGTGCAATAATCATGACAAACAAAAGCGTAATGGACACAAAAATTTAGTGATAAGGAGAGTAGACACATGAAAAAACAAATTTTGACATTAGCAATTATGGCAGCAGCAATTACAGCCGGCATGGGGTTTAACAATGCAGCGTTCAGTGAAGAAGCTGCAGCAACGATTCCTGCAAGCTACAAAGTTGCAATTGTTGATGTAGGTCAGGTAGTAGCCGCATCAAAAGAAGTTCAGGCATTAAGAAAAGAACAGGAAGCAAAGCTTGTAGAGCTTCAAAAATGGCTCGAAACAGTAAGAGCAGATGTTCAAAAACAATCTACCGAAGAGAACAAGCAGAAATTGATAAAGAAATATGATGCAGAGTTTGCTAAAAAACAGGAAGCAATCAAGAAAAATTACGCAGCAAAATTGACTGCAATAGATAAAAACATTTCAGATGTAATCAACAAAACCGCAAAAGCAAAAGGCTATGATCTTATTCTTTCAAAAGGTGTAGTTCTTTACGGCGGTGATGATATAACAAAAGAAATTGAAAAATCCGTTAAATAGTAAATAAAAAACATAAAAAGGATCCCCTTTGTAAAAAGGGGATTTTTTAATAAAAGAGAGATTAATATAAACCTCTTGACTGATAGTAGCTATCAGCAATTAAAATATAATAATAAAAATCAAGAGGAAAAAAGAGCAATGAATAAAAAACTCAAAGTAATAATAGTAATAACAGCAATAATAGCATCAGTAGCAGGAATAATAGGAGGCGGATTAATGTATTCACAGGATAATTCAGATTTTCAAGGGTTAGCCGGCAAGAGAATATTAATAGCATATTACTCATACAGCGGTAACACGAAAGCGGTTGCAGAAAAAATACAAAGTTACACAGCGGGCGACATATTTGAGATAAAACCGAAGAAAGCATATCCATCCAATTACAATGATGTAGTGAATATTGCGCAGAAAGAAAAGTCAGAAGGTGCAAAACCCGAGCTAATAGAAAACGGCAATACGGAAGGTTATGATATAATATTCATAGGAACGCCGGTATGGTGGTATACGATGGCATCACCGGTAAGAACATTTTTAAGTGTAAATAACTTTGACGGAAAGACGATAGTACCGTTTTGCACACACGGAGGCGGCGGAGAATCCTCAACATACACGGATATTCAAAAACTTGTTCCAAAAGCAGAAGTCAAGGCAGGATACACTTCTTATGAGCGCAGTGCAAAAGATGCGGATATAAAGAAGTGGATAGATGAAGCATTAAGGCAAGGGAAAGACAAAATATGAAGCGCAGAGATTTTATAATAAATTCAGCACTGGCCATAGGCGGCGCAGCATTGTTATCAGGCTGCGGACAAAAAAAAGTTAAAAAGGCGGAAAAGGAAGTTGTAAAAAGAAAATTTGCCGGAAAAGATTTTCCGTTAATAGCCTTAGGGTGTATGCGTCTTCCGATGCGGGACGGCAAGATAGATATGGCAGAGCTTGACAAAATGGTAGAATACTCAATGGCTCACGGTGCCAATTATTTTGACACGGCATATATGTATGTTGAAGGCAAGTCGGAAAATGCAATCGGAGAGATTTTAAAGCAATATCCGAGGGAAAGTTTCATGCTTGCAGACAAATGCCCAGCATATCTTGTAAACCAAAAATCAGATGTCACAAAGCTTTTTAACGAACAGCTTAAAAAATGTCAGGTAGAATATTTTGACAATTACATGGTGCATAATATAAACAAAGATTCAATAAAAAACTATCGTGACAATGATATGTACGGAGAGATTTTGAAGCTTAAAAAAGAAGGCAGAGTGAAGAATTTAGGATTTTCTTTTCACGGAGATCCGGATATGTTAAGAGAGGTAATAAAAGAGCACAAATGGGATTTTTGCCAGCTTCAGATAAACTATCTGGATTGGGAAGTAATGAACGCCGATGAGCTTTATTCAATAGCAGATGAAGCAAAAGTTCCGATAATCGTAATGGAACCTTTAAGAGGTGGCGGGTTGTGCAATTTGCCGGAAAAAGCAGCGGCAAAGTTAAAGGAAAAATGTCCTGATGATACACAGGCTTCGTTTGGTTTAAGATGGGTAACAAGTAAAGACAGAGTGTTTACGATTTTAAGCGGAATGAGTAATTTCCAGCAGTTAAAAGAAAACATTGATACATTTACAAATTTCAGAAAATTTACGGAAGAAGAACTTAAAACAGCAGGCGAAATTACAAGAACAATCCAATCTCAGGGTGCAATAAATTGTACAGCTTGCAGGTATTGTATGGAGGTCTGTCCGAGAGGAATAAATATTCCTGCAATTTTCGGGTTATACAATGTTTATAAATCAAACGGAAACGGATTTATGTTCAAGGTTAACTATGAAGCTCTGAAAGAAAGCGAAAGAGCGGACAAATGCATAAACTGCAATTTATGCTCCAAAAATTGTCCTCAGGGGCTTAATATTCCGGCGTTGTTAAAACGTGTAGAATCAGCAGTTGCAAGAGCAGAAAAGTAAAAGTTTATGAAATTGAGCGGTAAAAATATATACAGAATTCGTCAAATTGTGGCATGGATTGTATTTATTCTTGCTCTGGCAGGAGTTTTCGGTGTTTTTTACGGAATAAAAATATTTGATGTTCAGGTTTTACCGCTTGTTCAAAAGCTTGTAATAGATTTTTCATTGATAACGCTTTTATTGTTTATTTTGCTTTTCGTAGTCACGTTTATTTTCTGGCGAATTTATTGTTCTTTAATTTGTCCTTTAGGGATTTTGCAGGAAATTGCCGGTTTTATAAAGGATAAAATACGAAAGCCGAGAGCTGAAAAAAGGTTAAATTTTCCGATAAAATATTTTGTTGCGGCAGTTGTGTGGGGGATATTTGCGGGCGGAACAGTGTTTTTAATAAGGTATTTGGATCCGTATTCCATATTTGTATCGTCAGCAAGTTTAGCTGTTTTAGGATTAATTTTGCTTGGTGTGGTTTTTGTGGCAGTAATATTAAAAGACCGAATTTTTTGTACGGATTTTTGTCCTGTCGGAGCGGTTTTGGGGTTAATTTCAAAGGTTTCGCTTTTTAAAATTAATATAGATGAGTCAGCTTGCGTATCTTGCGGGGGCTGCGAAAAGAATTGCCCATCGGGTTGTATTGATTTTAAATCACAGACTGTTGATAACGAAACTTGTGTAAAATGTTTAAAATGCTTATCGGTATGCCCGAAAAGCGGAATAAAATACGGAATTACTCATAAAAAAACACAATTTAATCCGAAGCGCAGAGAATTTATAATTGCAGCCGCAGCATTAGGGCTTTTTGCCGGCATGATAAAGGTTGGAATTGAAATAAAAGATAAAATTACCGAAAAAATCAAGGATGTAATTTTGCCGGCAGGAGCAGTTAGTAAGGAAAGATTTTTGAACAGTTGTTTAAATTGCAATCTTTGTGTCGAAAATTGCCCTAATAAAATAATAAAAAAAGCTGACGAGGAATTTGGTGCGGTAAGGATAGATTATAACGAAGGGTTCTGCAAGTTTGACTGCAACAAATGTTCGGAAGTTTGTCCCTCAGGTGCAATAAAGAGAATTTCGAAAGAGGAAAAGCAGAAAACTCGAATAGCGATGGCGATGATAAATTCTGACAAATGTACAAAATGCGGAGAATGTTCAAGAGTATGTCCGACTCATGCTATAATAATTGAAAACGGTGTACCGGTTTTAAATGCTTCAAAATGCATAGGCTGCGGAGCTTGTAAGAACAGTTGCTTCTTTCACGCAATAGAGATATTCGGAGTGCGGGAGCAGAAAACAATTTAAGAAAAGGAGAATAAAATGTCACTAGGAATAACTGAAATAATTCTCATACTTGTAGTAATAATTCTTTTGTTCGGGGGTAAAAGGATTCCTGAAATAGCAAGAGCATTAGGAAGAGCATCTTATGAATACAAAAAGGCTAAGAATATAATAAAAGATGAAGCTCAGGAATTGAAGAATGCAATAGAAGAAACAGCAGAAAAACCGGAAGCGTTCAATCCGTCAACAGATAAAGAAAGACCGGAAAATTAGTTATGGAGCAGGATGAAGGGAGTCTGATTTCGCATCTTGAAGCGTTAAGGGAGACGTTATTAAAATGTATAATAGCGTTATGTATTGTACTTCCTTTAGGGATTTATCTTGCGCCGAAATTTTTGGACGTGTTGATTTTGGTAATTACAAGAAACAGCAGTATTGCATTCAATTACTTTTCGCCGATGGAGGTGTTTTTACTGCAACTAAAGACGGCATTTGTGCTGGATTTTGTAATTTGTTTTCCTTATACAGTGAAAAAAATCTGGGATTTTATATTACCTGCGCTGTATGACCATGAAAAAAGTTTCATTAAAAAAACGGCATTTTTTTCGTGTTTATTGTTTATTTTAGGCGTAATGTTTTGTATTTTTATAATAATGCCGATGGTAATTAATTTCGGAATAAGTTTTTCAAGCGGTAACATAAATCCTGTGTTTGGGATTTCAAATGTAATAAATCTGACATTATGGATGGCATTGGCATTCGGGTTAATGTTTCAGGCGCCGTTAATTACAATAGCATTAATAAAGTCAGGAGTAATTTCTTATGAGTCGGTAAGTGATAAAAGACCTTATGTGGTGGTTTTGATTTTAATATTGGCCGCAATTTTCACGCCTCCGGATGTAGTGAGCCAGTTAATGGTCGGGATTCCGACGTATTTGTTGTTTGAGGCAGGACTTTTGGTTGCAAGAAAATACAAAACAGAAACATTGACTGATAGTGACTCTCAGGAGTAAAATCGAATTATGGAACCAAAATATACAGACTTAGAATTTGCAAAACTTGATATAGACCGAGAACATCGCAGGGGATGTTCAGAGGCGGTTTTTGGGGAGTGTAAAACAGCGGAGCAGTTGGTTGAGATATTTGCAGAATTTCAAAAGCAAGGTCAGAATGTTCTTGCAACTCGTGTGAATAAAGAAAAAGCTGACGTGTTAAAAAGAGAGTTTTCTCAAGTTGAATATAATGAGCCGGCGAATACACTTGTTTTAAAGAGTAAAGAAATTTCAAAAGTCGGCGAAGTTGCGATTTGTACGGGCGGCACCGGTGATATTCCAGTGGCGGAGGAGGCCGCTGAAACTGCGGAATTTTACGGAAGCAATGTCAAAAAATATTATGATGTTGGAGTTGCAGGGATTCACAGGTTGTTTGACAATATCGAAGAAATTAAAAAAGCGAATGTAATTATAGCGGTTGCAGGCATGGAAGGAGCATTAGGCGGAATTTTGACGGGGCTTGTGGATGTTCCGGTAATTGCTGTTCCAACATCTGTTGGTTATGGAAGCTCTTTTAAGGGATTGTCTGCGCTTTTGACAATGCTTAACTCTTGTGCTGAAGGGATGACGGTTGTAAATATAGATAACGGTTTTGGGGCAGGGTATAGCGCAAGCCGTATAAATAAGCTTATATGTAGCGGAAGAAAGATGAATTAGAAAGGTGATAATAAGGGATGGATTTATATTTTGATTGTTCTTCTGGAATTTCTGGCGATATGTCTGTTGCAGCACTCTTGGATGTCGGCGGGAATAAAGAAAAACTTGAAAAAGCCTTAGATTCGGTGAATTTGAATAATGAATTTCAGTATAAAATTTCAAGAAAAGCTGTAAATGCAATAATGGCAACGGATTTTGACGTAATTTTGCCGGAGCATAATCATTTACACGATTTGCACAACGAGCCTCATAGTCATCACGTCCATCACAAACATCACGAACACAGAAATCTGGCGGACGTAAATTCTGTAATAGAGGCATCAGAAGCTGATGAAGGGGCTAAAAATCTTGCAAAGAAAATTTTTAAAATAGTTGCCGAAGCTGAAGCAAAAGTTCACGGCAAAAGTATTGAGGAAGTTCATTTCCACGAAGTCGGAGCGATAGATTCTATTGCGGACATACTTGGTTTTTCGGTGTTATTTGAGGATTTAAAGCCTGACAAAGTATATTTTTCAACCCTTACGGAGGGAAGCGGTTTTGCGGAATGCCAACACGGCAAGCTTCCTGTCCCTGTTCCTGCGGTTTGCGAAATTGCTGCGAGGTATAGACTTCCTCTTAAAATAACCGCAAATGAAGGCGAAATGGTAACACCCACAGGTGCTGCGATAGCTGCGGCTCTTTATGAGGGGGGAAAACTTTCGGAGGGGTTTGTTATTCAAAAAGTCGGATACGGAGCAGGTAAAAGAGCTTATGAAAATCCGCTGTTAAGAGTTATGTTGATAGATGAGAAAGGAGAATAATTTATGCACTTAGAAAACGGTATAATATGTCCAATGACGGGGATTCCGATACTTTTAGCCGCAGGAGCCGCTGCATTTTGGGCTTTTAAAAAATATAAAAAAGATTTTTCTAAAAGTAAGATTTTACCTTTAATTTCGGTTACGGCATTGGTATTTTCTTTACAAATGCTTAATTTTTCAATTCCTCTGACGGGTTCAAGCGGGCATATTGTCGGTGGAATACTGCTTGCGGTGCTTTTAGGGCCTTATGCGGCCTTCTTGGCAATTTGTGCAATTCTGTTAGTTCAGGCGGTGTTCTTTGCGGATGGAGGACTTTTGGCGTTAGGGTGTAATATTTTTAATATGGGGATTATTGCCTGTTTTGCCGTGTATCCTCTTATTTATAAGCCGTTTGAAAAAAGAAATCAAATATTTCTTGGTGCATTTTTATCATCAATTGCCGCACTTCAGCTTGGTGCGCTTGCGGTTGTTGCAGAAGGTGTGTTATCAGCTTCTGTAAGCGGTAATGTTTGGGATTTTGCAGGATTGATGTCTGCAATTCATCTTCCTATCGGAATTGTGGAAGGAATTGTGACAGGTTGTGCCGTTTTAGCTGCTCAGCGTTTTGGGATTAAGGGGTTTTCTTCTGTGGCGGCTTTTTTAGCGGTTGTTTTTGCAGGTGTGATTGCGCCTTATGCAAGTTCAAAACCTGACGGGTTGGAGTGGTCGCTTTTGAATATTTCCGATTCCGTTGTTTTACAGACACAGTATGCTCTTTATTCTTTCTCGGAAAATATTCAGGCTAAATCTTCTATTCTTTCAACTGTTTGGGGCGGGAATATTTTCGGTGTTTTTGCAGTTGCATTGGTTATGTATTTGATGGGAACGATTTTGGATTTTAAAGCGGTTAAGGTTGATGAATAATAAATTTGAAAAATTATCTGAATTTTTAACGCAAAAGGAAAAGCAAGGTATTTGCCTTGCTTTTTCAGGCGGAATCGACAGTATGCTTTTGCTTTATTTGTGTAGGAATATGAACGTTACGGCGGTAACTTTTAAGTCTGTTTTTCAGACGGAAGAAGAAATCATAGAGGCGGAAGCTTTTGCAAAACAATGTTCGCTAAAGCATACTATAATCAATTTTAACCCGTTTGAAAATTCAGAGCTTCGTTTTAATCCTAAAAATCGCTGTTATTTGTGTAAAAAGATTATGTTTTCAAGCTTAAAAAATTTTGCCGAAAAAAACGGATTGAATTTTATTGCGGACGGAACAAATTTCAATGACATAAATGTTTATCGTCCCGGTTTAAAAGTGTTGGAGGAGCTTGAAATTTCTTCTCCATTTGCCGAGTTTGAGATTACCAAATCCGAAATTCGAGAAATGGCAAAAGAATTGGGGCTTAAAGACTGTTTAAAACCTTCAAAACCTTGTATTGCAACCCGTTTCCCTTACGGAACAAATTTAGAGGAAACGAAGATTGAAATTGTTAAGCAGGGTGAAAAAATATTAGCAAAAAACGGTTTTGAGGCAAATCGGCTGAGGCTTCACGGGGATGTTGCAAGGCTTGAGATAACTCCTCAAAAATTCAATGAATTTTTAGAAAAAAGAGAAGATATAATAAAATCCTTAAAAGCTATCGGCTTTAAATACATAACTCTTGATGCGGAGGGTTTAAGAAGCGGAAGTATGGATATTTAATTTTCTGTATAATTTTCGGTTTCTTTTTTCCAGTTGTGCAGAAAATAGAAAGCGAGCAGAAAATAAGTTATCCACATAATGACTGTTGCAAGACAGTTTGAGCCGTTTATATATGCTTCAATCCACATAACAACGGACAATCCGTTTACAAGAATCCAAACGTACCATTGTTCAATACATCTTTTGACGGTAAAAATCATTCCGAAAATTGAAAATATTGTCGTAACCCCGTCGATATAAGGTGTTGCATCGCCCGTTTTTTTCAGAATCAGGCTTAAAATAAAAGATATAAATGTTGCCGATAAAAGATAAAAGATTCTTTCTTTTTTTGAAAGTCTTGTTTTAATAATTTCCTGTGAAGATTTTTTAAGATGTTTTTTCCACTTAAAGATACCTAAAATTTGCATCGGGAAATAAAAAAGCAGGTAAAGTGCAAGATTTCCCCATAATCTGTTTGCGAAAGACAAGTATGAATAACATAAGGTTCCTGAAAGTCCGAAAGCATAGCAGGAGATTTTACCTTTTCCCGCAAGAATTGTGTACAAAATTCCGCAGACAGCCGACACAAGTGCGATTTTGCTGTCGTTTATCAGAAAAGATAATACAATTATAAAAAGAATTTCAAGCGGGAAGAAAACCCTCTCAAATTTCCCCCAGCCTTTAAGTTCTGACTTTATAAATTCTGCAAATTTCATTGAAATAATTATATTACAAAATTAATGAAATATTTTACTTTTTATCTTGTGTGTTGTCTACTATAAGTAGGTCAAAATGAAAATTAATCAAATCAGCGGAATAAATTTTAAAACCATAATGACCAATAAGACCGTTCTTAAGGGATTAGAAAAAATCTCAGAGCACGGAACTTCTTTTGCGGCAGTGACTTCATTAGGAATGTCGCTTGTTGTAAGACCTTTAGCAATTTTTGCAACACCGAATGTTGAAAGAGAAAATAAAGAATATGCAAGCGTAAGTTCAATCAGTTCAGGACTTGTGAAATTCGGAATGGTTGAGGCTGTGGCACTTCCTATAGAAAATGCAGTAAAAAGAATTGACGAAAATCCGGCTAAATATCTTAAAAAAGGAACGATTTCTTCTCTTGCGCCTTCTGCCGGCAAGATTACTGATGCAAAAGCTTACAGGTTCGGAACACAAATCATTAAACTTGGAGCCGGAACACTTTCTGCTGTCCCGAAATCACTCTTAACTATTTCTCTGATTCCTTTAATTATGGACAATTTATTGCACCGTAAAAAACAAGCGGTTAATGTAGAATCTGAAAATTATGAGAACAATTTAAAAACGGTTTTTGCAGGCAAAGATAAAAAAGTTCCGTTTACAGGTGTTGCAGGTGAAAAGCTTTCGGGTGGAATTGCTAAAATTCTGGATAATTCTTATTTTCAAAAATTTGTAAAAAAGTTTCAGAATGATGAAAAAAATGTCGCAAAACATATGACTGCCGCAACCGATATTTTACTTACTTCTTCAAATGCTTTGCTGATAAAAAATAATAAAAAAATTAAAGAAAATCGCAAAAATCCGCTGATTTGGAATTACGTTATTTCAACAGCCGCAACTCTTGGCGGCGGATATTTTGTAGATAAGATTATCAAAAATAAAACCCAAAAATTTGTCGATAAATTTGCTAAATTGAATAAATCCGATCCGAAACTTGCAAAATATATTGAGGGTATAAATATCCTAAGACCCGCTATAATTTTTGCGGGAATTTATTACGGGATTTTGCCTGTGATTTCAACTTATTTGGCTGAAAAAATTGATAAAAAGCTTTAGATTTTTAATTTAATTTTATCTACAAAACTGCTTCTTCTGCCTCTTTTTTATTCATAGGGTTCCAGGTGTCTTTTAAGTTGTTTTCAATAAGGTTTTCGTAAAATTTTTCTTTAAAATCCAATAAAGAAAGTTGTTTTTGCAATTCCTCCATCTGTAATAAAGCTTTTTTCTTTGTGTCAAGAATAATATTGTATCTTTCTTTTATTGTGGAATCACCTTTTATGCAAAGATCAATGTACTTTTTTATTGCTTTATTTTCTGTTCCGACAGAGCGCAGGCATTTTACGATTTTGACCCAATCAAGGTCGCTTTCCGAAAACTGCCGTATATTGTTTTTATCTCTTTTAACAAAAGGAAAAAATCCGCTTTTTGCCCAAAATCTAAGGGTGTGTTCTGATATTTCCAGTTTGTCGGCAACTTCTTTTATTGTGTACATTTATTTCTCCTTTTTATTGCAGTTTAGCATGAATAAAGTCTGTGTTTTAATTTTGCTTTAATCAAGCGAAGTTATTCGGCGTTATTTTCACGGCTGAGAAAAAATTTGTTTAGTAATATCGGCACAAATTTTGCGTTAAGTGCGCTAAAATCAAATACAAATTCGTTTACTCCGGCATTATTAAGGATATCAACTTTGTCAAAATCTTCCAAAATCCTGTCTTCAAACATGTGCATTCTGCAAAATCCGTCGCAGGTAAACGGGTAAATTTTCTTTAATGACGGATCATTCAGTGCAAATCCTCCTTTATGACAAGGAGCCTTGCAGGATAATCTTGAAATTATGGCGCTGTCATTGTTTAAGGGGCAAAGTCCCAGAGTCGGAACTCTTATGTTGCCTGCAATGGTGTATTTTTTATTTGGTATAACCCCTTTTAATTTTTTAATTGTTCTTATTGCGCTTTCCATATCCGAAAATGAGGTGAAATCTACGGTGTTTATCGGCGCAAGATTGTTTAAACATTTTATTGATAGGCTGTTTAAAAGATTTATGCCCTGACCTATTTCAACCGGAATATGGTTTATGTCATCATCGTTTATTACTGCCCAAAAATATCCGATATTATTAATTATCAGGCTGTCCGGTGCCGGATTTTCAAGTAATAACTGCTTTACATACTCGTAAACCCTGTCAAAATCCCTTTCTATCAATATTCTTGGAGTTGAAAGCTGGAATTTTATATCGTGCTTTTTGCAGAATTTCTTGACTTTTGTAATAATCTCGCTGAAACTGCTTGTCGATAAGTCGCTTGTTGATAAAATTTCTCCGTATTCTATTGAATGTATAGGATTTGTGCCGAATTTTTTAATGTATTTCCCAAGCTCTTTAATTTGCGCAAGTTCCGACAATCTTAAATTGATTTTTAAATCATCGGTTTTCTTAAAATTGATTTTATCCGGTGTTTCTGCCTGTTCAATTTCCCATTCAAAATTTCTGATGTTACGGCTGAATTTAAAATCTTTTCCTTCTGCGCAAACCATATCGCCGGTAAAATGATTTGTCTGATAAATACTTTTTCTTACATGCTTAAACGGAAGCTTGTGATTTTTGAAAATCTTGGGTTTTGCAAGAATGTTTTCAACAAGCTCAATACCTTCAAGAATTTCCTCGGAAGTCGCAAATTTACCTTTTATCACAACTTTATCAACTGCGCCTGACTTTTTAATGTCCTCTGCGCACCAAGGAAGATTATCCGCATCTATTGCAAGAGGTAATTTGGTATATTTCTTGATTTTTGCGATATTTTTAAGGTAAATTTCCTCGGTAATTATGACTTCATCAACTTTGTGGAAGTTGTTTATAAAATCAATTCCGGACAAGTTGTGAATGTCAAAGTAAGAATCAACAATGACTTTAAACGGTAATTTGAAAACTTTTATAGCTTCAAGGATAGCGAAACTGTTAATGAAAATCCCGTCAATTCCTGCGGTTTTAAGGAATTTCAGCATCTTTTTTATCTCGGGAAGGTTGTCTTCCGTTATGTCGTGTTTGAAATTAATATAAATCTTACAGTCGAATTTCTTTGCGGTTTCGACAAACTCGTTGACATATTCGAAATTATTATTAAGAAACTTCTTATAATAAACGTAATAATCTCTGCACTTTGTTCTTGTGCTGAAAAGCTCTATATCCTCCGGTTTTTTAACCGGTGCCGCGACCACTATATCTTTCATAAGATTATTATAATCGTTTGAGGCAAAAAAATAAAGTAAATAAATTCATCTTAATATTTCTTCACAAATCGAAAAAAATAGGCAATTTTTAGGGAAAGAAATACTTAATAGATATATAAGGAATATATGGGATGTTGTATAAACATCCTACGGAAATCTCACACACAAAAGTTAATAGGAAAATCTCATAGGGAGGACACGTATGGCAATAGGTGCAGAAGACTATATTGACCAGCTGTTAGTCAAAAAATACGCAGAAGAAAAAGTAGATAACCATGACAACATGGAATCAATGGTTGATCCGGATAGAATGATGGAAGCAATGAATGATTACGCAAGTATGTCCCGAAACATGATGCTTCTAAAACAGAAATTGAATATTGCGTGTTACGCAATAAATGCCCGCACGGCGAAATATCAAAAATCCCCTGCCGCGCAATACTAAGTTTGAAACGCCTCTTTTTTATATTAGAATAATAAAAAAAGAGGTGTTGAAATGGGGAAAATAATCCTGGCTTCTTCGTCACCACGAAGAGCGGATATATTGAAACAACATAATATAAAATTCAAAGTAATCCCGTCACCGTATCAGGAAGATCACACCGTGACGGATTTTTCTTATTCTTTTGTGGAAAATTTAGCATACAATAAGGCAAAAGCGGTCGTTAAACTTGTTAAAGAACCTTCTGTAATAATCGGTGCCGATACGGTAGTAGTTTTGGACGGCAAGATTTTAGGTAAACCTAAGGATTATGCAGAAGCATTTGAAATGCTTAAAAAACTTTCAGGCAGAAAACACGAAGTTGTAACCTCAATCGCTGTAATCAATACGGAAACAGGAGAAGAAAAAATCTGTTCCGTTACAAGTAAAGTTGAGTTCGAAAAATTATCGGATGAGCAGATCGATTTTTATATAAAAAATTACAAACCCTACGATAAAGCAGGTTCGTACGGAATTCAGGAGATGCCTTTGGGGTACATAAAAAATTATGAAGGAAGCCTTGAAAATATTATCGGACTTTGCGGAAAAACAGTTTGCGAAATGATTGAAAATTTGTAGTTTTTAAAGGCGCAAAATTTATTTTTAAATTTTGCGCCAAATAAAATTTCTCAATTAATAACAAGTATTAAAGATTAGCTCCGCAGCATTTTTTGAATTTTTTGCCGCTTCCGCAAGGGCAAGGATCGTTTCTCCCGATTTTAGAAATATCAATTTTGGTCGTATCAAGTTTTGGTTTTTCTTCAATTTCTTCAATAATACCAAGCGTTTGCGAGAAGGCCTTAGACTTATAAAGAACGGTTGTCGAGGAGAAAATCTTGTTATCTAGATATTTGCTTTTGTATTGCTTTAAAATATCCTCAAGCCTGTAACTATTTTGTAAAACTTTATTTACCGTTTCCATAAAATTCGGATGTTTCGATGCAACTTTCTTAATCAAGTTTGCTGAAATTTTGTCGTTATAAATAAAATATTCTACACATTTGTCATAATTTTCGATTTCATTTATATTTTCAGTTTCGAAAATCTTGTTGAATGTTCCGTAAAAAGGCACGGCGTACATTCCTAATTCTCTGTCAAAGATAATTCCAACATCATAAGTTTCTTCGTGTGAAGAAAATCCGCCAAGTGAATTTTCAAGGAAATTGCTGTAACTGTTGTTAAATTCTTTTACTTCAAAATAGCGGTATTTTTCCGGAAGCTGAATTTTATCACTAAAATCGGATTTTTCTCCGGATTCAGAGAAGTCATTGAACAATCCGATAAGATCATCCGCAAATTTGTTTGTTGTCACAACTTCATCGCTTCCGAAAAATTCAGTGAATTTATTGTAAATGTTGTCAACTTCATCTTCGATTTCTTTTTGTTTTTCAGGGTTGTCAATATAAACAAGCTCAGGTTCTTGAACAATTTTTGCAACGGCATATCTGTAAGCTTCATCTTTTCTTGCAGATGCCAAAACACCTGATATTTCAAGCAGATAGCAGTTTTCATTATGATAGAATATTCTCGCTACAACAAATTGTCCTGCTCCAAGCCCCCTAAAAGAAGTCATCTTAACTAATGATAAGGCTTCATAAGTTTTTTCGTTGACAATGTTATAAAGGCTAAATCCGCTTCTTAAAACTTTTTTCACTTCAAAAATTGAGGAAATGGAGTTTTTTAATTCTGTAATAATTGTTTTATCAATTTCTTCTAAATTCGGTTTTCTATCCAAATAAATATCGAAAACAGATTTTCTGTCTTCGCCGAGTTTACGTTCAAAAATATAGTTGAAGCATGCAGCCTGAAACTGCATTGTTGAAGAAGAACTGTTTAAACCAATGGTTTTAATGTATTCAGCAAAATCCGGCTGAACTGTTTGGTCTTGTCTTATAAAAAGCGCCAAATCTTTAATTATATCGTTGATGGATTTAAGTTCATTAATAATAGCCATCTAAGCTCCCCCTTGTGAAATTAATAAGTCCTGTATTATGTGCCATAAGGATACTTGAAACAAACCTAAAATTCAAGTCCTGAGAAGGATAATTTAAAATTTTGAAAAATGAAAAAATTATGTTATAATGTAAATATGAAAAAGATATTATTAACATTAGGAATTTTATTATCAGTATCAGGCAGCGCTTTTGCATATACCATGCCCAGATGGGGTATGACAGCAATAGATGTTTATCTTCCTGAAAGCCAGTATGAAGGGACAATAAAAAGTGCCTTTGAAACTTGGGCAAGTTCAACTAACGGGCGTGTTAAATTCAGATATAATTCAACAAGATTCTTTTCTAACAATGCTCCTATAAAGGTTAATATAATTGAAGAACGGACAAAGTATTTTATATCTGAAGCAAAGAGGTTTGAAACAACCGGCTATTTTACAAATATGGATGAAGGCTATATTAACAGAGCAAATCTTACTGTATATACAATAGATCGCAATGGCAAAAATGTAAAAGATGAGGAATTGTATGCAAGTTTGTTGTTTGAAATAGGATATATTTTAGGTTTGGATAAAGTGTACGGTCCGTGTGAGGGCGAAAGTGTGATGTGTTATGAAAAATATGGCAAAGTTTCATCACTTTCATCTAAGGATAGACAGCAGATGGTTGAAAAGTATACACGCACAAACAACGAAATAAAAAAGAATAACCCCAATACTTCGAAATAAAATTTGACAAGTAAGATTTAAGTGTTAGAATTCTTTATGTGTCTGGTCTTTTGAGGCCGGATATATAAAGAGATGTTTTAATACGTCGAATAAAATTTTGAAAAATAAATATCGGGATGTAGCGCAGCTTGGTAGCGCACCGTGTTCGGGTCGCGGGGGCCGCAGGTTCAAATCCTGTCATCCCGATTTTTTATGAAAATCAGAGTTTAAGAAGGTGTTTTACAACTTCGGGTTCTTAAATTAAAGATATTTAAAATCATTTTGACAGTTAAATAATTGCTTAAATTACGGGACGTGGCGCAGCTTGGTAGCGTGCTACCTTGGGGTGGTAGAGGTCGCAGGTTCAAATCCTGTCGTTCCGACCATTTAATTAACCGCCTAAAATTTTTGAGGGCGGTTTTAGTTTTTATTTAGGTTTTATTTGCGGAATTTTATTTTCTCCCTCAGGTTCAGGATTTTTTTCTTAAACATTTGAAAATTAAAATGATTAATAGTATAATTGTCAGGTAACGATATAAAATGAGGGCAATTATATGAAATTACACATGCAAATCCTAATTGCACTGGGGCTTGGAATAAAAAGGAACGGACATATATTTTTAGGGATTATCGGCGGTATAATTGTTGGGATACTTCTTCACAATCATCCGAACCTTTTGGCATCAAATATTTTGACATTTATAGGTCAGGTATTTATAAGATTAATCCAGATGGTAGTAATTCCGCTTGTGGTGTCTGCTATAATAATCGGGATTACAAGTGTCGGAGATAACAAACAGCTAGGCAAATTCGGTTCAAAAATGGTCGTTTATTACGGAATAATAACAACGTTGGCAGTGGCAATCGGAACTGTTTTAGCGCTTTTGATAAAACCCGGAGTCGGGGCTGCAAATTATATAGCGCAAAATGCAGCAAGTGAGGTTCAAGCAACGGTTGCAGCTACAATGCAGCAGCAACAGGGAAATATTTTAAATATATTCTTAGGATTTATTCCGAACAATCCTTTTCATTCTGTTGCAGTAGGTGATATGGTTCCGATTATTGTATTCTGTTTGATTTTTGCAATTGCCCTATCTAAGGTCGGAGACGTAAACAGACCGATTGTTTCGTTTTTTGAATCTGTTTTTGCAGCAACAATGAAAATTACTGACTGGATTATGTTTTTGGCGGCACCCGGTGTATTTGCACTTACGGCATGTGCCGTTTCCAGTTTCGGTATTGAAATTTTCTCAAGCATTTCAAAATATTTGCTTGTGTTATTAATCGGATTTTTAATTCAATTATGTGTAGTTTATCCGCTTTTCTTGAAGAAGTTTTCAAAAGTTTCTGTCGTAATGCTGTATTCGGCTGTGACTGAAGCTATGATGGTTGCATTCGGAACTGCAAGTTCTTCTGCAACTTTGCCATTAACCATTGCTTGCTGTGAAAAACGCGGAATTTCGCATAAAATTTCAAGTTTTGTACTTCCATTAGGTGCAACTTTAAATATGGACGGAACAGCCTTGTTGCAGGTTGTTGCAGTAATATTTCTGGCACAAGCCTATGGAGTTGTGTTGGATCCGTTCTTAATCGTACAGATTGCAATTCTTGCAATAATTGCTTCTTCTACTTGTGCGGGAATTCCGGGTGCTGGATTAATTACGATTGCTTTAATCTTGAACGGTATGGGATTAAGCCCTGAACAATTGGTAACAGGATTTGCGTTCTTGTTTACTATCGAAAGGATTACCGATATGATGAGAACTCTTGTCAATGTAACTTCTGATGTCGTAGTTGCAGCTGCAATTGCTGATAATGAAAACGAAATTAACTACGACTTGCTTAACAACCCCGCAGCTTATGAAGAAATTGCTTAAAGAGATTGTATAATAAAATTATTGAAATCCCGCGCTAAGGCGGGATTTTTTATGGTAAAATTATCTTATGCAAAAACAGACTGATGAAATAGCTTCAAAATATTTGGGTAAAAAGACCGACGGAAGTGATTTTTATAACCCGTCTTTTATTGTTGCAATACCGAGAGAAGAAAACCGTGGGCAATATAATATAGATAATAAAAATCTGCCTTTTTTAGGGTGGGATGTATGGCACGCTTATGAATTTTCGGCGTTGACTGAAAACGGTTTGCCTGTTACAAGAGTTTTGAAAATTAAATATGATTGCGAGAGCGAATTCTTGGTTGAGTCAAAATCTTTGAAGCTTTATTTGAATTCTTTTAATATGTCAAAATTTGGCAAAAATATTAATGAATGTTTGGAAATTTGTAAAAATAAAATAGAAAAAGATTTGAGCGAAAAGTTAAAAACTGAAGTTTGGGCGAACTTTCTTGATAACAGTGTAAAAAGTGTGGAGATTTTCGAGGATTTTCAAAACATAATGAAGTTTGCTGATGAAAGCAGACTAAAAATTGAAAATTTTAAAGAGGCTCCGGAGGTTTTGCAGGCAGAAGAATTGTGTGAAGAAAAAAGTTATTATTTAACTTTTGATTCTTTGCGTTCCAATTGCAGAGTTACACACCAGCCTGATTTTGGAGATGTCTTTATTTATTACAAATCCAAAAGACATATTTTAGAAGATAGTCTTGTTAAATATTTGGTATCCTTTAGATCAGAATTTCATTTTCATGAAGAGTGCTGTGAGATGATTTACAAAAGGTTATCGGATATTTTGTCAGAAGGGGATGAACTTTTGGTAAGTGCCTTGTATACAAGGAGAGGAGGAATAGATATTTGTCCTTCAAGATGGTCAAAAAATACTAATTCCGATAAACTTGAAAATCTTCTTGATATTACAAAGCTTGCCCGTTACGGGATTAAGCAATAAGGGAAACAACTTATGAATAATCGAACTTTAGGTGATAACGGTGAAGATATAGCTTGCAAATTTTTGGAAAAACAAGGCTATACGATTCTTGAAAGAAACAAGCATTATTCAAGATTTTGTGAACTTGATATTGTGGCAAAGTATAAGGATACTGTTGTTTTTGTTGAAGTTAAAACCCGAAAAACAGATGCTTTTGGTACACCTTTAGAAGCGATTACAAAGACGAAGTTTGAAAACATTTTAAAAGGGGTTCAGTATTACTTAAGCGAAAATAAGGTTAAAAACTATCGAATAGATGTAATTGGAATAACTTTAAGACCTCAGATAAAGATAGAGCATTTAAAGAATGTTTCGCTCTAGTTTTAAATCATATTAAATTACATTACCGTTTTCAATTTTATAAATTTTAACGTCTTTCAGAAATTCATCATCAAAAAGCAGGGTGTCAACAGAGGTTATTACGACCTGAGTTGCTGCAGTAATTGATTTTAAAAGATAGTTTTGTCTTAAATCATCAAGTTCAGCCAAAACATCATCAAGAAGCAGAATTGGTTCATCTCCTGTTTTTGCTGTGATTATGTCAAGTTCTGAAAGCTTTAAGGCAAGGACAACAGTGCGCTGTTGACCTTGAGAGGCAAATTTTGTGGCTTCATTTTCGTTAATGTAAAAAATAATGTCATCTCTATGCGGGCCGACACAAGCCTGTCCTCGCCGAATTTCTTCAATTTTTCTTTCTTCAAGTGCTTGGTGAAATTTTTGTAAGATATCTTCAAGTTCACGTTCTCCCTCAAGAAAAGAACAATCGTATTCAAGCCGAAGATCTTCGGTTTCACTTATAATTCGATGTTTTTCTTTTGCAAGACGTTCAATTTCTGACAGAAATTTAATTCTTAAATAAATAATGTTGCTTCCAGTAATAGCAAGCTGTTCGTTCAAAACATCAAGAAGTGTTTCGTCCGGCGTTCCGCCTTTTATAAGGCCCTTAAGAAAGTTGTTTTTTTGAACTCTTATTTTTTCATACTTTGAAAGCCTTTCATCGTAGGCCGGATAAACTTGTGAAATTGCTCTGTCAAGCCAATCTCTTCTGTCGGACGGATTTCCTCTTAAAAGCAGAAGATCGTTCGTCGAAAATAAAACCGTTTTTAAAACCAGCTTAAAGTTCTTAGGTGTGGTTTTAAGCCCGTTTACTTTAAGTGTGCGTGTTTTTTCTTTTGAATAATAAAAATTTAAAGAAACATTGGTATCAGCTTTAATAATTTCTGCTTCAATATTTGCAAAATCCGCATCAAAATTTATAATTTCAATATTATTAGAAGTCCTTGGACTTTTAAGGGTTGAAAGAAAGTAAATGCTTTCTAAAATGTTGGTTTTTCCCTGAGCATTTTTTCCGATAATAAGAATTTTGCCGGAGTCTAAATTAAGCTCCAAATCTTTGCAGTTTCGATAATTTGAAAGTTTCAAATTTTTGAGTTTCATAAATAAATTATACATTAAACAAAGGATTATTTGCGGTTATCTATTGTGAAAAGATAATAAGTAATGTAGAATTAAAATATATGATAAAAAGAGGTAAAGTATGCTGCCAATTATAACGGAAGAAACAGCTGCAAAGGTATTTTCTGAAATATTTAAAGATATGCCGTCTTGGCGAAAAAAGATGATACATTATCTGAAAGATGAAAATCCGGAAATAAATACGGCGATAATAGAAGCCGCAAATAATACGGAGTTAGATCCAAAGGCAGTTGCATTGGGCGCATATATGACTTATATATTGCTGGAAACGGCGGTAAAAGAAGATGAAGATTTAATAACATTTAAGGAATAAATAAAAATAATTATAAAAGGTAGGTAAAAAGATGGTAATCGAAGAATTATTAGAGAAATTAGTAAAAGATGGCGGAAGTGACTTGCACATATCAAGTAATTTGCCGCCGGCAATAAGAGTTGACGGAAAGTTGACCCGTGTTGATATGGAGCCGTTATCGCCTGATGATGTTGAAAATCTGTTGTTTCCCATGCTTTCAAATGAACAAAGAAGAACGTTGGAACAAAATTGGGAATTAGACTTTTCATACGGAATTGAGGGTTTAAGCCGTTTCAGGGTAAACTTTTACAAAGATAAAGGAAACTATGCGGCAGCATTCCGTACAATTACCAGTAAAGTTCCGTCTTTTGAACAATTGGGACTTCCTGATATAGTAAGAAGCACAGCAGAAAAACCGAGAGGACTTATTCTTGTAACAGGTCCGACCGGTTCCGGTAAATCAACAACACTTGCTGCGATGATAGACTATATTAATGATACAAAAGCTGAGCATATTTTAACAATTGAGGACCCGATAGAATTTGTTCATACGTCTAAAAAAAGTATTGTACACCAGAGAGAACTCGGGATGGATACAAGAAGTTTCGCAAACGCACTAAAATCAGCACTTCGTGAAGACCCCGATATTATCCTCGTAGGTGAGATGAGAGACCACGAAACGATTTCCTTAGCCCTGACCGCAGCCGAAACAGGTCACTTGGTATTCGGAACCTTGCACACGTCATCAGCTTCTCAGACAATCGACCGTATCATAGACGTATTCCCTGAAGGTCAGCAGCAGCAGATTCGTGTACAGCTCGCAAACTCTCTTGTTGCCGTATTTGCGCAAACTCTTGTTCCTAAAACGCTTCCGAACGGTCAAAAGAAAGGTCGTGTAATGGCTCAGGAAATAATGCTTGTAACTCCGGCTATTGCAAACCTTATCAGAGAAAGTAAAGCGGCGCAAATTTACTCAACAATTCAGATGAACGTCGGATTAGGAATGCAAACTCTGGAAATGGCATTGGCTAAACATTACAAAGCAGGCTTGATTTCACTTGAGGATGCACTTTCTAAAACTTCAAGACCTGATGAATTTAAACGTATGATAGATTACGGTACAACTCAGGCTGAATAGTTGTTTGTTAGTTTTGATATAATATTAAGGCAGGTATTATTTGATGCTTGCCTTTTTTAATTAAAAAATGTATTGTGTCCGGTTATAAAAATTTTGTGCGACTTTTTGTTTGTGATAAAATTCAGTTATGACGATATAGAAAATAAAGGAATAAAATTATGACACAACAAGTTGCAAATGAGCCGAATTCGGCGATAGAACAAATCAGACAAACCCGTATACAAAAGCTTGCGGATTTGGCTGATAAGGGTGTAAATCCTTATCCTTATTCTTTTGATAAAGATATAAATGCTGCAGATTTGCAGGAAAAATACAAAGACCTTGAAGCCGGAGTTGAAACTGACGATGTATATTCAGTTGCCGGCAGAGTTATGGCAATCAGAAATTCCGGAATGTTTATAGATTTGACAGATGCAACCGGAAAAATTCAGATTTTTTCACATAAAGAAAATCTTTCCGAAGATCAGATGAAGATTTTAAAACTTATAGATATCGGTGATATCGTAGGTTTTAAAGGTTCAGTCAGAAGAACTCCGAGAGGCGAGCTTTCAATAAAATCGACATCATTAAAGATTTTATCAAAAGCACTTCTTCCGCTTCCTGAAAAATTTCACGGATTAACAGACGTTGAAACAAGATATCGTCAGCGTTATGTTGATATGATTATGAACGAAGATGTCAGAAAAACATTTACTTTAAGAAGCAAAATTATCCAAAAAATTCGCGAACATTTAACAAAACAAGGCTTTTTGGAAGTTGAAACCCCGATGCTTCACCCGCAAGCAGGCGGAGCTAATGCAAGACCGTTTATTACACATCATAATACGTTAGATATGGATATGTATTTAAGGATTGCACCGGAACTTTATCTGAAAAGACTTATGGTTGGCGGACTTTCTGAGAAAATATTCGAAATTAACAGAAGCTTCAGAAACGAAGGTATTGATATTCGTCACAACCCTGAATTCACAATGATGGAGCTTTATCAGGCTTATGTAGATTACAATGATATGATGATTTTGACAGAAAATCTTATATCAAGTGTGGCTCAGGAGCTTCTTGGCACAATGAAGATTCAATACGGTGAAAATGAAATAGATTTAACTCCTCCGTGGGACAGAAAAACCATGATTGGCGCAATTAAAGAATACACAGATATTGATTTCAACAATTGCTTTACGACGGAAGACGCAAAGGCAAAAGCAAAATCAATCGGAATTGATGCTTCTGAATGCGAAAACTGGGGTCAGGTGCTTGATTTGATTTTTGAAGAGAAAGTTGAACCGCATTTAATTCAGCCTGTTCACATTATTGATTATCCTCGTGATATATCACCGCTTGCAAAGGTTCACAGAGATAACGAAAGATTAACAGAACGCTTTGAAACAAGAGTTAACGGCTGGGAAATTGCAAATGCATTTTCAGAACTTACGGATCCTATCGACCAGAGAATGAGGTTTGAAGCTCAGGCAAGAGCAAAGGCTAATGGAGATGAAGAAGCAATGGAGATTGATGAAGACTTTATCTGTGCTCTCGAACACGGTATGCCTCCGGCAGGCGGTTTGGGTATCGGAATTGACAGAATTGTAATGTTATTAACAAATTCTCCTTCAATAAGAGATGTAATTGCATTTCCGACTTTAAAAAAGAAAATATAAAATATAAAATCGAAATAAAAGAAAGCCTCTTTTAAAGAGGCTTTTTTTATTGGTTTTATAAGCATTTAATTAAGTGTTTTAAAACCTGTAAAAATGGGCATAATATACTTTGTATATGATATAAGAGAAGATAAGGCCTATGGTTGGAAACTCCTTTTTTAAAAATAAGGAAAAATTTTGGTTTAAAGCATTTACCTTACCTGAGTTTTTGCTGACAATGGCAATTATAGGTATTGTGGCGTCATTAACTTATACAGGGCTTCAACGGCATGTAGAGGAGAAGAAAAGTGCCGTTGCAATCCAAAAGATATATAATGTTCTTTCACAGGTGACGATGTACGTAATAAGCGAGAGAGATTCTTCCGTAAACTGGGATTTAGAGGGGTATTCTTATAATGCTTCGGAGTTGGCTTTTATGTATTACAAACCTTATTTTAAGACATTAAGGGTTTGTTCAAACGATCCCGGATGCTGGCGTTATCCAAGCTGGTTTTTAAGCGGGTATCCGTATCTTAAGGAAACGGAATTTTACAATTATATGTTCACTCTTGTGGATGGAATGAATGTTATTATAAATGTTTATCCGCCTGAAGTTGTCATAAGGGATTTTGGCGTGAACGTGGATCGTCCGACGATTGTGTTTTTGGCGGATATAAACGGCGATAACCCTCCAAATACAATAGGCAAAGATATTTTTGCATTTGTTTTAAGAGAAGATGCTATTGTTCCGAGCGGAGTTGACGATTCTTACAGTTGTAACGTTAAAAGTACAGGGTTAACTTGCACTTCAAGGCTTATAAACGATAATTACAAATTTACTTATTATTAGAAAATCTTTTTAACGGATATTTAAAATAAAATTCCTGTCACTATGTTGTGGCAGGAATTTTTAAAGTTTATGTTTGAAAATTTATGCAGCTGCGGCTTCATCTTTTTCTTTAACTTTTTTGTTTTCGGCTGCAAAAGTCGAGCCTGTTGTCGTATTTTGTACGGAATTGTTGCTTTGAGAATCATTTTTACCAAAGGTTCCCATTGTATCTTTGTAGTTTGACATTGCGGCTTTTGTAGTGCTTGCAAAGCTGTTTGTAGGTGTGCTTATAGGGCTAGACATTCCTGTAGTGCCTGTGTTTTGTGTTGTTTCACCTGCAATACTACTGTTATTGTTTGTACTTAGTCCTTTACCAGAGTCTGAGTTATTATTAGTTGTGCTTGTTTGTGAATTTTGTGCGTTAGCTGCTATTTCAGTTGTTGCCTCAATGTTGGCTTTTGCTCCTTCTATGTTTGCCTTATTTTGAGTTTGCGTTTTAGCCAAAGCATTATCAGCTTTTGTTGCTTGAGATCCAGTTGTTTTGGCTAATGCCTTGCCTGCATTAGCATTACCAATAGCACCTCCGATTGCAGCACCGGCTTGAGTTAATGAGGCTGCGGCTGCGGCTCCTGAATCTTGACCTTTTGTGCCGACTGTGGTCATTGTGCCTCCGGCAATTGTTATTGCTGCACCGGATGCGGTTATTGCAATTCCAGCCGCTGAACCATAACCTGTTGCGAGTAAAGCTGAACCTACTGCTGTAACAGCAGAACCAACTGTTGTCATAATTCCACCAGCCATTGTTATCTTTTGTGCTTTTGAAGTTCCGGCTTCTGTTGTCGCAAGGCTGAGGTTGGTGCGTTTTAAGGCACTGGTTGTAACTTTATGATATTTGGTAGATAGTTTTGTCATGTTTTTAGATGACTTGGTCATTGTTTTATATTCTTTTTTAGAGGTTGTTTTCGATTGAGTGTTGGACTGTTGCAAGCTTGAAACTGATGCACCAAGAGATTCAAGTTCAGCTTGCATTCCGTTGATTTCGCTTGAACCGTCACCCATAAAGCCGGTTGCACCACTAGCACTTTGCATGCTTACTGCATTCTGCAACCTGCCCTGAATTTCTGTCATCTGGTTGTTATTTTGTTCTAATAATTGCGCATTTTGTTGTTGGGATTTTATTTCCTTTTGTGTAAATTTTTCAAAATTTTTCTGTGCTTTTGTTAGGTTTTTAGTTTCTTTTGCAAGATCTTTTTCAATTTTTGCAGAATCCTTCATATCCTGACTTGCAGCAGTCTGGTAATCTGCTGCTGTCTGTATAAATGATTTCATACTGCCAACATTGCTTGCAGACTCCTGTTTTGATGAATTTTCAATTTTTTTTGCATCTGATTGGTCTATGTCGCTGTATTGATTTTGGGTAGATTGTGTGGTTTGAGTTTTGTTTGCTCCACCTGTTTGACCGGCAAAAATACTGCCGTTCATACTCATTCGAGGATCTTTGCTTTTAAGCGCACTAGGTTTGACAGACCTTGTGCCGGTCTGCTGTGTAGCGTTCAATCGCTGCAAATCTAAATTGTTAGATATGCCACCCATGGCTCGCTCCTCGCTGCTCTCTTTTTTACTTCTTATATATAAAAAGTATATATTTACCGCCGAATTTCAGTGTTTTGAGTTATTGTTACAAATGTTTACATTGTGGCTTTTTAAATGAAATTAAAAATGTTTAAAATTTGATTTTATATAAGAGCGGACATAAAAAAGTCCCCCGATTTATAAAAATCAAGGGGACAAGGAAATATTTATTAAACTTCTTCTTTCTTCTTTATATTAGGATTTTGTTCACCTCCGGTTGCGAATGTTGAGCCTGTTGGTGAATTTTGGACATTGTTATTCTGAGAACTCATTTTGCCAAAGTTGCCCATATTATCTTTATATCCTGACATTGCAGAGCTTGTTGAACTTGCAAAGCTTCTGGAAGCTGTAGTTTGTACTCCGGAAGTCCCTCCGCCAATAGGATTAGACATTCCTGTATTGCCTCCGGCAACGCTTTGGTTAGTGTCTTGAGTAAGTCCGCCTGCATTTGGTTTGTCTCCGGTTGCTGAAGTTCCGCCATTTTGAGCTGCACTTGCTGTTGATTTTGCATCATCAACACCTTGTTTAAGAGCATCGCCTTGTGTTTTAACTTCTTGGTTTGTTTTTTGAAGATTTTTATTTTGTTTATTTGCAACTTTTGAGGCTTCTGTTCCATTTTTATTAGCATCTGACGTTTTGCTTAATGCTCCGCTAAGAGCTGCACCAGCTTGAGTTAATGATGCTGCAGCTGCTGCACCTGAATCTTGACCTTTTGTACCTATAGAGGTCATTGTACTGCCAGTTACTGTTACTGCTGCTCCTGATGCGGTTAGAGCTATGCCTGCGGCCATAGTAAATTGGTTTGACATTAAAGCTGAACCTGTTGCTGTAAGAGCAGAGCCTACGGTGTTCAAAATACCACCAGCAGTAGTTATTTTTTGTGCTTTTGTCATTCCTGTTTGTGTCGCTTGCATATTAGCTGTGTTCATTTTTAGGGCACTTGTTGTAACTTTATGGTATTTGGTTGCAAGTTTTGTCGTATTTTTTGATGCTTTTGACATCGTTTTAAATTGTTTAGTTGAATTTTGTGTGGATGTTTGGTTGTTTTGTTGCAGGCTTGATACGTTTGCACCTAGTGAATCAAGTTCTGCCGTAAGTCCGTTAATGTTGCTTGTGCCATCACCCATAAAGCCTGTTGAGCCACTTGCACTTTGCATTTCAACTGCGGATTGTAACTGGCTTTGTAAATTTGCCATTTGTGCACTGTTATCAGCAATCATTTGTGCATTTTGCTGTTGGGCTTTTACTTCTTTTTGGGTAAATTTTGTATAATTCTGTTGTGCTTTTGTTAAAGTTTTAGTTTCTTTATTAAGATCTTTGCCGATTTTTTCTGAATCTTTCATATCGCTTAGCGACATTGTTTGATAGCTTGCTGCGTTTTGCATGAAAGTATTCATATCACTTGTTGCATTTGCGCTTTGTTGTTTTGAATCGGCTTCTATCCTTTTTCCGTCAGAGGCTGAGTAGTTTCCTTGAGCTCCTGTTGTTGCTCCGCTAGATTTTGCGCCAAAGACACTTCCGGTCATGCTCAAACGTGAGTCTTTTTGACCACTTTTGATTGAGCCGGCTTTTACAGACTTTTGTTGAGTCTGTGTGCCTTGCAGTTTTTGTAGATCTAGTTTTGGACCATCTGATATGCCGCCCATGGCTCGCTCCTCTTATTTTACTTCTTATATATAAAAAGTATATATAATGCGTGCAATTTCAAAAGTTGTAATTTTTGTTACAAATGTTTACATTATTTCGGAATAAAATTATATTATGTTTGAGGTTTATAAAAGAGAATTAGAGAATTTAAAACAGGAAACTCATTTCCGCACTATTAAAGATTACGGGTTCAAGGCGGGTAAGTATATAAATTGGAGCGGGCAGAATTTAATTAATTTGTCGTCTAATAATTATCTTGGATTTGCGGATAATGAAGAAATTACAAAAGAGTTTTTGGATTTTGCGGGGGCGGATTATTCTTTCGGAAGTGCTTCTGCAAGGCTTTTGACGGGAACTTTGCCTGTGTATAAAGAGTTGGAAAATTTGCTTTGTGAAATGTTTAAAAAAGGCGGCGCATTGCTTTTTAACAGCGGGTATCACGCTAATGTCGGAATTTCTTCTTCTATTGCATCAAAGGGCGATGTGATTTTTTCCGACAAGCTTAATCATGCAAGTATTATTGACGGGATGAAGCTTTCGCAGGCAAAATTTTTCAGATATCAGCATAATGATATGGAGAGTTTAGAACGGTTATTGATAAGAGAGCGGAAAAATTTTAACAATGCAATTATCATAACGGAAAGTGTTTTTTCTATGGACGGTGATATTGCGGATTTGCAAAAAATTGTTGAATTAAAGAAGAAATATAATTGCTTAATGATTGTAGATGAGGCTCATGCTTTTGGGGTTTTTGGTGAAAATGGGCTTGGGGTTTCGGAAAGTTTGAACATTACAAGTGAAATTGACTTGATTGTCGGAACTTTCGGGAAAGCTATCGGATCAATGGGGGCTTTTGCTGTCGGGGATATTGTGCTTGTTGATTATTTGATTAACAAGGCCCGCTCATTTATTTTTTCGACTGCACTTCCGCCAATCTCAATCGCTTTTTCAAAGTGGATTATTGAAAATAAGCTTTCTGAAACTTTGACAAAACGTCAAAAGATGCTTGAGTTAGGGAAAAAATTGGGGAGTGAAAGCCATATTATTCCCGTAATTATCGGCGGTAACTTTGAAACTGAACAGATGTGCAAAAGGCTTTTTGATGCAGGATATTTTACACTCCCGATTCGCCCGCCGACCGTGCCTGAGGGAACTTCACGCATTAGGCTTTCGCTTACAACTGATATTGAAGAAAGGGATCTGGATAAATTATGCTCTATCACTGGATTAACAGGCAGAATAACAACAAGCTTATAGTATTTTTAGCAGGGTGGAGCTTCGATTTTTACCCGTTTGAGTTTTTGGAGTGCGAAAACGCAGATGTTTTGTTTGTTTATGATTACAATTCTATATCTGACCTGCAAATTGTAATGAAGAATTATTCCGAAAAATTTCTTATAACTTGGTCAATGGGTGTTTTTGCAGGGTATATTTTAAAGGATTTGTTTAAAGATTTTGACCAAAAAATCGCAGTAAACGGGACCCCTTATCCGGTAGATGATGCTCTTGGAATTCCTCAAAAGCCTTTTTTGCTTACGTTAAGGCACGCAAAAACCGGGCTTGAGGGTAAGTTTTATCAGAATATTTTTGACAGGCAAGAAGAATTTGAAAGATATTTAAAAAATCCTGTTCAGCGCTCAATTGAAAACCGTGAAAATGAATTAAAATCTCTTTACAGCAGGATTAAAGAAGAAAAATTTGAATACGAAAAATTCTACGATTTTGCTTTAATAAGCAATAATGACAAAATTATTCCGACTAAAAATCAGATAAACTTTTGGCAGAATAGGACACCCTTTAAAATACTTGAAAGCGGTCACTTTCCGTTTTATAATTTTAAAAGCTGGGCGGAAATCTTGGAATTTTCCGAGAAATAGAATTTTATTATAAACCCCAAAAGAGGCAGTTATGCAGGTAAACCCTAAGTCAGTTAAATCTCATTTTGAAAAAGCAATGGAAAAATATGACGAAAATGCCGTTGTCCAGAGGCTTCTTGCTGAAATTCTAGCAGAAGAAACCTCTCTTGTCCGAAAGCATTACGGAAAAATTCTTGAAGCCGGCTGCGGAACTGGGCTTTTAACCTGTGAAATTAAGAAAAAATTGTCTTTTGAAAGTTTTACTGCAAACGATTTGAGCGAAAAGTCTAAAAAATATCTTGGTAAAATTCTTTCCAATTACAATTTTATCTGCGGAAATGCTGCAAGAATTAATACTTCGCAAAAATTCGATTTAATAATTTCAAACGCTATGTTTCAGTGGTTTAGTAATCTTGAAGATGTCTTAAACAGATATCGCAATATTTTAAATAGTGACGGAATTTTGGCTTTTACAACTTTTTCGCCCGATAATTTTCCGGAATTGGTGAAAATTACGGGGATTTCGCTTGCTTACAAGACAGCGGATGAATTAAGAGAAATTTTGGAGAAAAATTATAAAATTCTTAAACTTGAAACTTTTTCAAAAGCTTTAGAATTTAATACCCCGCTTGAACTTCTTTATCATCTCAAAAACACGGGAGTAAATTCCCTCGGAGATAAAAAATGGGAGTTTGCCGACGTTAAAGCATTTTGTGACAGCTATAACAGGAATTTTGAAAAAGTTACGTTGACTTATACTCCTATTTTGGTTATCGCCAAAAAATTGTGCTAAAAATTCAGATTATAATCAAAATAAATAGATATTTGTATGTATTCAAATTTGTAAAGAAAAAAAATATAATCTTTACATAAGTACATGTTTAATATTAAAATATGTTATAAACTGGAACAATCAGGGGGCTTAGAAAATTGCTTAATAATTACGAAAGCTTTGATAATTCGGAAACATCATCAAGAAAGTCCGCTCTAATTCAAGAACGTATCGGGCTTGTTTCAACTCACATGTACAAGCAGTTTCTTGACTATCAGCATGCGACAATGAATACGGCTGAAATTTTTGCAGGCATGGCAGGTGACCTTCAGGATGTAGTTGATACATTAAAAGAAGCTTTCGCCTCAAGAAATGTTACCACTCAGAATATTTATATAGACCTGGATCCTCAAAAATCGGTTATTATTATGAATATTCTCTGGCATAAGATTAGTTTTACGACACGCTGCAACTTTCAGCCTCAGGCTCTTTATCGGGAAAACGGTCAGCATGTTTTTTGCGGAAGAATTATGGCGATAAAAGGCAATTACTATGAAATTATGAAGGGTGCTTCAGAGCACGATGACGAAATGGTCAGACTCCTCGATAATGAAGTCGCTTCATTATTCGTGCCGGCTGAAAGCAACCAGAATTCAATTATGAAAATAAAACACCTTCCAAATCGTGAATTTTATCTTAATCAAGTCGATGCCCCAAGAGAATTTGCCTTGAAAGTTATCGAAACTATCTGCGGCGGCGGGTTCTATCACCAAGAGGGTGCCAGAAAAAGCTTCAATATTTAATTAAGCTCAAAATCTTAGGCATATATGCAAAAACTGCATAAATGACCTTAAACAGTTAAATTGCGGGGGGCTAAAAATTATTCAAGGGTAATTTTAGAAGACATTTCTGCAACAATGCGCGCAATATCAGAGCCGCCGATTGCAACTTCCAAAATCAGAGGGCTGTTTATAAAAACAGTTTCCGAATAGTCCATTGTGTCAACGTTAATAACGTCAAATTCAATGAAATCATCTCCGGCATAAACAAGCTTGCCGTATTCGCCGCCTGTCGCCCAACGGATAAACATATATTGCTGTTCAAATTCTTTTAATTTCTCAATTAAACGCATAAATAAATCCTTAAAAATATAACTGTAACCTTCCCCTGAAAGTGTGGTCTGTAATTATATTTTAGCTATTTTTTGCATAAAGTCAAGAGAAAATTTTTGTGGAATTTGCTATATCAGCCCCAAAAATTTTCAAAAATGCGTCATCCTGAGCTGCAAGCGAAGACACCCTTAATCCGCAAGTGGATTCTTCGGACTAGCGTCCTCAGAATGACGTAAAACTCTTGATGTCATCCTGAGCCGAAGGCGAAGGATCTTGAAAATAAAAAGAGTCTTCGGGCTAAAGCCCTCAGAATGACGTGCTTCTTATAATATTTGTGTAATTTGCTATATAAGTCCCCAATTTTTAATAAAGCAGATCTGAGAATTGTTCAGACCTGCTTTATTTTTTGTTTATTATATTATTTAGTTGTCGGTTTTTTTAATATATTCTCAATGACCGTCATTGCCGCTGATGTGCGTGGTGTCGTAGGTATATTCTGGCTCTGTATCAACTATTTTACCGTTTTCGGAATATACAACATTATGGGTGATGTCATTAGGTACGTTTCCACTCCAATCTACATCTCCGCTATAATTATGGTCTCCTTCATAGGCTGTAGTGTCAGCAGTCGGAGTTTCATGCGGGGCTGGCGGGTTAGGCTCTGACGGATCCAGAACTCCATTCATAGCGCCTGCTGCAGCTCCCGCAGCTGCTGCCTTAGCGATATCCTTTGCAGATTCACTCAATCTGGCTTCAAGCATTGCTCTGAATTCATCAATGTTCATAGATGCATCTTCTCCTGCATATTGTAAAAATTCTTGGTATTTGTCATTGATAAATTCAGCTATATTATCGTATTGGCTTGGAAGCTGATGTCCGTTTTTAACATATTCTTCAACAATATTATCAGTGTATTCTTGTGCCGAAACTTTTAAATCCTCATCTTTGTCCAGTTTTTTAAATTGAGATACAGGATCCTCTTCATTTGTTTTTTGTTCTCCATACTGATATGTTGTTGTTCCAGAGGCAACGCCGTTTTCGTAAGCGTAAGCTGTCGATGTATGTTCTACTGTAAATCCTTGAATTCCCATTCCAACATCACCTGATACTGAACCAGTTTTAGCAACTGCTGTAGTTCCTGCAGAAGCCCCATTTGCGATATTTTGTCCGGCAGCATTTGCTGCTTTGTCCCAGATAGTCGTTTGAGTTTTATCGGATGTGTTTTCTCCTTTTTGTAAGTTTGGTTTTGGGATAGCACCACCATTAATTAACTTAGGATCAATTCCATCAACCATAAATAAGTCTCCTTTCTCTCGTTAATTACTTCACTCATGTTTTTGAAATTATTCATATTCTTATTAAAAAAAAACGATAACTAAAATTGACTGTCATTTTTTTTATAAGTAATTCTAAAATTTGGCTAAAATTAACTGTTGCGGCGGGTTTAAGCTCTATTTAAATGAGTGCTTAATATTTCGTTATATTTAAAGATTATTTACAAATTATATAAATTTCATTTAATAAAAAGGAATAAAAAAAAGCCACACTTTCTAGTGCGACTTTGAACAATAATCTTGGGAGGAGATTTGGGGATAGTTGTACATGCATGATAAAATAAGCATGTTTATTTTGTTACATTGTTCAAATAAAATTTAATAAAAATTTACAATCTGTTGATTTTATAATAAGATTATTGCAGGAGAAACAAGCATGAAGATATTAGTTATAAACGGTCCGAATATGAATATGTTAGGGGTAAGAGAGCCTGAAAAGTACGGAAGCATGACTTTAAGGGATTTGGAAAAGGAGCTTTATGCATATTCTTTTGAGCTTGGGATTGATATAGAAACATTTCAGAGTAATCATGAAGGTGAGATTGTTGAAAAAATTCAGCAGGCATATAAGGATGTGTCAGGAATAGTGCTTAATGCCGCAGCCTATACGCATACAAGTGTTGCGATAAGAGATGCAATTTCATCTGTGAATATTCCGACAGTAGAGGTTCATATGACAAACATTCATTCAAGAGAGGACTTCAGACAAAAATCCTTAATTGCAGGGGTTTGTCAGGGGCAGATTTCGGGGTTTGGGGCAGAAAGTTACAAGCTTGCAATAAAAGCACTATGCACAATGCAGAACAAATAGTTTATTATTAGTCCTTAAATTCGTTTACAAACCCGTCCATAAGTTTTGCAGCTTCTTCGTATCCGTGCTGACTTTCAGCGATATCGAAGAAAGTATTTGCTTTTTCGCATAATTCAGGGTTTTTCATCAAAAATTGAAGATCTTTATCAATGGCATTGCCTGTAAAAACAAGAGAACGACCCGTGATAGCAGAAGGCATTTGAGAAAGATCCTGCAATTCTTTTTGAGGTGCAGCTTCAGGCTGAACTTCGGCAGAGGTGTGCTGATTTTCTTTTTGCGGATCAAACTTTTGAATACCTGAAAAATTCAGATTATTGGAGTTGTTGTTAATTTCTCTCATAGTTCACATCCTTTACTTTCTGGAGTTTACTACATACGCATTTTTGCCTTATAAAACACAGGGCGATTTTACAGCATTTTCCACTTAAATATCTTCATTACTTTTTCTGTAAATCTCACTCGCGCTTTTTTGCTTTAAAACTCAAAAAAGATTTTTTTTGCTAGTTTTTATAAAAAAAATTACAAAAATTAATATTTTTGAAAATTAAAGCAAAAATTTTTATGTTATCATTTATTATATAATAAAATAGGATCTAAGGCAATATGAATTTTACTAATCTATTCAGTGGATTTAATTTGAAAGAAATATTAAAGCATCTGCCTGATGCTGTTTTATTACTGGACGGTAATGGCCGTATAACGTGGGCAAACCGAGAGGCCGAGTTTCTTTTTAATATAGATATGACGGAAGAAGCGGATTATTATTTTGATGATTTCGTCAATAAAGGTTTTGAACTGGCAGGCCAGTCGGCATCAAAGCACGTGCCGGTAATTGCAGGTGCTTCAACCGATGAGAATAACGAGTTTTTTATAGAATTGAATTCTTCGCAGTATGAAGATCAATTTATTGTAACTATTCGTGATGTAACCGCAATGACAAAGGTTCTTGCAAACGCCGAAAAAACAGGCAAGCTGAACAAAGATAAAAATATGATGTTAACAAGGCTTGCGAATGATTTCAAATCTCCGCTGCAATCTATAATAGGTTTTTCTAATGCTTTGGGTGACGGCTTAGGCGGAGAGCTTTCCGAAAAGCAGGATAAGTACGTAAAAATTATAGGCAAAAATGCTTCGGAGTTATTGTATTTTATAGATAAGTTTTTTGAATTTTCAAAAGCCGAATCGAGCCTTGTAAAATTTGATATAAAAACCTTTGATGCAGTGAATGCGGTTCAGGAAGTAATAAGGTCATTTGACAGCGCACTTTTAGGGAAAAAGGTTTCTGTAAATTTAGAATACGAAGAATTGGCATCAAAAACTGTAACAACAGATGACAGTGTATTAAAAACAGCGATAAAAAATATTCTTGATGTGTCTTTGAAAATGACGGAGATAGGCTCAATTACAGTAACATTAATGAACCCGGATATGGAAAATGTAATGAAGCGTGGTGTTAAAGTTATAAATCAAGCTGATAGCAGAGCATACTTGCAGATTTCCATAAAGGATACCGGAACGGGGTTTAAAGAAGCTGATTTGGAGAATCTTTTTGAGCCATATTCTCAGCTTGAAAAAATAAATAAGAAGAATTTCATTCGTTCTATTGTTTTAAGTACGGTAAGAACTCTTGTAGACAAGCTTCACGGAACAATCTGGGTAGAAACTGAAATAATGAAAGGAACTACATTCAACATAATTTTGCCTGTTGAAAAAGGAATTATATTAGAAGATGAGTAGCGTAACATTAAAAAATGTCTGTAAAAAGTACGACAGTAAAGTCGTAATAGATAATATTGATTTGGAAATCAAAGATAAAGAGTTTATAGTATTGGTAGGGGCTTCCGGGTGCGGAAAATCCACGATTTTAAGGATGATAGCCGGTTTGGAAGAAATTTCCGGCGGGGATATTTATATAGGTGATAAAAAAGTTAACGATATTCCGCCGAAGGATCGAGATATAGCATTTGTATTCCAGAGTTATGCACTATATCCGCACATGACGGTCAGGGAAAATATAGCATTCGGGCTTAAGATGCGCAAAATTGACAAAGCAACGATAGAAAAGAAAGTTCAGGAAGCGGCAGAAATTTTGGATTTGACGGAATACTTGGACAGAAAACCCAAACAGCTTTCGGGCGGGCAGCGCCAAAGGGTTGCTTTAGGGCGTGCGATTGTCAGAAATCCGAAAGTGTTTTTGATGGATGAACCGCTTTCAAATTTGGATGCAAAACTTCGGGTTCAGATGAGGTCAGAAATTAAGAAGCT
Organism: Candidatus Gastranaerophilales bacterium; assembly: GCA_944323655.1. Taxonomy (GTDB): domain Bacteria; phylum Cyanobacteriota; class Vampirovibrionia; order Gastranaerophilales; family Gastranaerophilaceae; genus Scatenecus. Next base: position 83,390 of record CALUTL010000001.1, on the reverse strand, counting down.
TCATGAAAAGCTTCAGACGACATTTATATATGTAACTCACGACCAGACAGAGGCTCTCACTATGGGGGATCGAATTGTAGTTTTGGATAAAGGTAAAATTCAGCAGGTGGCGCCGCCTGAAGAAATTTATAACAATCCTTCGAACACTTTTGTTGCAGGGTTTGTGGGTTCTCCGCAGATGAATTTCATCAATGCTGATATTGTTGAAGGATTTGCTGAATTTGAATGTCATAGAGTCAAAATTAACGGGCTTCCGGCTTCAGGAAAGGTTATTCTCGCAATCCGTCCTGAGAAAATGGTTTGCGGCGGTGATGTTAAGTTCTCTGCAAAAGTCGATATGTATGAGCTTTTGGGAAGTGAAAAAATAGTTTATTTTAATATCGGAAATTCAAAATGCAGTGCAAAGCTTCCGCCGGATTATGAGATTAAGGAAGAAATCGAACTTAGCATAAAAGAAGAAGATATCTATTTGTTTGATTTTGAAAGCGGTACAAGAATTTATTAAACTTTTGATGTGCCGGAATTGTTAAAAATACAGGTTTTATTAATCGTTATTATCTTTTTCATTACAATTTTCAACCCAGATTACGGTTTTGACAGCGGGAACGGCAAACGGGTTTGACATTGAAAAATTCTTTTTCGTTTCACGAGTCAGGCGGTCGTAATATGAAATTTTTTCGGAAAGTTTTTTAGTGTAATTAAATAAATTCATATAAAATCACCCCTTGTATAACTTATTATGATTTTTTCACCTGTCGTTATAATCCCGAAAAAGTGTAATATTTTTATTTAAAAATTGCCCTGCCGGCTAATCCTGTTTGCTAATTGTCTGAAATTTCCCTCAAAATTATTATAAAAGCGGGAGGTTATTATGAATACAGAAAAACTAAAAGGAACAAAGACAGAACAAAATTTAATCAACTCATTTGCGGGAGAATCTCAGGCAAGAAACCGTTATACTTACTTTGCAAAACAAGCAAAAGAAGAAGGTTACGAGCAGATTGCGGAAATTTTTTTGATGACTGCGGAAAACGAAATGGAACATGCAAAACTTTTTTACGAACATATCGGAAACACTTTAGGCACAGTCACAGGCACCTACCCGTTTGAGATGGGTACAACTGAAGAAAATCTTGAAAGCGCAATAAAAGGTGAGCATGAGGAATGGTCAAAATTATATGTAGAAGCCGAAGAAACCGCAAAAGCCGAGGGATTTGACGAAATTGCAAATACTTTTCGAAATGTCAGAAATTGTGAAGAACATCACGAAAACAGATATAAAAAATTGTTAGAAAACATAAAAAATGATCTGGTGTTTAAGAAGGATAGCGAAACGGAGTGGATGTGCCGAAAATGCGCATATTTGTATAAAGGCACAAAAGCTCCTGAAAAATGTCCAAATTGCCATCATCCAAGAGCCTATTTTGAAGTTTTATGTGAAAAATATTAATAAAAAAATAAAAGCAGAAGTTTTTTAAGTAAAGATAAAAACTTCTGTTTTTTTTAATAAAATTTTAAGCCTGTCTGTACTATACAAAAAGCCTAATTTGTCGTATAATGCAAACAACAAATGAGAAATAATAAGAAAATTTTCATAAGCCTTTTAATAGCATCAGTATTGTACGGGGGATATTATTTTGGGATTCCTGCGATTTTAAACCGCCCTGACAGTGTAGATTTTCTAAAATCCTACATAAAAAAGGAGTATGGATTTGAAACCCTGATAAAGAATCCTGAGATAAAAATGGGATATCTGCCTGCGGTTTGGGTAAAAGCTGATAATTTTGCGATTTTAAATAATGACGGGTCTGAAGCTTTGAATTTTGAAGGAGTTAAGACAAGAATAAAGCTTTTACCGTTGATTTTCAGCAAGGCTGAAGTAAGCCATTTTAGCGCAGATTTGCTGGCTGTTAATCTCATATTTGATAAAAATTCCTGCTTAAAATTAGGGCAATATCCGATATTGGGGATGTCGCAATCCAAAATAACACTTAATAAGGCAGTATTGAATTTAAAGAAATATAACATTACCCTTAAGGATGAAACAGTTAACAAAAACATAATTTTAAACGGGCAGGATTTTGTTTTAGAGGATTTTACAAATAATAAGAGAGTAAAATTTACAACAAAAAGCGGACTTCTAGTCGGTGACAAATCAGCTTTAATAGAGGCGGATATTGATATTAAACTGCCGATTGAAAAGATTACAGAGGATAAGATTTGGGTGGACGGCAAAATCGAAAATCTAAATCTTGCTGATTTTTCGACTTATGCAAAATATCTTACCGGCAATAAAATCGAAAAGCTTACCGGAGTTGTAAATATAGACGTTGCAACAGTTGAAAATCAAGCCGGGCACAAAGAAATAACAGGCAAAATTACGGCCGATAATTTAGGTTTAATGCAAAAAGATATTGCATCTTCAATATATAGCAAGGACAAAATTGAGGTAAATACATCTTTAAATATAACAAGAAACGGGGTATTGCTTAACGAATTAAAGGTGCATTCAACAGGTATAGACAGTTATATAACCGGTAATGTTTCAAAATTAGATACTAAAAAGCCGAAAATTGATTTGAAAATTGCGCTGAATAAATCAAGAATGGAAAATTTGATAACCCTATTACCCGGTGAGGAATCGCTTGTACCGGGAGTAAATCTTTATAAGCTTAAAAAGTATCTTTACTATGGTGATATTATAGGGAATTTGGAAGTTAGAGGCAATATTACAGAACCGGCAGTGAACGGCAATATACTTTCAACCGAGGGTTATTTAATAGAACCGATTTCACCTGAAACTCCAAAGGCAACAGTAAAACTTCAATTTAAAGGGACAAAAGCCGAAATTGATGCGACAGTTCCCGCAAGCCCTTCTCAAACAGTTTACGTTAAAGGTGATGTAAATTTATATAATGAAAGGTCTGCTGATTTAAAAATCACGAGTACGAAAAGTGTAGATCTTAAAACTGCGCAGAAAGTGTTAAATCCGCTTCATGAAATATTAGAGTTTGACTTAGGGCCTGTTCCGATAATGGATATTAAGGGAAAAGGCAATATAGATCTTCACGTAGTCGGGACAGTTAATGATCCTCACGCTTGGGGTGTTTTTAATTTTGAAAATACATCGGCATCATTTCTTGATATACATAATATGACGCTTACAAACGGCAAAGGTTCATTAACTTTTGAAGATCAAAACACTCATTTTAAGACGGAGACGGCATTACTTTACGGTCAGCCTGTTTCAGTTGACGGAACCTGTACGCTTCTTGGGGTTTTGAATTTTAACGTGGCAGGACTCAATCAAAATTCCGCTAATTTATTAAAAATAATAAAAACTTCACCTATGTTAAAGGATATTCAAGCACTATTGCCTCCGGTCAGTGAAGCAAAAGGGTTGACTAATGTTCAGTTGAATCTTACCGGTCAAGTTAAAGATGTTAATGATATAGTTTTCAACAAAAATATTTTTGCAAAAGGTAAAGTTGAATTTCTTGAAAATATAGTAAAAATTGCGGGTATTTCTTCGGTTTTCAGCAGAGTAAACGGGTATGTAAATTTTGAAAATTTAAATGCTGATTTTAAACTTTCATCAAATGTCGGCAATTCAAACTTAAGAACATTTGGTGCGTTAAAAGACAATGTTCTAAATATAAGTGTTTTGTCTGATAAATTTACTCTTGCAGATGCTGTAAGGCTTGTGCAAAAAGATAATAAGAAAATACCTTTATTAAAAGACTTGTCGACAATCAGTACAAGTTTTATCGCAGATTACAAAGGGCCTGCCGATATTATAGATGTGGGTAAGCTTGATGTTAAAGGTAAGATTTATCCGAACAAGGGAAGCAAAAGTTCCATAATAACAGAGGGCGGTTTTTTTACGCTTAAAAATTCTCATTTAAAGCTTTCTCCTATACAAGGTACAATTAGGAAAAATCCTTATATCTTAACTGCGGATATAACAAATGTAATGAATAAAAAGCAAGATATAAACGGATATTTTTCGATGTCAAATTTCAATCTTGCAAATTTGTATAATTTAAGGGCGTTAGATATTTTTCCGCCAGATATAAATCCTGATGATATTCAGGGAATGAAAGGGATTATAGATATAACCGCGAGAATGAGGCATAATAATCTTTCTTGTTTCACAAAATTGGATGATACGGAGTTTATTTATGTTCCGAAACACTTAAAGGTAAAATTTAACAGCGGAAATATTTTGGTGAGAAATAACGTTTTATCTCTAAATAAAATAAACGCTTTTGTAGGTGAAATGCCGGTTTTTGCGGACGGCAAAGTCTTAAATTTCTATACTAATCCGGATGTGGATTTGTATGTTAATGCAAAGCCGACTCAGGAATTCTTTGACCAATTTTTCAATAATAAAGCGGTTTATCCGATAAAAATTAAAGGGGATTTGAATTTAACCTCAAAACTCAGCGGAACTCAAAATAAATTACATACAAAAACCGAAGTTAAGATTGAAGAAAACTCAAATATTTATTACATGGGAGCAACAATCGGTGATGCGGCAAATGCTGTTGAACTTTATTTTGACGGTATTTATACCCCTTCAGGCATAAAAGTAAATGATTTTAAATATGATAAGGTTATAGCATCACAGAATAATAAAAAATTCTCAAACACTCAGGTAAAATCAAACGGGACAGTAGAATTTCTTGCGAATAATAACGTAAGATTCAGGAATTTCCGTGTAAAAACCGAAAATCCGACAGATGCAAAGATTTTCAATATAATATTCAGAAAACCGTTTATGAAACAGGGAATTTTTACCTCAGATCTTCTGATTAACGGAACAGCTTTTGCTCCGAAGATTTACGGGAAATTGGACATAAACAGTATAGATATTCCGTTTTTTGACTCAAAAATTAATGATATAAGTTTAGATTTCAAGCCGGATAAGATTAATATAAAATCCAAAGGAGTTGTATTAACAAACCGTGTGGATGTAACGGCAGAAATGAAAAATAACCTGACTCCTCCATATCGTATAGATAATATCAAGGTTAAATTAAACGAGTTGAACATAAATAAAATAACAGATGCAATAAGAGATTATGAGAGCGATTTGTATCATTCAAAATCAGCAACAGCACCTGCGGAGAATTTTGATTTGTCGCAGATAATTATCAAAAACGCGCAAATAAATGCTGATAATGTAAAAATTAAAAATATTAATGCAGAGGAGTTTTCAACAAATTTAAGTTTGAATGAGAAAATGCTTTTAGATATAAAGGATTTCAGCTTCAAACTGGCAGAGGGTCTTGTAAACGGTTCGATAAAGTATGATTTTCCGAGCGGAAAGGCAAGTATGCTTATGCATATGAAAGATGCAAACGCTCAAATTATGGCAGAAACCTTGTTCGATTTGCATAATCAGGTATACGGCTCTGTTACGGGGGATGTTGAGTTAAGCTGTAATGCCCAAACAGCGGAATCTTGTACAAATACACTTGCCGGAAATGCTTCATTTAATGTCGCAAACGGAAAGATGCCGAAGCTGGGTTCGCTGGAATATCTTCTGAAAGCCGGAAATCTTTTACAGGGCGGATTAACAGGGCTATCAATAAACAGCATAATAGATCTTATCACGCCTCTAAAAACCGGTGAATTTGAAAGCATAAGCGGAGATATGACAATATTGAACGGGATTGCGCAAAGTATCAATGTTTATTCAAGCGGAAAAGATTTGAATATGTATTTAAGCGGAACTTATAATATTTCAAACGCAAATGCTGATATGAATGTTTACGGCACGCTTTCAAACAATATAACAAGCGTATTCGGCAAACTTAAAAATATGTCCCTGAACACACTTTTGAACACAATTCCGGGTGTGAACCGAAACGAACTTGATCCTATGGAAATGGACGGAATTAATAAAATTCCAAACATTGAAAACCAAAATATTTATCGTATTTTCCAAGCCGAAATCTTCGGTAATATTGACGGAAACAATTACGTCAGAAGCTTTAAATGGATAAAATAAAGGCCTTAGTGCAACGGTTTAAAATAAGAATAAAAAATAATTTTATTTGCTTTCCTGCTGATAAGCCCAGGCAGAATGGTTGTGAATACTTTCAAAAGCTTCGCATTCTACTTCAAAGTCATTTATGATTTTGTTTTGTCGAAGCTTAACAACAACATCTCTCAGCACATCTTCGACAAATTTGGGATTGGAATAAGCTTTTTCAGTCACAAATTTTTCATCTTCACGTTTTAAAAGCGGATAAACAGGGCAGCTTGCACAGGCTTCAACCATATCAATCAAATCTTCCAGCCAAATGTGTTTATCTTCATCATACGAAACTCTGACTCTAATAAATGCTCTTTGGTTATGCGCTCCGTTTTCCGAAATTTCTTTTGAACAGGGGCAAAGGGTTGTAACAGGCACTTCAGTTCCTAAAATAAATTTATAATCCCCGTTTTCAATTCTGCCCTTAAATATACATTCATAACTCATAGGCGACGACAATTTTGTTACAGGCGATAACTTGTCGATAAAATAAGTAAATTTAAACTCTAATTCACCGCTTTTGGCCTCCAGACGGTGGATAATTTCTTCTAAACATCCCTTTATATCGACACCGAGAAGGTTTTTATTTCTCCATTCTGTCAATACTTCAACAAACCTTGACATGTGAGTTCCTTTGTAATCTTTAGGGAGCGATACATTAACCTTGGCTCTTGCGCATACCACCTGATTGGAATTGTTTTTTCTCTGAATGATAAGCGGTAACTCAAGGTGCTTAATACCGACTTTTTGTATATCTACGTTTCTTTCGTCTTTAAGGTTTTGAATGTCTTTCATAATTTTCTTTCAAATGTTAATTTTTGTTAAATTCAATCACAAAAAATAGCAATTTTTTGGGAATAAGATACTTATTATAAATATAAAGCTCTCTCTTCTTATTTAAACGGATAGGCCTTGAAAAATCAAGGTCTTTTTTTTTGCGTTAATCATAAAATAAGCGGACTTTCAATATTAGTCCGCTTACAATAAATTATTTTTTAGAAGCCTTATCAAGTAATCCTCTGATTCTCAAGTATCTGTCAAGCTCGACTCTGAATTTTGGGACATTTTGGTAAATAGCGTTGTTAATAAGGATTCTGTTATCGTATTTGGGGTCCATAATGTAAACAGTCGGGAAACCAGTTAAAGCAACATCTTCAACTAATTCTTTATTAACTGGATCTTCGACGTTAAGCATAACAAAATTATATCTTCCAAGGTACATCATGCTCAAAACTTTGAATTTAGGCATAAATCTTAAGCAATAGCCGCACCAGTCGACATAAAACAATGCAAGCATTGGTTTGTCGCTTTCAAGGGCTTGATCGTATGTGATACCGACTTTATAATCGGACGGTTTTTCCTTTTTGTCTAAAGCTCCAGTTGCAACGGCAAATCCAGCTGCTGAAGTTAAAATAACTGCGAATAAAATTGCTAAAGTGATTATAATCTTCTTTTTCATGAAATCCTCCTCTTACTTGAATATTATACTACAAATACAAAATCTTTCACAAATACATAAAACTTAACAAAAGACTTGAAAAAGTATATACCATAGTATATACTAAGTATATAACAAATAATTAAGTGTAAGATGTTCTCGTGTATCAAATAAATAAGGAGTTTAAGCAGAGTATGAGTAAAAATGTACCTGTCAAAATGAAGAAGGCGAAGTCAAATCCTGCCAAGAATGAGGTTTTGGTATGCAGCAGCGGTGAATTGACCGATTATTTAAAAGAGATATCGAGTTACCCCGTTTTAACATTGGCAGAAGAAAAGAGCCTTGCAAAGAGTGCAAAAGAGGGTGATGTAGAGGCTAAAAAGCAGTTAATACAATCGAATTTAAGGGTTGTCGTAACGATAGCGAAGAAGATAATCCACAATTCACACCTTCCTCTGGTTGATTTAATTCAGGAGGGAAATTTAGGTTTAATGATAGCAGCAGAGAAATTTAATTACAAGCTGGGATATAAATTTTCTACGTATGCAAGCTGGTGGATAAAGCAGTCAATGTTCAAGGCGATATCAGAGCAATCGCATTGTATGAAGATACCTGTATATATACAAGAAACCCTGTCAAAATTTTCAAAAGTGAAGTCAGAGATGGAAAAGCAGTACAATTGTCAGGTTAAAAACAGTGATGTTGCGAAGAAAATGAACATTGAACCGGATAAAATTGAAAGCTTTTTATCCGCATACACAAAAACAATATCAATAGAAAGCGGATTAGAAAGAGCAGACGGCAACGAGCTGAATGTGGCCGACATATTGGAAGATAAAAAAGCACTTGTCGGAGAGGATGCCGAGTATGAAAATTTAAAAAGTGATATTGCGATAGTAATATCGACCTTAAAAGAAAGAGAGCAAGATGTTGTAAAGATGCGCTACGGTCTTGGTAATGCAGCAAGATTAACTTTGGAAGAAATCGGAAACATTTACGGAGTTACAAAAGAATGCATACGTCAGACGGAGTTAAGGGCATTACAAAAGATGCGGATGTCGGCGTTATCGCAAGAACTGCTATCAGGCTATATTGGGTAATTAGTCGTGTGTTTATATATATCTCGTGTTTAGTGACAGTTTTACCGCTCTTAAAAAAGGGCGGTTTTGTTTTGTTGCAGAATCGAAATTAGAAGAATTATGCAAATTTTCAATCCTATAAAAAGAGGTTTACTTTAGGGGTAAAAACATTAAAATAAATGTATGAAGAAAGCATTGGTATTATTATTTATAGCGCTTTTACTACCTGGGAATTTAGTTTTGGCCGAGGATGATTTGTGGGACAATTTCGGCGATCAAAATATTTACGGTCAAACTCCTGTTACGGATGAGGATTTTGAGAAAGCACTTGAAAGCAAAAAAGGCAAAAAAAAGGATAAGAAGCCAAAAGATAAGCTTTTAAGGGACGGGGAGGCTTTTCAGGAAAGCAACGAAACCCAAACATTGACAAAGATGACGGAAGAATTACCGATACTTTTGGTGCCATTGAATTTAGAGTTAAAAGACGGTGCAATTTTGCCGGTTGGACATTACCAGTTAAAGGGTGTAAAAAAAGGTGAAAAGTATTATCTTCAGCTTTTTCAATCGAATGAGCTTTTTGCAAATATAGAGGCAGTTGAAACGAGAGATGATTTTGGGGAAGAAAAAATTAATTTTGCAAGATTAATTGACGATAACGGTCAGCAAGTAAAAATAATTTTTGGTTCAATAGATTTTAATGCTTATGCAGTAGTAAAAATTGCGCAGTAATTTTATAAATTTATCTGAAAAAATGTTTTGTGATAAAATCGGATTAGGGAAGTAAGGAATTTTAAAAGGAGTGAAATTTTGAAAAGAGCAATAATAATGGTTATAGACAGCATGGGAATAGGCGCAATGCCTGATTGCAGAGATTTTGGCGACATTCCCGAGTGTAATACTTTAAAAAACGTATGCGAATTTAACGATGGTTTAAAAGTTCCGGTAATGGAAAGTATGGGGTTGGGAAATATTCAGAATTTTAAAGGGATAAAGCCGACAGAAGACCCGATAGCACAATACGGAACAATGACAGAGAAGTCCAAAGGTAAGGATACAACAACCGGCCACTGGGAAATTGCGGGGTTGGTAAGCGAAAAGCCTTTTGCAACATTTCCTGATGGGTTTCCGGATGAATTAATAGAAAAATTTATAAAAGAAACAGGTTGCGGGGGAGTTCTTGCAAATTGCCCCGCAAGCGGAACCGCAATAATCGAGAAATTAAACGACGAGCATCATAGGACAAAATTTCCGATAGTATATACAAGTGCGGATAGTGTATTCCAGATTGCTCTTGATACCGATATGATACCGTTGGAAACTCTTTATGAATGGTGTTTGGCTGCCCGCAGAATATTGGATGAAGGCGGATATAATGTTTCACGTGTAATAGCGCGTCCTTATAAAATAATTGACGGAAAGCCGACAAGAATTTCAAAAGACAGGCGGGATTATTCAATGGTGCCGTCAAGAACAGTTTTGAATGAAATAAAAGAGCAAGGCGGAAGGGTTATCGGAATCGGGAAAATAGAAGATATTTTCTCAAAATCAGGTATAACCCACGCAATCCATACAGGTTCAAACAAAGAAGGGCTGGAACTTACTTTACAAGCTGTAAAAGGCGAACTTGAACTTGATAAAATAGCTTACTTAGATTACGAAAAGAAAGAATCTGAGTTTGATTTAATTTTCACAAACCTTGTCGATACGGATATGCTTTACGGTCACAGAAATGATGCCAAAGGTTACGGTAAGGCAATAGAGGAAGTTGATGAATATTTAGCGAAGATTATGTCGGAAATGCGGGATGAAGATGTCTTATTTGTGACGGCAGACCATGGCTGCGATCCGACGGTTCCGGGAACGGATCATACGCGGGAAATGGTTCCTCTGCTGATTTTTGGGCGATCCGTAAAGCCTAAAAATCTTGGTAAAATAATCGGATTTGATTATATAGCGGATTACGTCAGAACTCTTGCAAAGTAATTTTTTTGATTATATAATTGAGATGTGAAATTTATTTCACAAAGTCGAAATAAGATAAGGAGAAAAAAATGGACGTAAAAGTTAATGAGTCATGTATAGCATGTGGCGCTTGCGAATCAATTTGCGAAGCAGTATTTTCAGTAGAAGATGTAGCAAAAGTTAATGCTTCAGCAGTTGCAGCAAATGAAGATTGCGTTAAAGAAGCAGCAGATGCTTGCCCTGTTGGCGCTATTGAAATTGAATAGTAATCATAATTAATTAATAGTAAATAACAAAAAAGACTTTGTAGAAAATGCAAGGTCTTTTTTGTATGCAAAAGGGTAATTCAAAGTAAATTGCATAAGGGTTATTTTTTTGTTAGGATTAAAATTGCAGAAGATATAAGGAGTTTGATTATGGCAACAGAAGTAAAAGCAAGCCACATATTAGTAAAAACAAAAGAACAGATAGATACATTAAAAGAGCGTATTGCGCAGGGTGAAACTTTTGAGGATTTAGCAAAAAAATGTTCATTATGCCCGTCAGGACAAAAAGGCGGGGATCTCGGATATTTTGGCAGAGGCGAGATGGTAAAAGAATTTGAGGATGCTTGCTTTGATACTGATGTTGACGAAATGGCGGTTGTAGAAACAGAATTCGGCTGGCATTTGATAAAGGTTACAGGTAAATTTTAATGAATGACATAATTCAAAAGACACGAGAATTTATGAAGGCGGAAAAGGTAGATTTTCTGCTTGTAAATTCGACAAATGAGTTTCTTGTTGAATATAACAGATTAGAGGAAAATGCCCGATACAAATTGTGCGGATTTTCAGGGTCGACCGGAGATGTATTATTAAGTCAGGACAAGCTTTATTTGTTTGTGGACGGAAGATATCATATTCAGGCGGATCAGGAAACTGATTCTTCAACAGTTACAGTTGTAAAGCTTCAGGCAGGTCAGAGCCAGCTTGGGGAAATGTCAAAAATAATTCCTTCAGGAGCGTTGGTCGGTGTTTGTGCGAAAAAAAATTCACAAAAGCGAGTTGAGGAAATGGAAAAACAATTTAAAATAAAGCTTCTGGACACAGACGGGATAGAAACTGACGAGCCTGATTTCGGAGAAATAGAAGATATAGATGAAAAATATTGCGGAAAATCTTCGGAAGAAAAAATAAAAGAAATTCAAAAAACGCTTACTTATAACGAGGCGATTTTGTTTACAAATCCAGAAGATGTTTCGTATTTATACAACAAAAGAGATTTTACAAAGCCATATTCTTCTAAAATTCTAGCTAAAGCTCTTGTCACAAGCTCTCAGGACATCCTGTTTACCGGTGAAAAGCTTAAACATTTTGATAAATACATAGTTTCCGATGTTGTATATGTTGATTCAGCAACAATTACAGCTTACGACTTGGGGCTTTTGGGAAAGAAAGTGCGTCAGATTAAGGAAAATCCCGTATTAAAAATGCGTACCGTAAAAACAGATGAAGAAATAGAACATTTGAAAACGGCATTTGCAAGGACAGACAAAGCGGTTTTTGCAATAAGAGATTTTATAGAAAAAAATGACAATATATCCGAATATGACATTGATAAAAAATTAGAGGAATATTTTAAAGAGTTTGGTGCAAAGAGCTTAAGTTTCAAAACCATAGCGGCGCATAATAAAAATTCCGCATTAGCCCATTATTCAAAATCTTCAAAAGACGAAATTTTAAAAGACGGAAGTTTGATATTGATAGATTGTGGAGCTTATTATGAAGGCGGTTTGGCGACAGATATAACCAGAGTATTTGTAAAAGGCGAGCCGTCAGAGTTGCAGAAAAAAGCTTACACAACCGTATTGAGGGCTTTTTTGAATGCATTTAATTATAAAATATCACCGGAAACTATGGGGTATGAAATTGATTCTTTTGTAAGAAACTTTTTTGAAGAGAATAAAATTGACGGGTTTGTATTTAACCACGGCTTAGGGCACGGAATCGGAATAAATGTTCACGAAGCGCCCCCGAATTTAGGCTGCGGAGAAATTGCCAAAAGTGTAATAAAAGATAATATGTGTTTTACAATAGAGCCTGGGCTTTATAATAAAGAATATTTCGGTATAAGGTTAGAAAATTCCTGTTATCTGCAAAGCGGAAAAATAAATTCATTTTCCAAAATGTGTTATGAAAAAAAATTGATAGATAATTCTCTTTTGACAGAAGAAGAAAGAGAGTGGCTTTCAAAATTTGAGGTAAGATAATGGAAAAAATAACAAGCCTCTCAAATATATTGGTAAAAGAAACCGCAAAGCTTTCGCAAAAAAAATACCGAGATGCAGAGGGAAAAATTCTTCTGGAGGGTTACAAGTCGATAAATGAAGCTTATTTATGCGGGTTAGATATAGAATATGTTTTTGTGAATGAAAATAAAGTAGCAGAATACGAATTTATAAAAGAAAAGCTTATAATAACGACGGATGCGGTATTGAAAAAAATATCAACAACCGAGAGTGTTCCGGAAGCAGTCGGTGTGTGCAGGAGAAAGAATTACGACCTAAAAAATGCCGGAAAATTTCAGAAAGTTGTGCTTCTTGAAAATATTAAGGATGCCGGAAATTTAGGAACGATTTTAAGAACCTCTTGTGCTTTAGGCGCGGATTTAGTAATTTTATTTGGCGATTGCGTAGATTTATACAATCCGAAAGTCGTAAGATCAGCAGTAGGCGCTTTGTGGAAAATTCCGATTATTCATACGACAAATATAGAATTTATAAAAACACAATTTAAAAATCACGTTAAAATCGCAACACTTCCGCGTTCAAAAAATCTGCTTTCAAAATTTAATTCGGAAGTTCCGTTTGTTGTGATGTTTGGTAGTGAAGCTGACGGATTGAGCGGAAAGCTTATTGAGGCCTGTGATAAGGATGTTAAAATAGAGATGAAGGATAATGTGGAATCTTTAAATTTGAGTATTTCCTGCGGAATAATTTTATACAAATTATTAATAAACTAGCAAAAAAAAAAATGTTCGGATTTTAGAATAAATGAAAAATTGAGGAAAAATTTTGGAAAATAACGGATTACAAGGCATTATAGGTTTTCCGCGTCTGACGAACAATCAGACCGGCATGTTCATGCCGATGAACAATCCGATTCAAGTAAGACGAGGTGTTCCGGAGTCACCTCCTGCAATAAAAGAACCGGAACTTCCGCCGCCTCCGAAGAATGAGAATAATTATAAATACTGGATTGGAGCAGCGTGCCTTGCAGCTTCGGCAATAGCGGGAATCGTAATGTATAACGGGCGTTTGAGAGAAAATCCAATACAAAAAATAACAGAGGAAGAAGAACTGATTACGCATTATTCTTTCAAGCTTGTGGAGCATACGAGGGATAAAGTTCTTGAACTTTTTAACAAATGCCCTGACTTAGGACTTGAGAATAAAGTCGAAACAACTTATCAAAAACGAGTAAGGGTTGATGATAAGGGAAAATCAATATTGAAAAAAGCCGAAGAACAGTTTGTAAATCGAGGTTTGAAACGATATGATACACTGTCAAGGCCGTCAGGAATGCCGCAAACAACTTTTGTTCAGGATGACGGCAAGGTAAGAGCTTTGATTGACTGGGATGGAGAAGGTAATTTATACAGATATTGGATAAAAAATGAAAACGGTCAGATTTTAAGAGATTACAATTTTACAAACCCCAATGTTTCTTCAAAATATTATTACACGAAGGGCGGAATTATGATAAAAGAGGTTCATTATAATAATGCCGGCTGGACTTTTGAGCGTAATTACGACCGCAACGGTTTGTTTGTAAATGAGCATGAGCTTAATCCTGAAGCAAAGCTGATTGAAGAATAAAAATTTACAAATTTAAAGGTTTTTGAAACTCTCTTTTGTAGTAGAATATTTTTATGGACATTTTGGAAGTAAAAAAAATTTGGAGTGAAGTAAAAGCGGAGCTTAGGGATGTAATTCCTGCGCATGCTTTTTATTCTTGGGTAGAGGCAATAGAACCTGCGGGATTTGATAATAATATATTTTCATTAATAACAGTGCATCAATTGGCCCCGCAGATTGTAAGACAAAATTATTATAAACAGATAAGTGAAGCTTTTAAAAAGCATTTAGGATATGAAGTTGATTTTGATATTCAATATGATGCTTCGCTTGCGGAGAAATACGTAAAGGAAAAGAAAAAAGAAAGCTCCAGAATTAAACCCGTTCATGCAGATGAAGATGAAGAACAGAAAAAGGTTTTGGATAATCTTTCTAAAATGCAATCTTTTTCGAATTTGAATTTGAAGTATAAGTTTGAGAACTATGTAGTCGGTGAAAATAACAGATTTGCATATGCAGTAGCGATGGCGGTTGCTAAGAATCCCGCTAAAAAGTATAATCCTCTTTTTATATACGGAGCATCCGGTTTAGGTAAAACTCACCTTATGCAGGCAATCGGGCATTATATTATATTTAACAAACCTAAACTTAAAGTTCGTTATATAAAGACGGAAGATTATTTTAATGAAGTCATAAAAAATATTCAATGCAGCGACAGAGTTTCAAGAATGGATAAATTTCGCCAGAAATACAGAAACATAGATGTTTTGTTAATAGATGACATTCAGTTTTTAGAATCCAAAAAAGCTACGATGGAAGAAATTTTCCATACTTTTGACAGTTTGCACAACAACAACAAGCAGATTGTAATAACCTCAGACCGTCAGCCCAAAGATATACCGACACTTCCTGACAGGTTAAGAACAAGATTTGAGATGGGGATTATGGTTGATATAACGCCTCCGGATTTTGAAACGAGGATTGCGATTTTGAAAAATCTTGCAGAACAGTCTGGATTGAATATCCCGTTTGAAGTTTTTGAATATATAGCAAACAACTTTGTTTCAAATGTCAGAGAGCTAGAGGGGGCCTATAACAGGGTAAGTGCTTTTGCTGATATTGAGGGAATCCCGATAACATTAGAGTTTGCCAAAAAGGTTTTAAATTGCGAGGCTTCCAAAAAAGAACTTTCAATTGAAGATATAGCAAAAGTGACAGCGAAATATTATTCGGTTTCGGTAGAGGATTTCAAAAGCTCATCAAGAAACCAAAAAGTATCCAATTCCCGTCAGGTTGCGGTTTACTTGTCAAGAATAATGACCGAAAACAGTTTTGAAAGTATAGCGGAATTCTTCAATAAAAAGCATACGACAATGCTTTATTCTTTTGAAAAAATCAGAGATGAATTGAAAACAGATAAAAAACTTGAAAAAGATGTGGCTGAAATTAAAGCCGAATTAAAGGAAGCATAATTTATGTATGATTATATAAAGGGAATTTTCACATATAAAAGCAGCACTTCCAAGGGAAGTTTTTTGATAATAGAAAACAACGGTATCGGATATCTTGCGGAAGTTACGGCACGAGATTGCGCCGAAATTGAGAAGACCGGAATAGAAGGAAAAATGTATATAGTTTTGCTTCATAGGGAAGACAAAATGTCGTTATGCGGTTTTTTAAGGAAAGAAGACCGTGATATATTTTCAATTTTGACATCCGTTTCAGGTGTCGGGAGCAAAATGGCTTTAACATTACTGGATGAATTTCAGACTTCTGAGTTAATAGGTTTTGTAATTGGGGGAAATCATAAAGAGCTTACAAGAGCAAAAGGTGTCGGGCCTAAGCTTGCTCAAAAAATTATTTTAGAATTAAAAGATAAATTGATGAACTATAATACAACAGCACCAATAGAGGTTAAGACTTCAGTAAATCAAAATACACAAGATATGGAAGATGCGCAAATGGTGCTTATTTCATTAGGCTATGAGCGTGAGGAGATAAAGAATGCATTTTCAAAAGTTGTGCCGACTTTGAGCGAAAATGCGACAGCAGAAGACATTTTGAAAGAAACTCTCAAAATTTTGTCTGTATAGAACGTTTTTTATTGTTTTAATCCAAGCTAAATAATTACAAATAAAAATATATATGTTGCAATAGCCATTGCCGGCCCAAATGGTAAAACGGTTAATTCTCCGTCTTCTTTCATTCCTTTAATAACTCTCCAGCAGGTGTAAAGTCCGATTAAAAGCAAGATTACGGAAGCTGTAATACATAAAGCGAAATTTTCAAACAGCTCAGTTTTTCCGGCCAAAGTAAATCCGATTGCTGCAACAATGAATAAAACCAGTGAAATAATAGTATTAAAATCTTTTTTAGAAGCAAGTTTTTTCACGAAGCTAGGGATTACAATCGCAACCTGAATAGCGATACTGAGGATAATAATAACAAGAAAGTTTTTAAAACCGAGACAAGCCCCAAGAGCCGCAGCAATAAAGGTATCTCCAAGTCCGAAGGCTCTTTTGCCGACGAATAAATTTCCTGAAAGTGACAAAATTTCCATTAAAAGCGCTGAGCCGATTAAGCCGAGAATAGAAATTGTAATCGGGAGAGACATAATATTTTCAAAATTTATCGGAAAATTTCCGTAAGTTTTAAATACATTAAAAGTTAAATAGCTGTTATATATAATGCCGACGATTGTAAGAAATATAGCGTGCCCTGCACAAATAACTTTTTCTTTAAAATCAGTTGCCGACATAACGATAAGCGCACAACAGCAAATGAATATAAAAATAGAAGAAATAGCAGGTCCGAATTTTAATAAAACTCCAACCATAGTAAGTGCTGTCAAAAGTTCTACAATCGGATACTGGATGCTGATTGGAGCTTTACAATAAGCGCATTTTCCTCTTAATAACAGGTAAGATAAAATCGGAATATTATGCCAAGGCTTAATTCTGTTTCCGCAATGCGGGCACTTTGACGGCGGAAAAACAATCGACTCTCCGCTTAAACCTCTTAACGCTACAACATTTAGAAAACTTCCGATTATTGCACCGATTATAAAAGTGAACACAACCATAAAAACCAAAATATCCATAAAATTTATTAATCTCCGCTGTTTTTAATCATCTCATACATTTTGCTTAAAGCTTTTTTAAGTCTTCTTGAAACCTGCATCTGCGACATATTCATTTTCTCTGAAATTTCTCTTTGGTTTAAGTCCTGATAGTAGCTTAATTCAATGATTTCTCTAAGCTCAGGCGGAAGTTTTTGAATTGTGCTTGATAACATAATTTTATTTTCATAAGCGTTCATAAATTCCTGATAATCATTTGCCGGAATTTTGTCCAAAAGCGAAATATCTTCATCATCCTGCATTAAGGACTGGTCAAGAGAAAGTGTGCTTTTGCATCTTTCAATTTCCGTAACCTCATTAATCTTTGAAACCGGAAGTGATAAGTAATCTGCAATTTGATCATTTGTCGGATCTTCAATGCCGGATTCGTTTAATTTCTTTTTGGCATTGTTTATCTTAAACATCAATTCCTGTAGTTCTCTCGGAGCCTTAATTATGGAGGCTTTATCCCGCAAGTAATGCTTAATTTCGCCCTTAATAAAATATGTTGCGTAAGTTCTGAATTTTGTATTCATATCAAGTCTGTAAAATTCGATGGCTTTAATAAGCCCTAATGAGCCGACTTGAATTAAATCTTCTCCGGGTATTCCGGATTGAAGCGCAATAGTATTTGCAATCTTTTTTACAAGATCCATTGCTTCTTCGACTATTTTAAGATGCAGCATTCTCTTTTTCTTTTCGTCTTTTGCATTTTTGAACGAAATAAGCAGTACATCCAGTTCTTCGTATTGTTTTTCTTGTGCCACCGAAATCTCCAATTCTCTGTCCATTATAACATAACTTTTTTTAAATGGAAAATTTTAATTAAATTTAATATATGTGTATTCTAAAAATATATTTATGCTACTATTTAAGAATAGGAAAAGATTTTTAACGGGAGCAGAATTATGATAACGATAAAAGATGTAGAACACGTTGCAAAACTTGCAAGATTAGAGTTGACGGAAGATGAAAAAGAGCTTTATACAAAACAGTTAGGGGACGTTTTAAAGTATGTTGATCAGATGAATGAAGTCGACACATCTAATGTTAAGCCCATGACACAGGTTATTGATTTTGTAAACGTTATGAGAGAAGACAAAGTTACTTATGATTTGACAAAAGATGAATTGATGGCTAATGCGCCTGAAGTTGAAAACGGATTTTTTAAAGTTCCGAAAATCAACTAAGTTTTTATTTAAAATAATTGGGATTTTAAGTTAGTTTTAAAAGGGGTTAAAAATGACAAAATATATTTTTATCACAGGCGGTGTTGTAAGTTCTTTAGGCAAAGGGATTATCGCAGCATCATTAGGTAAGCTTTTAAGAGCAAGAGGTTTCACTGTTATAAACCAGAAATTTGACCCCTATATAAACGTAGATCCTGGAACTATGAGCCCGTTTCAGCACGGAGAGGTTTTCGTAACTGATGACGGTGCCGAAACAGATTTGGATTTGGGGCATTATGAAAGATTTACCGATACAAGCTTGGGGAAATTAAACAACGTAACTTCAGGCAGTGTATACCAGCATGTTATTAAAAAAGAAAGACGGGGAGATTATCTAGGTGCAACAGTTCAGGTAATTCCGCATATTACAAATGAAATTAAATCAAGAATAAACGGAGCTTCAAAACAATTTAAACCTGATTTTCAGCTTATAGAAATCGGCGGGACAGTCGGTGACATTGAAAGTTTGCCGTTTGTAGAAGCGATAAGACAGTTTAAATCAGAGGCCGGAATCGGTAATGCTATTTCAATTCATTGTACGTTGTTGCCTTATCTTCCGACATCAGGAGAGTTGAAAACCAAGCCTTCACAGCACAGTGTTAATGTTTTGAGAAGTTACGGTATTCAGCCTGAAATTCTTGTTTGCAGAACCACCCGTCCTATACCGAAAACCGAAAAAGAAAAGCTTGCTTTATTCTGTTCGGTTCCGAAAGAAGCTGTTATTGAATGTCGGGATATGAAAAGTATTTATGAAGTTCCTTTGGCTTTGGAAGAGCAAAATATGGCGCATGTCGTTCTTGATATGCTCAGGGTTGAGGATAAAAAAGCTGATTTGAAAGGGTGGCAGGAGCTTGTTGATAAAATTAAAAACCCTCAAAAAACAATTAAAGTTGCGATTGCAGGCAAGTATACAAAACTTTCCGATGCTTATATTTCAGTTGTAGAATCATTGAAACACGCGGGTTACGCAAATGACGCTGCTGTTGACATAAAATGGATAAATTCCGAAGACTGCGTTGATGAGAAAAAATGTAAAGAGTTAATGAAAGATATTCAAGCTGTTGTTGTTCCGGGGGGATTTGGAATAAGAGGAATCGAAGGCAAGTTGAATGTAATTAAATATGCAAGAGAAAACGATGTTCCGTTTTTGGGATTATGCCTTGGAATGCAGTGTGCCGTAATTGAATATGCAAGAAATGTTGTCGGATTAAAGGGGGCAAATTCTGCGGAATTTGATGAAAATGCTCAGTATCCCGTAATAGATTTGATGTTGGAGCAGAAGAATGTTCAGGCTTACGGCGGGACAATGAGGCTTGGGGCTTACGATTGTATATTGAAAAAGGGAAGCAGAGCGCATAAGGCATACGGCAAAGATAAAATTTCAGAACGTCATCGTCACAGATATGAAGTTAATAATGAATATATTAAACAGCTTGAAGATGCAGGATTGGTATTTTCAGGAATGTCGCCTGACGGGATGTTGGCGGAGGTTGTTGAGTTGCCTAACTTAAGCTGGTTTGTGGCATCTCAATTCCATCCTGAATTCAAGTCACGTCCTGAAAAACCGCATCCTTTGTTTAAGGGTTTGATTGATGCCGTTATAAAGAAAATTAAGTAGAAAAATTATTGATTTAATTTTATAATGCTAAGCATTTTTGTTAAATATTTTTGCGCTGATATTAGTTTGTAATCGCAGTGTTGATATTGACTATGGCTTATGTTCATTGTATTTTTATAAAGCAAAGAATTTATTTGGGGAGATATGATGGAAGAAAATAATCTTAAAAAGTTTACGGCAGTTCAGTTTTTGAACTTTGCACTCGGGTTTTTCGGACTTCAGTTCGCTTGGCAGATGAGAATAATTTTGTCGGGGCCTGTTACTGAAAGTTTGGGGGCATCGCCGTTTTTATACGGGTTAATCTGGCTTGCGGGGCCTTTTACCGGAATGGTCGTTCAGCCTTTAATCGGTGCAATTTCTGATAAAACAATTTCTCCGTTCGGAAGAAGAAGGCCGTATCTTCTTGGAGGTGCTTTAATTGCTTCTATTGCATTATGGATTTTCCCGAATTCTGCAAATGTAGCGGATTTCTTTGCAAAAATAACGGGAGCGCATTTACCTGAGCTTACGGCATTATTAATCGCTGCAATTATGATTTGGGTTATTGATGCTTGTATTAATATTGCACAAGGACCTTACAGAGCTTTAATTCCTGATGTCGTTCCGCCGGAACAGCATTCAATTGCAAATTCTTTTATCTCTCTTGCAATAGGTTTGGGTTCTGTTGTGGCTGCAGGTACGGCACCTTTCTTAAAGCTGGTGTTTGATTATCAAATGTCTATCCCCGCTCAGTTTATTATGGGGGCTTTGGCATTTACTCTTGCAATGCTTTGGACTTGCATTACAATTAAAGAACATTCGATGAGAAAAGAAGTCGAATTGGCGCATACTGCTGAAAAACAAGAAGATTCATTTATTGATTCGGTTAAAAATTTCTTTGCGCTTTCGCCTGAGGTTTCAAAGATTTGTCTTATGCAATTCTTCACTTGGATTGGTACAATGTGTCTGCTGATTAATTTTACTCAGTTTGCCGTTCACACAATTTATCAGGTGCCTGATTTGTCGGCGGCTGAAGATGCTGTTAAGGCTATGTTTGCTCAGGCTGTCACTGACGGTACTAATTTTTCATCAATTTGTTTTGCGATATTTAATCTTATTTGTTTTCTTGTGGCTATTCCCATCGGAATTTTGTCGGCTAAGTTTGGAAATAAAAAAATTCATGTGATTTCTTTGATTACAATGATATTTGCATATTTAGGGCTTGCATTTGTTAAGTCTTCTATTGCGGTCGCTGTTTTTATGGGAATTGCCGGAATCGGCTGGGCTAGTATTTGTGCTTTGCCGTTTGCTATGCTTTCGCAGTTTATTAAAAAAGGAACTGAAGGTTCTGTAATGGGAATATTTAATATCTTTATCGCAGGGCCGCAAGTGTTCGTTTGTACGCTTGTTGCGTGGATTATTTCTAAATGTTCTTTTGTTGTTGACGGAAATGTCAATCACCACTGGGAATATGTTTTTGTAATCGGCGCAATTTGTCTTGCTGCTGCGGCTGCTATTGCGGCTAATGTTAAAGAAATATCCAAAATTGAGGAATAAAATCCTCTATCAAAGTTTTGAATAAGTTGGATTTTATTTGTTTGAATTTTTTATCGCATACAAAAAAGCAGGATTTTTTAAATCCTGCTTTTTTGTGTTTTATATTTTGGAGTTATTACACATGCAAAACAAATCCGCCTTTATCAGCGTTGTTGAGTTTATCTCCGTCAATCTTTGCACGAAGGTTTTTAATGTATTTGTATACGTAATCTCTCGGTAATTCTAAAAGTGATGCCAAGTCTTTTGCGTATACGATTTTGTTACTGTTTTCCAAAAAATAATCGAAAACTTTCTGTTCTCTGTCTGTTAATGCTTTTTTGAATACAATTCTTACTTCTTCTCTTAGACTGTCAGTTTTTGCTGAGGTAGTTTTAGAAGATTTTTTTAATGCTTTTGCTGTTTTGGCTGCTTTTTCGATTTTTTCAGTTTTTGTTTGTTTTGCAGCTTTTGTTGTTGTTTTAGTTTTCTTTTCCGGTTTGACGGTTTTTGTTATTTTGGCTGCGGCTGCTTTTTTAGCTTGGTGAGCTTTTGCTGCTTTTTCAACTTCTTCTTTTACATCTGCATCAATTTTTATATTTGAAATTGAAAATGGCGACGGTGCTATTTCTCTTTCTCTTTCAAATGCTCGATCTGCTATTGTACTTAGTCTTTCTGCTTTTGAAGGCATCCAGTCGTCTGATGTTGATACTACGGGTTTGCCTTTTAAAACTATATCAACCAAATCGTTTGTAGGTTTTGCTTCTTCAATCTTTTTTCCCAACCTTGCCGCAAATTCTTCTAATGTAATCTTTTCTAATGAGCTTCTCCATTGTTTTATCTCTTCTTTGCTCAGGTATTCAGACATTAACTAATCTCCTTTTACTACACTATAATTCGTTCACTAACTATTCTTAATGTACCATAAATTCTGTGTTTTGGCGCAAAATGTTTCGGTACGTAAATTTTTATGTTTATTAGTTTACAAAGTATTGAAAAACTATTTGTAAAGTAGTTCCAATTTAATACATAACTCCGGAATCAAGGATTTTCTGCACTTCCGATTGCATAATTGTATGAATTTCTGCTATCGGTTTTGTTCCGTCTATGCTTATGAAATTGTAAGTGCTTTTCATATTGTTGTATTCTTCCAAACATTTTTTCTGGTAAATTTCAAAACTTTTGTAAAAGTCTGTTGAAAAACCGACATCTCTGCCGCTTTCGTAAAAATCCAGACCTGTTGTGCCGATTATGCGTTTTAGAAGAACGTCTACCGGCATATCAAGATAAAAAATTAAATCCGGTTCCGGTGCATATTCGTACAAGTTTTTAACCCATTCTATATCCTGCCCTCTTACGACATCTCGAGCAAGTGCTGTATAATAGTATCTGTCAAGAAGCACGATAAATCCTGATTTTAAGGCAGGTATTATTGTGTTTTCAAGTCTGTCTGCAAAGTCTGCTGCATATAGAAGGCTGTAAGTTGTTGCATTCAATAAATTTCTGTCTTTTGCATCATCTATAACTTTTGCTATCAACCTTGAAGTCTTCCATTCTGAAACCATAACCCCGTAAGATTGATCTTCGATTGAGCGTTTTAAAAGTTCAAGCTGAGTTGATTTTCCGCTTCCGTCCGTTCCTTCTATGACTATTAAAAGCCCGTCGTAGTTATGTTTTTTCTTGAATTTTTCCATTAAATCTCAACTCCTTTTGCTTTTAAAACTTCTCTCAGAAGTTCCCTGATTTTGGTTTGTTTTTTGTGGATGGATTCGGTTGCGTCTATTTTTATAAGCCCGAATTCATCTACCATTTTTTGGTATTCTTTTATAACTCTGCTTTGAAAAATCATATAGCTTTCATAAGGGTCGTTGCTAAGTTTTAGATCCATTCCGGCTTCGTAAAATTTGGGCGCACGGTTAGAGCAAATTCTTTCCATTGAAGTTTTCGGATTAATGTCAAAGTATACCGCCAAATCCGGCTTAATTGCAAAATCATAAACCTTTCTTACCCATTGTGAATCAACCCCTCTTGCTACATCTCTTGCAAATGCTGTATATGCGTATCGGTCGGCAAGTACTATAAATCCTGCCTTCAAAGCCGGATCTATAACCTGCTTAAGTCTGTCCGCAAAATCTACTGCGTGAAGTAGCGAAAATGTTCTTGGGGAAAGCATATTTTTTTTCTTTGCTAACTTTGTCGTCTTGCTTATTAATTCAGACGAATTCCACTCGGTGAATATAACATCCTGTCCGATTGATTTCAGCCAGTCACGAAGAAGCGCAAGCTGGGTTGATTTTCCGCTTCCGTCAATCCCTTCAACACAAATTAGTGTCCCCTTTAAGTTATGTTTTTCTTTTAGTTTAGACAAATTAATAACTCCTTATTCTTTCATTATGCCTCAAGCATAGACGCATTTATTTTGCCGAACTTGGCAGACATATTGTCTATGAGATGTACCAGATAAAGTTCCGGTTCGAGATCTTTTTCATCTAAGTCTATAATTGCACCCCATTCTGCTCTTCCGTGATGTGCTGCAATCATTTTGGCGATTTCTTTAAAGCCTTTGGTCATACATATTGAAAAACCGTACTGCGAATGTGTCAGCCATTCGCTGCGAAAATTTTCATCATAATCTATCAGGCCTGTTTCAAGATCAACAGTGTATTCGAAAATTTTACCTATGTCGTGAAGTATGCACGCTGCAAGAATATTGTCACGATTTGGTTTGTATGACATCATATCCATATTAATTTCTGCAAACTCCAAGCACTCTAATGTATGAACCATAAGCCCGCCTATATAATTGTGGTGCATAAGCTTTGCCGCAGGCGCAATTTTTATTTGCTCTTCGTGTTCTGCAAAATAATCGCTTATGAATTTTTTTAGTTCCGGATTTTGAATTTTTTCAAAATATGAAGTCAAATTTTTGTAATATTCGTCACGCTCATTTTCGTCAAGCCCCATTTTCGCTTCTTTTACAAGTTCAAGCGAGTTTATAAGACAATTGTTGAACTTTTCATTAAACGAGCCTGATACTATTCTTAACTGATTTCCGCATCTGAAAAGCTTGCTGTCCATTCGGTTTAAGGCTTCTTCCCACAGTATGCAATTTAGTAAAGAGCCGTCTTCAGTGCTTTTTAGTTGAAGCTTCCCCATTTTTGTGCCGGCTTTCGTGTCGCCTATCGAAAATATTACTACTTCATAAATTATATCTCTGCTGAACATAAAAAAATCCTTTTTAAATACTTTTATACCTAATTCTATCATAAAGAATTGATATTAATAGATGATATTAAATTTTATAACTATTAAATCTTAAAAGAATGGTGCGCCGGAACGACGCACCTAAGAGTTTTATAAATTGAAAATTTGATATTCAAATTATCTTTTTTAATTTCTGGTTCTGTCTACGATTTTTTTGTCTTTACCCCAGACAAATGATGAGCGGATTTCTTCACCTACTTTTTCAAGAGAGTGTTCACGGTTTACTCTGCGAAGTTCATCAAATACGGCGCATCCGCTTTTCATTTCTGTCATAAATTCATCTGAAAATTTACCGCTTTGAATGTCTTCCAAGATTTTTTTCATTGCGTCTTTTGAATCTTTGCCGATTACTCTCGGGCCTCTTGTCATATCGCCGTATTCTGCTGTGTTGGATATAGAATAGCGCATATTACCCAAGCCGCCTTCGCAAATTAAATCTACTATAAGTTTCATTTCGTGCAAAGTTTCAAAATAAGCCATATACGGTGAATAGCCTGCTTCTACAAGTGTTTCGTATCCTGCTTTAATAAGTGCGCTGACACCGCCGCAGATTACAGCTTGTTCTCCGAAAAGATCCGTTTCTGTTTCTTCGCGGAAGGTTGTTTCAATAATTCCTGCACGTCCTGCGCCTATTGCTGATGCGTAAGAAAGTGCAACTTCTTTTGAATCTCCTGTTCCGTCTTGGTAAATTGCAATTAAAGACGGAACTCCTTTACCTAATTCATATTCGCTTCTGACGGTGTGACCGGGACCTTTGGGGGCTACCATGATTACGTTGACATCTTCGGGTGCCACAATTTTTTTGAAGTGAATGTTAAATCCGTGTGAAAACATTAAATATTGACCTTTGTGCATATTAGGTTTAATTTGACGCTCAAAAACTTCTGCTTGAATTTCATCAGGGATTAGAATTTGTACAACATCGGCTTCTTTTACGGCATCTTCAATGTTCATTACTTTAAATCCGTATTTTCTTGCTTTTTCAGCACTCTTGCCGTCTTCTCTTAGCCCAAGAATAACATCGCAGCCGGAATCTTTTAAATTCATTGACTGTCCGTAACCTTGTGAGCCAAATCCGATTATTGCAATTTTTTTCGTTTTAATCAAATCCCTGTTGATATCTTTGTCAAGATAAATTTTTAATTCGCTCATTTTATACCTCTTTCTGTTTACACTCCTCGGCTTAATTCTAGCACAAAGAGAAAAAGAAACAAAAGATTATAAACGAAAAATAGAGCACAAATTCCATTTGTAAAAATAGGTTTTGTGGCTCTGCATGGGACATCGTTTGATGCACCAAGAAAAATCAAGTTTTTAATTTGTCACGATTTTGCTGTTCTCTCCAAACAAAAATACCTGAAGCGCATTCTCAGCGGTTTTTACAGGCCTGTAAAAGTTTTTTACCAGAAGTACCTGATTTTGTATCGGCTGGTAATTTTTGTTCCTTAAATGTTCGCCAAGTTTTTCTGCGGTTTTGGTGTAATTTTTTTGCTTTACAAACGGATAAAAAACTGTTCTTCTGCGGCTGATTTCAGATATTGCATAATTAAGAATATCATCATAAGAAATTTCGTATCCGTCATTTGTTATGAAATCTATTATGAAATTTATGTTGTCGCTTGTTGTAATCGAAATGTATCCAATAATTTGTTTTTTTGCCGATTCTTCTATAACGTAGCGGTTTTTATAAAATTGTGAATACCCGCCGAAAATCGGGTCTTCAAATTCTTGTTTAATTCTCTCAAGTGAGGGTTTATAAATGGTTTCAATTTCTGAGTTGTAGAGTTTGCAAACAGTTTTAGAGTCCCCGTTGCAGAAATGTCTGAAACCCAGAGGGACTTCGGGATTTTTGTTAAAATCTTCTATTTTCCATAAAGTTTCGCTTGCGCACTGGCGGAATCCGCAGCCGTCTGTGAATAGTTTTAAAAGTTCATCGTGGCATTCGTCAACCGAAACTATAAATGAAGTTGCGCCTTTTGCTGAATATCTTGAAGTCACAAAATCAATAAGCTGTTTGCCGGAATCGTAAAAATTATTTCGGAATACTAGCCGGGTAATGTTTATTTTGTAAGGATTTCCGATAGTGGGTTCAATCGTAATTAGTCCTAGTATTTCTTTGCCGTCAAGAAGTATGTAAGATTCTTTTAAAAATTTGTATTTTAACGGCAAAACAGAACTGATTATCCCGAATGGTTCATTCAAAAATGCTTTATAGAAAAACTCACCCTCGGCTGAACCTAAATAAGAGATCATTTTTTTTAACTTAGGATAGTCAAAACAATTTAACTTTCGGATACGTGTCATATTATAATTATATATTTTATTTTAATGTTTCGCAAGTTTGTGTTAAAATTTTTGTATTGAGGGAGATGGTATTAAATGCGGACAGCCGTTATAAATCACAATAAAATTGAAATTAAAAATTCTGAAAATTTAATATTAGGGACACAAAAAGGCGCAATTGTAAAAGTAATAGGATGCGGACTTTGCGGATCTGATATTGTTAAATTCAGAGAGAAAATTTCACCGGACGGAACAGTTTTAGGTCACGAAATTGTTGCAAGAATAGTTGAAATTAATTCTGATACAACTTTTAAGCGCGGAGATACGATTGTAACTTCGCATCATATTCCGTGCGGAAAGTGTGTTTTTTGCAGAGCCGGAAACGTTTCTATGTGTGAACATTTTAAAAAAACAAACATTATTCCGGGAGGTTTTAGCGAATTTGTGTATTTGTCGGAAGAACACTTGATGAATGTTGCTCATCTTCTTCCTGAAAATTTAAGTGAAATAGAAGGCTCTTTTTATGAACCTCTCGGATGCTGTGTAAGAGCTGTTCATAGAGCCGATTTAAAAGTAAATTCAACTGTTCTTGTAGTTGGCTTGGGTTCTATCGGAATTTTGATGGCTCAGGCTTTGAAAGCCCACGGTATGAATGTTATCGGGTGTGACCTAATAGATGAAAGAGTTGAGTTGTTAAAAGGGTTTGGAATTAAGGCCGTAAATTCCTCAAATTTTGATGATACAAAGCAATATATTTTTGAAAAGACTGAAAATTACGGAGTTGATGCTGTATTTATGACGTCGGGAGCAGACAAGGCGATTGAATTCGCTCTCAAAATGGTCAGAAACGGCGGTAAAATTCTTGTTTTTGCAAGTACTCCGAAAAATTTTGGTTATGCTAATAATGAAATTTATTACAGAGAATTAACGGTTCTTGGCAGCTATTCTCCCGCCCCTTCGGATTTAAGAGAATCGTTAGAGCTTTTAAAAAGCGGCAAGGTCAAGGTTAAGAATTTGTCAACAGTGTATGAGTTTGATAAAATAAACGAGGCGTTTAAAGATACAATTGCAAATAAGATTTTGAAAGCTTACATAAAAATTTCATAATATCCAAAAGCTTAAAAATCCCGATAAAGGAAATAATATGAAATCAATACAATATTACGGACCGCAGAATATAATATATGAGGACGTTATGGTAAAACCGCCCGAGGAAGGCGAAATTGTTGTGAAAATAATGTCGGCTCTTACTTGCGGTACGGATGTTAAGACTTTCAGAAGAGGACATCCTGTATTAATAAAAAATATTCCGTCAGGTTTTGGGCATGAGTTTTCTGGGGTTGTCGAAAAAGTTGGGTTAGGGGTTACAAAATTTAAGCCAGGCGACAGGGTTGTCTGTGCAAATTCAGCCCCTTGCGGACACTGTTTCTATTGCAGGCGAAAAGAGTATAATTTGTGCGAAAATCTTGATTTATTAAACGGTGCTTATGCTCAATTTATAACGATTCCTGCAAGAATAGTCGAAAAAAATACTTATATTTTGCCTGACAATCTAAGCTTTGACAGAGCTGCGTTTTGTGAACCATTGGCAAATGTGGTTCATGGGGTTGAAAGAACAGGAATTAACAAAGGCGATACTGTCGGAATTATCGGTATAGGACCAATCGGGCTTATGTTTGCACGTCTTGCAAAGCTTAAAGGCGCAAGGGTTATTGCAGCAGGCAGAAATCCGATAAAACTTAAACTTGCCGAAGAATTTGCTTACGCAGACGAAGTTGTGGATTTGAATAAGTATCCTAATCCAGAAAAAATCTTTATGGATTTTACGGAAGAACATAAAGGGCTTGATGTTGCGGTTGAGTGCGTAGGATTGCCCGAGATTTGGGAAAGAATTTTTACATTTGTCCGCCCGGGCGGAACAGTTCACTTTTTTGGCGGCTGTAAATCAGGTTCTACCGTAACTTTTGACACTACCAAAATGCATTACGGCGATATAAGGTTAATGAGCGTTTTTCATCATACTCCGGAGTACTTTAAAAAAGCTCTTGATTATATCGCTTCTGGTGAGGTCGAAGTAGAAAAGCTGATTACAAAAACATTAGAACTTAAAGATGTTGAATATGCTATGCAAGAGCATATCGCTGGACGTGCTGTAAAATTTTTGATAAAACCTTGGGGGATTGAAAAATAATTTTGCAAATTAAAAGGACTGAGGTTTTGTTTCTCAGTCCTTTTATAGCTCTCAACTTCTTTAAATCTTGCTGCAACACACTTACTTAATGACAGCAAGTTTTGGCTTTATGCCTGATTCCATGTTGATGTTTCTGGCATTAGCCACCGCCATAGAACGGCGTTTTCTCGCTCCTCTTAATATGTATTCAACACTGCCGCTAACGTTACACGCAGGTTTTACTATCTTTTTGAGCATATATCTTGTTCTCCAATTTGTCTAGTTACACTTTTGTTATCGACAAGCTTTTGACAAAACTTTAAAAAATTTTTGGAATTTGTTAACATTGTTTAACATATTTGGGAGAGGTGGATTTTTAATAATTTTTTAAGTTTTGGTTATTTTAAGTAGGGTGCGTCTTTTGACGCACCGCAAGGATTGGTTAGTGCTTTTGTGCGTGCATAAAATCTAAATACTTGTCAAAAATAAAAAGGGTTGGTATAATAAAATAGTAGCATAGAAAAGATAAGGAGCTGGAAATGCTTGATATGATTGAATTACAGGGGGGGGGGGGCACCCGAGAATAGCTCCTTAAGAGGGAAAGAAACCGGTTTTACATTAGCAGAAGTTTTAATAACGATTGGAATTATTGGTGTAGTTGCGGCACTGACGTTGCTGTCATTGATTGCTAAACATCAAGAAAAAGAGTGGAAAGTCGCATATAAGAAAGCTTATTCTGCTTTTTCACAGGCTTTTTTAAGAATGCAGGAGAGTGGCGAATTTATCAGTATGAGGCCGGAAAGTTATGGGGATGATGGAACTGCATATACTTCAGCATCAGGTAAAAATTTTAAAATTATATCTAAATATTTTAATGCTGTAAAAACTTGCTTTGATAATAATGCAGATGAATGCTGGGTATGTGCTGAAGGACAAGCTGGAAAACCGTCATCTGGTGCTCCTGACTGGTTGGGATGTGTTAAAACAAGTTATGCATTTAAAGATAATTCAGGTATGGCGTGGTATTTATATAATAATAATGAATGGCCGATTTTAGTTGATGTAAACGGAGATAAACGTCCTAACAGATTAGGTCAAGACCGATTTGTTATGCGCTTTGCTGACAGTAGAAATGCAAGTAGTTTTTATGTATCAGAAGCAAATGTTATTAAACCCTGGGAGGATATAGAGAAAAAAGGGCGTTGGTGTCCTAGTGGGCATTGCCTATATACGACATGGCTTTTACAATAGATAATAAATGCGTCGGAAAGACGGACCAAAATAATTGTTTAGCGCATTCAAGCAACTTGTTAGCAAAAAAGAGCCTCCATTTGTGAAAATGAAGGCTCTTTTAAATATTTTTATATTTTTTTATTTTACACAGCGTAAACGCTAACTTGTTTTCTGTCACGTCTGTGAGGTTCAAATTTTACCTGACCGTCAATCAATGCAAACAAAGTGTCATCAGATCCGATACCTACATTGTTTCCGGGGTGGATTTTAGTTCCGCGCTGACGAACAAGAATATTTCCGGCTTTAACAGCTTCGCCGCCGAATTTCTTAACGCCGAGTCGTTTCGCTTCTGAATCGCGTCCGTTACGGGTTGATCCCATACCTTTTTTATGTGCCATGATTATATCTCCTATTGGTTCGCACACTTTTGTGTACGATTGTTGTATCACTTAGTGCCTTTTATTTTCGGCTTTTGGTTAATTAAGCTTCTTCGGTTGATTCTGCTTCTGAAGCTTTTTTCTGGGCTGAAGTTCTGATTTTGTTAATCATTACTCTTGTGAAGCCTTGTCTGTGTCCTTGTTTTTTTCTGTAACCTTTTTTAGGTCTTTGTTTGAAAACGATAATTTTCTTAGCTTTGTCTTCCTTAACAACGGTTCCTTCTACTGAAGCACCTGCAACGTAAGGCTGACCTACTTTTGATTTTTTACCGTTTACTATCATAACGATGTTGTCAAAAACAACTTTTGAATCAGCTTCCTGATTAAGAAGTTCGATATCAACGTAACGACCTTCTTCTACTTGGTACTGTTTTCCGCCTGTTTCTACAATTGCGTACATTTGTTTGTCCTTTCTAATTGAGGTGTCGTAACCCTTACAGCATACGGCTAGTCGGGGTTTTGTCAACGATTTACCTATAATACACGTATAATTATTATCAGATACTCAAAGCCCGATGTCAAGCAGTATTAATATTTATTAACTTTTTACTCTCCTGTTTTGTTTGAAGTAAAATTATAAGTATGAAGTTTAATGAGAAAGAAATTCTTACCGCTTGCAGTGCGGAAGTGCTAAAAAAGAGTAATAACGGTTTATTGTTTGAGATTTCGACAGATACCAGAACGATAAAAGAGGGGCAGATTTACCTTCCTTTAAAGGGCGAGACTTTTGACGGTGAGAAGTTTATACCTCAGGCTTTAGAAAAAGGTGCTGTCGGGTATTTTACAACAGGCAGCGAGGTTTTAGAAGGCGCCGAAGTCGTTTTTAAGGTTGAAAATACTTTGACTGCTTATTTAGAACTTGCAAGGTTTGTAAGGCGGAAATATTCTCCCAAAACCGTTGCAATTACCGGAAGTTCAGGCAAAACCACAACTAAAGAAATGGTTTATGCTGTTTTAAGTGAAAAATTTAATACGCAAAAAACTTTATCAAATCATAATAATGAAATCGGGCTTTGTCAGACAATTTTGGGGATTAAAGAGGATACTCAGGCGCTTATAGTTGAGATGGGCATGAGAGGTTTAGGCGAAATAGAGCTTCTTTCAAAGTATTCAGAACCTGATTATGCAATTATTACGAATGCCGGATCTGCGCATTTGGGACGTCTTGGAAGCCTCGATAATATCGCAAAAGCAAAGTCTGAAATCGTAAATCATTTAAATATAAATGGAGTCTTGATCGCAAATGATAATCCCCGTTTGCACAAGTTTACCGAAAATTATAAAGGAGAAAGGGTTTGGTTTTCAATTACCGATGTCGAAATTTTGGAGCAAAGACAAGGGTATTCAAAATATTTATATAAAGGTCAAGAATACGAGCTAAATGTTGAAGGGGGTTATAATATCGAAAATTCTCTTTCAGCAATAGAAGTTGCTTTAAAAATAGGAATGTCTTATGACGAAGTTAAATCAGGACTTTTGGCTTACCATCCGATAGAAAAAAGGTGGGAGGCAGAGAAAATCGGTGGATTCAGCGTTATTAATGACAGCTACAACGCAAATCCCGAGTCGATGAAGGCATCTGTTTCGACATTTTTATCCTTGTACAAAAATCCTGTGGTAATACTTGGCAACATGGGCGAGCTTGGCTCACAGGAAGAAGAATTGCACAGTGAAGTCGGAAAATTTTTAGCGGATAAGATTTCAAAAAATTCTGCGCTGAAAGAGGTTAAGTTTTTGACAGTTGGACATTTAGCCGAAAAAATCGGGGAAAGTCTTGAAAAACAAGGAATTTTTGTCAGAAATTTTGCAACTAATCTTGATGCGGCGCATTACGTCCTTGAGAATATAGATGAGGGAAGTACAATATTCTTGAAAGCCTCAAGGTCAATGAAGTTTGAAGAAATAATCGAATATTTAAGGGAGAATAAGAAGTCATGATAATGGTAGCAGTGGCATTTTTGCTTGGAATGATATTATGCCTGTTATTTGGAGTTCCGTATATTTCATTTCTGAAAAAGAAAATGATAGGGCAATATGTAAAGGATTTAGCGCCTGAGGCTCATCAAAAGAAAGAAGGTACTCCGACAACCGGCGGTGTGTTCATAATTGTTGCGGCGATTATCGCTTCAATTATTGCCCTGATGCTTGCGCAAAGATTTTCGGAAGAAGTTTTTATAATTTTGATAACATTTATTTTCTATGCATTTGCAGGTTTTCAGGACGATTATCTGAAGCTGAAAGGCAAGCATAATGACGGGTTGAGCGCTAAGGGGAAATTATTAAGACAGATTGCAATTGCACTTTTACCTACGGCATTTGTTATGATGACTAATAATGAAGGTACTTATTTTTCTATAGGAAGTATCGCTGTCGATTTAAAATGGCTGTATCCGATATTTTCGGTTATCGTAATTACGGGTGCTTCTAATGCTTACAATTTGACTGACGGGTTGGACGGGCTTGCGTCTTCCACTGGGGTTTTTGCATTTGCCGCGTGTGCTGTAATACTTTTATTAAACGGACATCCCGGTGCTGCTATAATAGCAGCATCAGTTGCCGGGGCATTGTTCGGATTTTTGAAATATAACAAGCCTAAAGCTGAAGTTTTTATGGGCGATACTGGTTCTCTTGCAATCGGCGGCTTGCTCGGGACTCTTGCTGTAATTGGCAAATTTGAATTTCTGCTTATTTTTATAGGCGGAATTTTCGTCGTTGAAGCGCTTTCGGTAATTTTGCAAGTTACAAGTTTTAAAACGACCGGAAAAAGAATTTTTAAAATGGCACCGATTCATCATCATTTTGAACTTTGCGGATGGAGTGAAAAAAGAATTGTAGTAACTTTTGCGTTTATTTCCGCTTTGTTAGGCGCGTTTGCGTTGACGTTGTTTTATTTAACTCTGAAAGGAATAATTTAATTATGAAAACAGGCTGGCGTGAAAGAAAAGTTCTGGTATTAGGATTGTCAAAAAGCGGAATTTCTGCGGCTAAATATCTGAATAAACACGGGGCTGACGTTTATATCACCGAAAGCCGTGAGAGAAAAGATGAAGATAATAAAACGATTGCTGAATTGGAGCTTTTAGGAATCAAGGTTGAAATGGGCTCTCATTCGGATGAGTTTATCAAAGATTCTTATATAGCGGTGACAAGCCCTGGTATTCCGCCTGAAGCTGAAATTATGAAGCGCCTGAAAGATGAAAAGATTTCGGTGATATCAGAAATTGAGCTTGCATATACTCAGACACAAAA
This sequence comes from Candidatus Gastranaerophilales bacterium, assembly GCA_944323655.1. GTDB lineage: Bacteria > Cyanobacteriota > Vampirovibrionia > Gastranaerophilales > Gastranaerophilaceae > Scatenecus. Next base: position 48,917 of record CALUTL010000001.1, on the reverse strand, counting down.
ACCTTTTGTTGCAATAACAGGAACAAATGGCAAAACGACTACAACGGCTTTAGCGGCACATATTTTGAGTAAGGATTTTAAGGCATATCCTTGCGGAAATTACGGGGTTCCGCCTTGTGACCTTCTGGATGGAGATGTCGAAATTTTTGTTTGTGAAGTAAGTTCTTTCCAGCTTGAATACAGCAACGCTTTTCAGCCGCAAATTTCGATTTGGACTAATTTTACTCCTGATCACATTAGCTGGCACGGCTCGCTTGAAAATTACTTCAAAGCAAAAGCAAAAATCTTTAAAACGCCTCAAGAGCCTGCATTTTCTGTTTTAAATGCAAAGGATCCGAAGCTTTTGGAAATTTCTAAAGAATGCGGCGGAACAGTATTTATGTTTGACGGTGAAATAGGCGAGAATTGCTGTTATCAAAAGAATGAAGCAATTTATTTTAAGCGTGGCGGCAAAGAAGAACATATAATTGATCTTAAAGATTGTCCGCTGATCGGAGAACATAATTATCAAAACGTAATGTGCGCCGTAATTGCAGCAAAATTGGAAGGTGTTTCTAATGAAAACATAAAAGATGCGATTATGTCGTTCAAGGTTCCGGAACACAGGCTTGAAAAATTTGCACAGAAAGACGGGATTGAATTTTATAACGATTCAAAAGCAACAAATCCGGAGGCTTCTCTGGTTGCAATAAGATCTTTTAATGATGAAGATGTTGTTTTGATTGCAGGCGGAAGAGATAAAAATACGGATTTGAAAGAGTTTGACGAAGCTTGTAAAAAACACATTAAAACAATAATTTTAATAGGCGAGGCGGCAGACAGGTTTGAAGAAAATTTGAAATCCGACGGATTTGAAAATATTATAAGAGAAAGTTCGCTTCAGAATGCAGTTGACAGAGCAGTTGAATTAAAGCCCGATGTGGTGCTTTTGTCGCCAGCGTGCGCAAGTTTCGATATGTTCAGCGGATACGAGGAAAGAGGAAAGGTCTTTAAAGATTATGTCTTATCGAGATTATGATAGAGGTCATTACGATTCTGAAAGAACCCGCAGCAGCAGGTCTTCAATTCAAAGGGTTATTATATCTTCACCTGACAGAACCCTTTTGATTGTCGTGACTTTCCTTGTTATGATAGGCTTTATGATGATATTTTCGGCCTCTGCGCCGAAGTGTCTTGATGAGGGGGTTAATCCCGCTCAATTTTTGATTAAACAGATAATATGTTTTATTGTCGGGTTTATCGGGCTTAAGTTTTTTACAAATTACGATTACAAAAAGTTGGCGCAGTGGAATACTTTGCTTGCGGCGGGTATAATTATCGCTCTGATGCTGGTAGATTTTACGCCTTTAGGGGTTACCGTAAACGGTGCAAAAAGGTGGATAAACCTTTTCGGATTTCAGCTTCAGCCATCTGAATTTGCAAAGCCGGCCGTAGTATTGCTTATGGCATCTGCTTTCAAAGATAATCCGAATTTGTTTGATGAGACAAAGTGGTTTAAATATTTTATTCCGATACTTGTAATGATGGCATTTATTTTTATGCAGCCGAATTTAAGTATGGTAATTTTGCTTTTATCGGTTTGTGTTGTGATGTTTTTGTGCGGGGGTGGGTCTTTGAAGCTGTTTTTCAGCTGTCTTGCGGCAGGAGTTACGACAATAATTCTTGCTTTAACAACGATTATTAAACCTTATCAGCTCCAGAGATTAAGAATTTGGCGTCATCCGGAAACTGATCCTCAGGGGGCTGGGTATAACATAATCCAATCTTTAATTGCTTTTGCATCAGGCGGATTTAACGGGGTCGGATATGGCGGTTCTATTCAGAAACTTGCGTATTTGCCCGAATGTCATACGGATTTTATTTTTGCAATTTTAGCGGAAGAATTGGGATTTATTGGCTGCGTGCTTGTAATCGGGCTTTTCTGGACGCTTGTACATAGAGGATTTATTATTGCTTCCCGCTGTCCTGATTTGTACGGAAGGCTTTTGGCGGTCGGGATTACTTTTGCGATAGGTTTTCAGGCATTTTTGAATATAAGTGTCGCAAGTTCTTTCTTGCCGACAACTGGTGTGCCGCTTCCGTTCATAAGTTACGGCGGATCGTCATTAATTGTTTCACTTTGGATGGTCGGAATTTTATTAAACATATCTAAAAAAAGGATTAAGAAGATAAGGAATCAGGATGAAGAAAGAGAAAGAGCAGAGAGAAGATAATTTAACGTTTTTCGTAACAGGAGGCGGAACAGGAGGGCATATTTACCCTGCGGTTGCGATTGCGGATGCTTTAATTGAAAAAAGAGAAAAAGTTTTTTATGTCGGCAATCCTAAAAATCTTGAGTTTGATATTGTAAAAGCCAAAGGGTATAAGTTTTTGCCTGTTAATGTTCACGGAATGCCGAGGAAAAAGGATGTGGGGCTTATCAAATGGTGTGTAGAATTATCTTTTGCAATTATGAAAAGCTGCTTTTATATTCTAAAATACAAGCCGGATGCTGTTTTTGGAACGGGTGGTTATGTTTCGGCACCAGCTTTAATCGCAGCTAAAATCTTGAAAATTCCATATATGATGCATGATTGCGATGCAAAACCGGGGCTTGTGACACGAAAGTTAGCCTTTAATGCGTCGGCAGTTTCTTTAGCGTTTGATTGTGCCAAAAATGAGATTGCTAATGACAATTGCCTTATAAATGGGAATCCTATAAGAAAATCTTTTAAGATTTTAACCAAAACGGAAGCCCGCAAAAATCTTGGGATTTCAGATAAAACAACACTTTGTATAATGGGCGGCTCTCAAGGTGCAAGAGCAATTAATGATGCGGCTGTGGAGATTATTAAAAAACTTTCAAAAGAATTTGATTTGCAGATAATTTTCCAGACAGGGAAGAAGAATTTCGAGCGTGTAATTGAGCAGTTGATAAAAAATTATCCGGAATACGAAAGTGACAGGAATTTGATAGTAAAACCTTATTTTGATGATATGGTGACGGTCTTAAAAGCATCTGATATAGCGGTATCAAGAGCCGGATCTTTAAGTATTTCGGAACTTTGCGCATCAGGTATTGCTTCAATTCTTGTACCGTATCCGCACGCAGCGGCTGATCATCAGCGCAAAAACGCTAAATATATGCAGGAAAAAGGCGCTTCTCTTTATTTAGAGGACGATGAATTAAACGCAGATACTTTGTCTGAAAACATTTTATCTCTAATTAATTCTTCTCAAAAACTTTCTGAACTTCAAAATAAAGCACTTTCTCTTGCAAAATACGATGCTGTTGACGAGATTTGCAAAAAATTAATAGAGATTGCAAGCCAAAAGAGGTGATTTAATGAACTCTTATAATGAGGCAAAAGAGCTTTTAACTTCAAGCGGGAAGTTTTATATAAAACTTGGATTAGATAGAATTTCAGCAATTCTTGAGCTTTTAGGTAATCCACAGGATAAACTTAAATGTATCCATGTTGCAGGAACAAACGGTAAAGGAAGCGTTTGTGCTATTCTTGACAGCGTTTTACAAGAAGCCGGCAAAAAAACTGGGCTTTATACAAGTCCGCATATTTTTAAATATACCGAGCGAATAAAAATAAACGGGATTGATATTTCGGATGAAGATTTTTCAAAGCTTGTTTTTGATATTTGTAAAAAGGCAGATGAGCATGAAATTCATTTGACGGAATTTGAAATTTTAACGGTGGCTGCATTTAAGTATTTTGCTGACAATAATGTTGATGTGGTTGTTTTGGAAACTGGTTTAGGCGGAAGGTTTGATGCTACAAACGTTATCAAAAGCAATCTTTGCGCAATTATTACGCATATTGATCTTGATCACACCGAGCGGTTAGGTGATACAAAAGATAAAATTGCGTTTGAAAAAGCCGGAATAATTAAAAAAGGCTGTCCTGTTGTGACGTCTGAAGGGTATGAAGCTATTCGGGATGCGGCAGACAAGAATGATTCTTTATTACTTATGACCGCACCTTTTGAAGATACAACAAATCTTTCCTTAAAAGGGCTTTATCAGCAAGAAAATCTTTCGCTGGCACTTGCTGCAATAAGGCTTGTTTTTCCTGAAATTCCGGAGTGTGTAATTCAGGCAGCACTTTCAAAAGTTAAGCATCCTGCAAGGTTTCAGTTTATAGAAAATAAAAATCTTATAATAGACGGAGCGCACAACCCTAACGGAATTTTAGCTTTAAGAGAAAGCTTGGATTTCTATTTTCCGAATAAAAAACGCCGATTTGTCTTTGGTTGTTTAAGGAATAAAGATTACAAAAAAATGATGAATTTATTGTTCGACAAAAATGATGAGATTTATTTTAATCATTTCAGCAATCCTAATTCCTGCACGGTTGAAGAACTTCAAGAGGCTTGTGAATTTCCTTCCCAAAAATTCAAATCTCTTGCGGAATTTGAATACAGAGAAGATACTTTGACAATAATTTGCGGATCATTTTATATGATTAACGAAGTTGTTAGTTCTGATTGCTTTCTTTAACCATTTCCGTAATCAAATTATTAAGCTCTGCCGGACAGAAGTCGTTGCAGGTGTTCCAGATTAATGTCGGCTTAGGCTCTTTAATGGAAGGCGACGGATAATCGCTGTTACAGAAGCCTTTAAGCATATTAGTCGAGCCGTCGACATTCGGTGTAAAATGAGTACAGCAACTGCAAATTCTTAACACAAAACCGTAATCGTCAAGCTTTGTTTTTAATTCCTGCAAAGCGTCAATCATTCTTAAATGAGTGCCTGTTGTGAATTTTTTGTTCTTATAGAAAAATCTGATTTTGGCAAGCCCGTGGTCTGAAATAAATTGCATTTTACAGTTCAGGTTGCTTCTGTTTGTAGAAACAACAACATCCACGTCAAATTTTTGAGTATCTTCAGACAAATCTTCTCTGTTCATAAGCTTGTTTATCAACTTTCTGACAGGCGGAAGGTTTTTGATAATGTGCCCGAAAGAATAAATCGGGTACATAAAAAGTCTGAAAATTTCAACTTTAGTAAGCTTTGATTCAACAAGGCTTAATGCAAACCCGACAGCCAAAAGAATAAAAGTAAATAAAACAAATTTAAAATCAAGGAAGAAATAAGAGTTGTAAGAGTGGTGAAGTACAATTGCGTAAATAATCAAAAGCGTCCAGATGTTCGGGTAAATAAGAGAAAGTACATGTTCATTGAATACAAAATTCTTTGAAAATATCTGCAAAATCCCGTTTCTGAAAAGATTCATTCTGGCCGATAGTCTGGGTTTCTTAAATTCATAGTTTGTATTATCGACAATAGTCTGGATGTTAGGGTTGTAGGTGCATTTGAAGCCTATTTTAGAAAGTAAAAGGCTGTATTTAAGCTCTGAATTTATATCCTTAAAATCAACATCGCCGATTTCATTTACGATATCTTTTTTGATAATGAAAACACCGCTGTCAGCTTGAGAAGCAAGCCCAAAAAGTGAGCGGGCACGGCGTAAGAAATTCATGTGGTATTTTTGATAAGCGGCTTTAATCTTATCAATAGGTCCGAAATTTTCAATATCAATAATAGTTTCGCCGCTAAGCACGCTGTTTTTGGCAAGCGCGGCATTAACCGTTGTCAAAAAGTCAGGTGCTATACTTCTGTCCGCATCAATAAATACAAATGAATCAATAAAATCATCATGTGAAAGTTGTTCTAAAAGAATAGAAATAGCTTGATCTTTGCCGATAGTTCCGACATCTTTGATATTGATTGTGTGGATAAAATCATCGTTTGTATAAAGATTTTGCGAGCCGTCAGTGCAGTTGTCCAGAATTAAAAATACTTTAAAATTTCCAATCGGATAATCCTGCGATTTAATTTCGTTAATTAAATTTTCTAATGTATCAGCGTTGTTGTGAGCATAAATTACAACTGCAAGGTTGTCTTTTTCTTCATATTGAGAATATTTTTTTTCACGTCTGAATTTTTTATCGCTAAGATTACGAATAGACAGCGCAAGGAAAAATACAGTGTAAAGCGCTGCGTAAATGTATAAAATATCTAAAATTAATTCCATAATATCCCTCTTAATTCTACAGAAATATTGTAGTTAAAACCTGATGAAATTTCCATTTAATGTTAATATTTGTGAAAAAACGGAGTTCGTAATTAGTATTTTTAAAAATAAAAATGCCCCGATTATAAAACATCTGAGGCATTTTTAATTCAATCAACTTTTATTAAAAGCTTAAACAAGTTCAGCAACTTTTTCAGCGTTGCGAGAAGCAATTTCAACAAGTTGTTGAGAAGTTGCAATCATAGCAATTTCAGAAGTCAACTTGTTAACGCAAGAACCGCATCCGATAGCGCTTGCACCAGCTGCAAATGCAAACGGTGCAGTTGTCGGGTTAATTCCTGTTGCTGTCATAACAGGTATATCAACATTTCTAACAAGTTCAATAGTGTTAGAAATAGTAAGTTCAACTCTTTCCATCAAACCTCTAACGCCGTTAGCCTGTTCTGATTTAGAGAAGTGTCCTTCAGTTTGGATTAGGTCAATTCCTAAAACTTCAAGTTCGCGAGCTAATGCAATTTGTTCGGAAATTTCTATTTCACCCGGGATAGTAACGCAGAAAAATACGTGTTGTCCTTTCAAAAGTGAAAGAGTTTCTTTTGCAAGTTCAAGAACTTCGCCTGCCGTAAAAGTTTTACCGCTTTTATAAAGAACATCAAAGTTGCCAAGTTCAATAGCATCAGCTCCGAGTTCAACTGCTCTTGCAAGTTTTGAAGGGATAATTGATGATACGAATATCGGCATATCAGTCATTTCTCTGACTGCTTTAATAATATCTTCATCAGCACAAATATCAACAGCGCTAGCGCCTGTTTTGTCAGCAGCTGTAACAACTTTTTTTACGCTTTCCATATCAAAGTTGTCGATACCTGCAATAATTTTTACTGCTCTTTTTTCTTCCAAATGTTTTTTGAATAAGTTAATTCTTTCCATATGTGTAATCTCCTTAACTGATAAAAATTGTTAAATCTTTTCTGAATTATACATTAAAATTTTAATAATTTCAATAACTAACCGCTACAAATCACGTAAATATAATGAAAATAATCGGAATTAATAAATAATAAAAAGGAGAGGTACTGTTATGAAAAGAAAGATATTGTTTTTATTTATATCGTTAATAATGTCATTAAGCTTCGTGAATGCAGGAATTGCGAAAACTTACGAGCCGGATGAGGAGATTAATATAACCGTTTACGAAAGAATAAATCCAGCAATAGTTGCAATAGATGCGCAGACTTCGGACGGGATTTCAGCGGGAACGGGTTGTATAGTAAGTTCGGACGGGCTTATATTAACCGGTTCACATGTTGTAGATGATTCAAAAAGCATAGAAGTTACAATGTCTAACGGTCAGGTTTATAAGGCGGAACTTATTTCTAAAATGGGTAAAAACAAGGATTTGGCGCTTATAAAGATTTCTCCGAAAACAAAACTTCAAACAATAAAATTCGGGGATTCTCAGGATATCAAAGTCGGACAAAAAGTTCTTGCAATAGGTAATCCGTTTGGATTTTCCGGAACCTTGACGCAGGGAATAGTATCAAGAATAGACTATACAAAAAATAAAATTCAGACTGATGCGGCCATAAATCCCGGATGTTCAGGCGGGCCGTTGTTAAATTCTTCAGGTGAAGTTATCGGCATAAACCAGTCTATTTACAACCCCGATAACAACATTTCCAATATCGGAATAGGATTTGCAATTCCGATTAATGATGCAAAAAAATTCATAGAAACTGTAAAAGTAAGTCAAAAACAATAATTATTACGAAATGTAAATATAAGTTAAAATGCTTTTAAATCCTATAATACAGCTAAATTTTATGAAAAAAGAAAGGTTGTCCGAGGCAACTCTAAGCAAATAAAAAACTTTATCTAAATATAAGTGGAAACACTAAGGGGAAAATTATAGTTTAGGAAAAAGGAGTTAAGAAATGGGATTAGAAGTTTCTAAAGTTTCTGATGCGGAAGTTCAGAAGAAAGATCTAAAACTTGCGACAAAAAGATCGGAGGATAAATCCGAATTATCAAAAGCTTTGTCAAGTGGGCAAACGTCAAGTGCATCCGGCAAAGAATCTAAAGCGCTGCCGACAGAGCTTAAAAAGAAGGATGGATTATCAACCGGAGCTAAGTTAGGGCTTGGAGCCACACTATTAGGTGCAGCAGGAACAGCATTATATTTGTTAAAACCATCTTTAGGTAAAGCATTTAAAACAGCAACACAACTTGCAACACATACAAATCAAGCTCAAAAAGGATTAAAGGCATCACACGCATTAGGTGCGGTAGGTCTTTTAGCCGGAGGTTCGTTAGCAGTTGGTTGTGCGGATCAGCTTGATGAAATCCATAATCATTATGTTCCTTTGCCGACAGATACAATAACAGAAACCGAATATGTCGAGAAGATTATTGAAAAACCTGTATATATAACAAAGACAGATACCGTTTATAAAACGGACACCATTGGTATTCCAGAATATATTGAAAAGACGGATACAATATGGCAAACAGACACAATTAAAGTACCAGAAATAATACATCAGACAGATACAATATGGAAAACAGATACGGTAAAAGTACCAGAAATAATACATCAGACAGATACAATATGGAAAACAGATACGATCAAAGTACCAGAAATAATACATCAGACAGATACAGTATGGCAAACTGATACAGTAAAAGTTCCGGAATATATAACCAAATGGGATACTGTATATCAGACCAAAACTGATACACAATATGTCGAAAAGCCTGTTTATATACCGGTTCCGGGTGAAACGATATACGTAAAAGAAAACTTTGAATCGGAAGTACCGGAAAAAATGAAAGAAATGCTTTATGATTTGGGCATTGATACAACCGGAGTCGGCAAGTTTGTATACGGTTTAGATTGGCAAGATGTTAAAAATAATCAGGTTCACAGAACTCTTTGGGATGGCGGAAGAACAAGCCGTGATGGTGATGTATACATAATGAATGATATTGGAACGAAATGGTCAAATCCGGATGAAACTTATGTATTCGGTAAAAACGAAGAATTCAAACGCCACGAATTATACGTAAACGATAGTGAACAATTAAGCAACTGTGTTAACCTTCCGGCAAAAGACATAAATGTTTCCAACGGAAATGGCGCACCAAACTGGTTTATCTTTGATCCGAATCAGTCGACCGCAGAACCCGGAAACTGGTTACGTCAAGCACCGGTATCATATAAGAAAGTAGCAGACGGAGTTTGGGAATCAAGTGACGGCTTCAGATATGAAAGAGGACCGGAACCGAATACAATTAAGAAAATAAATCAGTACGGATCAGAATGGCTTCTAAAAGATGTTTATGTAATCGGCGGTAATGACGCAAAAGATCCTCAATAAAACAATTTTCCATAATATCCTCAAAACGGGGTTCTGAAAACAGAATCCCGTTTTATTGTTTACAAAATAAGCTATATTTATATTTTCGTGTTATACTCAAAAGTGTAGGTTAGGAAATAAGGAGGGTTAAATGACAGAGTACGTTTACTTAAATGGTGAATATGTCGATATAGCAAAGGCTTCCATTCCGGTTCGCACGCATGCTTTTTTGTATGGTACAGCGGTTTTTGAAGGTATCAGAGCGTATTGGAATGAAGAAGAAAAACAGCTTTACGTTTTCAGAGCAAAAGAGCATTATGAAAGACTTCAGCGCAGTGCAAAAATTATGTATATGGAAAGTCCTCATACAGTTGAAGAATACTGTAAAATAACGGTTGACTTAATGAAAAAGAACAATTACAGAGAAGATGCTTATATGCGTCCGACATTGTATAAATCAGCGCAAAAAGTCGGACCTGGTCTTTTTGATAATCCGGATTCATTTATGATAATTTCGAACAAAATGGGCGATTATATAGATACATCAAAAGGTTTGAGTGTATGTGTTTCAAGCTGGAGAAGAAACAGTGATAACGCAATTCCTCCGAGAGCTAAAGTTGCTGGAGGATACGCTAATGCTGCTTTGATTAAGACAGATGCGCACAACGCAGGTTTTGACGATGCAATTGTATTAGATGAGCAAGGAAAAGTTACGGAAGGTTCTGCTATGAACTTATTTATCATTCAGAACGGAAAGCTTGTTACAACAATGAAGACTGATGATATTCTTGTCGGTGTTACAAGAAATACCATTATAGAACTTGCGAAAGACGTTTTAGGCCTAGAAGTTGAAGAAAGAGCGATAGATAGAACAGAACTTTATATTTCGGATGAAGCATTTTACTGTGGAACAGGAGCTCAGGTCAGCCCGATTGTCAAAATTGATAATCGAAAACTTGGCGACGGAAATGTCGGGCCGATTGCAAAAGATCTTCAAAAACTTTATTTTGAAGTTGTTAAAGGTAAAGTCCCGAAATACAAAAAATGGTGTATGCCGGTTTACTAAAAAATCATTATCAGCCTCCTTTTAGCGGGAGGCTGATTTTAAAAAAGTTTGGTGGAATAATTGATTGAATTTTTAGGGCTTTGTGTTCAAAATTTAATAAAGAGTATAAAGTATCTTGTGAGTGGACAATTAAGGTTTTCTGAGGTAATAAATAAAGCTGCCTTAATCAGTTATGATTCACTTTCGATTTCATTAATAATAGCGTTTATATCGGCGGCAGTTATAACGATACAGGTTTCCAAACAGTTTTTAATGAGCGGAGCGGAAGCTTATATCGGCGGAACGATTGTAATTGTATTGATAAGAGAAATTGCACCGGGGTTTGTAGCTTTAGCGATAGGAGCAAGAGCGGGAACTGCGATTTCGGCCGAAATTGCCAACATGCAGGTTACAAGTCAGGTTGATGCAATGAAAACGTTAAAAGTTGATCCTGTCGGGTATTATTTTACTCCGAGAATTATAGCTGCTGCAATTACTGTTCCGATGGTGGTTTTGCTGGCAGAAGTTATCGGAACGGCAGGCGGAATGCTTGTTTCTTATCTTACTATAAACTTGCACCCTGATCGTTATATGTATTCTGTTTGGGCTTGGTTAAGTACGAAAGATATTTATATAAGCCTATTAAAAGCTTCGATTTTCGGGGCATTGATTGCTTTAGTATGTGCAACACAAGGTTATGAAACCAGAGGCGGGGCAAAGGAAGTCGGAATTTCAACCACTCAAGCGGCTATTTTGTCGACGGTTTATATGCTTATAGCTGATTTTCTTATTAATTTAGTGTTTTATATTAAGTAAAATTTTTAAGCCAAATATTTTTGGGCGGTGCTTTTGTCAAAGACTTCGATGCTGTTTTTGGAGTGAATGAAAATTATACAGCCGATTATGGATTTGAGGGTTTCAAAGTCTGAGATTGCCATTTTATTTCTCAAGTCTTCCATATTATTTGCAAGAAATTCCATTATTACAGTTTTGTCATCGTATACAAGGTTTGAAAAATAATCGAAGGATTCTTTGTTTTTAATCCCTTCCAAATAGATAATATCAGGAGATTGGAATTCTATAAAGCGTGAGGCTTTATCCATATTAAAGCCTATATTCTCGTTCAACTCGCACTGGTTAATGTTTTGCAAATTATATTTTGCAATGCTTTCAAGAGTCATAATGTTTTTATTTTTATTTTTGTTTGCGCATTCAGTTAAAAGCGAGTAAATAACGTGAGTTTTCCCGCTTAGAGGTGAACCGCAAACAAGAATTACGCCGGGGGTATCAAGGGCGTTTTTGACGATGTTAAGCTGAGATTTGTTAACTATAATTTTATTTAAAGCCTTAGGCGGTTTGTAAATTTTCAGGAAAATTCTCTCGCCCATAATTGTCGGGAATGTTGAAATGCTTGTTACAATGGAAATATCATCGACTTTAAAGTTCAATTTTCCAAGCTGAGGCACTTCGCTTACGGAAGGATCAAGTTCAGCAAGTGTTTTAAGCTTTGCGGTAAAGGAAAGCGTTAATACTTGCGGAATTATTCCTTTATTTATAACTTCTCCGTTTTTTTTGAAATTAACTCCAAGTCCGGAGTCTTCTTTTTGGAACAGAACTTCATGAACATCTTCAGTGAGTGCTTGTTTTAGGATTGCGCGGATAATTTTTTGAATATGCGTATCTGACAAATCTTCGCTGTGAAGTTCATCTCTCCAGTCAAAATTTTTTCCGTCCGAGTCGGTATAAATATCACCTACGCTAATGTCATTCGGGTAATACTCGTCAATTTTTTTGATAATTACGGATTCTGAAGCCAGAACAGGTTCAATTGAGCATTCCGCTGATTCAACGATTTTGTCTATTGCAAAAAGATCCAGCGGATCTGCCATTGCAACTGTCAGAGTGTCTTCAATTTTAAATAAAGGAAGAATCCTGAAGCGTTTTGCGTCTGAATAGTTGATGTATTTCAAGCATTTAGGATCAATTGTGTAATCTTCAAGATTAACAAAAGGTGTATGAAGCTTGGTCTCAAGAAATTTAACCAAACTTGCTTCAGTCAGCATTCCGGAATTAATAAGAGCTTGACCGATATTAATATTTTGGGCAGCCGCAATTTCTTGAGCTTGTTCAAGGGTTTCGTATTGAATAAGACCGGATCTTACAAGATCGTATTTAAGTTTTTCCAAAGTTTTGTTAGTTACAGTTTCCATCAATTTTGTTTACCTAAGTATTTTTCGACTTGTTTTAAGACTTCATCAAGGTCAAAGGGTTTTGTAATATACTCATCAGCACCTGTTTCTTCCCCGATAAGTTTGTCTTCTTCTTGTGAGCGTGCCGTTATCATTAAAATCGGAATTTCTTTATATTTGCTGTCATATTTCAAAAGTCTGCTGATTTTGTAGCCGTTAATCTTTGGCATCATAACGTCGAGTATCATTAAATCAGGAATAATTTCTTTTGCAAGCCGAAGCCCTTCTTCGCCGTCAAATGCGGTGTAGCAGTTGAATCCGGCAGCCTCAAGCACGAATTTTAAACTTTCAACTATATCTTGTTCATCATCAACAATTAAAATATTTTTCATAATTTCCCCTGGTCAAAATCTTCTATAAAAGTATTATAGCACACTAAAAACGGTGTCAGGTATTGTTAAAATTTGTAAATTGTTTTTAGTACTTTTTAGTTTCCGACAGTTATTTTTAAAGTAACATTGAAATCAAAAGAAACGGAGGTTAAAAATGATAAAATTACTGCATCCTAAATTGAGATTTGAAGGCTGGGAACCGATGGGATTATATAAAAGACCGGCGGATACAAGAACTATTGATGAATTAAAAGGAACGATAGAGGCTTGGTCAAGACGAGTAGGTGATGTAAAAGCAATTTTGCCTGAGCTTGGCAGTATGAATCCGAAGCACTTGGGGCTTGTTGCAGATACAATAGAGCTTTCGCAAAAACCCGCAAACAAGTTTAATGATGTAGATATGGTGAATCCTGATGAAAGATTCGGCCCATTTAATCCTTTAGAAAAATTAATGGCAATTTTTCCGATGATATCAAGAAAAAATCCGCATGCTATGGATTTTTCGCAAGAGGTTGTTGATACTACTGGAAAAATGATGTCGAAGTTTTATCTAAAAGCCGCAGCAGATACTGAATTTTTACTGGATGATGGTGTTGACAAGCATTTTCAAAATGCAATTCCAATAGTTGAAAATATTGCAAGAGAGTCAATGACAGTTCCAGCCGAAGATTTTGGGCGTGAGGCAGAGTTTGTGGGTTCAGTGCTTGCAATAATAGAAAAAGATTCTGATCCGGAGAAAATAGCCTTACTTAAAGATGTTTATGAAGCTATAAAAACTAAGTCTTTAAAAGAATTTGACTTTGGTGATCTTATAAAAAGAGATGTTTCACCTGATGTGATAAAGGAAAATTTAAAGACAATAAAGGATGATTTAGGTTTAGCATACGCATACGGCAAGATAGTTAATGTAAATGAGTATTTGACGAAGAATCCTGAAGATAAAAGAATTCCTTTTCGTAACTGGAATGATACGGTATTGCATCGGATTACACCGGATGAATTAACTGAAAGATTCAGAACAGGAAATTACATTTAATTTGCAAGTTGCTGACAAAACGGCAAAAAATATTTTGTTTGACTTTAAAATAAAAGTAAGAAATAAAAAGGAGAAATTATGTCAATAAAATTAACGGCACCATTAACAAGGTTTGACGGCTGGCGTACTATGGGAGCAGTAAAGCATCCGGCAGATACGAGAACAGCAGAAGAATTAAAAGAAACAATCAAATTATGGGCACTTGCAAATAAGGAAGTAAAAGAGTTTCTTCCGCATTTGAAAGAAATCCGAGAGAAACATTTAGGCTTAGTTGCGGATACTATAGAGCTTTCAATGAGGCGTGCGATGCTTCCTAATGATATAAATTTGATAGAGCCTGTTGAAGCAAACGGGAAAAGTATTTTAGGTTTAATGTTGGATTCTTATAAGGTTGCTTCAACAGAAAATCCTGAAGCTTTGGATTTTGCTCAGGAAGTTATAAATAACACTGACTCCAGAACTGCAAAGGTGTTTTTTCTGGAATCGGCGGGCGGCGTTTTAGAAAATAAGGATTTTTCAAAGCAATTTAAGACCGCAACGCCACTGGTAGAAATTTTTGCAAAACAGACTCTTAATACACCGAATCCATATAGTTTTGACAATCAGAAAAACTTTATGCTCCTTGTTAAGTCTGTTGTAAATGCAAAGGCAAATCCTGAAAAAATTTCGCTTGTAAAAGATTTTTATAACAAAATTGCCAATAAAGCATATTTTAATTTGTTCGAGTTTGTAGCAAACAAGGCACCTGTTTCCAAAGTTGAAGATAATTTGAATACTGTAGAACAAGTTGCAGATATGTTTGTTAGAGAAGGCAAAATTCTTGATGCCGGCAAATTTGTGAACAGAAATACCAATTTATACTAAAATTTCTTCGGGTTTAATATTCGCTGATGCAACAGGTAAGGCAAAGTGGAAGTTAGAACCTTTGTTAAGGACACTGTCGCACCAAATAGCGCCGTTATGGGCTTCCAGAAGCTGTCTTGCAATCGGAAGCCCAAGACCTGTTCCGCCGGCTTTGCGTGAAAGTGAATTTTCAATTTGCGCAAATTTGTCGAATGCGTGCAAATATTCGTTTTCGGCAATTCCGATTCCTTCATCCTCAACAGAAACTATAACGTAATCACCTTTTAAATTTTTCATATATTCCGCAAAACACGGAGGATATTTTATATCATTCGCATTTTTAAGTTCCGATTTAAGGGTAATATTTTTACCTTCAGGAGTAAATTTAATAGCGTTTGAAAGAAGGTTGGTCAAAACCTGCTCCAGTCGTTGAGAATCTCCCATAATATCAGGTAAATTATCTTCCGTTCTAATTATAAGATTAAGGGATTTTTCTTTGGCAAGTCCTGATAGTGCGGATTTGACGTAATCTATAACCGTATTAACAGAAATCGGCTTGAATTGAAAATCCATTTTGCCCGCTTCAATTTTAGAAAGATCCAGAAGGTCGTTTATGATCCCTGAAAGCCTTGTGACATTACGCTTTGCCATGGATAAAAACTTTTCGGAATTTTCCGTAACTTCTCCGCAGCGCCCGCTTAAAAGTATATCAAGCGAATTTTTAATTGAAGTCAATGGGGTTCTAAGTTCGTGCGAAACTATCGAAATAAATTCTGATTTAAGCTTCTCAAGCCGTTCAAGTTTTTTGTTTGTTTCAATTATTTCCTGATACAAAGAAGCGTTTTTTAAAGGTAAAGTTACTTGCTGAACAATGGTTTGGAAGCATTTTGAATCCTCGGGCGAAAAATGGTTTTCCTTAAATACTTCAACGCACCCGTAAAAAGTATCTCCCAATGCAATTCGCGCAAACATATTATCAAACCTGAAAAGCGTAAAGTTAAAACGGTTTGCGGGATATTTTACGAATTTGACGACTTTTAAATTGTTTTCGTCAATTTTAAAAGGGACTTCCCCGTTTTCAAAAAGTGAGTTGTAATTATAAATTGTTCGGACTTTAATTGCATTTAAAAGTTCATCGGAAATTTCATATAGAGAATTTAATATTAAAACGGGTTCTTCGCTTGAGCAGAAGGAAAGCGTGCAGGCAAGTGAAAAACTAAGGGTTTTATCTAACCCTTCAATCATAAATTCAAGAAGCTTTTCTCTATTAAGAGTGCTTGCAAACTGTGAACTTATGCCATAAAGCGTGTTTTGTCTGTAAAGGCTTGCCGCAAGATCTTTGTTTGTATCAGCAAGTTTTTTAAGTGAATTTTGCGCACGTATGTTTATACTTAGCGCCGAAAGAATCATTGAATCCGAAAAATTATCTGAAATAATCGCATTTATTGATTTTGAGAGGTCTTTATCCGGAGTTTTTTCGCCGGTAATAAGTATAACAATTGAGTTTTCGACCAGATTTCTTATGCTTTTCAGAACTTCTTTTACATTAAATAAGGAGGTTTCATTATCTAAAAGTACAATATCTTGATTTTCCGCACTGAAAATATTTGTAATGAGCTTTACATCAGCAGAACTGTTAAAATCATAAGAATTTTCGCGGCAAAGCCTGCCGTATTTTTCAATTACCTCTGTCCTGTCTGAAATGAGAAAAATTCTAGTCATAATTTCATGGTAGCAATAAATCCTGTAATTGCAAATATGTAAAGAGTTCAAAAATAAGTAAAAAACGAAATGTAAATAATTGTAAAGAAAATAAAAAAGATGTCAAAAAAATTAAAGAACTGCAAGATAAAGTCCGTATTAGAAGATAAGAAATATAATAGGAAAGGACTCATAAATGGGTTTATCGGCATCACAAGCGAGATTGTTAAGCATAACCTCAAGACTGTCAGATAATGAATTGCGCAGTCAGACAATCACGACTGCAAAAACTTCACTTGCTAATGAAACAACAGCAGCAAGTGCAGCTTACATGGATGCCTTAAATTCAACAGAATTATTGTATACAACCTATGATGGCGGCGGAAACAAAGTAACGGAAAAATTGACTGGTGTTTCTTTAAGCCAGTACGGAGAATTGAAAAACCAATACGGAATAATTAACCAGCACGGGCAAATTCTTGTATCAGAACTTGATGCAACAAATTACGAAACAAGTTCTGATATGTATGACTTTTTGGATAAATATGGTGTTATTGCTCCTGAAAGTGAATGGGAAACTGTTCAGGTGGAAAACCCGCAGTGGCAGATAGACTGGGACAAATATAATCAGGATTATGCAGATTGGCTTCTTAAAAAACCGGACAGAAGTGACGAAAAATACTGGGAAGAAGTAAGCGGTGTAAACACTGAATTGTATCAAAAATTTAAAGAAGCTTCTGCCTCTTGTTATAGTAATGCAATGATGGGAGCTGCGGGGTCATTAGATGAAACCATGTCTTCAAGGTGTTATAAGCATGTTTTGGCACATTTATTGATGTCAGAGTTTCCTGAGGGTGGCTCAAAAAAATATCAGACAATTACAGGTAATAATATTGATATAGGCTGGGATTTTATTAACGGTTCAGCAATTAATAATACAGGCAAAACTCCTGATATGATACCTGTATCCGATGCTGTGTGTGACACGTCTGATATTATTTATTGCGCAGAAAATGAGGGAATGAAGCAGGAATTGTTAGATACAATGAATGATCCAACAGTCGACCAGAAAAGAAAAGATGCTGTTTCGTTGATGAGTAATTATTATATAGATGCAAATGGCGATGCTCAGTTAAAAACTCTTAAACAAAAATGTATTGATCTGTACTATCTTTTAACTTACTATAAAGATTTTGGTTTAGATTACTACAATGATTGTCAACCTATTCTTGCAACATTCCAGGCAGATATGGAATACGCCTTTACCGAGAATGTATTTAAAAAAGATCTTTATGACGGTGAATACAATGCATGGCTGGCAGACGAGCCTGACAAGCCGGAAACCCCGTATTATATTGATGAAGCTGTTCCGACTATCGAAAACAAAGACAAAGGCCAGTGGTACATCAATTTGTGGCACAGAATGAACGGCCCGAGTGAAGAAAAAGCCGGCACTGTTCTTGAAGACGGTACTGTCGTCGAAGGCGGTAAAACAACAGGCGGACGTCCGTTATATAAAGTATTGGAAGACGGATTGATGGATAATCCGGGATGGCTTCAGTCTGCTCTTGAAAATGGAACTGTCACTTTAGAACAGGTTCAGTTCGTAGAAGAAACTGAAGTTGGAACCGGACTTGCAGATTGCGAATGGACTTCAATAATCTGGACAAACGCAGCCGATATTACTGAAAGCCAGAATGAAACAGCAATAACTTTGGCTGAAATCAAGTATGAACAGGCTTTAAATGATATTGAAGCAAAAGACAAGCAATTTGATAATCAATTGAAGATTCTTGACACAGAGCATAATGCTCTGCAAACAGAATACGACAGTATAAAATCAATAATAGAAAAAACAATAGAACGTAATTTAAAACTGTATTCATAAAGGAGGCAGCGTGAAGCGGTGTGGCTAAAAAAAATAATATAAAAGTTTGTGCAAAATGATATTTAAGGTTTCGTTTTGCACGAAGGATATTTTGAAGTTATTTCAGACAGATATAGATAGAATTAGTGAATGTGCAGTGTAATATAAGGAGAAAAACAAATGGACAAATTCACCATCAAAGGCTTAATGGATTATTATTTAAAAACGAATACAACAGGAGTAGCATTTAGGGATTTGACGCAGGAAGATTTAGCAAGTCTTGCGGTTCTTTCAATTTTTGATAAGAAAGGCGAAACTGTCCAGACCAGCAGCTATACTTTTGAAAGACCTGACGGAGTTATAGATACCTCAGAGTTTAATATAACAAGAGAAGAATATGAAAAAGCCGTAAAAAATATCAGCAAACAAATTAAAAAAGAAGTCGGAAAAGAATTCACCGGTGTAAATATTCCCTCATACGATGATATGAAGGCGATGTTTGAAGGAGATAACAAAGTTACTTTTTCAGAGATAAATCTGTTTGTACGAGAACAGATTATAAGAAAACCTGATGCCAAAAAGGCGGAACCTGTTTTAATTCCTGAGAAGACAGCAAGTAACGAAAAAACACCGGAGCAGATGCGTCAATTTTTAGCAGAAATTGAAAACAGTCCAGTCAGTATCGCAGCTATGGAAAGAATTGATGCAAAACTTGCGGAAGCCAAAGCAAACGGAACTACGGCATTTGATTTTACCGGCTTAGCAGATGATGTACAGAAGGAAATTGATGCTTTTGTTCCTGATAATGATGCATCTTATAATGTTCAAGAAGGTATTGACGGATACCAATATAACGATAACGGGCAGGTCGTAACCCGTATAAATAATACCGCAGGGTTTTATGAAAAATATAAATATGAAAATGACAAATCAGATGCGAAGTATTCGGAAATGATGCGCTATAACGGTAATGGTTATAAAACAGAGTATTTCCGCCGTGAAACTTTAATGGGTGAAGACGGCAGATCTTTTACGGGTGTTGTAATTTATGTATTGGATGAAAATGAAAAAGTCGTAAGAATTACATATCCGGAGGGTGCTGTTTATGATAAAAGAGTTGATGATTTCAACGATTACAACATGTTTATGCAATGGCTTCAATATGATGAGGCGATTAACGGAGCAGAATAAATAAGATTTCCCTGCCATTCAAGACTGATAAATCCCTGCTTATAAAAGGCGGGGATTTTAATTTTTCTTATGTTGTTTAGAATTTCGTTGTTTATTATTTTGTTTGTTATTTTTTTGGTTTCTAGGCTGATTTGAATGAGCGTAGGAGGTTTGGATACGTTTTACGCTGTAAACGTCGGGAATAGATTGAATGCTGTTTATAACTTTTTTAAGGGTGTCGATGTTGTTTAATTCAATACCGAGTTCAATAATACCGATTTTGTTATTTTTGGATTTTACGTTTGCATAATTTATGTTGGTATTGTTGTCGGAAACTGCGGAAATAATATCTTTAAGAAGTCCCATTTTTTCTGCTGTTTCAACTCTTATTGTTGTGCTGTAAGTTTTAGTTGTATGATCGCCTGACCATCTGATATCCATCATTCTTTCAGGCGGAACGTTTTCTAATGTTTTGCAGTCGATTCTGTGGACAGAAACCCCTTTGGATTTTGTAACAACTCCCACAATGGGTTCTCCAGGAATCGGCGAACAGCATCTTGCAAACGAGTACATAAGACCTTCAAGCCCTATAATATCCTTTTCTGATTTTTTCTTTTTAGTTGTGTGAAAACTGGTTTCAGGTGTTTTCTTTTCCGGTTTTTTAAGTTTATTTATGATTTTATTTAAAGTAGTTTCCCCGTATCCGAGAGCTGCGAAAAGGTCGTCAGCGGATTGGTAGTTCATTGCAACGGCAACCTTGTCGAACTCGCCTGATTTTACGTAATCGTCAAAAACGGCTTTAGTAAGTTCGTGTTCAAGGTTGGCTTTACCGACTTCAATATGGTCTTCGCGGTTATTTTTCTTGAACCATTGTTTAATTTTTGAGGAAGCTTGCTTTGTAACGACGAAATTAAGCCAATCAAGGCGTGGAGCTTGGGTTTTTGAAGTTAAAATCTCTACTATATCGCCGTTGTTTAATTTCGTATCAAGCTGTGCAATACGTCCGTTAATTAAGGCACCGACGGTTCTGTGTCCGACGTCAGAATGGATTCTGTATGCAAAATCGACAGGGGTAGCATTTATCGGTAAATCAAGGACATCTCCGTTTGGCGTGAAAGCAAATACTTGATCTGAAAATAAGTCAAGTTTAACCGAATTCACATAATCTTCGGCATTTGTCATATCTTTGCCGTATTCTGCCATTTTGCGCATCCAGCTAAACTGCATATCAGTTGGGTTGTTAGCTTTTTGTGAACCTTTTTCCTTATATCTCCAGTGCGCAGCGACACCATATTCAGCGACTTCGTGCATTTCCCAGGTTCGGATTTGAACTTCAAGGGGTTTGGATCTGGGGCCTATAACTGAGGTGTGAAGTGATTGATACATGTTGCCTTTCGGCATTGCGATATAATCTTTAAATCTTCCCGGAATCGGCTTAAATTGTGAGTGAATAAGCCCTAAAACTTCGTAGCATTCTTTTTCCGTATCAACAATAACTCGGACTGCTGTTATGTCATAAAGATCGTGAAAAGCAATATTTAAGCGTTTCATTTTGCTGTAAATACTGTAATAATGCTTTGCACGTCCCGTAATCTGTGCGTTAATTCCGCTTTTTTTAACGTCTTGTGAAATCTTATCTATAAGCAGATTAACGGTCATTTCTCTTTCGGCTTTAGTTTGCGACACAAGCTGAGCTATTTCAAAATATTTATCGGGTTCAAGATATCTTAAAGAAAGATCTTCCAATTCGGCTTTAATACGTCCGATACCCAGTCGGTTAGCAAGGGGTGCAAAAATATCAAGAGTTTCGCGTGCAATTTTTTGTTGCTTGTTCGGTGCCATAAAATTCAGGGTTCGCATATTGTGAAGCCGGTCAGCAAGTTTAAGGAAAATTATTCTGATATCGTTTGCCATAGCGATAAAAAGTCTTCGGAAATTTTCCGCCTGACGTTCTTCGTTGGATTTGAACTGCAATTTTCCAAGCTTTGTAACCCCTTGAACAAGAGTTAAAACATCATCGCCGAATAATTCTTTAATTTCTTCGGGTTTGGTGTCTGTATCTTCAAGAATATCGTGCAAAAAAGCCGCAATAAGGGTATGAGTGTCGACTTTCAAGTCAACAAGAATCTTTGCAACTTCAACGGGATGAATAATATATGGTTCTTCCGAAATTCTGTACTGACCTTCGTGAAGTTTTTTTGCAAAAAGGTAAGCTTTTTCAATTTGCTTTATATCTTCTTCATCTCTGTTTTGTGCGATTAATTTTTCTTTTATTTCATCAAAAAGCGGTTTTTCAGACATGGTATAATTATAATACCGATTTTATCGGTAATTTTCAAGTAAAATCGACAAATTTCATCCATATAAGCGACATGCGGAAGGAAAAATTATGGCAGCGGAAGAAAAAAATCAAATTCTTTTGACATTAAGAATTATACCAAATTCATCAAAAAACGAAATTATAAAAACCGAAGGTATGATAAAAGTTAAAATAACGGCCCCTCCGGTTGACGGGAAGGCCAATAAGGCTCTTGTCGAATTTTTATCAAAGACTTTCAAAATTCCGAAAACATCTTTTAAGATAATAAAAGGAGAAACCTCCAAGGATAAAACTTTGTCGGTGAGTGTTTTGGATGAAGAAAAGTTACAAAATTTGAGAAATTTTTTGAAATAGTGCAAAAAAAAATTTTACGGTATTTAATAATAGCGTGATAGTTATATAAAAAGGAAATAGATAATGAAGATTTCTGCAGTAGATGCAAATAATTACAATTCGACAGCGTTTGGTGTAAAATTGTCACCGGAATTAAGAAAAGTATTAAAGTCGGAAGTATTGGCAAAAAATAAAGATGGTCTTGACCGCTTAGAATATAAAATATCGAAAGTGGAAAGGTGGGGGAAGCCGGATAGTATTATTGACACCAAGTATTCTCCGTCGGAGGCATTAAATTATATAACGATAAGAAATCCCAAAATGTCACAAAGAGTTTTTGTATCAATGACTTATGGCGAAAGTGTCTGCGGTGCATTTGATGTATTAACGGAAAGCTTAATAAGAAAAAGCGAGAAATTACTTTATGATACAATTTGTCTGATAGACAATTAAATATAAGAAAGGACAGTGAATGCAAGTCAATACAGTTACCCAAAGCAATTCAAAAAATAATTTGAATTTCGGCATAAAAATCAACGGAAAAGTTTCAAGTGAAATCTGTAAAGAAATTTATGATCAGAAATTAAATAAATATATGCCTTCATACGTTCAGCAGTACGAAAGGTTAAGAGCTTCAGGAATGGACAGTTCGGAGCTTTATCTTGTACGCGGTAAAGACGGTGATACATTTATGCTTAAAAATCCGTCAATCACGACGGCTTATGAAAAGCCTCTAGCTAAGGCGAGCAAAGGAAATCTTCTTGAAGCTTGGTTTAACATAAAGCCGGAAGATATTAAAAATGCCGAAAAAATGTTAAAAGAAATGATTGAAGAAAAACGTCAAGGGCTTGTTTCTATGGCTGATAATGTGGTTGTCAGAGCGATGCTTTATGGCAAAAACAATGAAAAAGAAGTTTCTAAGGCTGTAGAAAAGTTGGATGATAATACGGTTATTGATCTGTTTTATCAAGCAAAAAATATTGTAAAGTCTTAATTTAATGCGGCTTGAAAAATAATTTTTTTATAATAGAATTAATAGCAAAGGGAAAATAATGGAAAATAAGATTTTAAAACTTCATCATCACCATCATCATAGCGACCTGAGAAGGGCTGTGAATTGGTAGTGCGCGCGAAAGTTTAAAATCAATTCAATTCTAAATAAGAAAATGGCCTTTCTCGGGAGATAAGCGTGAAAGGTTATTTTTTGCCCCAAACGGGTTAAATTTGAAAGTCAAAAGTTTAGAATTGGAGAAAAGAAAATAAAATGTCATTAACAAATATAATATCGGCAATAGGCAATACCAGCAGTGTTTACCCTCTTATACTTCGTGATTGCGGGGTTGAGATTCCGTCAAAAGTTTATCTGACTTATCAGGAAAACAAAGACGACAAAGATGTTGCATTTTTGGCGACAAGAGAACGAATTATTGATGAATACGCAACTTCAGCGGTGTGGCTTGGAGGAATTCCGCTTGTTGAAAGATTAGTCAATAAATTTATAATAAAAAGAAAAGGTTTTGCGCCTGACGTTAATTTAAAACTATTTAAAGAATCGGATTGTCAGGGGTTGGAATATAATACAAAATCGTTTACTGAACGAATTAAAAACGGCGAAATTACCGGAAATATGGCGAAGAAAATTGAGCAATCGCTTGAGGATTTGAAAAAAGTTAAGGGCAATAAAGCTTTATATGAAAAACTTTTATCCGTTAAATTCGGTGCCGCAACGATTATTCCGATAGCCTTTATGGGCTTCATAATCCCGAAAATGGTATTCAGGCTTACTGCAAAAACCAAAGCCGCTCAAAAAGAACGTGATGAGAAGAAGCAACTTAACAACAGCAATCCTTTACAGAATGCTAATGTCCCCTTTGGAACTTTAAAAAGGGATGTATTTTCGTCGATGTCTTTAAGCAAATCTTCTCCTGTCGCTTTTGGCGGAAATATGGCATCTTCGATTGCTAACTTTACGACTTACCAAAAGATGGCAGCGATTGACGGCGGTTATGCTGTCGGGCGTGTTGTTACATCAAGAAAGAAAAATGAGGCGGTCGATTTAGGCTTCAAGATGCTTGGAATGATGTTCTTAAATTACGTTGCGCCCAAATATATTGAAAAAATTCTGGATTCTGCCGCTAATAAAGCGCTCAATCTGGATGTAAAACTTGATCCTATTATGCTTGCAGATAAAGAATTTTTGCAGCAAATTGCGGATAAATCATTGAAGCTTCCAAACGGTAACGACGGAAAAGCTCTTTTGAAGTTTATTGACGAAAACCCTGATGCTCTGTTTACAAAATATGCCGCAAAATTTGAAAAAGTAAAACTTCTCTACGAAAATCCGAAAATTAAGCAAAACGGAATTAGAGATCCTAAAGCTTACGTTGATATAAAAGAGCTCGCAAAATTTAAAAAATCCATAGAAGAATTTGCACAAAAAGCAAGAGCTTCAGCCGGAACTTCACCTTTGGATGCCGTTCAAAGATTTGCTAAGAAAGCTAAATTTGTAAAATCTTTGAATATTTTAACTAATGTCGGATTAAGCAGTTTTCTTCTTGCATATTGTTTACCTAAAGTTCAATATATGTTTAGGGAATGGTACACAGGCTCTAAGCTTGAACCCGGAATTGTAGACTAAATGTTTGCTTTAATTTTAATAACAAAAAAGACGGGCATAATACCCGCCTTTTTGTTGTTATTTAGTTTATTAATTTATACGCAAGCGAACTCTTTGTTTTCAGCATTTCCCGTAACAACGTCATTAAATCTTTGAACATCGTTAAGGTAAGTGTTTTTGATTTCTCTCAAATCTTTTGCCATAAGAGTTCTTGGTGCGTTTTCAGCAAGTGAATGGTTTCTTAACAAATATGACGGGTGGAAAATTGTCATAGCAGGATATTCAACGCCATCAACCGTAATAGTCATCCACTGACCTCTTATTTTAGAAATAGTTGTTTTCTTATCAAGTTCTACGAATGATTTTAAAGCAGTTGCACCACAAAGGATAATAGCACGCGGTTTGATAAAGTCAATTTGTGCATTTAAGAATTTGCGGCATGCTTCTTTTTCTTCGTCAGTTGGAACTCTGTTTTCCGGAGGTCTGCATTTTACGGTGTTTGTAATATATAAATCTTCTTCTCTGGAGATTCCTGCAGCAGCCAAAAATTCATCCAAAAGTTGACCTGCGCGGCCTGAGAATGGTCTTCCGCTTTCATCTTCCATTTCGCCGGGTGCTTCTCCGATAAAAACGATTTTTGCTTTGTCAGCATTTCCGTCGCCAAAAACTACGTTTTTACGAGTATTAGCTAAAGCGCAGCCTTTGCATCCGTTACACTTTTGTCTTACTATCTCCAGACATTGTTCTTTCATCTTTTCTCTCTCCTTGTTTATCAGTGTTATTTTTGAATAATCCTACATTATATTTCTTACAATATCGTTTCAAATCTTTCATGACAACCTCCGAAAGTATGAAAACCGCAAACAAATTCGGAACTGCAAGGAATAAAGTGAAGGCATCCGAAAGATTTATGATACTTTTAAAGTTCATAGCAGAACCAACTACTATGAATAAACAATATATAACCTGAAAAGTGCGTGTTTTCAATTTAGAATTACCAAAGAGGAAGTTCCAGCTTTTTATTCCGTAGTATGAACCGCAGAGCATGGTTGAAAGCACAAAGCAGCTTGCCATAATGGTTAAAAGTATCGGGAAGAACGGACAAACGGAGCCGAAAGCCTTTGAGGTTAGTTCAATTCCCGCTAATCCGGTATTATCAAGATAAGCACCTGAAATAACAATAACAAAAGCCGTAGCACTTCCGACGATTACTGTATCGACAAAAGGCTGAAGCATAGCAATAAAGGCTTGTACTGCGGGTTTGCTGGTTTTTACGGCAGAAAACGCAATCGGAGCCGTTCCAAGCCCTGATTCGTTTGCAAACATAGCCCTTCTGAATCCCCATAACATGCACGCAAACATTCCGCCTGCAAGTGCTTGAGGTTTAAAGGCTTCTTTAATCACAAGAGAAATTGCATGAGGAAAATGGTGGATATTAAAAAGGCATATTGTAAAAGCGGTTAAAACATACAAACTGCACATAACAGGTGTTACTTTTGATGTAAACTTTCCGATAGCCTTAATTCCGCCGATAATAGTAAAGTAAGTTATAACGGCAACAATCAAACCCAAAAGCCAGCTTTGTTCGGCAAAGAAGCTTTTATCGCCGCCCGTAACTTCCGTAATCTGTGTTGTCATAGCGTTAATTTGAAACAAATTCCATCCGCCGATCATTGCAAAGATACAGCAAAGTGCATAGATTTTAGATAAATACGGTGCAAATTTCCCGAAAATTTTGTGGTTTTTAAGCCCGTTTTGAATATAATACATTGGCCCGCCGTCAACGGTTCCGTCAGGATGAACTTCTCTAAATTTAAGCCCTAAAAGGACTTCTGCAAATTTCAGTGCCATAGAGAAGAAACCTGCGACAACCATCCAAAAAATTACCCCCGGGCCTCCGATAGAAACGGCAGCAGCAGATCCTGCGACATTTCCTATTCCTGCAGAAGCCGAGATTGTGGCAGTAAGTGCCTGAAAAGATGAAACTTCACCTTTCTTTTTCCTTTTAATGAGGTCTTTATGTTCGTAATTTTTGGTAATTAATTTTATGGCGTGCTTAAAACCCCATATTCCGATAAAACCTGTTCTTAGGGTAAAATAGATTGCGGCAGTCATTAAAAGTGCCACAAGCAGCTGAACTTCAACCCCGTGAATATTTACGGAGCAAAAAATTATCCCTGATATTTTATCGGCTATTGGTGATAAAAAGCTATCTATTAGATTATCTAAACTCATCTACTTAATTATAATATAAACATGAACAAATGTTTTTAAGGTGTATTTATTTGTAACAATAAAATGGCAGCTAAGTAAGTTGTAGATTTATGTTTGATGTTTTATTGACGTAGTTTGTGAGTGCTTTAAAAACAAACGGATGCAATTTACCGTCTTTTACGTCTGCGTAAATTATAGTCAATGCTTGCTGAGGGGTAAATGCTTCTTTATAAGGTCTTTTTTCCGTTAGCGCAGAATATTTGTCAGCCATAGATAGAATTTGTAAGTTTAAATCTGCCATAAAATCTTGCGTAACAAAAGGATATCCGCTTTTCTTTGCATTTTGATGATGGTTTCTGATAAGGTTAAGCGTTTTTTTATCAAGATTAGTGTTCTTTAAAATTTCATAACTAAGTTCGGAGTGCTTGTGCATTATTTTTGTTTCGGTTTCGTTAAGTTTTCCTTGCTTGTTTAGAATTTCACTCGGTATAAGGACTTTTCCGATGTCGTGAAGATAGGAAGCATCTAAAATTGCTTTTTCATCGACAAAGTTTCTAAGTGAAAACGGCAGATTTTGAACAATTCCTGATGAAATATTTCTGACATCTGTGCAGTGGTTATTCAAAAGCGGTTTTAAGTCCTGAAAATTAAGTATGGGTTCAACTCCGACTTCTTTTAAAATGCTTTGGATTTTGGGATTTGTGTTTACAAGTTTTGTTATTACGGCTTCGTTAGCAAATCTTTCGGGCAAGTTGCTTTCAAACTTGTCTTCGGAAGAATTTTGCCGGAAACTTACGCTTGAGGGCTTATTCTGAAGTTCAATTCCGTTAAGTCCATACGTACGTAATAAGGAATTTATTTCCAATCCCATATTTTACACACACCTATTTCTACTACACTTATGTATTAATAAAGTATTTTTTGAGGGCAAAATTGCATTTATGTTAAAAAAAATTAACTTTTTTTGTGAAATTGTTTTGGTTTGATAAAATTTATGTAAAGGGGGATTTTATGGAAGATAATAATAGTAATGTTAAGAATAATTGTTATGTATTTTGGAAAAGAATTTTAGCATTTTGGACAGATTCAATTGTGCTTTTGGTTGTTGCATATTTGTTGTTGAGTCTGTTTAAAGATCCGCTTTTAAACATCGGAAATTGGGGAATATTAATCGGGTTTGTGATTTTTATGCTCTATTACGGACTTAAAAATAGCAGACTTTGCGGCGGGCAGACTTTGGGCAAAAGGTTATTCAAGATTAAAGTCGTGGATATGGACAATCAATTTTTATCTGTCAGAAAATCAATGCTGCGTGCGTTAATTCTTACTCCGATGTTTGTATTCGGTTCTTTGTTTCTGCCTGTTGGAAATGTTGTTATTATTTATTCAATATTTATAGGGTTTATTTCATTTGTTATAGTAATGCTGTTTTTGTTTAATTCCCCTCAAAGAAGGTCGTTGCATGATCTTGTTGCGGGAAGTGTTGTTGTTGATAATACTTGTGAGGCTGTTGAGATTGTTAAAACTCGCAAACCCGTTATTATAATTTCAATCGGGGTTGTTTTAACTGTTTTATTAGTTTTAGTATGTTTTGTTTATATTCCGAAAATAGGCATGAACTTAGGGGAAATTAACAGTGTTGCAAAGTTATACAGTCAAAACGATTTGAATTTGGTTGGGTATGCTATTCAATACAGTTACGATTACAACTATAATACTAAGGAAAGTGTCACTAAAAAAGGAATCTCTTTAACTGTTTCTGAAAATAGCAAAGATTTTCATGATATGAATTTTGCATCAGCAAGAATAAATGATTATGCTAAAATCTTTATTAATTCTGAATTTAGAAAAGATGATATTGATTTTATGACGGTCGGGATTGCAAATTATGCGACTTTAGGAACAAATTCAAGAATAGAAATGTTTTCTAAAAAGGCTGCTATGCAGGATTGGATAAGCGGGGCTGATATTCCGGTTTCGCATAGTGAAAGGCTTAAATAGGTGTAAGCATTGAAGCTATGAGTGAAATTAAAAAAGTTTTAATCTGCGGGCTTGGAGCTATTGGAAGCATTTATGCGGTTAAAATTAAAAACTGTTTAAAAGGCGGCAGTTTGAAGGTTTTGGCTAGCGCAGAAAGATTAAATGTGTACAAGTCTTCGCCTCTTATTTATAACGGTTTGGAATGTGATTTTGATTATATTCTGCCTGATGAAGAAAATTTCAAGGCTGATTTAATTATAATCGCAACTAAATATTCAGGGTTTGCTCAGGCAAAGGAAGACATCAGAAATTTTGTAAAAGACGATACGATTATTTTGTCATTATTAAACGGCGTAACAACAGAAAAAGCGCTGGCAAAGCTTTATGGATGGGACAAGGTTCTTTATTCTTACTGTATTTGTCATAGTTCCGTAAGATGCGGGCGCAGTGTTATGCATGACGGAGTAAGCAAGATTGTCTTTGGGGAAAATGAGTTTGGGGAAAATTCAAAAGATAATGTTTTAAGGGTTAAGGCATTTTTTGAAGAGTGCGGAATTGATTATGAAATTCCCGACGATATCAAGCGCTCAATGTGGCTTAAATTTATGTTAAATATCAGCGCAAATCCACTAAGTGCAATTTTTAAAATGACCTTTGGCGAAATGATGCAAAATCAGAATTTTATGGATATGGCAAATAAAGTTATTGCGGAAGCGCAGCAAATAGCGATTGAAGAAGGAATAAAAAATTCCGATACAATGCTTCAAGATGCTATTGGGCTTTTTAACTCAATGATTCCTGACGGCAAGACTTCAATGCTTCAAGATATAGAAGCCGGGCGAAAGACTGAGATAGAATTGTTTTCGGGTACTGTTGTTAAATTAGGTGAAAAGTATAATATCCCGACTCCTTACAACAAAATTATTAAAGAAATGATTGAAATTATTCATAAAAATCAGGATTTACAACCATAGAAGCTTGTTCTGCTTTTTTAATTATTAAAAAAGTTATACAAAATGTTAAGTTTTATTCAAAAAAAGTCATTTTTTAACCAGATAATTTTTTTATATAGAAAAGGGGAAAAGGAAAAAGGAATTTATTATGGTTGATGGAATTTCAGCAGAACAAGCTGTGATTAATCAGGTAATGGCATCTTTGCCTGAGGTTAAATCGAAGAAGGAATACACACTTAAGTCAGGCGATTCTTTATGGAATATTGCCAAAAAGGAATTGGGCGGAAAAAAACTTTCCAATCGTGAAATAAGAGATTATATGCTATTGATTGCAAAGTTAAATAATCTTACAACTGTCGAAAAAATGAACGGGCTTTACGCAAATCAAAAAATTTACCTGCCGCAAGATATAGCAGGTAAAAATCCGACAGACCCGCAAGCACGTACAGAGCTTGAAAAATCAGTTGATAGTGTTATAGATATTTTGCGAAATGACAAAACTATTTATGTAAGAAAGGCAACACCGGATTTTATAAATTCATATCACGTGTTCCGTAAAAGATCTTTTGTTCAAGGAATGCCGCCTTTAGAAAGTCATCTTCTTTATTTTACTTTGGACAAAAACAACAAAATCCGAAGCGTTTCGATTGATGATGTGAAAAATTTAAATCGTATCAGTTTGGATTATGATATAGATGCTAACGGGCAAGCTAAAACAAATGTATACCCAAAACCACCGGTACAACAACTTAAACAAGAAGATAAAGAAGCCTTGTTTAAAGAAATTTATAATCAATATGAAAATTACAAGAAAAATCCTAAAAGGTTTTATTGATTGTTGTAATATTCAATAGCTTCTTGACGTTTCTTTTGAATATCATCAATCATTTCATTAGCTTTATCTTCTGCGCTTTCGTAATTTATGGAAGAGTTGTTTAAATTGGTGCCTGAAGTCGATTTAAGCATCGGAAGCGTCATCACGGCGATTAACCCTATAATTAAAATGGTAAGCAGCATACCGACAGCGCCAAATGCGGGTTTTAGCATAGTTTGTTCCTTTTTATGTAGAGAGTAACAGCTTCTTCTACTGTTTCAGGTGTGTTAAGCGCATCATCAGGATTGTTCGGTTCAAATAGCTTTTTATCAACAAAAAATTTGTTGTAAATTGTAAGCCCTAAAAAAATTACAATTGATGAAAGTGCAACCCCGCCCATTGCAATAAGAAATTTGACAATTGCATCCGATTTGCTTTGTTCAGCCGTTTGAACTGCGTTTGCGGTTGTTGCGGCAGCCGCAGGAACTTGGTCTGCAACGGTTGAGGGATCGCAAAATCCTGCCTGAGCGGCAATAACTGTTATTATTGCCGCTAAAAGCATTATTGAAAACATTTTTAAATAAGTTTTATGTTGTTGTTTCAATTTTTTCCTCATTTACTTTTTTAGTTTTGCTTTTTTTAGAAGAACCGCGATTTGGACGACGTGATTTTTTAGGTGTTTCTTCTGTAACTGTTTCTGCCGTTACTTCCGGTTTAGGTTCGGCAGCGGGAACTTCTTTTGTTGTTTCAGCTTGAACTTCCGGCTGATTTAATTGCGCTTCCGCCTCTTGCTTTTTATTTCTTTTGCCTCTGATTTTTTTAGTCCGCTTTTCTTGTTTTGCAGGCTGCGGAGCTGGGGTTTGTTCTGATGGTTGTTCCGCTTGTACTGGCATCTCAGGGGTTGGCTGAGCTTCAATTACAGGTTTAAATTCTTCTTCCGGTTTCAGAACGGTTTCTGCTGTCGGAATGCTTTCATTAGACTTGATTTCTGCTTGAATTTCTGCCGTTTGTTCGCGATCCTGACGGTCAAATTTTTTGCGTCTGTTCTTTTGTTTTTTATTGTTTTCGCGCTTTTCAACTTCTTGAACTGCTGTTTGAGCCGGATTTTCAACTTCTATCGACGGTTGAATCGGCTGCTGCTGTTCAATCTGAGGTGTGGTTTCCTGTTGCTGAGGCATTTGCTGATTTTTATTTTTGTTATTATTATTGTTGTTTTTCTTGAAGTTTGTTACAGGAAGCTTAAGTTTTGCGGCTTTAGCTCTGTATTCGCCTTCTGCTGTCGGGGTTGCGAAGTTAAAGTCAATAACCGAGCAGCCTGTGCCTTGGCAGTGAGGGCATTTTTTCGTAAATATTTCCGCAAGACTTTGCCCCTGACGATGGCGTGTTAGTTCTACAAGTCCTAAATCCGAAAGTTGTCCGACTTGCGGTTTTGCTTTGTCAGGTTCAAGTGCAATTTCCAATTCTTCCATAATTGCAAGCTTGTCAGCGCGGGATAGCATATCAATAAAGTCTATGATAATCATACCGCCGATGTTTCTGAGCCTTAACTGTCGTGCAATTTCGTGAACTGCTTCAATATTTGTTTTTAAAATCGTTTCATCCTGAGTTGCAGAGCTTACGAACTTACCGCTGTTTACATCAATTACCGTCAAAGCCTCTGTCTGTTGGATAAACAGATATCCGCCTGAAGGCATATTTACTTTTATATTTAGTGCGGCTTTTATTTCTTTGTGGATATCCATTGCAACAAGCAGGGGCTCTGTACCTTTGTATAAAGTGACATCAATGTTTTTGTTCATGTGCCAGTTTTGCAGAAGGTTTTGAACTCTGTTCATTGCAAATGCTGTGTCAACTATGATTTCTTTTGTATCTTCCGTGCAAGCCTCTCTTATTACACGGTAAAGAAGATCCTGATCTCTGTAAATCAGGTTTGGAGGTGTCATTGTTTCTGCTGCCGTTATGATGTTGTTCCATTTTTCGAGCAGAATTTCCAAATCTTCCTGAATATCAGCTTCGCTTTGTCCTTCGGCTTCGGTTCTTATAATAACGCCCACTCCGACGGGTTTTATAAGATTCATTATTGCTTTCAGCCTTGCGCGTTCTCTTGAGTTTTCAATCTTTTTAGAAACGCTGACACCGGGTTCATAAGGCATCAAGACCAAAAATCTTCCGGGAAGGCTTATTTGAGTTGTAACTCTAGGCCCTTTATGTCCTGTTGGTTCTTTTACTACCTGAACGATAAGTCTTTGTTTCGGAGAAAGTTTTTCTTTTAAACTGCCTTTTCCCATAACGTCCTGAGCGTGAAGAAAGCCCATTTTATCTGTTCCGACGTTTACAAAAGCCGCATCAATACTTGGTAAAATATTGTCTACAGTTGCCAGGTAAACATCGCCTAATAAAACTTCGCCTCTGTGAATAAAGAAATCTGTAACTTTTTTGCCTTCTAAAACAGCAGCAATGTTATCACGCTCTGCTATAACTATTTTCTTAGGTGCCGGCTGTGGCGCATTGTAGTTTTTGTTGTTCATAAAAAATCCTTTGCTTAAACCTATAACTCTCTATTGTTTTCGTCAAAGAACCTTGTTCGTGTGATGTCTGTTTTTACATCCGGTGCGATAAGCTCCATAAGCACATCTGCTCTCAGTGACGGTATTCCGCCTTCAAGGTTCTGACCGGTTTTTAAAATTATGAATAGACTGTTCCCGTCGAATTTGTACGATTTTATGCACGGTTTGATGTCTATTTTTTTAATTAAACCTTTTTTGTTTTTCTTCTCAATAAAAATTTCCTGAGAATTCAAAACTCTGTTTGTATTATACTTAAAATTTTCAAAATCGTAAAGGGTATCATCAAAAAGTTTGACTTCATATTCCGCCCAAAATACTGTTGTATCAATGGATTTTGAGGATTTATCTATTTTTACAATACTTAGTATTTTTGAGCCTGCGGGAAGTGAGGATTCCAACTTTTGTTTGATAATATCTGTTGGTAAATCTTCATAAAGCTCAATGTCGACTAATTCACAAATGCTTTGGGCAAACAGAGGAAGTGCTACCCCCATTGAAACCTTCATTGTCGGGTTAAACCCTTGTGAATACGCTATATTCAATCCGCTTCTGGATAAAACTTTTAAGAAGGTATTTTGCCAGTCAAGGTGTGAAAAATACCTTAAAATCCCGGTTTTGGTGAGTTTAATTCTGTATTTAAATACTTCTCGTTTGTCAGTTTCTCTTGTGTGAGGATCCACAGGTGTAAAATCAAGTTTTTGTGCTTTATCTGAAGCTTTAAAGGCGGGGGCAAGGATTTTTCGGGTTTTTAAATTTTTGCACACTCCGCAATTTACGCATCCTTTTTCGCAGGTCGGAACTATGTGCGAAGTGTTTTCTTCAGTGGTTATAATTTCAGGAATCGAAAGCGCTTTTTTATATTCTTCTTTAAACCACTCTTTATCAACTCCGATATTTATAAAATCCCAAGGAAGCGGATTTTCCGTATTGTAATTCATTTCTGCAAGTTCTTGAAGTGAAATTCCGCATTCTTCCGCTGTTTGGTGCCAGATGTTTTTATCAAAATATTCTCCCCAAGCATCAAGATAGCAGCCTTTTTTATAGAGGGCTTCAATGTATTGGCAAAGACTTCTGTCGCCTCGTGTCAGAACAACTTCCAGTCTTGAGACAAACTTGTCGTGGTAGTTGATTTTAACCCCTTTAAGGTGTGAAGTTTTTTCTTTCAAATAATTTATATGCTCTGTTACTTCATCCAAATTCATCTGACCGTGCCATTGGAACGGGGTAAAGGGTTTTGGGACAAAAATTGACAGAGTGCATGTTATATCAAGTCCGTGGGTTAGGCCTTTTTCTTTTTTTATAAGTTTTGCGCGGTATTTTATTTTTTGTAAAAGTTCCGCCATCTCGTCCATATCTTTTAAGGTTTCTGTCGGAAGCCCGCAGATAAAATACAGTTTAACTTTTGACCAGCCGTTTTCGTACAGAGTTAAAATCGCATTCAAAATCATATCTTCCGTGATGTTTTTCTTAATAACGTCACGTAACCTTTGTGATCCTGCTTCAGGGGCAAGCGTCATTGTGGATTTTCTGACACTTTGGACAAGATTTGCAAGCTCAAGATTAAACCCGTCTATTCTCTGGCTTGGAAGTGAAACGGAAATTTTCTTTTCATTAAAATCTACCGCAAGCTCTTTTATAACTTCATTTATGTTGGAATAATCGTTGGAAGACAGTGAAAGAAGTGAATATTCATCATAACCTGTATTTTCAACAAGTTCTTTTGCTATTTTTATAATATCTTCGGCACTTCTTTCTCTAATCGGAAGATTTACGTGTCCCGGCTGGCAAAATCTGCACATTCTGCCGCAGCCGCGTCTTATTTCAACTATTGCTCTGTCGTGAACAGAGGATGAAAACGGTATCGGATAAGATTTTAAGGCTGTTTCGTAATTTAATTGCGCAATTCTTTTTGTGACATGTTTTGGATAATCCGAACACCAGACTCCGTCAATTTTGGCAAGCTCTTTAATTCTTTCGGCTCTTGAAAGTTCTTTTGTTTTTTCAAGAACTTCGCAGACTTCAAGGATAGAATCTTCTCCGTCACCGATTAAAAATCCGTCTACAAAATCCGCAATCGGCAAAGGATTATAAGCACAAGGCCCGCCTGCAAGAATTATCGGATGTTCGTCGGTTCTTTCGGAATTTTTGTATGGAATTCCCGCCATATCAAGCATCTTTAAAATCGTAGGATAGGCAAGTTCATACTGTATTGAAAACCCGACCGCATCAAAATCTTTAATTGCACGCTTGCTTTCAAGTGCATACAGAGGCTGCGGTTTGAAGTCTGCTTCCGGGGCGTAGACTCTATCTGCCATATAATCAGGATGTGAATTAACTTGATTGTAAAGCACTCTTAAACCTAAATTGCTTATCCCGATTTCGTATTTGTCGGGGAATGCAAAGGCAAACTTTACTTTGGCTTTGTCAAAATCCTTGTTAAAGGATAAAAATTCCCCGCCTACGTATTGGTATGGCTTTGTGCAGTTATATAAACTTTCGTGATACTTTCTGAAAAAACAATTCATAATTCTTGTGCTGGCTATATTTTGAGAGTGATTGTATTTATGCCGGATTGTCTGGGAAGTATTTGTCTATTTCGATAATCGTCCCGTCAAGCGTTTTATCTTCAAACGATTTTAAAAATCTGAAAAGTTCATCGTTTGGAACATCATAATTATACAAAACAACTTCACCGTCAAGTTCCCTCATTACCCTTACAATGTAGTGGCAGGTCTTTGAATACTTAATCAAATGTTCTTTGTTAAAGAAGTTTCCGTTATGGTCTTTGTTAAGTTTTACATAATTAAATCCGGCATAATACTTAACTTTCTCGCCGGATGATGCCGGCGGAAGCTCTTTATTGTGCCTTGAAAATATATTTATAACTTTGCGGTTAATTTCGTCACTCATAATATTAGTTTAATATGACAACGACCGGCATGGCTATATGTAAAGAAAATTGAAGATTAACGGCTTAAAATTTTTGCCAAATTATTTGTTGTTTTCTTCTTTATTTTGTTCAATGTATTCAATAATGTCAAGAGCAAGCTGTCGTTGAATTTCAACAGGTGCGTGTTTTAGATATTCCATAGCGTGAGAAACCCTGATGTTTTTGTCGTACCATCTTCGCATAATGTAGTTGTACTGTTCGTCAAGCGACATCTCAAAATCTAAGTCTTTAAGTTTGTCGATAACATAATCTGCGCAAATTGTCTGAATATTTTCGTCTGCTTTTTCCCAAATAGCAATCGCTCTGCTCATTGTTGCATCTATATCATACCAGCGTTTGAAATTCATAAAACCCCCGTAAAATTTTTGCCTTACTATAGTGTTTATATTATCATAAATTGTATAAATTTGTTATAGTTTGTTTAAAGTAGTATAATTCTGTTATGAAAAAGATAATTTCAGCAGTATTAATAAGTTCAATGATTTTTACCTCGGCTGCATTTGCCGATCCTGTTTTTGAAGGTCATGCGGAATACAGTGACCAGTACAGGCAGGAGGCAACGGAACTTTTTACGGGAGAAGTCGAACATCTTGAGCGCAAAGACATAATTAATATGACAGTTTCGCAGGTCTTGGACGGAAGTATTAATATGGAAGGGGACGAGTTTTTTGCTGAAGTTACGAATGAAGTAAGCGGTGATAAGGGTGTAATTATCCCGAAAGGAACAATAGCGCACGGCAAGATTACTCATTCGGGCGACCCGAAGAGGATGGGACGAGATGCCTGGCTTGAACTTTCTTTTGATTATCTTGTGACTCCGGATGGAAGAGAAATCCCGATTGAAGGTAAAATGTCAACAAAGCTTCATCCGGCAGTTGAAACTACGAAAATTCTGGTGCAGGATGTCGGATATACCGTGGCAGGCGGTGCCGTTGGAGGATTGATGGCATTGAATTGGCTAGGGCTTGAGGCGGCTATTGCTTCTCAAGGTTATACTCTGGCGGGCGGTGCCGCTGTGGGTGGAGTTATCGGGCTTGGAATGGCTTTGATGAGAAAAGGTAATGAAGTCTTAATCGCTCCGGGGGATGAAATTCGGGTTAAAATTAACACTACTGTTCCTTTGCCTGTCTATAAGGACACTGCTTTAAAACAGCACGAAATATTTTATCCGGGGCTTGATATAAGTATAAGTAATATCGAACACGAAGAAGATCCTTTCGGTGAATTAAATACAATCACTATAACTTTGTTGATTTCTAATATGTCAGATAAGGATTTTTCGGGGCTTGATATGGCATTGGTTAACGATTACAACAAGGTTTTTCGCCCGTCAATTTTCGGGGATACCAAGATGATGTTTCGGAAAATTAATTCAGGCGACAAAATTCTTGGGAACATTTCGTTTACTGTTGATAACGTGAACAGAAGTTTTTGGCTTGCCTTTTTTGACAGAAGAAGCGGAACTGCTGTTACAAAAATTTCACTTGATAACGCTTACAGAAAACTTCCCGAAAAACAAAAGAAGAAAAATATTAAAAAAGCCAGACGCAAAACCAACTACAAAAAAGAGCCTGATCTTCTTGATGATATTTAACAATTTTGTTTAAATTAATTCCTTTTGTGTTAAAATAAGTTAGTTGAAGTAAGGTTTTTACGGAAGGGATATGATATGGCAAATAAAGTTGTAGTAGGCTCACAGTGGGGAGATGAAGGTAAGGCAAAGATTACCGATATTCTTGCGCATGACGCTGATTTGATTATAAGATATCAGGGCGGATGTAATGCAGGGCATACTGTTGTGGCGGATAACAAAACTTTTAAATTCCATCTTATTCCGTCCGGAATTTTGTATAAAGGTAAAACCTGCTTTTTGGGTGCGGGAACTGTTATATTGCCTGAATTTTTTGAAAGCGAAGTGAATGATCTGATAGCTGAAGGCATAGATGTTTCAGGTTTGAAGATAAGCCCTCTTGCATCAATTACAATGCCTTATCATACGGAAATTGACGGGTATTCTGAGCAAACGGCAGGCAAGGGCAAAATCGGGACTACTAAAAAAGGCATCGGGCCTACTTATACCGATAAAGCCGCAAGATTAGGTTTGAAAGTCGGCGATTTGTATAATCTTGAAACTTTAAACGAAAAACTTGATATTATTCTTCCGATAAAAAATAAAATGCTTGAAAAGGTTTACGGACTTCAGCCATATACAAAAGAATGCGTACTTTCTCTTTGCGAAAAGTATGCGCAAATTTTTAAGCCTTATGTATGTTTTGACTGGCAAGAGATGCTAGAAAATTCCCGCAATAAGACGATTTTGTTTGAAGGCGCGCAAGGGGTTATGCTTGATGTAGATTACGGGACTTATCCTTTTGTAACTTCTTCAAATCCGATAGGCGGCGGAGCTGCGACAGGAAGCGGTTACGGGCCAACTATGATTGATGAGGTTATAGGGGTAGCTAAGGCTTACGTTACAAGAGTAGGAGAAGGGCCTTTTGTAACTGAATTAAACGACGAAATAGGCGAAAAAATCAGACAAATCGGTCATGAGTTTGGTGTAACAACAGGCAGACCGCGCCGCTGCGGATGGTTTGATGCCGTTATTATGCGCTATTCTGTGCTTGTCGGCGGTTTAACTTCAATTGCACTTACTAAAGCTGATGTTTTCGATACTTTTGATGAAATTAAAGTTTGTACGGCTTA
Source organism: Candidatus Gastranaerophilales bacterium (assembly GCA_944323655.1). Taxonomy (GTDB): domain Bacteria; phylum Cyanobacteriota; class Vampirovibrionia; order Gastranaerophilales; family Gastranaerophilaceae; genus Scatenecus. The sequence continues at coordinate 9,838 of CALUTL010000001.1, read as the reverse complement.
TAAAGACACAAGAAACGGTCAAATTTATAAAAGTTATCCGACAGATGTGTTTATGCACAAATACTTAGAGCCTGTTTACGAAACTCATAAGGGCTGGAAATCTGATATTTCTCAAATTAGAGAATACGGAAAACTTCCTGAAAATTGCAGAAAATATCTTGAAAGATTGGAAGAAATTCTTGGCGTTCCTGTTTCAATTGTGAGTGTGGGACCGGATAGAGAACAGACTATTTTTAAATAAAAATTAATCCGCACTTCAAGTCTGATGCGTTTTTCGGATATAAAAATTTACATAAAGGCAATTTTTATTTTGCTTATGTTTTTATTATCATATAAGTTAGGAAGGAAAAGTGTATGATAAAATTTACCCCAAGTTTTGGCACCGGAAAAGTTGCTGATATGCAGGCGTCATCAGAAATGCAAAATAAATCAAAGCCTGTATCAGAGCCAGAAAGGGAGATTAAATCTTTATCAAATGTTACACCTGATTATGCGGTTAAGACGCCTTTGAAATACTCAAAAATCGGGAAATTTGAGCTTCCTTTCGACTTAGAGGCAACGCTTTATAAGCTTTCTAACGGTCAGAGAGTTGTAATCATTCCAAAAGAAGGTAAAACTGTTGTTAAAACTTATGTAAACACCGGTTCAATGAACGAACCTGACAATTTAAGAGGAATAAGCCATTATATAGAACACAATCTTTTTAACGGTTCAGACGGGCTAGAGGCAGGCGAATTTTTCAAAAAAGTTGACGAAATGGGAGCTAATACAAATGCAAGTACAGGATTTGCCGAAACTAATTATTTTATAAGCTCAAACTTGCTTGAAAAAGAGGACTTGGAACAAAAAATAAAGCTTCATGCCTCAATGCTTGAGACTCCAAAGTTTGCTGAAAATATGCTTGAAAAAGAAAAGGGAATTGTAAATTCCGAGATAAATATGATAACTGGCGACCCTGTTAACGTCGGTTTAAACAAGGCATTGAAAAATTTATATAAAGTTCAGACAAAATCCGTTGATATGATTGGCGGCACGACTTCAAATATAACAAATCTTACAAGAGAAGATGTTGTAAATTATTTCAACAACAATTATTATCCTGCCAATATGACAACGGTTGTGACCGGTGAAGTTGAGCCTGAAAAAACAATGAGTTTAATTTCAAAATACTTTACGCAGAATAAGAAACCGCCGGAATCAAGATATTTTGAAAAGCTTGCTCCGCTTGATAAGCCGGTGCGAGAGGATATTATTTCCGATAAAGCAACCGCAACGTCCGTAATTCTTGCATTTGACGGGCCGAAAAATAATGATGCAAAAGAAAAAATTCTGTCTCAAGCTTTGGCTCAAATTTTAACAATGTCAAAAACTTCTCGAATTGATAAAAAGCTGAAGGATTTAAACAGCAGCTCCATTACTCAAATTGAGCGTATAAGTACCAAACCTAATGATGGTCGTGCAATAATAATTATGGCAGACGGGACGGAGGAAAATTCCGAAAAGATTATAAAGACGATTTACAATGAAATTGCTAAAATTTCGACAAATCCGCCGACGGATGACGAATTAAATGTTGTTAAAAAACGTATTTTAAAGGATTTTTCAAGCCTTTTTGAATATTCAGCTTACACAAATGCACTTATTGGCGGAGTATTTCTTGATAATGATCTTAATATGGTGACGGATTTCACTAAGATTATAAATGAGATTACGCCTCAGGATATTACAAATGCCGCTAAAAAATATTTGGACTTGAATAAATGTTCTATGACGGTAGTTCATCCGTCAACCGCAACACAAGAAAGTATTAAAGAAAATTATAATAAAGCTTCGGATGTCGCTTTTTCGGGAACCGCCGCAAAAAAACACGCTGTTAATATGGATACCGTAAAAGAATATCGTCTGAATAATAATTTTGAAGTTGTTCTGCAAGACATCAAAAATGACAATGCTTGTTTTAATATATTATATTCAAACAGCAATATTCCGAAAAATTCAAAACCTGCCGCAGCGCCGTTGTTGTTTAAAATTTTAAATTCCGGCACAATTAATAAGAGTGAAATTGAATATCAACAAGGATTGGATAAGGATTCAATAGATATGGTATTTGTTTCCGGTCAGACAGACTTGATTGCCAGATCGAATTTCTTTGCAAGCGATATGCAAAAGGCTTTAAAGGCAGTAAAAGAAGTTATTCAAACACCAAGATTTAAGCAGTCAACTCTTGATAAAATGAAAAGCGAATTAAAAGATGAAATTCTAACTTCAGAGAAAACCGCTAATGATAAGCTTTTGCCGGAGTTGTATAAGGGAATACAGAGCGGATATTCAAAAGAGGAAATTTTAAATTCAATTGATTCCGTAACTTTGGATGATTTGAAGAACTTGTATGACTTTATAATCAAAAACGGGCAGGCAAATATAGTTGTATCAGCGCCGTTTTCGCAGAAACCTGAATTAAAACAGCTTGTATTTGATGAGATTGCGGCTTTGCCGAAAGTTGCGCCAAAAAATTCAGATATAGCCAAAGTTTATACAGAAATCCCTCAAACAAAAGTGATGACTGATGTTTACGCAAAACCGCAGGCGCATATTATAAAAGCTTATAAATTTCAGGTTAATCAAAACTTAAAAGACGAAATTACTCTAAATCTTTTGAACACAATATTGGGCGGAAATCCGTCTTCACGATTGTTTCAGGATTTGAGAGAAAGCCAAAAACTTGCATATTCAGTTCATTCAAATTCTGATATTGTAGGCGATATCGGTGTAATTGAGCTTGAAATAGGCACTACTACCGAAAATAAAGAAACCGGAGAAGTCAGCTTTGATAACCTTAAAAAATCCATAGACGGATTTAACAAGCATATTCAAAAAATGAAAACCGAGCATGTTACGGATGCCGAACTTGAAAATGCAAAACGCAGTTTGAAAAATTCCGTATTAAATTCAAACGAGTCCAACAGCGGTAAAAATAAATCTCTCGGATACGGGCTTATTTCGCCTTACGGATTAGGTCAGGAGAATTTAATTCTTGAAACCATAGACAGTATAACCGCAGACGATATTTATAATGCTGCAAATTACATATTTAAAGGCAAACCTGTTTATTCCGTCGTTGCAACCGAAAATACTTTGAATGCCAACAAGGATTATCTGGCTTCACTTGAAAAATCAGAGTAATTTCGGGTTCAAAACTGTCTTTGATTAATCAAATTTTGAAAGGTCTCTGTAAGCAGTAATCGCATAGATTATAGCGGAAACTCCGACAAGAATATAAACAATTCTTGCTAATAAGGTCATATCCCCGAAGATTAAAGCCACAAGGTCAATCCCGAAAGCTCCCACAAGCCCCCAGTTAATAGCACCGATAAGTACAAGTACAAATGTTATAATTTTTAAAATATGCATAAAACATCTCCTTTTAAGCATAATATAATTTACTTCAAAATAAATTACATTCTCTAAATAGTTATTACCGGAGTTTACATATTTTTAAAAACAAGGCAATAAAAAACAAGCCCGAAAATAAATTCGGACTTGTTTAAGATTTTATAATTTATTAAAAAATTATAATTTTTCAGCAACCATTTTAGTAGTTTCAGCCAAACGAGTTGAGTAACCCATTTCGTTGTCGTACCAAGAAATGATTTTAACTTGGTTTCCGCCCATAACACGAGTTAATAGAGCGTCAACTGTAGATGATTGAGAAGTTCCGATGTAGTCAGAAGATACAAGCGGTTCTTCAGTGTAGCAAAGAACGTGTCCGTCAGCACCTTCTTTTAAAGCTGCGTTAACTTCTTCAACAGTAACATCTTTAGAAAGTTCGAATACAACGTCAACCAATGAAACGTCCGGAGTAGGAACTCTCATAGCGAAACCGTCCAATTTACCTTTAAGTTGCGGTAAAACAAGAGCAACAGCTTTAGCAGCACCTGTTTTAGTCGGAACGATGTTAAGAGCGCCAGCTCTAGCACGACGAGGATCTTTGTGACCTGCGTCAAGGATTCTCTGGTCACCTGTATATGAGTGAACAGTTGTCATCAAACCTTTAACGATACCGAATTTTTCATCAATAACTTTAGCAACAGGAGCTAAGCAGTTAGTTGTGCAAGAAGCCATTGAAATTACGTTGTGTTTAGCCGGATCGTATTCTTTTTCGTTAACGCCTAAAACGATAGTTTTATCTTCGTTAGTTGCAGGAGCTGAGATGATAACTTTCTTAGCGCCGGCAGCGATGTGAGCTTTAGCTTTTTCAGCATCTGTGAAGAAACCTGTTGATTCAACAACAACTTCTACACCAAGATCTTTCCAAGGCAATTGAGCAGGATCTTTTTCTGCGAAGAATTTAATTTTTTTACCGTTTACGATAATGCCTTCTTCATAAGCTTCAACAGTACCGTCAAATTTGCCCATAACTGAGTCATATTTGAAAATACGAGCAGCATCTTCCGGTTTCAAACCAGGGTCATTGATTGCTACATAATCGATTTCATCAAAAATACCTTCTCTAATAGCAGCACGTAATGTGTTACGGCCGATTCTACCAAAACCATTGATAGCAACTTTTCTTTTTGTCATAAGTCTTTACTCCTTCTTATTATGTAAATTTATAACATGTAATTTATATCACCAACAAAAAAACTAATCAATAGGTTTAGACTGTTTGAATTATTAAGAAAAAGTTAATATTTCATTTAAAAAAGAATTTTTTTGTTGTAAAGTTTTACTATGAAGGTAGTATCAGTAACAAGTTCAAGCAGTTTTTCAAGCAATTTTCAAGCTAAAAAGAGTTGGCTTGACAGGATTCACGAAAACACAAAAAACAAAGCCGATATGACAGATGCAATAGTTGTACCCAGAACCATATTCAAAGGCTATTTAGGGATAATGACAGGAACAACTATTGTAACGCTTGGCGGGCTTGTGAATAAAGCAAAGCATCCTAAAATATTCAAGGGTACTATGGCGGCAGGACTTTTGGCATCGCTATACGGGACTTGGGCATTTGTCAGACCGTTTATTGTTAAAGATGCTAAAGGTGTCGAAAAAATAAAATAATTTACTGCGGTGAAACGCAGGCTGTGATTGCGTCCATAAGCCTTTTGACTTTTACGATTTCAATTTTTCCGATATTTTCCGGAACATCATTTGAAAAAGGAATAATCGCTTTTTTAAACCCTGTTGCTATCGCTTCGTTAAGTCGTTTTTCGATATTATTTACGGGATGAATTTCTCCTGAAAGCCCGATTTCACCGATGATTACGGTTTGGCTGTCTACAACGACATCTCTTGCGCAGGTGGCGACGGCAATCGCAATTCCTAAATCAGCACTTGGCTCGTCAACTTCAATTCCGCCTGTAACATTTACATAAACATCCTGTTTTGAAAGGTTAAGTCCAATTCTCTTTTCCAAGACCGCCAGAATTTGGTGAAGTCGGCTTAAATCAACTCCGTTTGTGACACGTCTTGGGGCAGCGTAAGGGGTTGTGCCGACAAGAGCCTGAATTTCCACCAGCAGAGGTCTTGTGCCTTCATTTGTTACAATAATTGCGCTTCCCGGAACAGAACCTTGAGAACGCTCGTTTAAAAACAGTTCGTTCGGGTTTGTAATACATTTTAACCCGTCTGCGTTCATCTCAAAAATCCCGACCTCTGATGTGTTTCCGAAACGGTTTTTCATAGAACGGAGCATTCTGTAAGACTTATACTTGTCGCCTTCAAAATAAATTACGGTATCAACCATGTGTTCAAGAACTTTCGGGCCTGCAATGCTTCCTTCTTTTGTGACATGGCCGATTACAACTGTTGTAATGTTTTTGCTTTTTGCAATATGCATCAATATATTACAGCACTCTCTAATTTGAGAAACACTGCCCGCAGTGCTTGCTACATTATTTGAATAAATTGCCTGAATACTATCTATCACAACAAAATCCGGCATCAGTTCTTCAATCTGGATTTTAATATTTTCCATATTTGTCTGCGGATAAATATAGAGGTGACCGGAATTTATTCCGAGCCTGTCTGCCCTGAGCTTAAGCTGATTTGCGCTTTCTTCTGCAGAAACATAAAGAACTTTTTTACCGTTTTTGCAAATTTCTCCGCAGGTTTGAAGTGTTATTGTAGATTTTCCGATTCCAGGATCGCCAGCAAGAAGGACAAGAGATCCTTCAACAAAGCCACCGCCTAAAATTCTGTCAAATTCTGATATATTAGTCCGCAACCTGACACTCTCATCGACTTCAATATCTTTTAACAGCTTTGGCTTTTCGGTGTTTATAAACTCATTTGCCACAGCATTCGGAGTTTTTCCGGTAAATTGAACTTCTTCCGTTAAAGTTCCCCAGCTTCCACATTCAGGACATTTTCCAAGGTATCCTGCTGTTTCATACCCGCATTCTGTACAAATCCATTTTGACTTCAACTTTGCCATAAGCTGATTATATTATTCTTCCCACGGTTAGTCAATAATAAAAAATAAAGGCGTCTGCACGAGCCGCCTTTATTTAAAATTTAAAACCATATTTTAAACGGGTAATCTTTAGGAATTTTCCAGCCGTTAAATTGGATTAACAATGTGCAGAAACCTCCCCATTCTGAATTTTCACTACATCCAAAACTAGAATGATCGTAAAGAGATGATTCTTTACCATCCCAGGCGTTCATACCATATGGCGCAAATTCTCTTGCCCGCAGGTTTTTTGATGTATTTGCAGGATTGTAATAAAACGGAAATCCGCATATTCCCGCTATTTTTTGAACATTATACTTATATTTTTCTAAACAACGTTTTGGATTTCCGGGAAAAAAGAACCAATCACGTCCGTTGCTACCTGCATTCATAAATGCTCCGCCATCTGTAAGATAGTATAAGATTTTACCATCACCTTTTTTGAGATCTTCTTCTTTTAATATGTTCAAATATTTCCTTAAATATCTGTCAAACCAGACCTGATTAAGAGAATTTCCGTCTTCATCCACACCATAGATGTCTTCAAACCAGGTTTCTCTTTCTCCATATACATTTTCGGCCAGCATTATTGCCTGATTCATTGTCGAGTAAAATTTTTGAAGCTTTGCAACTAATACACGCTCTTTATGCTTTTGAACTAATGTCGGAAGTGTCATCGCTATTACAATACCCAATACACCAAGGGTTATCAATACCTCCGCCAACGTAAACCCTTTCAGAAGCTTATTTGGGGTGCCCCCCCCCCCCCTTAAATCCTTGTCCTATCATACTTTCAGACTCCTTTCCTTTTATTTACACTTATATTTTATCATTTGCGTTTTGTTTTTTCAATGGTTAAATATGTTATGTTTAAGGCGCCGCGGAAGCGGCGCCCATTTATGCTTTTATTTGTTATCTGATGTGTTTTCTGGTTGTTGGCTGTTTTCAACATGCGAGTCAGAAGCTTTTGGATTTTCTGAGTTTTGCATTTTTTCAACTTCCGTTGACGAAGCATCTTCTGCCTGCTCTTCAACAATAGGCTTACCTGTCGAATTAATCAAATTTAAGTCGTAAACTCTAATGGCAAAATACGGCGCTTTTCGGTCATATTCCTGTAAAAATACAACAAAAGTATCATCAAGATAACATTTTCTCGGAGATTGTTTTCTTTCAGGAACCAAAGCTGACATTTTAGCAATCATAGCAGCTTCGCTTTTTAATTTGACCCCTTCGTTATTCATTGTGAATTGCAAAGTCTGTATAGCATCATCTATCATTAAATCAGTACCCTTTATTTGTTTCTGGGTTAATTCCGGATACTTTTGCATTTTATATAAATTCAAATTCGGGACTCTCAATTCGTCTTTCTGTAAAAATTCATGCCAGCCCATGTATCCACGTTCTTTGTAAATCATATCTTTATACAATTTGTCGAATGTTTTGTTATCGTCTGTTCTATACAGATAGACAATATCTTTACCTTCGGTCTTGATTGAAACAGCAAAATCATCTCTGGAATTATAAAACAGAATTCTTACCATATCATCAAGTTTTGAATCAGATTTTGGTCCTATTCCGAAATAGTCAACTTTTCCGCTAAATTTTGAAAATCTTGCAGGTTCAAGCTTGTCAAATGCTGTTATAAATTTGAAGTTTTTCTTTAACATTGCATAAAACAAATATTTGTTCGGAGCCGGAGTCCAGTCTAAAGCATCCAAAATCTCGCTTGTCTCGTTGAATTTTTGCATTAAAGCTGTTTCAATTTGAGTTTTCAAATCAGGAGAAACAAGACCAAAAGTCTTATAATAAGAGTTTGCGCTGATCATATCAGATTTAAATTTTTGTTTGTTTAATTGTTTAGCATATACATTTTTTTCATCATCTACAAATTTTACCGGACCTTTTACAATATTGTCCTGAAAATCATTCCATACAAGCTGGAATGTTCCTACCCATGCCCGGTTTTGCTGTTCGGTTTTGGATTGCATAGTCGGGACAAGAACAAAATCCGTATTTGTTTTGTCTTTACCGATAGCAAGTACCTCTTTTGGGGTTAGGCGGCTTAAAGCAAAACCTATTCCAAAACTTACGGCGAACAGTGCAATAAATGCAAATAATTTTTTCATATTTTCTCCTTTATTTTTACAGTCCACGTGTTTTTTAGTCCAAATTCAAAAATCTAAAGAAACTTTTAATATTACCTGATGCATTTTTAGCATGCGGAATATCGGCTTCTTTATAGTATTTTTCATAATTTCTGATAATATTATCAGGCAAATCTTCTCCGCTTGCAAGTATTTCGGAAATAAGCGCCAAATACTCATCCTGCTCTTCCCGATAGTCGATGTCACGTTTTCTCAAATCCTCGTCAGCCTCCAAGTGAACAAGGGCATGAAAGGCTGCGTGAATGCTTTTATCCTTTGTATCGGGCGGAAACCTTAAAAGTGCTTCACGTACAGGAATATAGCCGAGCAAAGCTTTTTTGACAAGCTCGGATACAAGAAGCCGTTCTTCTTTTTCAATATCCATTATACAAGAAGTCCGCTGTGTTCTTTTTCGATAAATCTTATCATTTCAGCGTAATTTTTATCGAAAAACTGTTCTGCAACCGTATTAAGTGCATCAAGTGCCATTTCACGTTTGTTCAAAGCTGCACGGTAGAAGAATTTTTTACCAACCTTATATCTAACCAAAATACTTTTCAGGGTAAGTCTGTCCATAACCGTTTTGATTGTTGTGTAAGCTCTTTCAATGCCGTTAGCGGAAAGAGTATCTACAACATCTTGAATGGAAATATCACGTTCTTCACACTCTGCGGTAAGAGTCCAAATTGTGTTTAAAATATCAATTTCCAGTTTGCCGCAAGCCATTTTTCCTCACTTTTCTATTGTCTTATCTATATTTATACCAACGAATTACTAACATTGTAACATAAAAGAATTATATTTCAAGCACTTTTTTAAGGTTATTTAGTGATAATTTTAAATTTTTTTTAAGTGTCTGATAAAAAGGAAAATCGCCCAAGGTGAGCTTAGGCGAGAATTATAACAAATAGTTTATTAAAAAGTCTTTTTTTATTAGTTGAAGTAAGTCGGAAGTTTAGGTGACTTAACCTAAAAGCCCTGCTTGTTTGTTACAAGCAAGGCTTTTGGCAATTTGCATTTTTGTAACTTATATTATGCAAATGTTAAAGGTTTCTCACTAAACCATTTTGTCTTCCACTGTCATTCTGAACTTGTTTCAGAATCTCGTTGAGATGCTGAGATAAACTCAGCATGACAAAATGGTTTGTTCTTGTTTTTAGGGGGATCCTTCGCTGACGCTCAGGATGACCCCTCTGTTTTATGGGATTCTTCGCCTTCGGCTCAGAATGACGTCCAGTTT